>JAZGFI010000271.1:0-96602 GCA_036479435.1 Planctomycetota bacterium | reverse complement strand
GGTGCAGCCAAAAAGACCCTGCTTCGTTCTTTGTCCGGAATCGGCCATCCTTCGGCCGAGCCGGGGTGGTTGACGATTTATTCGAACCTTGAGAACAATGACCGCAACCGGACCGAGGCGGCTCGCGAACTAAGGAAACTCGGACGCACCGGACCTTACGACGAACTGGTCTCGACCAATGCTCAGCTGTTGAGATCCGGGGAGAGTCGTGACTTTCGGAATGCCCTTCGAAACCTGGGTCGACTTGGCGGCGACGAGGTCAAACTGCTGTTGCAGGCCGAGCTGGCTTCCAATCCCGATGGCAAAGACGCGCGACGGATTCGTCAAACTGTGCGCCGGCTCGAGCGTCCGCCCCGTATTGGCGGCGGGCGCGGCAACGGCGGAGGACGCCCCTTCGGCGGCTGAACTGGGCTTTCCTGCACTCGGCCCAATCCCAGTCCACGCTCGCCGCCCCCGAGCTTCTTGTTAATTTCTCCTCCCCGAGTTGCCGGGCCCAGGAGAAGTCATGAGAACCGCCAAAGAGATCCGAGCCACTTTTCTAAAGTTCTTCGAAGAGCACGAGCACCGCGTGGTGCCGTCCGCTCCTGTCGTGCCACAGGGTGACGCGACCTTGCTGTTCACTAATGCGGGCATGAACCAGTTCAAGGACGTGTTCATGGGCGTAGGCCATCGCGACTATTCGCGCGCCGCCGACACCCAAAAGTGCATTCGTGTCTCCGGCAAACACAACGACCTCGAAGAAGTCGGTGTCGATACTTATCACCACACTTTCTTCGAGATGCTCGGCAATTGGTCGTTCGGCGACTACTTCAAAAAGGAAGCCATTACTTGGGCTTGGGAGTTCCTCACCGAAGTCTGTGAACTTGATCCCAGTCGGATCTACGTCACGGTGTTTGGCGGTGATGCCGACGATGGCTTGGATGCGGATACCGAAGCAGAATCGTTGTGGCCCGAGCTCACGGGCATCCCCAAAGACCAAGTCCTGCGCTTCGGCAAAAAGGACAACTTCTGGGAAATGGGGGAGACCGGCCCTTGCGGCCCCTGCACGGAAATTCACTACGACCTCGGCCCTGAGGCCGGCGAGATTGCGGACCCTTCGGATGCACGCTCCGGCGTTAACACCGACAATTGTCGGGTCATCGAGATCTGGAACCTTGTGTTCATTGAATACAACCGCAGCCGCGACGGCAAGCTCAGTCCACTGCCGAACAAGCACGTCGATACCGGAATGGGGTTCGAGCGCTTGGTCACGGTCCTTCAGGGAAAAATCAGCAACTACGACACCGATCTCTTCACGCCGATTTTTCGCGGCCTGGAAGAGATCACCCAGACCAAGTACGGCCGCTCGATGGCCGCGGCCGACATCGCATTTCGCGTGATCGCCGACCACGTGCGGACCCTCTCCGTGGCTTTTGCCGACGGCGTGTTGCCAAGCAACGAGGGCCGAGGCTATGTCATGCGACGGATCTTGCGCCGCGCCGCTCGTTTCGGCCGCCAATCACTGGGCCAGCACCAGCCCTTTATTCACCGGCTTGTTCCGGTGGTCGTTGAATCTCTTGGAGATGTTTTCCCGGAGATCGCGGCGCGAAAAGACCACATTGCTCTGTTGATTGAATCTGAAGAAAGGGCTTTCGCCAAGACCCTTGATCGCGGCCTCGACCTCTATCACGGCCTCTCTGCGCGCGTCAAGAGTGGAGGTAAGGAACTCATCCCGGGTGAAGAGGCCTACGATCTGTACGCGACTTTTGGATTTCCGCGTGACCTCGTTGAACTAATGGCGCGTGAAGATGGGCTCGCGGTGGAGGGCCACGGTTGGGACGAGGCCCAAGAGAAGCATCGCCAGGCTTCGAAAGCCGAGGGCTCGTTCGGAGCTGGCTTTGACACTTCGCTAATCGAGGGGCTGCCGCCGACGAAACGCTCCTTTTATCGCGAGGGCCAAGTCGGACATGGCGACGGCCTAAACGCCGATGCTCAGTTCGTGAAGGCTCTCGACGAGCGCCATCTTGTCATCAGCCACTCTCCGTTTTACTCGGAAAGTGGCGGGCAGGTGTCAGACCTTGGCGTGATTGAAGGCGAGGGCTTTCGTTTCATCGTCGACCAAGTTCAAAGCTACGGCTCCATCGTCGTGCACCTGGGGCGTCTTGAAGAGGGCAGCTTTGAAAAACCGCCACTAAAGCTCAAGGCCCGTGTCGATGCGGATCGTCGTCGTCGCATCATGGCGAACCACACCGGCACTCACCTTTTGCATTGGGCCTTGAAAAAAGTCCTCGGCGACCATGCAACCCAGCAAGGTTCGCTGGTCGCTCCCGACAAATTGCGCTTCGACGTCTCTCATCGGCAGGCGATCACGCCCGCGGAAATCGAGGAGATCGAGAAACTCGTCAATCTGAGAGTCGTCGACAACGTGGCATTGGTGACGACGGCGGAGTCGCTCGACGATGCCAAAGCGCGCGGGGTCACGGCGCTTTTCGGCGAAAAATACGATGACGATGTTCGCGTGGTCGACATCGCTGGCTACTCAACCGAGTTGTGCGGTGGCACGCACTGCAACGCTACCGGCGACATTGGCGCCTTCGCCATCATTAGTGAAAGTGCCGTGCAAGCTGGCGTCCGCCGTATTGAAGCCGTGACGGGGCTCGGCGCTATCGAGTTGATTCAAACCGAGCGTCGTGAGCTTCGCGTCGCGGCTCAAGCCTTGAAGACCAATTCCGCCGATCTATTGGGGCGCATCGAAACGCTGCAGAAACAAGTCAAGGAGCTGAAGAAGGGCGGCGGCAAAAAGGCCGCCGCAGACGCGGGAGAATTGGCGAAGAATCTTCTATCCGATGCGACGGAGAAGGGCGACGCCAAGATCGTTGTTGCGCGGCTCGACGTGGGTGCGAAAGAGATCTCCGGTGTCGCGGATGTCCTAAGGAACAACCACGGATCGGTTTGCGGGCTCTTGGTGGCGACCGCAGGCAGCAAGGTTGTCTTGGTTGCCTTTGCAAGTCCCGACCTCGCCAAAGGCGCGGTGCATGCGGGCAAGGTCGCCAAGGAGACCGCGGGAATCCTCGGCGGGAGCGGAGGCGGCCGTCCGGACTTCGCTCAGGCGGGGGGGAAAGATCCCTCCAAGATCGGCGAGGCCCTCGAGCGAGCCCGCGACTTACTGACCCAGGGGCTCGGCGGCTGAGTTTGGCTCGGTTTTGGAGAACGGTGGCGTTTGGGATTCAAAACTTGGGGCTTAACGGTCGATATCGAAAACACTAAGATTGCGGTGCCGTCTCTACTCAGAGCGCTTGGAATAGAAATGTGAGGACGATTATCATGCCCAGACCCGTGGGAATCTCGATCGTTGTAGGCTTGTTCTTGGGGCTTGTGCTCAGCACATCCTGTAAGAACCGCGATGGCGACGACGCTGTGAGCAGCCCTGCTGTTGGAGGGCCGCTCGAAGGCCTCAGCGCAGCCGACTTAGCGGCCTTTAGCCGTGGCAAGACTATGTTTGAAAAGCGGTTTAAGCCCTCAGAAGGGCTGGGCCCGTTTTACAACGGCACTAGTTGTGCCTCGTGCCATTCGCACCCGACAGTCGGGGGTTCTTCCGAACTCTATCGGAACTTCTACCTCGCGGCGGCGGGGCCCCCCGGCTTCCAGCTAGCGATGATCGGACTGCCTTCGATTGTCGTACCGGCCTACGGCAGCGGTTTTCACACTTCGGCGAGCTTCCAGCTGGAGGGTGCCCGCATTCAGATTCCGACCGGCTTGTTCGGCTTGCCGGTGACCGTCGCTCAAAGAAACGCGCCCCCGGTGTTTGGCGTTGGCCTCTTTGAGACCATTAGCGACATCACGATCATGTCGAACGCCGATCCTGATGACAGCGACAGCGACGGCATCTCGGGTCGCTTCAATCGTGACCAGGGGGCGATCGGTCGCTTTGGCTACAAGGCGCAGTCGAACAACATTGAGACCTTCACACGCGCGCCACTGAACACCCAGATGGGGATCACCAGTGATCCGGTTCTGGGCGCAGGAGGCGTGGTGAGTTTGCGGGCAGGTGGCCTTCAAGCGACTACCGATCCCACCGCTCCGATTGTTGACAACGACGGTATTCCGGACCCTGAGATATCAGTGGTCGATCTGGCGGACATGATCGCCTTCACGCGGCTTCTGGCCCCCCCGGTGCCCAAGGCTTTTAGCGCCAGCGCGCGCGACGGCGAAACGCTGTTCTCCCAAATCGGTTGTGCGGCCTGTCACATCCCGAGGCTGGATGGATCTGCCGGACCGGTCAACGCCTACACCGACTTGCTTATTCACGACATGGGACCGGACCTAGCAGACGGCATTCACTTCGGAGCGCCGCAGATGTCGTCGATTTCGCCCGGAACGACCGAGAGCGAATGGCGCACGGCGCCGCTGTGGGGCGTGTCGCTTCACGCCCCTTACTTACACGACGGACGTGCCGAGACTTTGCAGCACGCCATCGAACTACACGCGGGCGAAGGCCTGACGAGTGCCAGCGCTTTCATGAACCTGACGACGACTGAACAGCAGTCGATCATCGCTTTCTTGGAGGCCTTGTAATGAAGACCCTCTTAGTTTCGTCGAGCCTGCTGCTTGCCTTGTTTCTGTTCGCCAGTCACGACGGCACGGTAAAAAGTGCCTCCCTTGATGAGTCGACTCCGGTCCCCGCTGTCGGTACTTTCGGCGGCCCGTCGCGCCAACTAACGACCTCTGAGTTGACAAGTTGGATCAATGGGCGGCGCCTTTTCGATAAGGACTTTCGCTTCAGCGAGGGTCTGGGCGGCCCCGAATACAACGGTGATAGCTGTCGCGCCTGTCACGAAGACCCGGTCATTGGGGGGGCGGGTGGTCTGGAGTTGAATGTCTCTCGATTCGCTTTCGACAACGGCGGATCCGGGCCTTACATGGATCTCCCCGGCGGTCAGGCTGCGAGTAAGTTCCGTCGCTTAGATGCGGCAGCGCTGTCAGTCGGCCCGCGCGAAGAGATCGATCCCACGGCGGATGTCTTTGAACAGCGACAGACGCCAGCCTTGTTTGGCTTCGGCGAGATCGACCTCATCTCTGATGCGACCATCCTATCGAACGAGGACCCCGGCGATGCCAATTCCGATGGCGTGATGGGTGTCGCTCGCATGATCATGGTGGCTGGTGTTCAAGAGGTTGGCCGGTTCGGCTGGAAGGGCCAAGTGCCCCGACTCGCGGACTTCGTGCGCGACGCCATGGGCGGCGAGATGGGCATTACGGTGCCCAACAACGGTCGCGGTTTCGGCAGCCTGAGCGACAACGACCCTGCCGCCGACCCCGAAATTAGTGACGCCGACCTCGATGATATCGCGTTTTTCTTGAGCCACTTGGCGGCGCCACCGCGCGGCGGCTCCACCGCTCCTGAAGTCGCCCAGGGTGAGGTTCTCTTCACTCAGGTCGGCTGTGCCACTTGCCACATCCCCACCTTGATGGGACCAAGCGGGCCGGTCACGCTCTACTCGAACCTCCTCTTGCACCACATCTTTGCTCCTACCTTCAGAGGGATGAGCGAACCGGGTGCACCCGTCGGCTTTTATAAAACTCCGGTTCTCATCGGTATTTCGCGCAGCGCGCCCTACCTTCACGACGGCCGAGCGGAGACTCTACAAGCGGCTATCGAAGCGCACCTCGGTGAGGCCAGCAACGCCCAAGCTGCTTTCTTCAATCTGACGGCGACCGAGCAAGCGGCCTTGATTACCTTCCTCGAAGACCTCTAAGCGTCGCATGAAATCAACCACCGCCCCGAGCGCCAAGAAGATGGAGCTCGGGGCGGTTTTGTTTTCGGCATTTTGCCTGCTGTTGTCGTCTTGCTCGGATCGTCTGGAGCATACGTCGACGAACGAAGTGAAGACCACGGAGTCGGCTCCCCATTTCACCCTGCGCGGTTGGATCAGCCAAAGGGAGTTGAGCTGGGGGATTGACCCCAACCAGATCCCCAGCGAGTTGGGGAAGGCCGCCGTTCGATCTACGCTGAAGTCGGCCCTGGAGGCTTGGGCCGGGAGCGGGTGCTTTGTGTTCACCGAGGCCGAAGGCGAAGCCGACATCCTTTTCGGATTCAGCTCAGAAAATTGGTCAAGTGGCGGCGACTACCTGGCCAACGGCCTCGAGATCGCTCGGGCCGGGCCACTCGGTATTCCCGCGCGGGTCACGTTCAACGCTCGCCTTGATTGGGATACCAGCAACTCAAGAAAAGTGAGATCCGACAAATCCAGCACACAGCCTCCCTACTCGCTTTTGGCCGCAGCCCTTCATGAGATCGGCCACGTCTTGGGTTTGGATCACTCCAACGATCCACGCTCGCTGATGTTCGGCGCTTATGACGCCAAGAGGCTTCAGCTTTCAATCAGCGACGACGCGGCCCTCCATAGCCTCTACGGCGGCGGCCTTGATGCACCGGGGGATTTGTTCTGGGAGGATGGCGACCGCAAGGTCGCCTTGCTGCGGGCCGTCGCCGTTCCCGAAAAGACCGACTGGGTCTTAGCCGATCTGGACGCCGATGGTCGCGATGAGATCGTCATTTGGTCTTTGAAGGCCAACCCTCCGACCTTCACCAGTTATCACTTTGATCGCGCGAAACGCCTGGTCCGTAGCCGGGGCCCGCGATTGCTGCCGGTCAGCGATCCCAAGCAGATGTGTTTTGACCGCACGGTCGAGGGGCATTCCGTCTTGCTGCGCTTGTTGGCTGAAGGTCGCTACGTTGCGATCGTCTTCGACGGCAGTTCGCGAGAGGGACGCAGTTGGGGACGGGGAGTGACCCTTCGCTTGCAATCCGGCTTGGTCGACGCTGATGGCGACGGCCAATTCGAAGAAGGTTGGCTCCTGAATAACCCCGTTGAAGTTCGCGACGGACGAGCGCTCGGCACTGACGAAAATCGCCGTCGAGGCGACCTCGACGCTGACAAGAATCGCCGCCGAGGAGACCTCGACGGCGATGGAGTTCTGGAGTGGGTAGTTCTTAGCTTGTAGGTGGGCTTAGAACTTCTTGTGGATATGAGAGCGCGATTCTTCGCTCAGTCCCAGCTCTTCGCGGCGGGCCCGTTTCCAATCGTGGTAGGTGTCGTAGTCGCCTTCGAAGAAGTGGACGTGGCCTTCGCCTTCAAAAGCGAGGATGTGCGTCGCGACTCGGTTCAGAAAGTAACGATCGTGACTCACGACGACGGCGCAGCCGGGGAAGTTTCCGATCGCCTCCTCCAAGACCCGAAGCGTTTGCAGGTCAAGGTCGTTGGTTGGCTCATCCAGCAGCAGTACGTTGCCGCCGTGTCGCAAAAGCTTGGCCATCTGTGCGCGATTGCGCTGTCCACCCGAAAGCTCGCCGATGCGCTTTTGCTGGTCGTTGCCGCGAAAACGGAAGCGGCCGACATAAGCTCGCGATGAAATCCAGCCGTCGCCGAAGGGGATTTCGTCGACGCCACCGGTGATCTCTTCGAAGACGGTCTTCGAATCGTCGAGGGCTTCGCGGCCCTGCTCGACGTAGCAGACCTTGACCGACTTGCCGAGGACGATCTTTCCGGAATCTGGTTCGACGTCACTCATGATCATTCTCATGAGCGTGGTCTTACCGGTTCCATTGGGCCCAATGACTCCGATGATGCCACCGGGCGGCAAATCGAAAGAGAGATCGTTAATTAGCGTGCGACCATCGAAGCCCTTAGTGACTCCTTCAAAGGAGATCACGCGGGCGCCGAGGCGCGGCCCGGGCGGAATCGGAATCTCGATGTTGCCTTCGTCGCGCGGCATGTCCGCGTTTTGTTCCACGAGCTTTTGGAACTCGCGAATGCGAGCCTTGCTCTTGGCTTGGCGGGCTTTCGGCGTCTGCCGAATCCACTTCAGCTCTTTCTCGAGGATTCTCTTGCGCGAGGCGTCGCGGCGTTTTTCGGTGTCGAGGCGTTTGGCTTTTTCCTCGAGGTAGTCGCTGTAGTTTCCTTTGAAGACAATAGTCTGGCCGCGGTCGATCTCCAGCATCCAACTCACGACGTTGTCGAGGAAGTAGCGATCGTGCGTGATGAGGATAACGGTGCCTTGGAATCCGGCAAGATGACGCTCCAGCCAGGCGACGGCGTCGGCGTCAAGGTGGTTTGTTGGCTCATCCAAGAGCAAGAGGTCGGGCTTTTGCAAAAGGGTTCGGCAGAGCGCAACGCGACGCATCTCACCGCCGGAAAGCTTGGTGACGCCGGAGTCTTTGTCCGGGCAGTCGAGCGCTTCCATGGCCCTTTGCACGGTGCGGTCGAGATCCCAGATGTTCTTGCTGTCCATCTCGTCCTGAAGGGTGCCGAATTCCTCGAAGGCTTTTTCGGCCGCGTCACCTTCCAATTCACCCATGGTATCGGCTAGATGGTTGTAGCGATCTTGAACGTCGCGGAGTTCTTTGACGCCGTCCTGGATGTTCTCCCAGACCGTCTTGTCGGCATCGAGACCGGGTTCCTGGGCGACGTAGCCGAGCGTGCAGCCATCGCGAAGCTTGCAAGTGCCATCGAAGTCTTTGTCGACGCCAGCAATGATGTTCAACAGCGTGGTCTTGCCCGCGCCGTTGTTGCCGATCATGCCGATCTTGGCCCCAACGAAAAACGACAGCGTGATACCCTTCAAGACTTCGTGCTCGCCGAAGCTCTTGTGGATGTCTTGAAGCTGAAAAATGAACTTCTCGCTCATGGACTCGACCCGCTTTCTGCAGAGGATGGCAACGGCGGATGATAGCACCGTGTTGGGGGCTCTCAACGGCCCGGGTTTGGCTATGAGGGCAAGCAAATGCCTCCGGCCATAGTGCCATGCTCGCCGTTGTGGAGCGAATTCTTGATATCGTGACCTGGTTAAGAACTAAGGGGAACCAAGCCATGAGCTTTCGCATCGAAACCGACAGTATGGGCGAGATCAAGGTGCCTTCGGAGGCTTATTGGGGGGCTCAGACCCAGCGGTCGACCGAGAACTTCAGGATCGGCGGTCATCGCTTCCCTCGCGAGTTCATCTACGCGCTGGGAGTGGTCAAGAAAGCCTGCGCAACCGTCAATTCGGATCTGGGGAACCTCGAACCCGAGATCGCGGCCTTGATCGCCCAAGCTGCCGACGAGGTCATCTCGGGCGAACTGGACTCACAATTCCCGCTGGTGGTCTGGCAGACCGGTTCGGGCACGCAAACCAACATGAATGCCAACGAGGTCATTGCCAACCGCGCGATCGAAATCTCTGGAGGCGAGCGGGGCAGTAAGTCCCCGGTGCACCCCAACGATCACGTCAACCGGTCGCAGTCTTCGAACGACACCATCCCGACGGCCATGCACGTCGCCGCCGTCGATCGCGTGGTCAACCGCTTGCTTCCCGAACTTTCGCGCTTGCGCGATCAATGCCGGGCCAAGGCCGACGCCTTTGTCGATATCGTGAAGACCGGGCGTACGCACTTGCAAGACGCAACTCCCGTCACGCTGGGTCAAGAGTGCTCGGGCTGGGCGACCCAACTCGACCATGGCATTCGCCGGGTCGAATCCGCTCTCCATTTTTTGACCGAACTCGCCCAAGGCGGCACGGCGGTCGGCACGGGCCTCAACACCCACCCCGACTTTGCACGCATGGTGGCGGAGCGTATCGCTGAATACACCAAGCTCCCCTTCCGCAGCGCGGAGAATAAGTTTGAAGCTTTGGCGGCTCATGATGCCGTGGTCGAGATGAGCGGTGCCCTCAAGACCGTCGCCTGCAGTTTGAACAAGATCGCCAACGATGTGCGTTGGCTCGCCAGTGGGCCGCGTTGCGGCATCGGCGAAATCGCGATCCCCGAGAATGAACCCGGCAGTTCGATCATGCCGGGCAAGGTGAACCCCACGCAATGCGAAGCCTTGTCCATGCTCTGTTGCCAGGTGATGGGTAACGACGTGGCCATCGCCATGGGGGGGGCCTCCGGGAATTTCGAGCTGAACGTCTACAAGCCGATGATGATTCACAACTTGCTTGAGAGCATTGGACTTCTTGCCGACGGCAGCGAGTCCTTCAACGACCGCTGCCTGTCGGGTATTGAGCCGCGGCTCGACGTCATCGAAGACAAGCTGGCCCGCTCCTTGATGCTGGTGACGGCCTTGAACCCGGTCATCGGTTACGATCAAGCCGCAAAAGTCGCGAAGGAGGCCTACCACAGCGACCGCACGCTGAAGGAAGTTGTATTGGAGATGAAGCTGCTGAGCGCGGAGGAATTCGACAAGGCCGTCGATCCCGGCCAGATGCTCGGCCCCAAGAGCTCCTAGGCGGCCAGGAGGTTGGCCTGACGAGCGCGTTTTTCCGATTCCGGTGGAGTTTTGCCAAGAGCTGGCCCGATAAGGCGAGAAGAAGGTCGTTTCCGCCCCCGTTTTTCGGGGTGAGCGGTAAAGACGGCAACGCGCCGAATCGGGAGTTCCGGGCTTATGGTTTCCGCCAATCTGAAGAAGTACCTGCCGAGTTTCGGTGGCGGCATCGCATTCTTGTCAATCCTCGCTCTGGTCGCGGTGACGCGGCCTCTCGTCGAGCAACGCTTGGATGACGCAGGCTACGACCGCGCCCGCACCGACTGCAACAAGATCGCTCAGGCTTTGGACGACTACGCCACCGACACGGGTTTTCAGCCCTGCGGCTATGAAGGTCTCCAGATCTACACCTGGCTGCGCGGCCCGGGGGCCGAACCCCGCTTCGAGACTCTGCCGCGGGGAACGAGCGGTCGCCTAGAGTGGTTTATTAACCAACCGAAGATGTCGGGCTCCGGTCGTTGGCAGGGCGCCTATTTGCCCCAGCTCGCACCTGATCCTTGGGGACGTTCCTACCTCATTTTTCCCCAGGGTGAATTTGGCCATGCTGGCGATCAAAAGCGGCAAGGGCATTCGTGGGTGCTGTCGGCGGGCCCGAACGGAATTGTCGAAACGCTGCCCGGCGGCATCATCGAAATGGGTGATGACGTCGCTTTGCTTGTCGACTAAAAACCCCTGATTATCCCGGATTCTTTGGGGTGGCAGGGGCGTAGTGCGCTAATTGTGCCACCACCTCTTCGGCGGTCACCCTGACATCGAAATGGTCTTCCAGCGGACCGTGGGCGTATCCTCTTTCACTCATGAGCCGGATTTGGTCCAAAGTACCGCGAAAATGTTCGCGTCGATTCCACAGCAGGATCGGCTTGTTCATGACACGGATCTGGACGAGAGTCAGGGTTTCAAAGAACTCATCGAGGGTTCCCGGCCCCCCGGGGAGGACGAGGAAAGCGTCGGCTCGCTCCTGCATGATCTTTTTTCGTTCGCGCAGATCCGAGGTAACGATCGTCTCTTCCGCGGCGGCATAGGCCAGCTCGCGGCGGTCGAAGACCTTGGGGATGACGGCGGTAACCCGGCCGCCGCCGCGCTGGAATCCTTTGGCAACGGAATCCATGAGTCCAATGCGAGCCCCGCCGAAAATGAGCTCCCAACCTGCGCACGCCGCCCCATGTCCGATGTTCTCAACAGATTCGTAGAGCGAGGCCTCAAGTTTTTGGCTGGAGGATGCGTAGACGCAAACCAGTGGCATGTGATTATTAAACTTCCGTGATCAAGGAGTTTATGGCTCTTGGCTTGCGCCAGACCCGCAGACTTTCCAGAGTTACAGCTCGATTTAGCTCGCCAATGTGCGAGTCATCAACTTTTTAGGCGATTTTCCGCGCCGTTTGGGTCGACTCAGCGGTCTATAGAAGTGGAATGGGTTTGGAGAAGCGCAGTGACTGTCTCCCACCTCGAAAAACGGCAAATGTAACAACAACATCACATCTCTCTCCTTCGATCGGACAGTCACGCGCTTCTCGCCCTTTTCTTTTAGGCACAAGAACGGCCCTCACTAAAACGAAAACCAGGGCCGCCTCAGACGCTTCACCCAGAATCGAGTTCTATGACCTCAGGCGGAACGGTTATTCCCGGCATCCTGTCGGCTTCCAGATTGTGAATGGGAAATCCCAAGCCCGGGCCAGCCGCATCAACGCCAATACCCTGTCGTTCTCGTCAGATCCAACTCACCACCCTTTGGGCGGCACCGCCAAGGATGCGGGTCTAATAAATGTCGGTATCTTCACGCATGAGTTCGAGGGCCATGATGACCAGCTCACCGTGAGGCTCTGTTTCAGCCAAAAGACGACCTAGGCTCTCGCTGGCGTCTGGCCCGGATTCGGGTTGGGGTACTTCGCTTAAGATCTTGCTGCGAAATGTGTTGAAGGGCACCCCGAACTCGATGCAGAGTCGGTAGAGGCTATCACCGAGCGCTTCCGCAGTCTCCGTCCAAACGGCATCACCGGGACCACTCGGTAGTGGCTGCTGCTCTTTGAGCGCTTGCTCCAAGATTGCCGTGTAGACCATCGCTTCCGTCATGGGTACCTCTCAGAAATTGTCGCGACACTCTAAGGGCAGTGGTAAAGGGGTCACAAGACCTATCGGACGCAAAGGAGAATTTTGATCCCTCGGAATCCACAGGCTACAATCGTTGTTGACTACCGTGGAATTTGTTTTCTGCCCCCAAATCGAGCTAACTCAATGAATCGACTCCGCATTGCGCTTTTGAGCCTGGCATGGTTGACCGCCATGACCGCGTCCCTGTGGGCGCAATTTCCTCCGGATCTTGAAAATGCCAGCCCCCGTGTTGATGAGGAAGCCCTCACGATCGAAGGCGCGAGTTTCGAGCCCGCCACGGTGGCAGTGGGTGGGCGGGCGACCTTGGTCATCAGAGTCAAGATGGCACCTACCTGGCACGTTTACTCGGTGAAGGCTCAAGGCGACTACAAGCCGACGGCCATCAACATCGAGACCAAGGGCCTCAAGGTCGATGGCGAGATTTCTGAGCCGGAGCCGCATCACGAAGAACTTGCGGGCCAAAAGCTCAGCTACCACGAAAACAGCTTTGAGTTCCGGGTCCCGATCATTTTCGATCCGTCTGTTAAGGGCGAGCTGCGCGTCAAGGGGAACCTTTTTTACGTCGCTTGTGATCCGAATGCCTGCAACCCTCCGAAGAGCACAAACTTTCGCGCGAAGATCAACATTCAGGCCGCGGCCGAATCGGCCGGCTCGGACGGAGACGCGACCAGCCAAGCTGGTGTCGAGTTGAAGGGCCGCAACGACTTCCTCGTGGGCGTTGCGCGTCTCATCCCGGCCAATCCCAAACCGGGCAGCGAAGCAACCTTGGAATTAGCCCTGGAGGTCAAAAAGGGACGTTGGACTTACTCCTTTATCGATCCCGGTACCTACGCCGCAAAGTCGGTGATTAGTCTCGATAAAAAGAGTATGGGTGCCGACCACGCCGCGGTGCTTGAGTTGGTGGGCGCCCCCGTTGAGCCCAAGCCGAAGATGAAGGAAGCCAACTACGGCGAGATCGTCAAGAACTACATCCACAAGGGGAAGGTCGTCATCCGGCAGAGGATTCGGATCGCGGCGGACGCCACCCCGGGCATCAAGCGGACTATGTGGACTTTGGACTATCAAACCTGTGACGAGGCGGGCTGCCTTCCCGACCTCATCAAATTTCGCTTGCCGATTGAAGTTGCGGATGCGAACGCGAGTTCGACGAGTGGCGGGCCGGCACTTGGCGGGGCGGGGTTAAAACGGGTCCTCGATAGTGTTGAGGGTCTTCATTCGCGACTGGACGGGCTGGAAGACAAGCTCGACGTGCTGACGCCGAAGGCCCCCGAGGCCGCGGCGATAGCCCCGTCTTTGGATTTTGGGGATACGGCGATCAGCCTAAAGAGCAGCGACATCCGTGCCTCCGAAACGCTGATCTTGGTCTACAAGTTCCGCAGTCCCGAAAAAGTCCACATCGGGTCGCCAAACGACATCTTTGTGGATTGGGTTCGCGACGATGGTGACACGAGCAAGCGCGTGGCCGACGTCTTGGCCACCGAAGTCTCTTCAAGTGATGATGGCCTGAGCCATCAAATCACCCTTGAACTCTTGGCCACCGACGCCGCCAAGAGTGGCGATGAAACGCTCGAGCTGTCGGTGTCCGCGCCCTTGGTTTTGGAGAATGGCCAGGAGTTTGACTACGAGCTTCCGGTTGCCCGAGCGAGATTGAGCTACGGTATCCCCAACCTTTGGGATTGGGTCTTGAAGGCCGCCTTCGCCGCCTTTTTGGCGCTTCTGACTCCCTGTGTCTTCCCGATGATCCCCGTGACGGTTTCCTTCTTCACGAAGCAAGCCGAACAAGGTCACAAGAACCCGATCATCATGCCGACCGTCTATGTGCTCGGCATCATCGCGAGCTTCGTTGCCATTGGCGTGGCTTTCACCTGGCTCTTCGGAGCCGCAGGAGCCCAGATTCTCGCGACGAACGGTTACGTTCAGGGGCTCTTCGGTGTCCTTTTCATTCTGTTCTCGCTCTCTCTCTTTGGCGTCTTCACGCTGCAGCCGCCAGCATTTTTGATGGCAAAAGCGGGAAAAGTGCAGGGCCGTGGCGGACTCGTCGGCACCTTGGGTATGGGGCTGTTGTTCTCTTTGACGAGCTTCACTTGTACTGCGCCTTTGGTCGGATTGATTTTGGTGGCGGCCGCGGAAAGCGAAGAGTGGATTATGCCCGTCATTGGCATGTTGTCGTTCTCGACAGTGCTCGCTTTTCCGTTCTTTTTCCTCGCCTTGTTCCCACGCTTTTTGAAAGCCATGCCCAAAAGCGGTGGCTGGATGAACAGCGTTAAGGTCACCTTGGGCTTTTTGGAGCTCGCCTTCGCGCTGAAGTTTTTGGGAGCCATGGACGCCTACTTTGAATGGGAGATCTTCACTCGAACCTCGATTCTGTGGATGTGGGTCATCATGTTCATCATGAATGGCCTCTACCTCCTCGGCGTTGTTCGCTTCGCACACGATCCCAAGGTGGAGCGCGTGGGGCCGATTTCCGGGGCGATTGCGATCATTCTCATCGTTTTCGGGGTCTACCTCATCGCTGGCGCGAAAGGCGAGCAGATGCCCTTTTTGGTCGAAAGCCTCATGCCACCGGCCTTCGAAGAGGTTTCAGGCGAAGCGGGCCTGGGATGGGCCGGTCACGCGGCCTACCGCGACAATCCAGAGCTGGCCTACGAGACGGCGAAGGAGCTAGGCGTTCCGGTCTTCATCGACTACACCGGCGTGACGTGACCGAACTGTCGCGAGATCGAGAGCCGTGTGTTCTCGACAAACTCAGAAGTGATATCAGGTATGAGCAAGATGGTCGTTACCTCGCTCTTTACCGACCAAGGTAAGGCGCCGGTTCGATTCCAAAAGATGAAGGAAGAGATGACGGGCTCGGTCACCAACCCGATCTACGTCGTGATCGATCCCTTCAGCGGCAAAAAAATCGGACAGTACGACTACAACCAGGCTAAGGCCGCCGATTTTGCGGAGCGCCTACAAAAGAACATCCGTCGCTTCCGTCGGATGAATCGCAACGTTGCGAGTGTTCAAGCGGCTGCCAAACAAAGCTGACTTGGAATTCATGAAAACAGGCCCAAGGGAGATTCCCCTCGGGCCTTTGGAATTCATGAAAACAGGCCCAAGGGGAATTCCCCTCGGGCCTGTTTTGGTTTTCGATCGTCAAGGTGGTTTGGGTTAAACCGCTCCTTAGAAAATCGTGTTCCTTGCGGGCAAGATGTTCACGATGACGTTGATCGAATCGTAGTTGATGCCGACGTAATCCAGGGACACGCCGGAAGCAACGAATCCTGCGGACAAAAAGAAGTTGTACTGACCGTTGGCGTCGGAAGCGACGACGAAGGGGTCAGTAAAGAAGGGCTTTTGAATCTGAGTGAACAGGTTCGAGTCCGCGGTCAATCCGAAGAAGGGCCCGCTGTTGGTCGGCGTCGAGATCATCGTGGTGCCGATGTGATAGAGAAAGGACATCGGGACCGCGCCAATCGTGCCGATTTCGAGGTCGCCGTTGCCACTTGAAGCAATGCGTGTCTCGTAAGGCGCTGCTTTCGCGACGGGGTTGAGCGTCAGCGAACCGATGCCACCTGAGCTAATACTGACATCGAAACCAATGCGAGAGCCGGTGGAAACGAGATCAGAAATCGCGGTCAGAACGGCCGAGGTTCCACCAGCTCCGGTAACCATCGTCGCGGTTCCAAGGTCAAAGACTCGCGTCGCAAAGGGCGTAGCTTGTCGCTGCCCCGTGAATCCAGTGGAAGCGCCAGCATTGCTCGGGCTTGCGCTCGCGTAGGTGTTGTCGGCCGTTCCTGGGGGCGTTGAGGTCTGGAAGAACTCAACGTTGACATTGCTCAGGTCGATATCCGTGAGGTCGACAAGGTCGGTTCCAGTGTAGTCACCCGAGATCAAAACCGTTGAGCCCACCAAGGGATCGACGGCGGAACTTGTAATCAAGCCCCCGAAACGCAACTGCAGGACCGTCAGAGTCGCCGACACCGTGTTGGTGGCGGTGTTGAAATTGAGGATGTTGGAAGCCGGGTCGAAGTCAATCGAGCCTCTGAGCGGCTGCACGATAGCTAAGGATGTGTTCAAGCCCGCATTGCCGTGACCGGACTGTGGGCTGCAGCCCATGGCCGTGGCGTTGCCACCGACCAAGTCGGTGCAAACCAAAACGTTGTCAAAGGCACCAGCCGAAATCGGGTTGTTGCCGTATTGCGGGACGCCTTGAATGGTCGTTGCGAATCGGGTAATCCCGTACACCATGTCCGATGCGGGGCTGTAACTACAAGCGTCACAGATGAGGAGGTTCGGCGATGACAACGGAGTTGCGAACAGTGTCCCGGTGGACCCGTCGTAAACGTGAACGGAACTGAGATTCAAGGCTGAAGTGTAGAAGCGGTCGTTCGCCGCGTCGTATTCGATGTTGGCGATTCCAGAAGAAACGAAAGTGATGAAGGTCGCGTTGGGCGCAACGTCGCCGCCATTCACGGGCCATGCCTCAGCCGCGCTGGCCACTAGCAACTGGTTGTTGGCGCCCACGGCAATGCCGACGCCGCCGGATTGACCGCTGGCAAACAGTAGGCTGTCGACTTGCGAAGTACTGGTGATAGGCCCGGTGATGGTGTTGATGGCTCCAGGTGTCGTCAGGAGATAGGCGACGTCGTTCTCGGAATCGTATGCCATGTTGATCACGGAGCCCGCAGCGACACCCAAAAGCGTGCTCGCAGGTCCGGCAATCCCGGTACCGACTCCGCCGCCGGCACCCGGGGCAAACTCCAGCAAAAAGACTTGGGCCGCAGCTCCGCCTTCGGCGTAGAGAACGAGGCTCGTTCCGGGGATCGACAAGATCGACCCGGTGGCGAAGCCTGAGGTCAAAATCGGGTTGGCGTCGGTGGCGTTCGGAACCACGGGCGTCGATGCGAGCGCCCTTATGTGGGTCATGCCTGTCGTCGTGGCGAGGATGGCGTCTTCGATTTGTAATTGCGCTTGCAGCGGCAAGACGGCGGCAGCGAAAAGAACGAGGGTGATTAAGATACGATTCATGACTGGGTCTCGAGGGTCGCGATATCTCATAAGCCTATGGGGCTCAAGGGCCTCCGTGCTCATCAGCTTCCCATTTTCAGGGCGCTACGTCCACTGTTTGCTTCCAGACTGTTCCCTGACCCCACCCTTGAGTTAGAATCCTTGGGTAAACGGTCGGGTCCAAGAGGACTTAGGATCGCCCCTTTGGGGGTGCATCCGAGATCGAAAAAAGCCAAGTGCACAGAAATTGTGCAAGGACTTTGTTTCAACCGGTGACGCCTACCGGTAACCGACGGACTATTTGTTCTCATTGTCGCCCATCTAGCCACGCGCATTAGGTCGCTCCATTAGTGTGAGCAGGCAAGAGACGGTCCGATGATAGGTAGGGGGTTTTCGCGATGGCGAAAAAGAAGCACGGCACCACCCAGCAACTTGTGCTGAGGATTCACGGCGGCGATCGCGAGGCCTTTGATCAGCTCTTCATGCGCTACTATCCGCGCATCAAATTGCTCGTTCGCCTGCAAATGCTGGACAAGTTGAAGGCGCAGGTTGAGGACGACGACATCGTCCAAGAGATCTACATCGAGGTCTTCAAAAATTTTCACAAGTTCGAGTATTCTGATCCCGAGTCTTTTTTCCGCTGGGTGAGCAAAGTCATCAGCTGGAAGATAAAGGACTTCGATAAGTACTTTTTCAAGACTGCGAAACGCCAGCACCACGAGACCTTGTCTCTCCAGCAGCAGTTAGGCAGTGAAGCGTCGGCGGGCGGTGCCAATTTTGAACTCGGGGATAGCGTTCCAGCCAGCCAAAGCACTCCAAGTCAGATCGTCATGGAGCGTGAGGGCTATCAGATGTTGGAGAAAGCGCTGAAGCGTCTCTCTGAGAACTTTCGCACGGTCATTACCTACCGCCAAATCTTGCGCTTGAGCGCCGCCGAAACCGCTGAACGTATGAGCCTTCAGCCGAACGCGGTCAACGTCTTGTTTCACCGTGCTCAGCAAAAACTTCACCAGGTCTTGCGCGAAATGTCTTACTTCAATTGAGAAATGAAGTTGACTGAAGGTCTAGAACGGGAAGAGAAACTCGCCGCGGTGGTCGCGGAGATTCAAGACAAGTTGAATCGCGGCGAGGCCTTGCGTCGCGAAGAGTATCTGCAGCGCTTTCCCGAATTCAAAATGGACCTGGCGGGCTACTTTTCCTGCGGGAGCTTTCTTGAGACCGCGCTTGGGAGCAACACGGTCGGGCCGCAGGGGCAACCTCACGGCGGCGATTTCGACTCAATCGATCTTCAAGAATTTCCCATCGAAGGCCAGCTTGACGACGAGTCACTCGGTCCGGTTTTTCGCCTTTCTGCTGGCCCCGGGCAAGAAGCCCGAGAATTGGTAGTCCTTCGTAGTCGCCCTCAAAGTGGCGTCGCCCAACGGCTCGAAGAGACGGTCAACTTCCTGCGCAAGCGGCGGACAAGGGGACTCCCCGGTCCCCTGAGTTTCGATCGCCTTGAGAAGACTCCATTTATCATTCGCGAGCACGGTGAGGGCCGCGATCTACGTCGTTTGCTAAAGAAGTTGATTGCGGCAAAGGGAGCCGTTGGCATCGGCGCCGTTGCCGTCAGCATCGAGCCCGGAGGCGATGAGGGGCGCAAGGATGGTCTGGAGCGGCAGGCGAGACGCGACCTCGCCAATCGACTCGCTTCGAATCGAGGTCACTTGGACGCTCTCTACAAGTTGTTCGAAGAATGGGCACTCGTGATGGATCGAGCTCATCAATTGGGTGTGGTGCACGGCAGCCTTTCTCCGCGGTGTTTCGCTATTGACTGCGAGGCGAGGCCATTTGTACGCGGAGTGGGAGCGGGGCCCTTAGCGACGGGAGGCGGTGCCATCGACACGCCGCCTTCAGATCGGCGCTGGCTCGCACCCGAGGTCGCCGACCCTTCGCGAGGACCGACGACCTGGAAATCCGACATCTACGGATTGGGATTAGCATTGGCGGGATCGCTTAGTCTTGACCTTCCGTACTGGGAATACAGTCCCAGTGAGGTATTGGAGCGGCTTCGAGAGGAGCCGAGCCAATTGCTTCAAGAGCTACCCCTAGCCCTCGATCCGACAGTCCGGACACTTTTGGCCTCTAGCTTGTCTTGGGATCTCTACCAGCGTCCGCACTCCGCGGCCGAAATGGCGGCAGTGCTAAGGCGCGCCCGGCATACGCGGGTGATCGTCGGACTCCGGACACCGCGTTATCTGGCGATCGCCCTGTTGTTTACGATTGCTCTCGGCTTGGTAGTCGCGCTCTTGTTCCTCGTGTAGTTCTCAAGATCTCGCAGCAAGACATGGCCAGCGCCGAGAACTCGTCAAAGTTCGAGCGGCGCCGCCGCTTCTCCTTTCGACTCCAAGTTCTGTCGGACTGCCGCCGCAATCGAGGCAAAGGACTTCACGACGGCGGGTGGTGTGTCTGCCGCCGTGACCGCCGGCGTTCCGTCGTCGCCGTGCTCCCTAATTTTTAATTCGATGGGTAGGCGCCCCAGGAATTCGCAGCCGCTTTGCTTGGCCCAACGTTCAGCACCGCCTTCGCCGAAAATGGGGCTGTCGTGCCCGCATTCGGGGCAACTGAAAACGCTCATGTTCTCGACGATTCCCAACACCGGGACATTGGTGTCCTGGAACATGTTGAAGGCTTTGCGAGCATCAATCATGGCGACGTCTTGGGGCGTCGTGACGATAACGGCACCATCGACCGGGACCTGCTGAACCATCGTCAATTGGGCGTCACCCGTCCCGGGAGGCAGATCGACGATCAGGTAATCGAGGTTTCCCCATTCGACTTCTTCGAAGAACTGCTTGAGGGCGCCATGGATCATGGGACCGCGCCAAATAACGGCTCGATCAGGCTCCACCAAGAAACCCATCGACATCATCTTCACCCCGTCTTTTTCGACAGGGACCAACCGAGCCTTGCCTCCTTGCTCAATGGTCTTGGGCTTGCGGGCGGCAACGCCAAGCATGTGGGGGACGCTCGGACCGTAGATATCGGCATCGAGGATGCCGACGCTGGCCCCGCTCTGTTGAAGGGAAAAGGCCAAGTTGACGGCGACCGTGGACTTGCCGACACCGCCCTTACCAGAGGCGACCGCAACGATGTACTTTATCGTCTTGCCCGTCGTCTTGGGTGGGCTCGCCGACGCCGGGGCGTCTGGCATCGAAACCGCAACTTCCAGCCCCCATCCGAGCGCATTTAAGGCGTCTGTGACATCGCGCAGCAAGCGTGAGCGTAGCGGCGCCGAAGGCGTGCCCGGGTCCACGACGACCTCGATGCGTGATGCATCGACCTTGAGCTTCTTGATGAAGCCCAGCGTGACCGGGTCCTTCTGGGATCCTGGAACCTTGATCTTTTTGAGGGCGTCATGAGCCTGTTGCTCGTACTCTGACCGCTCGTCCTTTTTCTTGCCGAACATGGCAGCTCCTTGGCGTTGCTGATGGGGAAAGTATCGGTAACAAGCCCGGAAACTTCATGAAAGCGAAGCCAATACGAAGCCGCGCCTTGATTTCGCGGCTCTGGTCGTATCTAGTGCGCGTAGACCGCCGTGAGAGTTGCCAGCACCATGTCCTTTAAGATCCACGTCTTTGTCGACGGCCGCGAATCGGGCACCTACGAAATCCGGAAAGGCGAGGAATGCGTCATCGGTCGCGAGGCCGGAAACGACATTGTCGTCTTGGACCGCTCCGTTTCGCGCCGTCACTGCAAGATTCGAGTCCGGGGTGACGGCCTCGAGATGATCGATCTCGGGTCCGCAAATGGGATCTACTACGAAGGTGAATCCCACACGCGGCTTATCGTCGGCGATGGCGATCAGGTGAGTCTGGGGACGGCGCGCTTGCAGATCATCAACACGGCGACTCACACGGGGATGATTCCCATCTCCGGTCTCTTGGAAGCCCTTGGCGAATCCAATCCCTCATCTTCGAGCGGCGACACCAGCGACAGCAGTATTTCCATCTCTGATGATTTTTTGCGGCAGCCAGGGACTCCTTTTCTGTTTCGAGAGCCTCCCGAAGCGGTCGCTACAACGGATAGCTCAATCGCGGCGAAGCCAGAGTACAAGGCTCTCGAGCGCGACCGGCTCTTGATGCTCGTCGAACTGGGAAAAAGCCTGGGCCAAAGCACCGAACTTGAGCCGTTGCTCAATCGAATTCTGGATCACCTCTTCGCGATCTTGCCGGTGCGGCGCGCCGTCATTGCCCTGACGGCAGACGGCGAAAATTTTTCTGCGCGCGTGACTCGTCCCGCTTCCGAAGACCTCGGTGCCGTCGCGAGCCAAGGAGTGCTGAAACAGGTCGTAGCCTCTCGAGAGGGGCGGATCATCGAAGACGCGTCTTTGGATCATAAGCTGAAAAGCAACATGAGTGTTGTGGCGAGCAACATCCGTGCTGCGGTGTGCACGCCGATCGTCGTCAATGACCGCTGCCTCGGCGCGATCTACGCCGATTTTCCGGGGCGTGCTCGCCTCTACTCCAAGTCAGACCTCGATTTCCTCACTGCGTTCGCCAGCATTGCTGGCGTGTCACTTGAGAACTCGCGCATGACGGAGCAGTTGCGAGAACGGGACCGCCTAAAGCGAGACCTTGAGATCGCAGCTGAAATCCAACAGGGGATCTTGCCCAATGAGGCATTTCACGTGGAAGGCTTCGAGATCGACTGGGCCTACCTACCCTCGTTGAACGTTGGGGGCGACTTCTACGACGTCATCGACCTTGCTGACGGGCGCCTGTGCGTCATCATTGGCGACGTCTCCGGAAAGAGTGTTCCGGCGGCTCTCTACATGTCGCGAACGATCAGCTTCTTGCGGGCGGTCGTCGGCAGTGAACTTGTCGCCGGCGAAGCCCTCACTCGCACGAATCAGCTCCTCGGCGTCGCCGAAGAGCGTGTCATCTTTGCGACCGCAGCCATCGTCGTATTCGATCGCAAGCGGCAAACGATTGAGTGGAGCAGTGCCGGACACAATCCCATCTTGCTGCGCTCTCCCGATACCGGCCAAGTGACAGAACTCGACGCGGATGGTCCGCCGCTGGGCGTTGTCGAAGGATTCGAGTATGAAACTCGCGAAGTCCCGTTAGAAACTGGCGGAATCGTCACCTTTTATACCGATGGACTCGTCGAAGCGCGGAGTGCTGAGGCCGTAGAGCTCGGAGTCGAGCGAGTCAACGAAATTGTCACGGAATACCTGAACGAGCCGGTGGGCACGATGACCAAGGCCATGTTGACGGCCATTGCTGACCACCATGCCGCTTCGGCCTACGTGCTCGACGATGTCGCGATCGTCAATATTCGCTTGCTTTGATCCGGTCGGATTCGACCGTACGATAAGGCCCAGACTCGAGGTCCGAGCTTCAGGATACTTCTGAGCGCCCACGACTTTTGGGACCGAGTCGGCTTTCGCGGATTGGGCGTCGAGCCTTGAGGGGAGTTTGCTTTGCAGGTCAAAGTTGTTTTTTTTGGCTCGCTTTCGGAGTCCGTACCGGCTGATCCGGCGCAGATCGAGTTGGCAGTAGGTATGACGGTGGGAGGTCTTCGCAGGCAATTGTGCGAAGAATTCCCCCAGGCCGCTTCGGCTTTGGGCAGCGCGATGGTCGCCATCGACACGGAATACAGCAGGGATGACTCTGTTCTCAAGGACGGCGTTGAGGTCGCTTTCCTTCCCCCGGTAAGTGGAGGTTAAGTCAATGACCATCGCCGTTCATGTCATTGAGGAAAAGATCAAGCTTGAGGACCTGGTCGCCAAGGCCACGACTTCGGAATGCGGCGCGGTCTTGAGTTTTCTTGGCGTCGTGCGAGATCACGCTGACGGCAAGTCCGTCGAGAGTATCGACTACAGTTGCTACCGTGAAATGGCACAAAAAGAACTCCTCAAGGTTGTCGAAAAGTCAGTTGCCGCTTGCGGTGTTGCACATGCATTTGTCTTGCACCGAATCGGTCGTTTGGCTGTGGGCGAGGCCAGCCTCGGCCTTGTTGTAGCGTCGCCACATCGTCGCGAGTCTTTTGAGTGCGGACTGATGATTATCGACGAGCTCAAAAAAACCGTCCCGATTTGGAAGAAAGAGTTTGGCGTTGACGGCTCATATTGGGTCTGACTTTTGTATCGCGGATCGGTCTGGGGATTAAATAGAAATGTCTGAATCGCGTGACTGCGGAGCGTGTGGCGAAGCGATCTCGGCGGCAGCACAGTTTTGCCCGATGTGTGGCCAACGGCAGGGAGCTTTGAGGCCGGACGAATCGGAGGCGGTGACCAGCCGCACCGAGGAGTATGCAGCCGAGTTCGAGGAGCGCGAGTCACAGCAACTCTCACGTGAGCTTTTTCAAGCGCACGCCGACTTGCTTCGCACGAAACGGAACGAATCAAAGCTGCAACTCAAACGAGCGGAACAGACTTTCGCTCGTTTCGATGACCTCGAAGAAGAAATCCTATCTCCGGCCACGACGCGGGCGGTGCAGGACTTGTTGCTCGAAGTCGAAGACATCGGAGACCGCTGGGAAGACGTCCAACACAATTACAACAACGAATCGGAAGCTCTCGATGAGGAGTTTATGGACCGATTCAACGAACTTGAAATCGATGTTGACCTCCCCGAGGTCTTGCAGGCAAAGATCACGGAAGAATTGGAAGCCTTTGCTTCTGACTTGGAGGCGCTAGGAGCTGCGATCAAAGTTGCGGCGAGTCGGGGGGAAGGACTGCTCTCGCGATCCGAAGGACGTTGGTATCAAGGCGGGGCACCTGCCTTGCCGCCCTGGGTCGACGGTGCCGCTCTCGTCGTCGCCGCCGCGATCGCCTGTGCGGTAGCACGCCACCTTGAGTTTAGTTGGCGCGACACGATGTGCGTTATCTCGCCTTTCGTCATGATTTGGGCTGGTGTCACCCTCGCCCGTCATTGGCGGCGTTAGTCCGCCTGCCCCGAGTTAATTGGCGCTGCGGCCCGTACAAAGAACTCTCGCCGCTAAGTCGCGAATTTGCTTCACAACCCACCAAGTCTTCGCGCTTCATTCGCTAGGGCTTATTGAGTGGTCCTGCTCGATTGTGCCTTCGCCTTGTCCTAAGTCCTTTGACTATTGCTACAGTTTGTACGGGCGGCGTCAAAAAACAAGTGAATGAGAGCTTCTATCTCGTGGCTCTGGTACGATTTTTGGGTTGGGGTGCGGTCCGCAAAGGACTCTTCTAAAGAGACCTGTGACGACTCCCGACTTCGATCAACGTCTTTCCTTTTTCAAACGAGGGACGTTAAGCACGGTATCCCCGGATTCGGTGGGGGCTGCCGTTAGCTGCGCTCGCTTTGGCGAGCGTTAAACTCGTGCGCTTGTTTTCGTCATGACTGCAAGCTTGGGTGTTGGTGGTTTTCCGTCGGCACAGGAATGAGAATTGCCATGAAGCTGTTACTGCGAAAGTCGGGCCTTTGGGCCTTGTTGTTGTTTGTCATGGCGGGACCTTACAGTCCCGCGCTTCATGAAGTCGATGCTTCGACAAAGTCATTCGCTGTCGACGAGCAGTTCGAACTGCGCATGCTGCTCAATCAAACTGAGCGCGTCATGGTGATCGACTTGGTGGGAGGCGTCCCCACTGCTATTGCCGGTTTGGATTTCGCCATTAGCTTCATGACGCCGGCCGGCCTCATTACCATCAATCACCTCGAGCCTTTGTATCTCGATGTCTTGGGCAATGCGCAAGTTGTGCTGCCCCTACAGTACGAGATGCAAATGACGAACTTCGAGGTCGAAGTTACGGCGTTTTATCTAAACCAGTCGAACGAGGTCATGCATTCGCCGCAGATGTGGAGCCTCGGTTCCTTGCATCTCGATCGCTTCTCTGACCTCGCATTTGTTAATCCCTTGGCCTACGACGCTCTGCTACTGGCCGAAGAGGCCAACTCTTCGGGCGTCGTAACTTGCAGCCCATCTGTCTTGAATCCCGGAGTGATCGCTTCTGGGACCTCATTTGCCTTCTTGTCGCTCGCGACCGCAACGGATGGTTCTTTCATCCTTGCTGGTGCGGGCAACTACCTCGTCACGGCTCCGTCGACGGCCTTTTCGGTCTCTTCGGGACCGGCCGGGATCTTTACAGCCAACTAGGGCAGCGAGGATCGGCGCTCCGCGCCGAGGAGAAGACGATGAGATATTGCGATTTGAAACAACAAATGGACGCTGTTCTCGGCGACCGCACTGCATCTCACGAGACGCGGCGTTTGGTCTACGAGTTCGGCAACCTGCTTGAGGCGACTCAAGAAACGGCGACAGCGGGCGTCGCGGTGCCACGTACCGTGAGTCATGCTCAAGCGTTCTTGGCAATCCTCGAGGAGAAGGCGGAAGAGTACGGCACGACCTTCTTCCAGCAGGCCTATCTTTTGAACTTCGTTGGTGAAGCGATGGCTCGCACGCGCTACATATCGAAGCCGATCATCGAGTTCCTGAACACGGGGCTGTACTTCTATGGCCTCGATTGGATCGAGCGTACGCAGCGCGCACGGGCCATGGAATTCATGCTCTCTCATGCCGAGTGCTTGCAGGAATTTAGTGGCCGTGATTCTTTGAAAAGTCTATTGGCGGTCGCGGCGCAAAAGTTCGAGCAAGACAAACCATTTTGCATCGTCCACCAGTACACGAACGCTCTTCGCAAACGCTATTGGGCCGACCGTCGCCAAACCGAAGATGCCTGCGATGATTCGGTTTCCTTGACCACCGTCGCCGAAGTGCAGCCGCCTCGTGCGCCCGAAGTCGCCGCCGGACCAGGTTTGGCTGAGACAAGCGCAGATGGCCGCGAGCGCATCCGGATGATGCTCGACATCTTCGAGAATTCTCTGACGACCACTCAGCAAAAAGTCTACTTGTCGCGGCATCCGTTTACCGGACGGTTTTCGGGCCTTCAGGGGAGTTTAGGTACGGACTTGGAAGCCATGCTCAACGAGCTCGAGGGGCGTGAAAAGGCGACCTGGAGCATCTTGGCAAAGCAGTTCGAAATGACTGAGAAAACCGTCAAGCGGGAGTATCTGCGCGCCCTGATGATCTTGCTGGCTGAGAGCGTCGAGAGAGTGTTTGGAGACCGGAGGTCATCGAACTTCGTTCGCAGGATGCTTGCCACCTTGCGTTCCATCGTCCAAGAACGCGACCTGAAGATTCGAGACAATGCGGGCCGAGGCCTGTCGCAGATCGTAGGACGATGGGAGATCGCATTGAGATTCGTCCTCAATCACGCCAGCAAGGACGCGGTCTTGCCGGGCCGGCGGGACGGCGAGTTTCGCGCTTAAAGCCCTGAACTCCTCGCCGCAGTTCAAAAGGAAGAGGCCGCAACCTTTTGGCCCTCGCAGCATGACGGTCGATGAGTCTCCCTTGGCGCAACTATTTGCAGCCTGGGTCTGGGTCTTGACTTTGGCGCCCGAGATGGTCGAATTTGAGCGTTGGGTTTCGGTCCTAACCCCGCGGGGTTGGAGCCCGAACTCGGCGTCGCCTCAGTTTTTCGCGACCACCTAGTTAATTGAAGGATTCTGGACGCCTTGTCGCAAACTGACGCAACATGTCGCGAAGTCGCGGTCTACCTCGAACGATTCGGGGCTTCCCGCGGTGAATTCGATGTCGACCGCATTTCGAGCCATCTCAAGCATTGTCCGTCTTGCTACGCGAGCATGCTCGAGTTTTTTCGGCTCATGGAAGTGCCGGAGACCGAGTATCTCGATGAGACTCTCAACGACCTCACCCATGCGGTCTACAATTTCGTCAAATCGTTGATGGCCCAGGCTCCGGCTGACGAAGAAAGCGCGGAACGTCACGACAACGTTCGATTTGTTCAGCAACCTGGAGACTCCGCCGAATACGTTCTCGAAGGCAAAGAGATGATCGATGATGTCCAGAACTTTGCTGGGAGCGACCAAGTCCGTGGTGCCAGCATGGAGGGCATTCGAGATCTGATCGAGCGTTCCCAGGAAGAATTTGAGTTTGCCATCTCATTGCTGGAGAAATCCGCGAATCTTGGCGGAGAGTTCTCTCTCGACTGCTTGAACCTCAAAGGTATTCTCTATCTTGAGCGTAGTGGCTTTGACGAAGCCGAGCTGGCATTCAATGCGGTCATCACGGCTAAGAGGGGAGATCTCTACACGCGCAAGGTTCAAGCGCATGCCATGGGCAATCTCGCCTACACTTGCATCGCGATGAAGCGCCTCGACGAGGCCATTGTCTGGGCCACCAGATCTAAAGCCCTAGCCGAAGAAACGAGTCTCGATCATTTTGGCGCTCGCTTCGGCTTGGCGTATGGGTATCTGCTGCGCGATTTCGATGGTGACCTGGAACTAGCGCGCCAAGAATTTGAAGCGCTCTCGGCGACTCCCGAGTCCCGCAAGGTCCTCGCCGCGAGTCTGAAACTCGAATCAAACCAAGAAATTCGGGAACTGTTCGTGCGCCATGGTTTCGAAACCCAAGAATCCGACTGATTTGCCGCCACAAGGTTTCATTTTTCCAAGATTGTCGCGCCGTTTCTTGGCGATCGGCCGTCTATACCCAAAGGATTGCCATTAGGGTTCTCGGGGGGGAACCTGGCCGACTCCAGCCGCGACGACAGGTCAGACGTTGTCGGGCACGACATTCGGGTGGCGCAGCAGCAGCCACCGCGGTCCGGCGGGCTCTGGCCGCCAAAAACCGCGAAGCCGGCGGCTAAAGACACTTTGCACGCGAATGCCGCAGAGGGCGGGCCCAGCGGGTCCGTCCTCTGCTTTTTTTTGCCCGCGTTCGTCTAAGTATGGCAAGTTGCCGCCATGAGAGTTGCGCATGTTGTTCATCAGTTCGCCCCCGAAAGCCACGGCGGGCTGGAGTCGTACGTCTTGGATTTGGCGCTCGGACAGGTCGCGGTAGGACACGAAGTTTCAGTATTGAGCGGCACCTTGGAGGTGCGCGCACAATTTGAGACGAGTGTCAGCGAACATCGCGGCCTGCGCGTGACCCGTTTTCATCGATCAGATCTTTACTTCGACGCTTGGGATAAGGGGATCTGCCCGCCCTTGTCCGAGCTGCTCAGGCGCGAGTTACTCGACCTTCGACCCGATGTAGTTCATCTCCACCATTGGATCCGCTTGAGCAAGGACATCGCGGAGACCGCAGCCGACGCGGGTTTTCCCGTCGTCGTCACCCTCCACGACTTTGCGTCCAGTTGTCCCCGGGCCTTTCGGATGCACGCACTCGACGATGCGCCCTGCTACCGCCCCCTGTCCGTCGAAAGCTGTTTGAGTTGCGTGCCTCGGTGGCCTTGGAACCAAGACGAAGAAGTTGCGGTCGAGATCGATTGGTTCCGGCGGTTGTCGTTAAGCGAGTTGTCGCGCGCGAACCGACTGCTTTGTGCCTCCCAATCGGTACTGGACACGATTGCCAGCGGCCTTGATCTTCCCCTGAGCCAAGGCCGCGTCCTTCCCTTGTCATACCACCCGCGTTTCGAGTCCAGGCTCCAGTCTCCACGGGACCAAGATCAACCCTTCACCTTTGGTTACTGGGGTGCGGTGACACACCGCAAGGGATTGCCGTTGTTATTGCGTGCATTTCGAGATCTGCTCCAAGGACGGGATGCGACTCTACGCCCGCTCGAACTTGAGATTTTTGGGGCCATCGACAAGGGCGAAGGCGAGCTTGACGCCGAGATCCGTGAGTTGGCGGCCAACCTCCCGGTCCGCTTACACGGAAGATTTGAGTACGACCAGATCGAGGCGGCGAAACTCGATGCGGCGGTTTTCCCAAGCTTGTGCCTTGAAACTTATGGCTTAGTTCTCGACGAGGCCTTTGAATTGGGACTGCCGGTGGTGGTCACGGATGCTGGCGCTTTGGGCGAGCGCGCCGGAGATGCTGGAGTCAAGTTCCGCATCCAAGACCAAGGTGACCTCACTCGCGCCTTGGGGGCCGTCGCCGATGATCCAGACCTCTACCGCCGACTGATGAAAAATGTTCCCGGCGCATCGATGAGCGCGAGCGACCATCTCGGCCGTATTAGCGACATCTACCAAGAGGCTCTCGAAGAGGGCCCCTTGCCCGCGATCGCAGGAGTGAGTCTCAGCGAATCTGAAAAGGCAAAACACGCCTTTCAACGCCAGGAGTTCTTGTTCCGGCGCCACCTTGAGTCCTAGGATCTTAGTTCATCGTCAGCTTCAGCCCGGTGGCGGTCATGGCGGACTCTGCACGCGCTTTATCGAGGTCGAGGACGTTTTCCGACCAGGACTCGTAGCTGCGGTCACAGGTCACTAAGACCACTTGGTGGTCGCTGATCTGCTCCAGCATTTCCTTGGTCACTTGGAGGCGTTCTTCGTCAAAGTTGACGAAGGGGTCATCGAGGAAGAACGGCAGTGCGACCTTCTTCGACAGGTGACGAGCGATGGCGACGCGCATGGCAAAGAACAACTGGTCGCGAGTTCCTTGGGAAAGGTCGTCCGGGTGGATGTGCGTGTTGTCGAACTTCGTCAACATCGGATCCATGTTCGGAGACAAGGTGACTCGGGTGTAGCGATTGCTGGTGATCTTGCGGAATAGTTCGGAGACCTCAGTCGAAAGCTGGGTCAAGTCTCCCTCTTGGAATTCTTCGACGCAGTCTTCGAGGGTGTCGATGACGACCCGTAGAGAATCGCGCTCGAATTCGAGGTGCTCCAGTTTGCGACCACCTCGGCGCACTTCTTCTTCCAACACCGGGAGGTCTAGACCCTGTCCCTCCTGAGGTGACACGCGGGCCAACTCGATCTTGGCTTCGGTGACCACTTCGGAACCGATGTCGATTTCCGATTCAAGGTCGTTGGCGCGGCGCTTAAGCTGCTCCATGCTCTTGGCGACCGCAACGGCGTCCTCCGAAATCTCGGTGAGATAAGGAGCATCCTGCAAAATCAGATCCAAGAGGCCATTGCAACGAAGCGTCTCTTCGGCCGCGCGCTGATAAGTCGCGTCGATATTGTTCCAATCACCGAGTACCTTCATGGTCGACTTTTGTTTGGCGCGGTCATCCATGAGCTTTCGGTAGCGACGGTAGTCGACGAGAATGCGATCGGGATCGCGGTCACCAAGCACGCCGCCGCTCTCGGAAATGAGTGACTGAATTGCCTTCGTGCGGCGGTCGAGGTTTCGCGTCTGGTCCTCAACGGAGTATTCGAGTTCGGCCTTGCGCTCCTTGAAGCCGGTCGCCATGAGCCGACCACCAAAAAAGAGACCTGCAGCGAGCGCAACGGCCACGACGGCGCCGATGCCGATATTCGTCAAGATAATGACGACGACTCCGACGGCAAGTCCGAGGCCGCCCAAAGCGATGCCAAGCTTGTTGTTGGGTTTCGACTCCAAGGTGCGGAGGGCATCTCGTTCGCGCTGGAGGTTTGCCTCCTCGTTTTCCAACTCTCGTGTCTCAGACTTTAGCTGCGTGACGAGTTCTGGGAAGGAGTCGCCGACCTGTCGAAAGTGAGACAAACTTGCCGAGATTTCGGAATCGCTCGCGCCGACTTGTTTGCGACAGAGCAGATAATCGTCGCGACGCTTGTTTGATTCTTTGAATCGCTCGCGGGCCGTATCTCGATCCCGAACCAACTTGCAAAAGCGCTCAAAGTAGGAGAGCGTTTTTTTGGTGTCTTCAAGTTCGTTTTTGCTGGCGAGGAGTTTCGTTTCCAGCTTCTTGAGTTCGCTTTCGAGACTCATAGTCTTCAGGAACGTCTCGCGCGCATTCTCAAGGTCGTTAACCGTCTTTTCGAGCTGGCCGCGAGTTTTTTCGATGGCTCTCGGACGCGACTTACTTCGGGTCCGCCAAGGATTCTCCATTGTCAATTCACTGAATCGGCTGTGGAGGTCGTGGAGGGCCCCTTTGAAATCAGTACTGCCGGAGCCGGATACCAGCCTGCGGATTTGGTCGTTGATGGAAACTTCGAGCGCGCTTTGACCGACAAAAACCGTGCCTCGAAAGACAGACTCGTCTTGGAAGCCGACGATCTTCTCAATCCGACGGTAGTAGTCGATGTCTTCGTCCGAGTGGCCTCGGGGATTGGCGCTGCCCAAGAACTCAGCTTCGTACTTGCCGTCCTCGACCACGCCGATCTCGGCGGTGTTGTCGGCAAAATTGCGCTTGATGACCACGAGCCGTTTGGCCTCGTCTCGAATCCAGACTTCGCCCGCATACTCGTCGTAGGCATCCCAGGGTTCGAATTTCTTTTGGAGCCCCTGGTCTTTGAATCCAAAAATGACGCCGAACACGGCACTCATCAAGGTGGACTTACCCGCTTCGTTGCGGCCGATGATCAGGGCCAAGCGATCCTGTGCGAAATCAACTTCGATTCCCTTCGCAAAAGACCCGAACCCAGCAAGCTTGATCTTCTCGATTCTCATGCTTGTTCCTCGTTGAGCCCTTGAGAGCTTTCAAGATCCTTATCAGCGCCAGTCTTTTGGTGACCGTTGCCGTTTCCGGAGGCATCGGCGCCAGAAGCTTTATTTTGGCCCGTGGCTTCCTCGGCATCGTTCTCGCCGCGACGGTAGTCGAGCATCGCCTTTACTCGTTCTTCGAGTCGGCTGACTCCCATCGACTCGCGGACATTGTCGGCGTTGACTTTCTCGTCGTTGTCGGGGATGAGGGAGTAGATGGAGTCCGCCGGAGACTCCTCTTCGATAAACTGCTCTACGCCAATCTTGAGTGCGTTTTCGTGTAGCGACAGTTCGCGAAGGAGCTCCTTGGTCTGGCCCTTCTTCTTGATCTTTTGTTGAATCTCGGCGATGCGCTCGCCGAGTTTGCGAACGTAGTAGCCGCGAATGGTGTTCTCGCTCTCGATTTTTCGCAGCAGGGCACTATTCGCGATCCGCGACTCGTCGCGGATCGCGAGGTGGTAAAACTGATCACAAAGGTCGTCCTGAATCTCCTCGAGATCGGCGAGAAACTCGGCCGTCCCGGTGAGCGTTACTTCCACGATGGCGTCGCGGCCAGCCAGAGTCCGGATCGCGTTCGCCAGGGCGTCGGCGTCGGTGATCCGTTCGTCTTTCAGATCGAGTTTGATGCGTTGGATCGACTTGCGATTGCTGATGAGCCGTTCAAGGTGGACGCCGTCATCATCAAACTCAACCAGCAGGGGGCCCTTGTCGCCGGTCTCGCCGGCCTCGAATCCCCGGCCTTCTAAAGAACCGGGCCAAGCCATGGTGGTCTTGCCGTCGCTGAGTTGTTCTTCGAACGAGCGTTGCCCGCCGAGCGCGACGTAGTCGAAACCGTTGTTGCCCAATCGGTCGAGGTCGATCGCCAAGTCTGCCGTCAGCTCGCGCTGGGCGCTGGCGCCCGCCGCCTCACGGCCATGGACTAAGGCGATGTGGAGGCCTTTTTCGTCATTCCGTGGAAAGTCGGGGAGCGGCAGTGGTGTTTGGCCAGGGACGTAGGCGAGCCCGTATAAGAACACGCGTTGCCCGCGAATGCTGTGGACCCGAGCCTCGCTGGGAATGGTGTCGAGAAGAAGTTCAACGCCGGGCAGCCGTTCCGTCCTCCACACCGAGTGCTTGTAGGCGTAGCTGTCGTGTTGTCCGGGAACGATCGCCACCAAGATGTCTTTGGCGAGCAATCGGCTCAAAAGCCCCTTGGCGAAATTCCAAAGGTCTTCGCTCGGCCGATGGGAATCGAACAGGTTGCCGCTAATAAGGACGCCATCAATCTCGTGACGTGGGTTGAGCGCGTACTCGATGGCATCGCGAAACGAAGCGCGAAAATCGTCGTTACGGTCGCGGGCTCGATCACCCAGGTATAGATTTTGGCAGCCCAGAAAGACGTCGGCCAAATGGAGAAAACGAAGTCTCATGGCGTTGGGGCCCGATTCAGAGGGTTCGCAAGAAAGCTGCCGCAGTATGGGGAGACTACGGAGCGTCGGGAGAGTGGGGACCGGAATCGGGCCAATACTGGCCCGAAACGAACAAGGCGGCAGATCTTCTGCGTTCTGGGTTCCAACCGATCTCATCTCCCCCAAGGAAGAATCCGGATCATAGCGCTGCAAAAGGACATCGGCTACCGCAAATACCACAAGTTGTTGGGCGGAGACGAAAAGACACCAGAAAGCACAAGATAGCGGGAAAATACCCAGGAAAACCTGCAAGCTTGCGCCCAGTGGTCCGTTGTCTAAGACTGTGGGCACTTCACGGCGAGGAAAGAAACATGTTTTCCAGGTACACCTTAGGGGCGGCAGCGCTGGTTTTGACCGGCTTTCTTGTTGCCGTCATCCCCGCTCAGGCGCAAAAGACCAAGGATGAAGTCCATCCGACAGAGCTCGAAAAGGGCCGTTGGAAGACTTCAGACGGGATTCCAGACGGCTATCGCCGGATTTGGAAGGGTCGCTACGAGCTTCAGACGAATTGCGACGATGAGTTGTCGAAGCAGACGATGACGCACCTCAACTCGATGGCCAAGGTCTTTAAGACCATGCTTCGTCCGCGCAAGACGCTGAAGAATCGCATGGTCGTTAAACTGTTTAGAACTCGAAAGCACTTTATGGACTATGGGGCACCCGCCGGAGCGGCGGCCTATTTCTCACCGAGCATCGGCGAAATGGTCGGCTACGACACGGGGGTCGCCGGAGGCAAGGTCCGCAGCCAAGCGACCTCCGGGGGAAAAAACACCTTCGAGGAATGGCGGCAACGCAATTCCATGGACGTGCTGGGCGTGATGTGCCATGAGGGTTGGCACCAATACTTTCACTACAATTGTGGTTCGAAGGTGCACTTCCCGGCTTGGTGCGACGAAGGCATCGCCGAGTATTTTTATTCGGCCTACGTCGATCCCAAGAACAAAAAGAAATTCATCGTGGGGTCGCCGAACGACATCCGCTTGGCCACCATCCAACGCGCCTTGCTGGGCGACGCCATCACGCCCTTGGAGATGTTCGTCCAATACGAGCAGCGCCGTTACTACGCGAACTCAAGCCTGCACTACGCACAGGGTGCACTGTTTGTGCATTTCCTGATGGAACACCCCAAATACAAAAAGAAAAAGTATGTTCCGAGGTTCGTGAGTGTTTTCCTCGATCAACACTCGATCAAAAAGACCATTCCCCAGGTCTTTGGAAAGAAGCCGAAGTGGGATCGAATGACCAAAGACTACAAGGACTGGACTTTGGCGATTCCCCGTGTTGTCGATCCCATAAGCCCCATGGCTGAGTTGACAAAGCAGTTCAATGTGGAAGCCAAAAAGAGATTTGACGCGCTCGAACCCGCGGTCAGAAAAGCTCTGCAGGCTTGCTTAGACAAAAGAGCTCAGACTCCTTGGCAAGCACAGGCTAAGGCCAAAGCCAAGGCCAAAGCCAAGGCCAAGGCGAAAGCCGAGGAGCCCGCATCCGCGAATTGACCTCGCCAAGGTGATCACCAGAACGAAAAAAGCCGCTCCTCGGGGCGGCTTTTTTCGTGGTTTAGAACGCCGTGGTTTTTGCGCTCTACTTCGTCAGGCTGGAACGGTTGAGGAACAAGAGCGCAAAGCAGGTGTCTTCGATGCTGCCGTGCCAGGAACCCTCGCTCCTTTGCCAGGCCAGCAAGTGTTCGGCTCCCAGGGGGTACCAGGGCTTACCGCCGATCATCTTACGCAGGTAGAATGCGCCGATACGCTCGATACCGTAGAGGTAGTAGTAGTGGCTTTGGTGAGAGCCGGGGTTCATCTCGACCACGAAGCGTTCGTCAAGCCAGTCAAAAGCGGCGCTGACGACTTTCTTGGCGCTCTGCTCACGGCCGCGATTTGGCCCGAGCGCTTTCAAACAGATGTCGATGCAGGCCAAACCAGCGGCGGTCATGCTGCCGGTCGCGGGGTCTCGCGCCGCTTTTCCGTGCGGGACGTAGTTGAACCCTCCACCTTTTTGCGGGCCGCGAAGCATCCAGTCGAGGCTTTTCTTGAAGACCCTATTTGGGATCTTGATGCCGAGTTCTTTAGCGGCTTTGAGGGCCAAAAGTGCGTACTGCGCGTTGGACAAGTCGGTGCGGCCCGTGGGGTAGGCCCACAAACCGTCGGGCCCTTGGGCTTCGATGAGCCAGTCCGCGAGTTTCTCGACACGATCGTTGTAGCGTTTGGCACTGAGCGCGCGAAGAAAGAGGACTTGAAGGGCGACGGAGTAGACTTTTTGGCTCTCCATTTTTTTGAGACGCGCCGCGAGATCGAGCATGAGCGGATCATCGCGCGTGAGCCCGGATTTCTTTAGAGCCAAACCGCACAGTGACATCACGCCCATGGGGTACTCTTTGCTGTGCTTTGTTGGCCAATTGCCATCTTTTCGCCGTTTGGAAGTGAGCCAAGCTGCGCCGCGTTCGATGGCTTGATTGACATCTTCGGGGTCGACTTCTGGGGCAGCCTCGGCCGGGAACTCATTTTCTCCTAGTTGCGACAAATCGAACTGACTCAATCGCACGCTGCCCCGGTCGTTGACGACTTCCTCAATTTCCAGTCGCCAGACTTCGGCTTTCGTGGACTTGAAGCGCAGTCGAACGTGATTGCGATAGACATCGTCGAGGCTCAGGAGTTTTTTCCAGCGACGACCGACGCGAGCCTTCAGGCGGATATTTTTGGCGACGCCAAAACCAGCTCGGGCATGAACGTTCAGCTCGAGGGCATCGAAGGTCTGCGGGCGGTCGAAGCGACGCTCTAACCAGACCTTGCCCTTTTTGGCGGCTTCAAAGTTTGTCTTGGGGTCGCCGTCCAAAACGCGTTCCGGGCCTCGACCCGCGATGCCGGGATCAGAGGCCTTGATCGGCGCGCCAGCCGTGGACTCGGTCTTGTCTTTTGTTCCGGCCGAATTGGGCCCTGACCAGGTCAGCTCGGCGATGGTGGGGGACCACTTTTCGTTGATCAAGGTGTCGATTTTCAATCGCCAGCATCGCGCTTTCGTCTTTCTGAATTTGACGAGACGACTGTCGCGGTCGTTCGTCTTGATCTTCTTGAGAGTCTTCAGCGAGCCAGGTTTACCCGCGAGGATTTGAAAACCCTTCGGCGCGCCTTTCAAGTCAGTGGTGCCGGAATAGATCGTGACCGACGAGAACTCACGAGGCTCGTCAAAAGTGACTTGTATCCAGCCGGATTTCTCCTTGAATCGAGCGCTCCACCGGGTCGTCGGCTTGCCATCAAAAGCCATTCTGGCTCCGAGGTCGTCCCTTTGCGCCGAGCTGGCCTCGTAGGTTTGGGCGAAGTTTGAAGGGGCAAAGAGCCCTAAAGCCGCCATCAATAGCCCGGTACAGCACAGGTAGCGGAAGAGGATTGGATTCATAGTGAGATCAACGTTTGAGCTTGGGTTTGAAATCGAAGTCGAGATCTATGGTTTGCAGCGGCCCGGCGGGGACGATGATGCGCAAGAACGCCGCTTTTTTTCCGGCGACCGCAAGAGCATGATAGGTTCCCGGAAACAGGCCATCGACCTCGAGAATACCCGATGTTTGGGTCCCGAGGTCGACCTTGGGCCAAAGGCCGGGAGCCAAGGCGGATTCTGTGTGTTGAAGTTGAAGGTGAACCGGTCCCGAATCCAGGTTGCGAAAGAGGATTTGGAATCGGCATTTGACTTGACGCGGTAGACGCCACACGAAGGGCTTGGCCTTGAGCGCGGGTGGCACTGAGATGATGGGGCCCGCCGCACCAGAGAACTGCCAGGCGACGGAGTCGTCCGCGGGGGGCACCGTCCGGCCGCCGTAGAGCAAATAACGCCCCGCCGAAAGTGCACTGAACTGCAGGCGTCCATCTGGAGAGCTGCTCGCGACATAACGATGACCATTGGGGTCCAATAAAAAAGCGGTGAGACCTCCGATCGGCCGGCCTTTTTGGTCCTCGACGCGGATCTCGCACCGGCCGGGCGACGGCGACATCGCGAGATAGAGTTTCTTGCCCTCTAAGGATTCGATCTCACTTTGCCCGCGCAGGGGATCGTGTCCTGGAGCGAGGATGGTCCACTCCATCGCCGAGCGCGGAATGCCCTCCAATCGGATGACGCCCTTATCGTCGCTCGTGGCCACGGGACGTCCCGGCAGCTCGCCTCGACTCGGGTCCACTTGACCTAAAGTTAGCGCGGCACCCATGACGGGGAGGCGGCTGATCTTGCTGACCAAAGAGATTTCCAAGCAACGCGCCGGCGGGTAGGCATCGGGAAGTGGCAAGGAAACTTCTTTGTCGGGGAGAACCTCAAAGGGCTCAGCCTGCCAGCGTTGCCCCTGCGGCAAACGCCAGACTGCGGCGTAAAGTCCAGGAGCGAAGTCCAGAACTTGCCCGTCGCAGCGAAGAAAGGCCCGGCCGAAAGCCTCGTCGACGAAACGCCGGGTGGACATCTGCTCGGCGGAGACCCCAAGGGCTTCGATCGCCTCCAAGACGAGTCCCGGATCGTGGCCCGACGTTGCGGACTCTGCTGGCAATCGAACTTGCCCGGCGGATTCAGTCAGGAGCGTCGTCAAGTTGGCTTCAGAAATGAACGCGCGAACGGGAAACCCGGGGCGGAGCAATTGAAAGTTGGTGCTTTCTGCGAATTCAAGCGTCAAGCGACCGTGGCGGTCCGGTTCGATTAGGAAACTGGGGACGCTGCCAACTCGACCTGAATGGGTTTTCTTCAGCGACGCGAGAACGGCACCTTCTTGAGCTCGAGGCCAAGTCAGTGAATTGAACTTGGATGCCTCGGACCGTTGGAGCGCGATCTGGACGTTCTGGCCGCCTTCGAGAGTCTGAGCCACGGGCCGAAACCCCTCGGCCAGGATCAGGACATCGAAACTGCCGCGGCTCAGTCCGGGGAAGAGCAAGATGTTGTCGGCGTCCGCGATGACTAAGAACAGGGCGGTCGACGCCGATGGTTGTAGCTTGTCGGCGCCGCGATAAGGCGCAGGGCCAAGAGGCGTTGTGGGCATGGCGGGACGGGCATAGCCGCGGATGAGGGTGCCGTCGCCAACACCAGGTCCATTGGCAAAGTTTTGCGGCATCTCGACCTGGATCGAAAGGCCTCGGCCGCCGCGCAAGGGGTCGTGTAAACCCAAGTCTGCAGATCGGATTGTCTCGCGAGACCAAGGTCTAAGTTCGGCGATGATACCAGCCGTGACGCGAGGATTTTCATCCTTCGAACTGACCAAAAACCGCGCACCGTGGACTTGCGCCTCTAAGTTCAGGACAAACTTCTCACCTTCGCTGGCATGTTCTCGGTCCAGGGCTCCGCTGCGAGTGAACCCCGGAAACGCACTGTCATCGAAAGGTGCAAAGACCGCGACTTCACAGGGCGACAGCTGAAACCCCGTGCGCGGTATCTCTCCGCCCAATGCGCAGTTTCCAGAGATAACCTCGGGCGTCTCGAGGGATTCAGAGCGCGGCAGGAATCGCATCCCCGACCCCGAATCGCCACGGCTGCCGCTTGCCGCGAGTTGACTGAGCTCAGATGGGGAGAAACTCGGAGCGCTCACCAAGTAGTGACGAACGGCCGGGGATTCACCTTCGAGGGCCAGCTTGGTCACCGTCAGTTCAGCGGAGCCCTCTCCGCTCTCTGGAGTTTTGGGGCCAAGAAGCTGGGAGAGCCACCACGCGATGAGAAGAACCAGGAGGACAAAAAACAGCAGTCGAGATCCGGGGCGGATCACTCCCTTGGAGTTCTTCTTGAGCGGGTGAGGAGACATGCGGGAAGTCTATCAGCATTGCCTCGAGCAAGCGCGCAATCTAAGCGCCTCGCCGCGAATGGCTAGACGGCGACCGGCCCGCCAAGTGCGCTGAAGTCCCCACTCAACAGGCGCAGGCGTTCGTCGCTGTTGGGCGTCCAGAGTTTCACTTTTCCTTGGCCAGCCTGTGCTCCGGAGCACTCGTGGTTGAGGTCGACGTTGACGATGCCCTTGAGAGTGGCTGCGAACTGACGCGCGAACTTTCCGGCGACCTGTCCCTCCGCGAATCCGCGAATCGTTTGCTCAAGCTCTTCGGGGCCATCTGCCTCGATCAACCCGATGACGAGAGCTGTGCGCGAAGCCACGGCCAGCGCGTCTCGAAACATGGATTCCGTCTGGATCTTGTCGACGGCGATGAGATCTGACCCTTGCTCAAGGGCGCGCTGCAAAGACCCTCCTACTCCGAGGCTGAAACGGGTTAGATCACTGTGGATCAAAAACCCAGCTTCGTCGGCAAAGTCGAAGGTCCAGGTCCGCGAGAAGAGGGTGGCGACCTTATCGCGTTCGACGAGCGCATCTTCAACCAGCGAAGCCAAAAGAGTGCTCTTGCCGGAAGCGAGGGGCCCGTAGATCAAGACGAGACCCATGCGTTCTTCCAACAGGCGAGCGAGAGGAGGTGCTTCGGGGCTTAGCTCGTCCAGTCGTGGAATCAGCTTGCTGGCTGGAGTCATGATGCAGGCAACGCGCCCACCATCATCGAATCCACTCACCTTAAACCGATCGCCGCGTTTACTAGTGTAGTTGACGCTGATCTCTCGCGACTCTTCGAATTCGCGTTTTTCATTGGCGTTCAAGACGCCGTTGATGAACGACTCGATTTCGCCGGGCGCGAGCAACTCCTGGCGAATCGTCTGGAATCCGTGCTTGGTCTTGATTCGTGGTTTCGTCGCGGAACGCAGATAAAGAGCGGTTCCACCGAGGTCCATGAGAGCGATCAAGAGCTCGTCAAAAGCATGGACGGAATAGCGATCCCTGGCGGCCCCACGGTCGGTTGCGACTTGTTTGAATACCTTGTTGAGCTCGTTGCGGAAGCGCTTTTCTAACGATTCCTTGGCAACGGTTTCCTCGACTTCATCACTCGCTTCCTCGATCCCCTGGTCGCGCTTTTCTTCGTCGACCACGCGCGCCACTTCGAGCATCAGGTTTTCGGTGTCGCGTGTGATGTTGGGTTCGCGCCGTTCCGCGTCAAACTGGATCTTGAAGTGGCCCTTACGCCAGGCGAGCACTTCGAATGCCGCGGCGTCTCCGGTTCTCATCTCATCGTCCGCGGCGTAGGTGATCTTACCTTCTTCGAAGTAGATGAAGCCCTGCTTACCTCCGTTGTCGACGACGACGAGAGCCGTCTTGCGGCCCATCATTAGAGACTGAGTCACGTCGAAAATACTGAAGAGACCGAGGTCTCCGTTGACACCCTGTAGCTCGGCCAAGGTTTAGACGCCCATGAGTTGGCGCTGGAAGTAGGTCTTGTCGTGCGCATTCAGAAGCGCGTCTTCCGCTGAGATGAGTTTCTTCTCGACCAATTCGGCGAGGGCCGCATCCATGGTGATCATGCCGTCTTTCTTTCCGGTTTGCATGAGACTGTCGAGCTGGAAGGTCTTGCCTTCGCGAATAAGGTTCGAAGCCGCAGAAGTGACCGTCAGAATCTCGATCGCCGCGACGCGCCCAGAGCCGCCAACCTTAGGCAAGAGGCGTTGAGCGATGACGCCCTTAAGGGCATCACTGAGCATGGTTCGGATCTGACTCTGCATGTCGGCGGGGAAGACGTCGATGATGCGGTCGACCGTTTGCGAAGCACTGTTGGTGTGCAGAGTTCCGAAAACAAGGTGTCCGGTTTCGGCTGCAGTGATGGCGAGCTGAATGGTCTCCAAGTCGCGCATTTCGCCGACCAGAATGATGTCGGGGTCTTCGCGCAAAGCCCCCTTCAATGCGTTACTGAAAGACCTTGTAGTGGTGCCAACTTCGCGTTGGTTGATGAGGGACTTTTTCATCGTGTGCACGAATTCGATCGGGTCCTCGATCGTCAGGATGTGCTCATTTTTGTTTTCATTGATGTAGTCGATCATCGCTGCGAGCGTGGTTGACTTACCGGAACCTGTCGCACCCGTCACGACAACGAGGCCTCGAGGCAGGTTGCAGAATCGCAACAACTGGTCGGGCAGATTGAGCTGCTCCATCGACATGATTTCGGTGGGAATCAGGCGAAAGACCCCGCCGATGCCGTTCTTTTGTTCAAAGATGTTGCAGCGTACTCGAGTGACATCGGGGATCTCGTAGCTGAAGTCGATGTCCATCGTTTCTTCGAATTCAGCCACCTGCTCGGGGGTCATGAGTTCGTAGAGCAACTTGCGATTAAGTTCGGGGGTCAACTCCATGTAATCGACTGGTGACAATTTGCTGCTGAGGCGAACCATGGGTTTCGACCCTGACGCCATGTGGAGGTCGCTGGCCCCTTGTTCCTTGATGATCTTGAAGATTTCGTCAATCGCGGCCATGAGGCACACTCCACGCAGCTAGTAACTCGATGCTGGGCCAGTCAATCTGGGCCATCTCCAAGGGTACATCGGGTTTTCAGGGTCCCAATCCGAGGATTTTTACCCGGTTTTTAAAGGTCTCCTTCCCGAAATGGCTAGCAGTTGCGTAATGATGGTGTGGGAGTTGCGATTGCGGCTCTTGAGAAAGTCCTGAGAAATTGCCCAAGCTTTTGCTCATGACGGTCGAACAAAGAACCGGGGCTGTAGCAGCCCTCGCAGCCAGGGCGCATCTGGCACGACTTTAGGGAGGACATCCGATGAGCCACGAACAACCAACGACGGATGTAATTGAGAAGCGTCGCTTCTTACGTTTAAAGGACTATTTCAAGGTCACGTTTCGGATCACGGACGACTTCGGAACGGTTGCCGACAACGCCGACCTCCACGTCGGGTACTCCAAGGACCTGTCCTTAGGAGGCGTCGGCTTCGTCACGGACATCGACATGGAGCGCGGACAAGTTGTCGCGGCGAGCATTTCCATTCCAGAGATTGACACTCCTGTCGAGTTCATCGGTGAAGTTGTTCGCTCGATTCCACTGTCTGACAATCGCTTCGAAGTCGCCTTCAAGTTCCTGCCATTTGGCCTCGACGAAGATCGCCGCAGCGAGCTGGAACTGTTCATCTACGAACACTTCCTCAAAGACCCCCTGGCCTAAAGTCGCCACCGCCCGTCGTCTAAGATGAATCGACGGCGAAGGCGACGGTCGGCAAAGGGTAGTGAAAAGCGTCTGACGCTAACCTTGAGGGTTTGTGCTTTTTACTCGGCGGGGTTTATTGGTTGAGCGACCAATCGTACTTCAGGTAATTCATTAAAGTCGCCTTTGCGAGCTGTTTCTTTGAGCTCGCGGGCGCGTGCTTTTGAATCCACGCGAGAACTTGGGCTTTGTTCCCGTTTTTGGCGAAGTCCTTCGCGTACCACTCGAATATCTTCGACACCCAGACTTTGCCGTTCCGGTCGATTCGCAGGCCGTGCTGGCGAGTACTAAGGTAATCCTCAGTGGCTGCGGCCAAGGTTTTTTCTAGAGTCTTAGCTCGGATGGATTTGGCCAAGAGCTTCGGGCAGGAGGCGGAAGCACAGTTCACGATGAAGTGCACCCGTGGGTCGCCTTCGTCTCGCAGGATTTTCTCGAGTGAATTGAGCGTGTAGCTGCGACCCGCGACCTTGAATTTGTGTTTGTCGAAAAAGCCCTTCACATCTAAGACACTCTTCGGTCGCTTGTTGTCGAGGACCATCTTCAAGACGTTGGCATTGTAGGCGTTCGCATAGAACGCGATACGATCTGCCTTGGTCTTGAGTTTCTTCGCGTCAAAAGAGGCGAAAGTCGCGACGACTTGGCCGAGTGCTTTTCGCTGCGATTTTTCGAGCGCTCGATAGTCAACCCGGCCGCCGCTCGACACGCCCACGGCCAAGATCTTGTCAAAGCGCTGATAATCAAAGACGGGCACGACAAGGGGCGCGCTGGTCGGTTTCTTGGCCGGTCGGGACGAGGGGGTCTCGTCCTGGACCGACAGGGACGGGCTCTGGAAGAATCCGCAAGCGACGAGGGTGAGCATGCTGATGAGATGGGCCACGCGTTGTTCTCCAACATTCCGGCGCCAAAACTAGCGCTGAAATCTTCAACCTAGGGGAGTTGCCAACTCTTCGGGAAAACTGGGCTTTTGCCGCCACACTTGCGAATGGGGAATCCCCTATGGCGGGTTTCGCGCTTGGGCTAGCCCGTTTCGGGCTCGCCGACCATTCCCTCTTGAGTGACTTCGCCACCGCAGAGATTTTCGAACCAGTTGCGAGCACGGCGCAGAAAGTCGCGAACAATGCTGTCGCCGACGTTCTCGGGAAAAACTGCGACCAACAAGACCGTTTGAGTGCGCTCGGTCACCGCCGCCCGCTTGCCGGCAGCGACGATACAGTCGAAGTATCCGATGTCATCCGTCAAGAAGATGCGATCCTCAGTGCGAACGCGAGCTTGCCCTTGGTGGCCCTCAAAGTCACGGCTCTCTCGCCCCAGGACGAGACCGACATCACCCACGAGCTTGTCGGCGTCGGCGGCGAACACCGGAAGCCGGTAGTAGATCGAAAGCAATACGGCGCTGTCGACAGCATCGTTTTCGACCGGGATGGGGCCACCTTCGAGAAGCTTGCGCAGCGTGTCTTCCGTGACGGTGCGAGGCCGTCTCATCTGCCCATCGAAGTGCGACATGAGCTGATCGACACCGGCGATTTGCGGGACGTTTACGAGTTCGTGACCCGTCTTAATGTCTTTGCGAAGCCTAGTACAGACCCGTAGCCGGGTTTCATCCAGGTTGCCGTGGCCGAATCCGATTTCGCAATCTTCGACCCGTAACACCGCGAGGCGCGTGCGGGGGGCGACCTCCAAGATGGCCCGGTCGATGAAGAAGTTCATAATGTCTCCGAGAGCCGTGAATAGCGGCCTTTTTTTAGCACGCCCGTCCCACGCTCGAAGGGCGGTGGCGCGATTTCTCGTTGAGGCCTCGGCCGAGGAAGCCTCGATGCGGAAAACTCTCGGTGGCCGGAATGCCGGAGATTTTTCTCCAAAGGGCCTGGCGAGCGAACCCTTGGCCATTCAAAACGTTCCGAGCGCGGTTGCGGAGCAAGCGGCCTTTTTGCCGACTCGGGCTTGTCCGCCGCAAAGCCCTTTTCTATCGTATTGCCCAACTGGGCCAGAACTCTAAGTGATTATGATGCAGAGGCTTAGGTCGCCATGCTCCTGGCGCGGCCCGGTCTTCAGGGGATCTATGGCTTTTCTCGACGCGCTCGAAAACCTATCCAAGCGATTTGACGAGGTGGATATCTTGATCGCTGACCCGGTCGTAATCGCCGATCAGCTTCGGTTTACGACCCTCCTCAAGGAACGCGGAGGCCTTGAAAGCAAGGTCAGAGCCTACCGCGAATTCCGCAGCGCCCAGTCTGAACTTGCCGACGCCGAGGAGCTGGCGGGCACCCTGGACGACCCCGAAGAAAAAGAGCTGTTCGAAGTTGAAGCCGCCAATCTGAAAACCCAGCTTAAGGCGCGTCTTGAAGGCCTTCGTGAGATTTTTGTCACCGACGACGAAGATGCCAACCGCAACGCTATCGTCGAGATTCGAGCCGGCACAGGCGGCGACGAGGCGGCGCTATTCTGCGGCTCCTTGTTTCGAATGTACAGCCTTTACGCCGAGCTCAAGGGCTGGAAGCTCGAGATCCTCAACGAGAGTGAAGGTAGTGTTGGCGGCTTCAAGGAAATCACGCTCAACGTGAGTGGCGATGGCGTCTACCGGCGTTTAAAGTACGAATCGGGCGGTCACCGCGTGCAACGAGTTCCCGAGACCGAGTCTCAGGGCCGCATTCACACCTCGGCGGCAACGGTAGCCGTCCTGCCCGAAGCGACGGCAGTAGAAGTCAACATCCGGGAACAAGACCTGCGCATCGATACCTACCGTAGCTCCGGCCCCGGGGGCCAAAGTGTCAACAAGACTTCGAGTGCGATTCGTATCACGCACGAACCTACTGGGCTGATCGTGACTTGTCAGGACGAAAAGTCACAGCACAAAAACCGGGCCAGGGCCCTGAAGATCCTCGCCAGTCGCCTGTACGAAGTCGAAAAACAAAAGCGCGAATCCGAACGCAGCTCGGCCCGCAAGCAGCTCATCGGTAGTGGTGACCGCAGTCAACGCATCCGTACGTATAACTTTCCCCAAAATCGCGTATCAGACCACCGGATCAACTTGACCCTGTATAGTCTCGACCGAGTCATGCAGGGAGATTTGGACCCCATGCTTGAACCGATGATGGAATACGACAAGGAGCAAAAGCTCCAAGACCTCGACGATTAGGAGACCAGGAAATGGCCGATCAACAAGACATGGGGTCAATCCCGCAGCCGCAACCGGTGTACGACGTCACCTTCCAGCACGTCTACGTTCCGGGACAGGTGTTTAAGCAGTTCTACCTGTTCTTGTGGGTTGCGGTGGCCATGATTGTCGGCACCGTCTTGCCTTGGCGCGGCCTCGGGGAGCCGCAGTTGCCGAACCTGTTGCAGGCCATCCTTTTGGTCTTCGCCATCGGCGCGACCTGGACGGGGATCGCCAGCATCAAGAGCCGCCGGCTTACCCTGTGGCCGTTTTTGACCCTCGAAATCGTCGCCGTTATTTGCCTTTTGCTGCAGTACCGCGCCGTGACGGACCACCGCGACCAGGATCTCTTCACGCACCAAGAGACGGCGACGCAAATTCGCAAGGACCTAGATGACCAAGACCCGCGCGCCATTGCCATCTTTGACGCCTTCGAGTTGGCGCGTGACAACGCGAATTGGGGCGTTGTCGACCTCATCACCGGTCACTTTGACACGATGGGTGGTCAGGTCGATCCGGCGGTGCGCGCCAAGCACGAAGGTGCTTGGGGTAGTTTTGGAACTGGTTTTTACCTGACCTCTTTGGCCGTCATCTTCATGGTGGTCTTCATTCTTGGTTCGGTGGTTGTCGCCGTGATGAAGGGCAAACCAAAAGAAGACAGTAAGCCCGTACGCCGCGAACGTTCGAATCGAGGCAAGGGCGACAAGTCCGGCAAAGATGCGAAGGCCGCTCCCAAGGACGAAGCGAAGGCCTAAGCGGCTTTCAAGACCCCGATGCCGACACCGGAGCCGATTTGGACACTGGGCGGGCTCGCCGAATCTGCGGCCGAGCTCTTTCGGAAGCGGGGTTTTGAGAATGCGCGACTCGAGGCCGACCTCTTGCTGGGGGAAGCGCTTGGCCTCGAGCGCATTCAGCTCTATACGAAGTTCGATATGCCCGTCGATTCTGAGCGGCGCGGGAGCTTTCGCGCCCTGGTGAAAAGGCGGCTCGGCTTTGAGCCTCTTGCCTATATTCTTGGACGGCGTGATTTCCTCGACTCGACTTTTGAAGTCGGGCCGGGCGTTCTTATTCCCCGCCCCGAAACCGAAGAGTTGGTGTTGTGGGCGGATGAGTATCTCAACGGCCGCCAAAGTCTAGGCGACGCAGAAAGTCCTTCGTCCTCGGCTCCTCTTCGGTTTCTCGAACTCGGCGTCGGCTCCGGGTGCATCTTGATTTCGCTCTTACTGCGCCATCCAAGTGCGCGTGGCCTCGGCATCGATATCGAAGCGAGCGCGCTTACGATTGCCGATCGCAACGGTCAACTGCTCGAAGTGTCAGACCGCGCTCGTTGGCTTCGAGGCGATCTTTTCGCACCACTTGGAGAGGCCTCGGTTTCGACTGCGGACGATGATGGTTCCGCGAACGAGGGATTCGACATCATTGTGTCGAATCCTCCCTACATTGAGCGGCACGAAGCAGCCGAGCTGATGCCGGACGTTCGTGACTTCGAGCCGAGGGCGGCTCTGTTTTCTCCGCAGGACTCCCTGTTTTTTCACCGCGCGATCCTCGACGGCGCTGCGGCCTATCTGCGTCCGCAGGGGGCCGTGTTTTTGGAGCTCGGAGCGGAGGGGGGTGCCGCTTTGGAAGAGCATGCGGCGCGGCAGGGAATCTGGGGCAGCTACGGAGTCAAAAAAGACCTCTCTGGCCGCGAGCGGATGTTCGCCGCGACACGCGAGGATTTCAGTGCGGAATTCGCCCGTCACTTTGTGCCGCGTTCCGCGTCCAAGGAGTGAACGCGAACTAGAACGCGATCTATATCGCTTGTGGTTCTTCTGAGGCGAGGTTGAGGGTGTAGCGTTCGATGTTGAGTTTCAGGAATTCTGAGATCTCTTGGAACCACAGGCCGACCTGGTATTGCTCGCCGTCTTTGATGCAATGAATGACCACGGCGGTCGCGGTGATGCGCAGATCAGGGCGCCCTTCGTGACCTTCGATTTCCAGCTCTAAGCCGAGGACGGCTAGTTCGGGTAGAGGACTTGATGCGATCAGGCCCAAACCGTTGGGCGAAAGGTCGGTAAGCTGACAGGCAATCTTTTCGTCGCCGAGGAAGAGTTCGAAGTTTTGATTGATCGACAGGCGTTTGTTGGCGCGCCGCTCTTTGCGGTTCATGTCATCCATGCCTCTTGACTCCGATTCTTGTCCGTCGAGTTTGCTAAGACGGGAAACCCAGCGAATCGATCTTTTGGCTCGCAGACTTACCCTGCGGCCCGACCTGTCGGTGGCGCAGACTTTGGTCAAACCGCCGGTCTCCGATTGGCGCTGGCCGCCAAGTATTACTTGTCGTCTAAGTAAGGCACCTGGCCTTACCTCAGGGCGAAAATTCCGGGTTCTGCGTGCAGATACCCACAACCGGCCTCTGACGAGATGTTGTCGATCTACTTCGAGCGCGTTGGCCCGGGCCATCGCAGCGATCGAGATCGACGTGACTTCTCGAATTCATGCCCTCACGAAACTTAAATCGACTGGAGCATTCTTATGGCGAACCTCAACAAAGTCATGTTGATCGGCAACCTCACCCGCGACCCCGAGTCCAAGTTCCTCCCCAGTGGGACGGCCGTTTGTGAGCTTGGAATGGCCATCAACCGCATCCGCAACGACCCGCAGACCGGCGAGAAGCGTGAGCAAGTCTGTTACGTCGACCTGACCGCGTTTGGGCGTCAAGCCGAGACTTTGGGGCGCTATATGAAGCGCGGCAAGCCTTTGTTCGTCGAGGGCCGCCTGGATTTCCAAAGCTGGGAAACTCAAGACGGGCAAAAACGCAACAAGCTGAAGGTCGTTATCGAGAACTTTCAGTTTCTCGGCGGCCGTGAAGAGGGTGGTGGTGCGCAAGCCGGCGGTCAAGCCAGCGGCCAAGTCGGATACAACCGGCCGCAAGAAAACGCCCCCGCCGCCGCAGCTGGTGGCGGTTACGCGCCGGCTCCGAGCTTCGAACGCCCGGCCGCACCCCAAATGGATGAGGACGACATCCCCTTTTAGCTCCTTGATGCCCTTTGGCGCAGCCAAGGCCGTCTAGGACAATATCGCAGCGAACTGCCCCGTACGAGCCCGATTCGGGCCCTTACGGGGCTTTTTGATCGGCTGAGCCCAAAATTGCATGAAAACGCACTTTGCCCAACTCTCTCTAGGCCGATCTCCAAATCCTGCGGCATCTGCGTCATTTAACCCATTTGATTGCAAGTGATTAGATTTGTTCCTCTTCCGGCATGTTGCAGGGAAACTTAGGAATCGACGAAAGGCCCAAATGGATCGTGGACGCCGCCAGAAAGGACCGGTAGGATGATCCTTACGTGAAGGCTCGCGGCCCTCCGTTTGACGGTGCCAGCAAAAAAAGCTCTGTAGATCCGTTGAGCATGAGAGTCCGGTGAGCCCGATGCGGCACGCGGTGTGGAATCGCCCTGGTGGGTGATCCGTGGCGAGTGCCTCAGTACCCTGTGCCAAGCCTGGTCAACTTGACTGGTCAACTTGACTGGTCAACTTGGTCGATAGACGAAAGGGCGAGTGGGGAAAGTCCCCGTTCGCTGAAGTCGCGAAAGGAACGCCCTCGGCGTGCAACGGAACCGCAGAGATCGATTGCTCATCGCACTGCCCGGAATCGGGTTGGCGCTAGCTTTCTATCTCATCCTTTCGGTTTCAGACAGTGCCACGCAGGCCGCCCCCACTTTCAAGGGTGAGTACGTGTCGCCGGTGGTCAACGCGACCTTAGCTCGCAACGACCGGGATGCTTCGAGCGGTCGAGTTTTGGCCTTCGGCAACGCTCCGCGCGATGCGGCCGAACCTGAAGAAGTTGCGGTGCCCGAACCTTCGCCCCGTGCGCAGGTCTTTGAACTCGCCATTGTTGGCCCCGATGGCAATCCGATTCCCAATGCGGAAGTGACCTGGATTGCGCGGCCCGCCTTCACGATTGCTACGGCTGAAAGTCTCGATATCACACCGCCGCTAACGGCGGAAGATTTGGTCGCCGACGAGGAAGGCCGTCTGGCCTTGCCCCGTGAAATTGGCGTGATCTATGAGTTGGTCGTTAAGGCCGGTGCCAATTACCCGGCGAAACGCTTTCGTCTCATTGATCCGGGGTTCAAAAGAATCAAGGTCGAGGCCGCGTTCTCCATCACGGGCAATATTTTCGACGAACAAGGTGGCACCGTTGCTAACGCTAGCGTTGAGCTTTGGCATGACCTCGATCGTCGGGAAGTGACGACTTCTGATGTCAACGGTCGCTACAGCTTCCCCAGCGTGGTGCAGGGCGAAGTGGTGACCTTGCGGGTCTTGTCTGCCAACCACCAACGCGAAGTTCGAAACTTTAGAGTTTCCGGCGAGCACGGTACGGTGGACTGGCAGAATTTCAATTTGCGGCGCGGTGGTCGTCTCCAGGTTGAAGTCGTCGATTTTGAAGGCAATCCGATTTCCGACGCCAAAGTTCGATTGATTGAGCTGAACGCCGGTTTGACAGTTGCCGAGAATTACGCGGATGGCAACGGCATTGCGGTTTTCGAATCGTTGATGCCTCGCCGGCAGTACATGATTGAAGCGGAAAGCCTTGAGTTCGGCCTTGGGCGCAAGCGCTTGACCCAAGCCGTCGTTGTACATGGCGACGGCAGTCTTGATGCCCTAACTGAGCGTGTGCAAGTGTTGTCGACATGGTCCCTCCGCGGCACCGTGACCATGGTAGGCCGCGGCCGTCTTCCGGTTGGAGGCGCTCGGGTCGTTTTCGAATCTCAATCAGATGGTGTCTTTTTGAGTTCTTCGCGGCACCGTCCACCAATCGTTGAGACCGATGGCAACGGCAACTTCTTGGCGACGGGTCTCATCAAGGGTGCGCACTACACCGCCTTGGTCTATCACCGCGATTTCGCGATGGGCTTTGAACGTGGAATTGATGAAGCCACCTACGGACAACCCGGCGCTCGCTTCGACTATCAAATGGAAAACGGCCATCGACTGGAAGGCCAAGTCCTGGATGAGGATGGTCAGCCGATACCGAATGCTTCGGTATTTGTGACTTTGCTCGACGACTTCGACTTTGGGCCAGCGTTGGGCAAGGACATCGTCATCACCACCGATGATCAGGGTTACTACGTCATTGACCAGTTTTTGGTCGGGCAAACCCTGCAGATTGGTGCCGTTGATCGAGGACGCAGCGCGATCATTCGTGGTAAATCCGTCGAGCTAACCAAGGACTTTGTGTTTCTCAGGATCCACCCGGTGCTCAAATAGCTCTCAAACTGAGCCCCCTGTTGCTCACTGCCTCTTGGCTCCTTCCCCGATTATTGACCGCCAAAAAATGAATGTGGATTTGGGGCTTGGCTCCTGTCGCCGTACCATTCTTTGACGAGAGCAAGCGCACAGAGAGCCACCACATCCCGCCATGTCGCTCAAGGATCAATCAAGCAAGGCAAGTCCAAAGCGGAAGCAAGGGGCTGGGACTGAGGGCTCGATCCTCACGCGCCTGATTGCGCGCCATTATCTTGGCAAGCCGGAACTCGACCGCTTCCTTGCGATTAAGTACCCAACTTTGGGCTCGATGTGGGCCGGCGCTCGCAACGAACTGGCCTTCCGTCTGGGGCGTTCGCATGGACACCGACTGACGACTCTCAACCTCGAAACAACCAATCGTTGCAACCTCGCTTGCGTCATGTGCCCGGTCAACAACGGGATGACTCGTGAGAAACGCGACTTGGAATTTGAGGCCTTTCGCCAGATTGTCGACGCAAGTCCGAATCTCGAACTGATCCTCATGTTCCAGTGGGGGGAGGCGTTGCTTGTCGCTGATTTTTTCGAACGAGTTCGCTATGCCGCCGATCGCGGGATTCGCGTCATGGTTACCTCAAACGGCACGACCCTCACCCGCGAAGTTTGTGAGCGCATTCTGGATTGTGGATTAGAGCGCATCACTTTTTCGGTTGATGGCCGACCTGAGACTCACGAAAAGATCCGTGGCTTTCCCTACGAGAAGTTTCGCGCCAACGTCGAGCGTTTGGTTGAGATGCGCGACCAAGCCGAGCACGCCCTTCAAATCGACGTCAACATGACGATCTGGCAAGAGAACGAAGCCGAGGCTTCGGACGTTCGAACAGAGTGGGAGCAACTGGTCGATCGCGTTCAGTTCATCCCCCGTTTCCGAGACGAAATACGCAGCAAGCCCTGTCGCGAGCTGTGGCGAGGAGCCATGGTGGTGTTGAGCGACGGGCGCGCGGTGCCATGCTGTCGCGATTTTGAGGGAGAACTCGCTCTCGGCCAGGTCGCTGACCAAAGCGTAGAGGAGATTTGGAACGGCGAGATCATGCAAGATCTTCGGCGGCGCCATTTGGCCAAGGACTTCCCACCGCTGTGTGCACGTTGCGGCGAGTACGACACCTCCGTCGTCAGTCCGAGATTTTCATGAGGCAGCAATACCGCCATTTTCTGCGCGAAGGACTGGCGCGATTTCGGCCGGGTTGGCTTTTGCGCGGGGCGACTCGGTATTTGTCGACACCGCTAGCGACTCACCGCGCCCGACCCATCACGGGGCCGGTTTTTGCGAGTTTTGTCGTCAGCTACTCCTGCAACTTGCGTTGTGTGTTTTGCGACGCGTGGCGCTCAGCCGGTGGGGCGCGCCAAGGAGAGCGCCTTTCATGGGATGCGATTAGCGCCGCAGTTTCTGACTTAGCGCAGCTGGGAACCATGGGGCTCGGTATCACGGGCGGGGAGCCGCTTTTGTATCCCCGGCTGTTCGACTTGATTGAACTCGCGAAATCCGAGGGCATGGTCGTCCACCTCAACACCAACGCGACCAAGATTGACGAGGATTTTGCATCTCGGATCGTCGAATTGGGAGTTGATTCTGTCAATGTGAGCCTCGATGCCTCGCAGGCAGGGCAACACGATGAGCTCCGTGGCCGCGAGGGTGCTTTCAATGCGGCCTGCCAGGGTTTGGAGCTACTGAAGGCGGCGAGAAAACCCTCATCGCGACCACGTTTGGTCATCGTCAGCGTGGTCGATGCCGAAACGGACGTCGATGGTCTCCATCGGCTAGCCGAGGAACTCGGCGTCGACGGCCTCGGTTTTATCCCGCGACACGAGATTGGCGGAGTACCGGCGGCGGCAATGGACGCGGCGTCGATGGACGGTTTGGACAATAAGCTGAAGCAGCTCCGCTCGACTTCTTCGATTCTCGACAACTCGCAGGCCTACCTCGATCTTTTCCCGCGCGCCCTTCGCGGCGAACCCGCCGAGATGACCTGTCACACGGGCGTCAATCATCTCGTCTTCGATGAGCTGGGAAGAATCTACCCCTGCATGCCCTACAACGCCGCCGACCGCGCCTGCGGCGACCTTCACCGGACTTCTCTGAGGGAGTGGTGGGGGAGCGAAGAGCACTCCAAGGCGATCAAAGAGACGCGAGCTTGCCGCGATTGCTATTGGAATTGCCACACAGAGATGAACCTATTGTTTCGCCGGCGAGGTCGCTTTTAGTGCTCGTACTCGGTTTCAACTCGACTCACGATTGCAGCGCGGCCTTGATCGACAACGGTCGCATCGACTTCGCGATCGAAGAGGAGCGCCTGACACGCCGCAAACACCAAGGTGGTTTTCCCACTCAGAGTATTGAGGCGATTCTCGACTATCGCGGCATCAAGATTTCTGATCTCGACGCGGTGACCTACTACTGGAATCCCTACTCGGGCCTCGGCAAGTTCGCCTGGCATTTCGTTCGCTCTTTGCCGGGCTCGTTGACCTATGCACGCCGGCAACCCGGGGTGTGGACGGAGATGGTGGGCCTAAAAAGAAAACTCCGCCGCGACTACGGCTTCAAAGGCCGCTTTTACTACGTGACCCATCATTTGGCTCACGCCGCCTCTAGTTTTTACCCCTCGCCTTTCGACGAGGCGGCCATCTTGACTCTGGATGGAACCGGGGAGTGGGCGACGACGCTGTTCGCGCAGGGACGCAACGAGCGAATCAGCACTCTAGGCAGCGTCAACTACCCTCATTCGATCGGAAAAGTCTACGAGGCCGTCACGCAGTACCTCGGTTACCGCCCGATGTCGGGCGAAGGGAAAGTCATGGGCCTTGCTCCCTACGGCGAGCCGAGGTTTTTGGACGACTTTCGGCAGATCCTGAGAAAAACCGGCCCGATGCGCTACGAGGTCGACACGAGCTACTTTCAGTACCAACTCGGCAAGGGCACCAAGTTCTCCCCGGCCCTGGTGAAGCGCCTGGGGCCCGCGCGAGAACCCGAATCCGAACTCGATGATCGTCACCGCGATGTGGCCGCTTCCTTGCAAGCCCGCCTCGAAGAACTGGTTCTGGAGTTGGCCCGAGAGTTGCGTGAAGCCAGTGGTATGAAGAATCTCTGCCTGGCCGGGGGCGTGGCCTTCAACAGCGTCATGAACGGCCGAATCTTAAGGGAGGCCGGTTTTGACGATGTCTTCGTCACTCCGGCGGCCAATGACAGTGGGGCGGCCATGGGCTCGGCCCTGTGGGCCAGCTATCACCGTGGCGGCGTCAAAGAGCGCCATCCCTATCCCGGCGCGGGATTGGGCCCGGAGTTTTCTTTTGAGCTGATCGAGCGCGCCCTAAAAGCCGCCGGCCTCAAGTACGAGCAACCGACTGATCTGTTCCAAGATGTCGCCGAGGACCTCGCGGCTGGCCGCGTCGTCGCCTGGTTTCAAGGACGCATGGAGTACGGACCTCGAGCTCTGGGCAACCGCAGCCTGCTCGCCGATCCCCGCCGCTCAGACATGAAAGACCACCTAAACGCGCGCGTCAAACACCGTGAGGGCTTCCGCCCCTTTGCGCCTTCGGTGCTGGCCGAAAAAGCCAGCGAGTGGTTCGTCGACGCCCGCCCTTCGCCCTACATGCTCAAGGTCTTTTCGGTCATCGAGTCACGTCGCGAGCAAATACCGGCCGTCACGCACATCGATGGCACAGCAAGGGTGCAAACCGTCCAGGCCGAGCACAATCCGCGGTATCATGCCCTGATCGCGGCCTTTGAGGAAAAGACGGGCGTGCCGATGCTCCTCAACACCTCGTTCAATGTGCGAGGCCAGCCTATCGTTTGTAGCCCCGAAGAGGCGATCGAGAGTTTTCAGTCGACCGGCATCGATACCTTGGTGCTGGGTGACTTCGTGATTCGCAAAGGAACTGTGGATTGAATTTGGCCTTTGGAAAGTTCGTGGACCGTTGGATCGGAATACCCTTGGTGTTCCTCGGTCGCATCTTGTCCGCACTCAGTTCACCGCTGCGGCCCAAGCCCAAAAAAAATGAGATTGCGGACCTGCGTTGCATCGCCTTGATCAAGCTCTGGGGAGCGGGCAACGTCGTGTTGATCATGCCCATCATCCGACGCCTAAAGCAACGCTACCCGCAGGCGCGACTGGTGTTCTTAACGTTGCCGGGCAACCGCGAACTGCTCGAGCCGATGCCCGAGGTCGACGAGGTGCTGACTTTTGACATTGCGAGCTTGCCGCGTCTGTTCATGTCGCTCCCCAAAGCGGCTTTCGCCCTGCGGAGTTCGAAGCCCGATATCGTTTTGGACTTCGAGCAGTTCTGCCGGCTGTCCGCCTTGTTGACCTGGTTTTCGGGTGCCGCTCAGCGCGTCGGACTAAGAACCCCCGGCCAAGCCCGGGCCGGTCTCTACACGGCCGTGGTTCCCTACTGCAACGATCAGCACATGAGCCAGACTTTCTTTGATCTGGGCCGCGTGTTGGGGCTCGAAGGCAGCTACCGTCCAGAGCCACTGCCTCTGGATGCGGCGGCTCAAGAGGCCGCCGCGGTCATCCTCAAGGAAGCAAAAAGCCTGGCCGCAAAAGGCCCCTTGTGCGTTTTTCACATCGGTTCCGGTGACAACTTCATCGGGCGGCGTTGGCCCGAGGCTCGTTTCACTGAACTCATCCGTCGCTTGCAGCAGCGCCACCAAGCCCGCGTCATCCTCACCGGGGTACCGGCGGAGTTGCCGCTGATCGAGTCTTGTGTGGCTAACTTGAGCCAACCTGTGGTGCGCGCCGCGGGTCGCTTGAGTATTCCGGCCTTCGCGGCCCTGTTGAACCATGTTGACGCGCTGTTTTGCAACGACACGCTTCCGGTGCACCTGGCAAGTGCCACTGGCTGTCCGGTATTTGCCTTTTATGGTCCGAACACTCCAGCTCTCTACGGCCCCTTGCATGAACGCGGGCAGGTCTTTTACCGCGACCTTCCCTGCTCGCCCTGCCTGACGAATCTCAACGCGAAGGAATCGCGTTGTCGGCTGCCGATTTGCATCGAGAGTATCGAAGTTGACGAAGTCGACGCAGCATTCGCAGAGTTTTGGGCCGCGCCGGTAAGCCGGCTTTCATCGGGCGCGGCGGGAAGCGCTGAGGGAGTCCAGGCAAAACAGCCCAGAGTCAATCCCCTGCCGAATCCTCGGCAGACCCGTCCGAGATGAGCGCCCGCATTCTGATTTTGTTTGTTGCCGTGGCCATCCTCGCCGGTGCCGCCTACCTCCCCACTTTGTCGCATGAATTCGTCTACGACGACCATCGATTCGTCGCGGCCAACCCCGCGGTTCGCGACGGCGTGGGGATCATGCAGGCGATCCGTGATCCCAAGATCCTGTCGGTGGAAGCGACGGTTGGCGGAGCCTATCGTCCCTTGCGCACCTATCTTTGGGGGCGGCTCGCTCAGTTCTTCGCGAGCGATGAGGCCTTGCCGCCCGCAGCATATCGTGCCCTCAATATCCTCCTTCATCTGATGTCCGTCTTGTTCCTCGCGCTCATCGGGCAGCGCTTGGGGCTGGCACCTTTAGCCGCGGCGGCGGGAGCCCTGCTTTTTGGCTTGCACCCCATGGCGGCAGAGACCGTGGCCTGGGTTTCGAGTCTCGGCGACGGACTGGCGCTTTGCTTTTCACTGTTGGCACTCTTGGTTTTTCTTCAGCGGCCCCGCCTTGCCGTGTCGATTCCCTGCTTGGTGGTCGCGGCTTTCTTGGCGGTCATGGGGAAAGAAATGGCGGTTACCCTGCCGCTCGTTTTGGGACTGGCTGCCTGCGCGGACGGGCAAGGTGGGCTGCGGGCACGGATCTGGGAACTAGCGAGCGTCGCATTCTTGGTGGCGGCTTACCTGTTCCTACGCACCGCGGCTTTGAGCGATGTCGGAACGAGCCAGAATGCTCGGCCCGTTCTTCAGGCCTTGTGGGACATGGGGCAAGGTCTGAGCTACTACGCGGGCGCCTACCTGTTGGTCTTGACCCCTCGTTTTGATTGGTATTGGGACGACACCTCATGGCTGGCAGCGAGTCTCGGTTGGTTGTTGTTTTTCGCCTTGGCGGGCAGCGTCGTTTACCGTTGGCATCGTCGGGGCCTGGGGGCCTCAAGTCTGTTGGCGGGAACCGCTTTGATCGCGCTCCTGCCCGTCCTACAAGTCGTGCCCCTCAATATCGTTGCTGCCGATAGGTTCTTTTACCCCAGCCTCGCTTTTTTCAGCCTCGCCTTTGCCAAACTCTTGCTGAAGTACTGCCCGCCGAAACTCGCCATAGCCTTGTTTGCGGGAATCATAGTGATCGCCTCGCTTCGTCTTTTCGCCGTGCAAAAAACCTGGGCTGACGAACAGAGCCTTTGGGAGCCGGTGGTCGAGCGAGAAGACGCAGAGGGTGGAACCCAAGCGAAGAGTTCACGAGCTCGCTACAACTTGGGTCGCGCCATCATGGCCCGTATCGACCGTGACCGCGCTGAGAGTGCTGACCCCAGCCTCGATGGTCGCCGCGCCTACAAGCTCATTCGCAACTCATGGCAGTCGAACTTTGGCGGCCGCGCCGTTTTGGTCAAGGCCGCGAACTACGGTGGTGATCCCGCGGGCGCCATCGCCGCGGGAGGAGCACTTTTCGACGACTGGATCGAAGGCAAGCCGGACGCCGATCCGAACCTCGACGCCGTCATCGAATTGATGCACCGCAGTGCGCAGAAAATCGGCATGCGTGCCGACTTAAGTCGTCCCAACTTCGAAACCCAAGCTGCGGCTGCGAGTTTGGGGAGGTCTCAGAGTTTTCTTGGCCGCCTTCGCGTCCTCGGCCCTAAGGGGCAAAGGCGCCTCGTCGAATTCTTGAAAATTCGCGGGTTTCTCCAAAACCTCGCCGGGCGTCAAACCCTTGCTCTCAGCGATTTTCGTTATGTCTTGCAAGAACTCAAAGTCTCGGACCTCGATGTTCGAACCTGGCGCGTCAGTATCCTCGCCGGCATCGTCGGGAAAAAACGCCGCGATGAGATCCTGGCCGAGTACCAAGCGCTCTTAGGGGAATTGCCGCCAGCCCATCGCCCTCGCATGAAAGCCGAGCGCGCCGCATTCTTGGCGCGTTTGGCGCGGGAGAAGGGCGAATGAGAGTCCTCAGTTTGGCCCGCGACATCGTCGCTTCGAATCTGACTCGTCGCGGTCGACCCTTCAAACTGACTCTGATTTTGAACTACGCCTGCAACTGTCGTTGCGCGATGTGTGACATCTGGAAGAAGTCCTCGCGCGATGACATGAGTGCAGAGGAGATTGAGCGCTTCTTCGAACGGCAGGGTCACTGGACTTGGGTCAACCTCTCCGGCGGCGAGATCCTAATGAAGCCCAAGGCTGAGGAGATCGTGCGAACGGTGACGACTCGTAACCCCCGGCTTTACCTTTTGGACTTTCCGACCACCGGCTTTCGCGGCGACCGCCTGCTAGGACTCGCGCGCATCGCCCTCGAAAGCAAAGTCAAAAAGGTCGCGATCACGGTTAGTCTCGATGGCCCGCCGGCCGTGCACGATCGCATCCGACAGTCTCCGGGGCTTTTTGAAGATGCGGTCGCAAGTTTGCGCCGGCTCTTCGAGCTTGGCGACCAACGCCTGATGCCCAAAGCGGGCATGACCTTGAGCGCCGAGAATTCGGGCCTCGTGGAGGAAACGCTGGCGGTCCTCCGCGAGCGCATTCCGGGATTCAGGCGCGAAGATCTCCACCTCAATCTCGCCCAAACCAGCGCTCACTATTACGGCAACGACGACCACGCGGATCTCCAGCGCGGTGTCGATCGTTCCGCGGAACTAGAGGCCATCTCGGCCCACCGGGCCAAAACCGAGGCCAAGGGCTTTGTCTCTAGACTCGAGCGTCGTTTCCAAAACGACCTCATCTCCTATTCTAAAAAGGGCACAAGTCCTTACGTTTGCAGGGCCTTACGATCTTCTGTTTTCATTGATCCCTTTTGGAACGTATATCCTTGTATCACTTGGAATCGGCGCCTCGGCAACTTGCGCGAGCATGACTTTGACTTAGACGAGCTTATGGAGACATCGCAAGTGCGTGAGGCGCAAGAACTCATCGAGAAAAAGAAGTGCCCCGATTGTTGGACCGCCTGTGAGGCCTATCAGACAATCCTCGGAAATGGTTGGAAGGCGTTGCGACGCGAACTAGCCCCTCAAAAAGGTAGCGACTCGTGAATCAGTTCTCGAAAACCCTCGCCCTCGGATTCTTGGCATGTTCGCTGATGCTTGCTGGCATTCAAGCGCAAGACAGCCGGCCCTCATCCCGGCCTCAGGGCGAAACACCGTCCAAGCCAACCTCGACCTCAAGACCGGCCGTGCCGACGGCCCAGTCGGTGTTGGAAGCCGTGGACCAGGGGATCTACTACGCACGCCGTGAAGGCCTATTGGACTACCAGTTTGACTGGCCACTCTTTGGGTCCGGAGAAGTCGGCAAGGCGATCAAAGACTACGCCATCCGCTACAGCTGGAAGGCCCCCACTCATTGGAAAGCCGGACTCGTCCTTAAGTCCGGCAAAGTACCTGTGGAACAGCCCGCGTTCTTCAAAACTAAAAACGGGGCTCAGATTATCAAGGGCCTTGTCGACGATGTGCACCGGGTCACGCAGCGAATCGTTTTGGGCGCGCCACTCGCGAGTAGTTTCAAGTCTTGGCGCCAAGAACTGAAGTCGCGGACGGTCAACAACCAGATCGAGCACACCATCATTTTTCGCCCGATCAAAAAGCAACAGTACCGCGAGATGCGCCTCCGCATCAGCAACGGCTTGCCCGTCACCATGCGGATGACAGATGAACGAGGCCGGGTTCTCGTACAGCACTACCGTTGGACGAAACGCGGCAAAAAACACCTCTTAGAGGGACTGAAATTCGAGCGGGACAACCGACTGCTCATGGAGGAAAACTTCCACTACGCAAAGTCGAAGGACATCCTCCTCCTCGCCCGCATCGAGCGCTTCTCAAACCCCGCCGATGCCGCGCAAGCGGGCTCCGACGTCAAGACCGTCATCAAGTTCGACCGCCGCATCCCCAACCAAGGCCTTCCAATCCAAGCCTTCAAGACCGCGGCCCCGAAGCCAGTCCAGAGCGAGACCAAACCGAAGACGTCGATGAAAGATCGTTAGTAGCCATCCGTGCCGCTGCGAACGATGATGGCCTGAAGTCTAAAAATAAGTGAAAGTCGTCGTTGCCGGCAACGTACACCCCGACCCCGGCGTAACGGCAACCGTGACGGGTCCGGGGACTCCAGCCGGAACAATTGCGGCGACAAAGTTCGCGGTTGCGCCAAGGACCAAAGCCTGCGAGTTTCCAAAGGTGACTTGCGCCAGGGCATTTTGGCCGAAACCACTACCCCAAATGATGATGGCTCCGCCCCCCGCGGCGGGCCCAGTGTCATACGAGAGGCTGGTAATGATGGGTGGAGGGATCAGCTGAATCGAGGCTCCGAGTCCGCAGGGGTTGGTGAGGGTCAAGGTTGCGTTGCAGGCGTCCGTCCCGGTCGGGAGTGCGAAGGAAAACTCAGTCGGAGTGATGCTCATTGGTGATAGGGCGTTGCCGTCTAGCGTGGCGACCATGTCCGGGTTGAATCCGGAACCAAGGACGAGGATGGGCTGACTTGAGACCACATCGAGCGGAGTTGTCGATGAGATCGATAAGGGCGGATTGATGGTCATGCCCCCGATTTGACCATCGGGATGCACGAAGTTGATTGCCCCCCAGGTTCTCAAGAATCAGCAAGGTACCCGTCGCGTCGACGACGAGGATGTCTTCAGCCGAATCGCCCAGTAGGTCCGCAATTTTCGTGTCCATGGGCACAAAGCCCGCTGGCATCGAAAAGACCTGACTCACTTGTTGGGCTGGCGCACCCACACAAAGCAGAAGCAGCGATGTTAGGAATAGACGGGAGAACACCCTGAGCTTGACTCTCCTAAGTATCTTGTGGAGGCCGCGGATTGAAGAATGCGGCGAAGCCTGAACTACGAGTCCGATCTTAGCGTTTCGGCGAACGACGGTTGAAAGCCGTGGCGAGAAACGCAAGTTTGAGATGTCCGAGGGCCTTGCCTGGGTTCCCCGCCGAGCTCGCCCATCCGGGAGAAAGTTGCCCGGTGTTTTCACTTTGCAGTTGGCGTTTTAAATTTCAGGAGCATTCATGCTCTGAAGGAGAACTTTCGTGCTGACAAAGAATCACGCTCTCGCGTTCCTCATGGCCTTAGCTGTTCTGAGTCTCGGAGCCTGCTCCGCGGACCGCGTGCCTGCGGAGGCCGCGGCCAAAAACGAGCTTGGTGAATTCTGGGATGGCGAGATTCAGCAGTGGGGCGCCATGCGCGAAGTGCTCGCCAAGGGCAAGACCGAAGGGCGGGTCCGACTCCGTGATTTCGCGGGTTCGAAAGGCGTCTACGCGATCGGTGCACTGGCGGGGCTCAATGGCGAAGTGACGATTCTCGATGGTGAGGTTTGGGTGTCGCGGGTCAGGGAGTCGCGTGCTGATTGTCGGCTTCTCGAAGCGAACGACACGCAAGCCACTTTGTTGGTCATGGCGCGAGTGTCCCGATGGACAGAACATCCCATCACTGAGGATGTCTCGGCGGAGAACATGGAGGCCTTTATCAAAGGTGTGGCTGAGGAGGCCGGGCTGGATGTCTCGCGTCCCTTTCCCTTTTTGGTGGAAGGCCCGTTTGCAAAGTTAGACGCGCACATTGCCAACGGCATGTGCCCGATGCGGGCGGACCCCAACTCTGACCAGGCTCCGATTCGTTTTCACCTGGACGCTGTTCGCGGCACCCTGGTTGGCCTCCATGCCTTGGGCCAAGAGGGTGTCTTGACCCATCACGGTTCTAAGACTCATGTCCATGTGGTGATTGGGGGCGATCAACCTCAAATGGGCCACGTCGAATCCATCGAGTTGATGGCGGGCTCGGTCCTCAAACTGCCCGCGCAGGATTAGGGCGAAGCGCGATGGCGACAGTAGCTTAGTTCAGGCTCGACATCCTTGATGTTCACACCGAGTCTCTGAGCCTAGCGCTAGGTCAAAAGAGCAACTCCCGCTTCCTTGGCCGCTTGGCGCATTCCGCCATCAAGCGTTGCAAGTGGCACGTTCTGGCGCTTGGCAAGAGTGAGGTAGGCTCCGTCGTAGCTGGAGCGCTGATGCCTGCGAGCCAGTTCGAAAACCTCCGCTAGGGGTACGGCAATCGCGATAATTGCGAGCTTTTCGAACTGGCTTTTCCACTCTCGAACTTGCAGCTCGCTTAGTCGTTGCCGCCGTTCAGCCACGAGCAGCCCGTTACAAATCTCAAGCTGAAAGAGTACCGAGGGAACAAGGGCTGTGTTGGTCTTGAGAGAGTCGAGAATGCCGTCCGCGAACTCGCTTGCTTCATCTTCGAAACACCACGAGAGTGCCACCGAAGCATCCAACACGAAGACGTCGCTCACCGACGACCTTCGTTGATGAGGTCTGAGATCGTCAGGTCGCCGCCGAGTTGCACGCCAACACGTGCTCTTCGGATGGCATCGATAGCTCGTTCGGCTTCGTCTTGGTCAAACTCAAGCGCTTGGCCTTGCTCTGCCTGCAACAACCGCAGCGCTTCGCGAATAACCTCGCTGACTGAGGCGTAGTTTCCGGTTCCGACCTTATCCCGTACGTAGCGCGCGAGCTCAGGTGGCAGCGAGATGCTGAGAGTGGTGGCTTTCATGTTGGCCTCCAAGGAATCTAGTGATGAAGGGTCATTATATCACCGGATACTGAGAATTAACAATAATTCGTGGCGCCATGGAAGCCTGAATTCACAGCGTACGTGGCGAAGCAGCGCCCTCACCTATCGCACTTTGAGTTGCTTCTCGGCGTCGACTTCGTCGCGGTTGAGGAGTTGGATGGCTTGGTGGGCGTGGTCGGAGACGTGGTGCTCGCGGGGGAGGGCCCAGGCGAGTTGGCGCAGGACCTGAATGGCGAGTCTAATCGAGCGCACGAAGTCGCCGTCCTGCATGCCGGTTCGGCGCGAGACTTGGCCGAAAGATGCGCCGAGCATCCAGGATTCGATGGCACCTGACAGACCGAAATCGAGGGGCTTGGTGAGTTCGATAATGCCGTTGCGAGTTTCGGCTTTGCGAAAGTCCCGGATGAGTTTCTTGGAGCGGTTGAGAGTGGCTTGCGGCAAGGGCGAACGCATAAAGGCGTGCCCGGTTTCTCGGCCGCGCGGCGAGTAGATGATGGCTTCACACAATACGGCAAGGGGGATCGGATCGAGGTCTTCTAAGATGCCGTCCCAAAAGAACTCGGCCAAATGGACTTCGAAACCGTTGATGCGGGAACAAAAGCGCCCCTTGCCGGTGGTGCCCTGGTCGTCGAGATAGCCGCGATCGTTGAGAACGCGGAGTTTCTTCTTCAGGTCCAGCAGAGGCATCTTGGCGTTGCCGGTCTGAAAGGCGGCGAAGCTCTTTTCGACGGCCTCGCCGATGTCGTCACCCATGAGGGTCTTCAGGTTCAAGATGGTCGAATAGCCCAGGGAAAACCGGCTTTTGATGGCCCCCGGTTTTTTGTGCAGGATTTCGGCGATGCGTTTGGGCGAATCAAACTCGGGGTCGAGAAGCGAGAAGACTTCGCCTTTGGTGTCGATACCCTGGCGTCCGGCGCGGCCCGCCATCTGGCGGAAATCCAGGGGGGTGATGGGCACGACTTCGACGCCGTTGTACTTCGATAGCGCATCAAAGACGACCGAGCGTGCGGGCATGTTGACGCCAAGCGCGAAAGTCTCGGTGGTGAACAGCAGTTTGACCAAGCCGGAGCAAAACAGACGTTCGACGATATCTTTGAACACCGGCATCATGCCCGCGTGGTGATAAAGAACGCCTCGGCTCACGCTCTCGCGCATGTCGCGGACGGCGGGATGTCGCCCCGCATCATAGCGCTCGATGAGTTCGTCGAAGAGGGTCACGACGCGGCCGCGTTCTTCGCCGTTAAGTAACTTGGCGCGGCGTTGCCATTTTTGGGCCAGCTGTTCACAGCGGCGTCGCGAAAAGCAAAAGTAGAGCGCCGGTAGTTTCTGCTCTTCGATCATCCACTTCAAAAGCTTGCTGCGCTGCGAACCCGGAGTCGCCCGGCGGCGTCGGCCGCGCTGAACGCGCCGAAGATTCTCTTTGAGGTGCTGGGGGGAAAAGACGCCGTCTTCTTCCAAGAACAGCCAGTTCTCAAGCGGGACGGGGCGCTCGTCGGTGTGGATGAGCTCGACCTCGGCGTGCCGAACTTCAGACATCCAGGCCTTCAGCTCATCGAGGTTTCCGATCGTTGCCGACAGCGCGACGAAACGGATATCCTGGGGCGCAAAAATGATGCTCTCTTCCCAGACGCTGCCGCGGTCGATATCGCCGAGGTAATGAACCTCATCGAAAATGACGAAGTCTATTCCCTCGAGGCGGGAGCGATCTTCGAAGATGGTGTTGCGGAAGATCTCGGTCGTCATGATGAGGACTGGGGCGCTGGGATTGACGGTGACATCACCCGTCATGATTCCGACCTTGCCTTCATAGTCTTCCATGAAGTCGCGGTACTTTTGATTCGAAAGAGCCTTGATGGGGGAGGTGTAAACCACCCGGCGGCCCTCGCGGAGCGCGCGGTCAATGGCGTACTCCGCGATGATAGTTTTGCCCGCTCCCGTGGGGGCAGAAACGATGACGGAGCGGTTCGCTTGGATCGCCCGTATCGCCTGCTCTTGGAAGGGGTAGAGCTCCAAGTCCTTATAGCGCATGGCGGTAATCTGCCATGGGGGGCTGACTTCGGGAAGAGACCGCGCATGGCGCCAATTGAGCCCAGACGGCAGCTGTGCTACCTTGTCGCGCTCAATAGACCTCGAGGATTTCGCCATGGCTGGCCACTCAAAATTCGCAAACATCAAGCATCGCAAGGGTGCTCAGGACAAAAAGCGGGCGGGAGTTTTCTCCAAGATCGCCCGCAAAATCATCGTCGCGGCCCGCGCTGGCGGTCCTGATCCGGTGATGAACTCGGCTTTACGACTTGAAGTCGAAAAGGCCAAGTCCGTGAACATGCCCAAAGACGTCATCAAGCGGAACATCGACAAGGGAGCCGGTATTGGCGCCGATGCCGCGGATTACCACGAACTCGTCTACGAAGGCTACGGCCCGGGCGGGGTCGCGGTCATGGTCGATGTCCTCACCGACAACCGAAACCGCACCGCTCCCGAAGTGAAAAAGATCTTCGAGAAGGCTGGCGGCAACATGGGCGAGCCCGGTTGCGTGGGCTTCATGTTTCAAACGAAGAGCGTGTTTTTGATCAAAGCCGAGGGCAAAAGCGAAGATGACGTGATGGAAGTGGTGATGGAAGCGGACGCTGAGGACATGGAAGACCTCGGCGACGGCCAGTTCACCGTTTCTGCAGACTACCAGCGCTTCATTGATGTCAAGTTGGCCCTAGAAGCCGCGGGTTTCGAAATCGAAGCGGGCGAGATTCAGCGCGTTGCCGACACGACCGTTGAAGTCGACGACCTGAAAAAGGCGCAGCAAATCACGAACCTCGTCGACGCCCTTGAAGAAAACGACGATGTACAGTCGGTGAGCACTAACCACAGTCTCGCCGAGTCCATCGCGGACAAGATCGAGTAGTCGCGGGCGACTGGCCCGCGATCAAAGTCGCGGACAGTTCAATCGAGACGCGACTTAATCCCGGACGGGATCGAGCAGCCGCTGGGACGCGGCCTTGCTCACCAGTACTGAAGCGGACGCCTGGCCATGAACTTGGTCAGGCGTCTTTTTTTGGCTTCTTCTTGTCCTTTTTTTTCTCGAGCGCCTCGATCTCTTTCTCGCGATCGAGGAAGGTCTTTCCCTTGGTGATCCACTCGGGGGCCGGGCTGCCCTTGAGGTGGTGATCGAACCATTCGCGCACGCGCCAGTGATAGTCGACTTGGTTCTTCTTCTTCGCCAAGCCGTGGTTTTCGCCCTCGTACACCAACATCACGAGCGGCTTGTCTACCAAGCGGGCCGCGTTGTACATCTCGATGCCTTGGTGCCAATCAACGGCGCCGTCTTTGTCGCCGAAGGCGATAAGGAGGGGCGTCTTCAAGGCGTCGATGTTGAAGATCGGTGAGTTCTTCATGTAGGTCTCGACATCGCGCCAAAAGGGCTGGTCCATGCGACCTTGGCTCTCATGGAAGATGCTGGCGTTGGTGCTGCCGGAATTCCAGTAGATGTTCATCGACATGCTCATCATATTGGTGAGCGGAGCCCCGGCTACGCCGGCGGCGAACAAATCGGTTTGCGTCACGATGAAGCTGGTTTGATAAGCGCCCCAGGAATGTCCCACTAAGCCCACGCGTTCTTTGTCGATGAGGCCATAGGTCAGGACTTTCTCCACCGCGGGCACCACGCATTCGACGGCGGAAAGGCCGGGGTTTTGGGCCTGGTAGACGATATCCGGCTGGAAGACGAAGTAACCTTCGGCGCTAAAGACCGAGGGGTTGTAAGGTCGTCGCTCCGAAGGCGTTGCGAAGCGATGAAGTTGATTGGAGCGTTTCTCGTAGATGTAGACGATGAGAGGATAGGATTTACCTTTCTCCCAACCCGCGGGATAAGTCAGCACGCCTTGGAGAGGCTCGCCGCGACGGCTCTTGAAGTTGATGAGTTCCGAGCGACCCCAAAGGTAGTCCTCGCGAATCTCGTTGAGTTGGAAAGCCCTTGAGGTTTGGCCCAGAGTGTTGTCTCCGACCAAGATCGCGGGCGGGCGAGAGAAGGCCTCCTCGACGAAGGCGAAGACTCCCGCTTTCTTGGCCTTACGCAGAGCCGATAGCCGTCGGTCTTTCCAAGCGAGCCTTTCTAAGGGCTGGCCAAAGTCGAAAACGCCGTAGCCGGATTTCTTGTCGCCTTCATTGAACAGCGAGACATAAATGGGGCGCTTGCTGTCGATGAAGTCACGGTCTTCTTCGTCGCGGAGCCGAACGAGGCGGTGTCTTGTTTTTGATGTGGCTCCGTCGGTTAAGCGCAGCGATTTTGAACCGTCAGGTTTGAAGGCCCAGATATCCCATTGGTCGTAGACCAAGACCCAGGCTGAATTGCGAGTCCAATCGGCGACGCCGTAAGGGCGATTCTCGTCGGTGAGCACGCGGCCTTCGCTATTGATAAAGCGGCCGGCAGAGTCTGGCGTAAGATCCCTAAGGACACCGGTGTTGAGCTCACAGGACCAAATGCTGTCATTGCGAACAAAGGTGATCCAACGCCCGTCGGGGCTGGAACCCTGGCGGTATTTGACGCCTTCCAACAACAGCTTTCGTTTTCCCGTAGCGACATCGGCGAGCCAGACGTCGTAGAGCGTCGGGCCAAACATCGATTGTCGCTCGTAGCGAAGGTTGCTTTGCACGAGGACTTGGCGTTGCTGTTCGAGGATGCGCGTCGCTTCGTGTTCATTTAGAGCCAAGCGGACAAAGGACCGGTCGGCCAAATCAAAAACGCAAGTCTGGCTGCGGCGGCGGTCACGGTCGGCGGTCTTTTTTTGGCGCGGCATGATCTTGACGTCTTTGGCGTGCCACACCTCGACGCCGGCGGCATCCTTTAGGGATTCGCGCAGCGTCTTTTTTTCCTTCTTGGCCTCGCCTTTTGCCGCACTGTCAACGCTGGCTTTGTCGCCGTTGGTCGTTTCGTCTTTGGCTTCAGTTTTGGCGTCCTCGGTCTTCTCTTTGGTCTTCTTCGACTCGGAGTCGCCTGAGTCTTTTTCTTCGGCCTCATCGTCTTTGGGCTCGGGCTTTTTCTCCCAAGGCCGGATGCCAAAAAAGATGCGCTCGCCGTCGTCAGACCATGTGAGGCCGCCGGACTCGACCACCCTCATGTCTTTCGGGAAGCTCGTTAGCTCTTGAGGCTTCATCGTAATGGGCGTCATCGGCATGCGGTGAAGGCCAGGCCAGGCTAGCAGGTCATGTGTCGGCTTCTCCTTTTTCTCTTCGTCATGTTCGGTGTCGCGCAGGGCGGCGAAGTCCATGCTCTTTTCGCGCCATGACAAAGCCAAATAGTGGCGTTTGTTGGCGGAGTCAAGGACGCGGTGGAGCTGCGATACCGGATCATAAAGGTGGAGACCGTTGCCAAGGCCGTCGCCGGTTTCGACGGCGAAGGCGAGCATCGCGCCGCGGTCGCTCCAGCTTTCGCGCCGCACGTTTCCAAAGACGGCGTCGTGGCCGAGAGCCAAGTTTCGAACGATGATGTCGCGAACTTTCTTGCCCTTGGCGGCATAGCGCTGGATGAGCAAATGCTGCCCATCCTCGCTGAAGGAAAAGCGCTGAACGGCCTTGAACTCCTCTTCCTTAGCATTCTGGAGGTTCACCAAGACGAGGTCGAGTCGCAGGGGCTTCTTCGATTTGGCCTGCTTCTCGCGCTTTTTCGTCGAGATCCCCCGAAGAAAAGCAAACCAACGACTGTCAGCGGAGAAAGCTCCGCGCGTGCCGTGTTTGAAGGTGTTGTCGGACTCCTTTCTCAAGTCGCGCAAGAGCAGTAAGTCGTCGCCGTCCATGCGCTTTCGAGGCACCATGAGCCAAGCGCCGTCCTCCGAAAGGGCCCAGCCAAAGCCGAGGTTTTCGAAATCCGCGTAGTCCTTCGTAGGGACGGGGGTTTTGGCTTGGGCCGGGACGGCAGACTCTGTCTTGGTCTTTTGGCCGCTTTTTTGAGTGTCCTGCGGCTGACACCACAGCGATGGGGCGAGGAGTACCCACATGGCCGCGATCAAGAGTGTGGTTTGTGTCGAGTTCATGGTGGGTTCTCGCTGGCGCTAAGGAACTGCGGGTTCTTCGTCTTCTTCTTCAACTTCGGGGACGGCTTCGTCTTTCACATTCTTTGCTTCTGGATCGCCGTACTTTTCGTTGAGGTCTTCGAGGTTAGATTCGATCACGCCAGCGAACTTCCAAAAGTTGTTGACGCGAACTTGATAGGTCGCGTCGGCGCTAAAGCGGTCTTCGTCCAATGGGAGTTCTATGATCACGCGATTTTCTTCGACTCGCATGACCTTGCTGATGTCGTCGGTCGTGCCACCCACCGAAGAAAGCCGTCGCGAGCGGAACTCAACTTCGTAGTCAGTTTCGAGCACAAACAAACAGATCGCGACGTGCTCGCCGCTTTCAAAGGTAATGCGGGCACGGCGGTCGCCGATCTTTTCTTGCTTGGTGATGATGATGTCGCTGATCTTGCCGACTTTCTTGGTGATCTCGTCTTCGATGATCCCGAAGAACAAGTCGAAAGCGCCCGGCGTCACCTTGTTCTCGGTGACAAAGGAGCGCGAGAGGCAAAGGTAGGCAAACTCTGGCTGCTTGGTTTCGATGGCCCACTTGAAAATGTCGGTCGTCGAGCGTGGATTTCGCAGCGAATAACCCTCGGGAATGACTCCCGTTTGACCCTTGGGGCCAGTTTGCGTGCAAGCGCCGACGGTGAGGATGACGAGCAAAATGCTCAAACAGTGTAAAGAGCGCATGACGTTTCCGGTCACGAAGGGATCCCCTGGCTGGATGAGAAGTGCGTGGAAGCTATCAGGATCACTTCTGGACCGTCAAGTCGGTGGAAACCGAAATCGAGCCTAAGCCTTTCGCGATGGTGCTTGGACCAAAGGGGATCACCCGAGTAGAATCCCCGGCCCGCGAGGGATTCTCCTAACGGACCACAGAAAACGAGCGAAAGCCCTATGGCAAGACAGATGCTGGGTGAAATCTTGAAGGCCCTGGACTTCATCGACGAAGGTCAGCTTCAAGAGGGGCTACGCCTCCAGAGCGCCGAGGGGCTGAAGATCGGCGAAGCGCTTATACGTCTCGGCATCCTCGACGATGTTCAGCTCGCGCGAGCCTTGTCTCGGCAGTCCAAAAAGCCTTTTGTTGATCTGTCGAAAGGCCGCATTGCCCAAGAGGTCCTCGATCTCGTGCCGGGAAATCTCGCGGAGGAGTACGGCATCATTCCGGTGAAGGTTCAGGGCCAAGAGGTCATTGTCGCGCTCGCGGACCCGATGCAGGAGTTCAATCTCGAGAACCTCACATTCCTGCTGAATCTGAAATTCAGGTGTGCGATCGCTCCCGAGTCTGGATTGAAAGAGGCATTAAAGCGCTACTACGGTGTCGATCAAGACGACCTTGGCGGCAAGGTGGGGCGTTCCAAGAGTGCTGCGGCCGACGAAGATGAAGAGGCGCCCATCATTCGCCTCGTGGACAACATCGTCGAGGACGCCGTCAAAGCTAAAGCCTCAGATATTCACATCGAGGTCTACAACGACAATCTGCGCATCCGTTTCCGCGTCGACGGAGTGTGCAAGACGGTGGCCAGACATCCGCGTCACCTGCATGGGCCGGTCATATCTCGCTTTAAGATCCTCGCGGGCGCGGACATCGCCGAAAAGCGCAAGCCGCAAGACGGCCGCATCAACACGCACGTCTTGTCTAAAGAAATCGATATGCGTGTCAGTATCTTGCCGAGCATCAACGGTGAGACGATGGTCTTGCGTATTCTCGACAAGATAGATGGCCTGGTTTCACTCGACAAACTCGGCTTCATGGGCGAAGACCTCAAGCGCTTCGAGAAGATCATCAAGCGCCCCAACGGGATCCTTCTGGTCACCGGGCCGACCGGTTCGGGAAAAACGACGACGCTCTACGCCGCCCTCAAAGAACTGAATCGCCCCGACCTGAAGATCATCACGGCCGAAAACCCCGTCGAGTACAACTTGAAGGGGATCAACCAATGCCAGGTGAAGCACAGTATCGGGCTCGACTTCGCACGCATCTTGCGCTCGATGTTGCGCCAGGCTCCCAACATCATTCTCGTGGGCGAAATCCGAGATGAAGAGACCGCGGCCGTGGCCATTCAGGCCGCGCTTACCGGACACTTGGTATTCTCGACCCTTCACACGAACGACGCGCCGAGCGCCATCACGCGACTGGTCGAAATGGGCGTTGCGCCCTATCTGGTCTCGACGTCTTTGGTCGCGGTGTTGGCACAGCGCCTGTTGCGTACCTTGTGCACGCACTGCAAAGAGCCTTATCAGCCGAGTGCCGCCGAGTTGGCGCCGATTGGACTTACCATGGAGGAACTCGACGGACGCGAGATCTTCCGCCCTCTGGGTTGCCCGAAATGCGGTCACAATGGCTACTCCGGGCGGATCGGAATCTACGAGCTCATGGAGATGACCGAGACCCTGCGGGAAATGACCTTTGAAGGTGGTTCGCACCTCGACTTTCGGCGTCAAGCAGAACTGGGAGGCATGCGCTCTCTGCGCTTAGATGGCGCAGCGAAAGTCATGAGCGGTGTAACGAGCATCGAAGAAGTCTTGCGCGTTGTCAGTCAAGAAGTCACGGACTGAGGAGTTCAGCACTTATGGATATCAAACAACTTCTCGATATTTGCATCGAGAAAAACGCCTCCGACCTTCATTTGACCGTGGGGCGGCCTCCGGTGTTTCGCCTGGGCGGGCGCTTGAAGAGCCTCGATGCCGATGTGCTCGACCCAAGCGACACGGAGAGGCTGGCCGAGCAGATCATGCCGGAGCGCCTGAAGTCGGAGTTCGACGAACAAGGGACGATCGACTTTGGCTACGGCTTTAGCGACAAGGCACGTTTCCGCGTTTCGATCTTGCGGCAAAAGGGCCATGTCGGAGCGGTGTTGCGGCTGATTCCGTCGCGGCTGCTCAGTTTCGACGAGATCGGCTTGCCAGACCATATGAAGGACTTGCTCGTCAAGCCGCGGGGGTTGATTTTGGTCACCGGGCCGACCGGTTCGGGCAAGACCACGACGATGGCGACGATGATTGACTACATCAATCAGAACTACGATCGGCACATCATCACGATCGAAGACCCGATCGAGTACTACCACGAACACAAAAAGTCCATCGTCACGCAGCGCGAAGTTGGAACCGACGTCCCGAGTTTTTCGGAGGCCATGCGGCGCGCCTTGCGCCAGGACCCCGATATCATCCTGCTGGGCGAAATGCGCGACCTCGAAACCATCTCGACCGCGATCTCCGCGGCCGAAACGGGTCACTTAGTGTTTGGCACTCTGCACACGACGGGCTCGGCCCGCACGGTGGACCGCATCATCGATTCCTTCCCCCACGAACAGCAAGAACAGATTAGGGCTCAGCTCGCGGGGGGGTTACTGAGCGTTGTGTCGCAGGTGCTGCTGCCGCGTATCGACCGACAGGGCGTCGTGGCTGCGTTCGAAATCATGATCAACACCCCAGCGCTCGAAAACCTCATTCGCAAGTCTGAGACCTTCAAGATCTACTCTGAAATCCAAACCGGGCGTCGGCGTGGGATGCAGCTTTTGGACGAGCATCTCTACCAGCTACAAAAAGACGGCTACATATCCGCGGAGAGCGCCATCTCAATGGCGCAGAAATCCGCTGATGTCAAAGAGCGGATCGGAATCGAGAACTAATGGCGGGCCCGAATCGAAAAAAATTGCTCGGCCAGATCCTGAAGGAAAGCCGCCTCGTTCACGAGGGCCAGATTCAAGAAGCCCTGGCGATTCAACGCGACGAAGGCGGGCAGATCGGTGCCATCTTGGTTCGCCAAGGGCACATCAGCGAAGAAGACCTTGCGCAGGCCTTGGGCGCCCAAATGGGGATTCCTCAGGTCGCCAGTTTGCCGCACAACGTGCCGGACGACCTCGTCCAGTCCATGGATGCCTCGACGGTGCAAGTTTTTCGGGTCGTTCCCTACGCCTACGAAGGAAGCACGGTCAAACTCGCCATTGCGGACGTGGCCGCCCTCAGCTGCGTCGATGACATCAAGTTCATGCTCGGTAGCGAGGTCGAAGCGGTGTTGGCCCCACCCGCGGAAGTCGATCGTTTGATCGATGCGCACTTTCGCGAGAAGCAGGAGTCGATGGATTCTCTCATCGATGAACTCGAGTCGGTCGCCGCCGGGAGTATCGACGACCAAGATTCCTTGGCCCAATCGACGCCTGTCGTCAAGTTGCTGAATTACATCTTGTTCATGGCTATCCGAGACCAGGCCAGTGACATTCACCTCGAACCTTTCGAAGACGAATTCAAGATCCGCTATCGCGTCGACGGCGTCTTGTTCGAATTGCGCTCACCTCCGACGCACCTCGCCGTCGCCATTATCTCGCGCGTCAAAGTCATGGCGGACCTGGACATCGCGGAGACACGAATCCCTCAGGACGGCCGCATTGAGCTGATGGTAAGCGGCCGCAAAGTGGATATTCGGGTATCCACTCTGCCCACGATGTTTGGTGAATCTTGCGTGATGCGCGTGCTCGATCAATCGGTCGTGCAGCTCGACCTCGACAAGCTCGGCCTGCGGCCCGAAGAGAACGCAACGATCCGTAAGCTGATCGATCTGCCCCACGGCATTATCTTGGTGACGGGCCCAACCGGTGCCGGCAAGACGACGACGCTCTACGCCGCGCTGAACGCCGCCGATAGCGAGACGACAAAAATCATCACCACGGAAGACCCGGTCGAGTACGAACTTCCCGACATCGTACAGGTGCAGGTGAACGAGGAGATCGGCGTCAGTTATGCGGCCTGTCTGCGGACGATTCTTCGCCAGGATCCCGACAAGATTCTGGTCGGGGAGATTCGCGATCGGGAAACCGCACAAATCGCCGTTGAGGCCTCATTGACGGGACACGTTGTTTTCTCGACTCTGCACACCAACGATGCGGCGAGCGCGGTGACGCGCCTCGCGGATATTGGCATCGAGCCGTTCTTGATCTCAGCAACCTTGCAAGCCGTCGTGGCGCAGCGCTTGGTACGCCGGGTCTGCGCGTCATGCAAGGCGCCCTATACGCCGCCGCAAGAAGTCCTGGATGAACTCGAGATCCCTGCATCTCAGGTCGAGGGTGCTACTTTCTATTCGGGCCGCGGCTGCGATAACTGCCACGGGACGGGCTACAAGGGGCGGTTGGCGCTCTTCGAGATTCTGGTTATCAGCGATCGAATCAAAGAAGCGATCTTGGAAAGGGTTAGCTCGAGTAGACTGTCAGAAGTCGCGCGAGAAGAGGGCATGCGCACCTTGCGCGATAGCGGTCTTCTCGCCATCTTCGACGGGCGAACTTCCCCTGAAGAGATCTTGCGCGAAACCGTACTGCACGCTTGAGCGTGCGACCTCGTGCCCTTGCGGGTGCGCTGTCGCGAATAAACTGGATCGAGGACAACAGGACCAACGATGGTTGACAATCTCAAAAAACGTCGCGACAAGTTCAAAACCGCGGCCAAGCAAGGCGAGAGCCAGGGCGCTGCCGGTGGGGCTGAGAAGAAGAAATCTAAGTTTGGCAGCTCGCGCGTCTCTCGAGCCATGAAAACTCAGTTCTCAGTCCAATTCGCAACCTTGCAGGACGCGGGACTGCCGGTGCTCCGCAGTTTGCGAATCCTCGAAGGTCAAATGCAGCCCGGACGTTTTAAGGACGTTTTGGGCGCCGTCGGCGAAGACGTAGAAGGCGGCAGCCCGCTTTCCGAGTCCTTTGCGAAGCACCCGAAGGTGTTCGACGATCTCTACGTCAACATTGTCCGCGCCGGTGAAGCTGGCGGGATGCTCACCGAGGTGTTCCGACGCCTCGCCGAGTTCATGGAACGCGCCGACAAACTGACGCGCCGGGTGAAGGGAGCCTTGGCCTACCCGATTTTCATCGTCCTGTTTGCCGCCGCTGTCTTGACTTTCATTATGGTCGTCGTCGTGCCGCAATTTGAAGACATCTTCAAAGGGATTGGGCGCGATCTGCCCGCGCCGACGCAGTTTCTGATCAGTACCAGCAAGGGCCTCGCCAGCAACTGGTGGATGTTACCGCTTATTCCCTTAGCCATCGTTGGGATCTGGCGGCTCATTCGGCGCTCGCCGAAGGGTCTGTTTTTTACCGACAGTTTGAAACTAAAGATCCCACTGTTTGGCCTGTTGATTCGCAAGACTCAGGTCTCGCGATTTGCTCGGACCCTCGGCACCTTGTCTTCATCCGGCGTGCCTCTTTTGGAGAGCCTCGACATCGTCCGCGGCACGAGCACCAATGAGGTCGTGAAGCGCACGGTGGAGCAAGTAAAAAACAGCGTGAGCGAAGGTGAAAGCATCGCCCAACCTCTCGGCGAAAGCGGAGTTTTCGACGACATGGTCGTAAACATGGTCGACGTCGGCGAAGAGACCGGAGAGCTCGATCGCATGCTATTGAAGGTCGCCGACCGCTACGACGACGAGGTCGACTCGACGGTTGGCGCCATGCTGAGCATTCTCGAACCCCTGTTGATTATCGTCATGGGCGTCGTGGTAGGGTTTATCGTGCTTTCACTCTTCTTGCCTCTACTGGAGCTGCAAGAAGCCGTCTAAGGAGGTCCGCAGCGCTGATGTCGATTCGCCGCCGCATGGCTATCGTCTTTTTGCTGGTGATTGCGGTCTCAGTGGCGCTGTTGCTCGGCTACCTCACTTTTGAGTCGCGACGCATCGAGAAGCTATTCAACAAAGAGCGTCAGACCGTGGCCGATCGGACCGGCCGTTTGTTGGGCCTTATTTTTAAAAACGACATCGAGTCGCAATTGGCTTCTGCCCTCGTGAAGGGCGGCTCCAATGGTTTGGCGGGCTCATCGGATGACTCGTTTCGAGACGACCCCCTATCCTTGGCCATCGACATTGGGCTGCTTCCCTATTGGGATGATGATCCGCTCGTTCGCGACCATCTCGACCGCGCGGTGTTGATCCGCTATACGGATACCGAGGGGATCTTACCCTTCAATGTGCGCCCGCAATTCATGTTCGAAAAGGGCGAAGATGGCTTTGATCCGGTGAAGGTCAGGAGACTGATCGCGGAGGCTCCTTTGGTGGTTCGCGACGACTTCGACGCCAAGGGACGGCGCATCGTCTATGGCACGATTGAAAAGCCAGGCGGCAACAAGAACTGGGGTTTTTACTTTCGACTTAAGGCTCCGGCGCCTTCGAGTTTCGACCCCCGAGCGACCATCCGCGCTTTGGCGTGGATTATCATCCCTGGTACGGCCTTGTTGTTGGCCTTTTTGTTTTTCACTTTCCGGCAGTCAGTTCTCGAGCCGCTCAAGGCTCTTGAGGCCGCCGCGCTGAAGACCTCACAGGGCGACTATGAAACGAAGGTCGCCTTCGCCGAGCGGCGCGACGAATTGGGCCGCGTGGCGCGAGCGATGAACCTCATGAAGGCGGAGCTACTGCGCTACCGCCAGCACATGGAGGGTTTAGTCAGCGACGCGACAGACCGCATCAAGAACGCCGAGCAGCACCTCGTGGTGGCGCAGCGTTTGGCCGCGATGGGGCGCTTGGCCGCGGGCGTAGCCCACGAAGTCAACAATCCCCTCGGTGGCATGCTGAATGCACTCAAGACTCTCGGCCGCGATGATATCAGCGATGAAAAGCGCGAGCGTTACCTGCGTCTAGCCGAAGACGGGGCCCAACGCATCCAAGTAACGGTGCGACGGCTTTTGGACACGATGCCGCGAGGGCGCAAAGTAGCGGCTTTCGAGTTGTCGAGCTTGATTGACAAGGCCGAAGCCTTGGTCATGCACCGACTCGAGACCGAGTCGGTTGAGCTGCTGCGTGACGATGCGATCGACGCTAGGGTTTTGGTTGATGCCCAAGAGGCGGTGCAGGTTTTTTTGAACCTGTTCATCAACGCCCTCGACGCATTGAAGGGCAAGGCTGGCCGCATTGAGGTTCAGGCCCGCGTCGAGGGTAAGTTTGTCGAGCTTCGCGTCAGCGACAACGGGGTCGGCATGGATGAAGAAAATCGCAACCAAATCTTCGATCTTTTCTTTACGACGAAGCCCGGCACCGAAGGTACTGGCTTAGGCCTAGCTATCGTGCACAACATCATCACCGGGCACGGCGGCACTTTGGCCGTCGATTCAGCCTTGGGAAAAGGAACAGCTTTTCGATTCACGCTGCCTTTGGCAGTCTCGTCCTAGGATTTGAATCTGAGCATAGAACATCGGGCAGGACGCCCGCGAGGAGGCAAGATGGCATCATTTGACTGGAAAACCGCGCTTATCTGCGTGCTGACGCTCGCCTGTGGGCTCATGTGGTGGAGTGATCGCGATTCGATCCGGGCCCAGGGCACCGCCAACAGCAACGCGGACATGATCGCGGTGACGGGCACCTACGGATCGGGCGCCAGCGTGCTCTACATCATCGATACCCGCGCCAAGCAACTCGCGGTTTACACCAGCCGCAACGGGCGGGGGGTCGAACTTGTTGCGGCCCGACAGATTGAGACGGACCTTCAGCTCATGAGTTACCGGGACGAATCCCCGCAGAGCATGCGCCCCATGAAATTGAAGGAAAACTACCGTAAGTACTTGACTGGCCAGGACGCGACGCCTTTGACCGACGATGCAGACTTCGGCCCGGCCACTCCGATCAAGCCAGAAAAGGAAAAGTCTGTAAAGCCCAAGAAGGCGACTGAAGGTTCTTAGGCTCTTACCCGATTGGGCCCTGAGGGCCTGATTTCGGGCTTTGGTGGCCATTTTGGCCTTCGTTTTTTTTCGCGACCCCAGAAGGCGCCGAAACTAGGAAATTTTCGGGTCTTTTCAAAAGGGGTGTGCAGATCGTAAACTGCGTCCCACACATGAAGTGGACGTCCCCGACCAGGAGGTTTTTGGTGGCCGACAAGGAAGAATTCATCTCGCTCGAAAAGGCTCTGAGTGAGCTCAGGCTCCGCGAGGACGACCTGAAGCGACTCGTTTCCGAAGGCGAAATCCGCGCTTTCCGCGATGCGGACAAAATGAAGTTCAAGCGCGAAGACATCGAAAAACTGAAGCAGGACACGGGCAAGACCATCCAGTTTCAGGATGAGAGCAGCGATACGCTGACCGACGATCTGTTGTTCGACGAGGAGATCGAAGATCTCGACATCGACGACGGAGAAATCGGCATGGCGACCGCGCCCATTTCGAGTGAAGAGACCTTCATCGAAGACAAACCCTCCAAAAAGGGCAAGAAGGGCAAAGGCAAGGGGCGCAACAAGACGTCCTCGGCTCGTCCGGTGTCCAAGACGAAGGTCACGCGAGCGGTGCCTGAAGCGGCGGCGGCAGCAGCTGGCGCGGCGGCAGGCGGGCGTACGACGACCCTTCGCCGTACGACAGGCCGTTCGACTCAGATCCTTCAGCGGGCCGAAGAGCAAAAGGGTGAGATCAGCGCGCTGTGGGCTGCGACCCTTGTTTTGACTTCGATCATCATGATTTACGCGGGTGCCGTTTGGTGGGATATTGCCACCAATCAGCAGTCCTCCTTCACGAAGGGCATCGCGGAAAAAGCCAGCGAGATGCTGTCGAAGAACTAAGTTCAGTTTCTTCGATTTCATTTGGATTCGATATTCGGGCCGCCTGCCGCTTCGCGCCAGGCGGCTTGTCTTTTCGCGGTCCGCATTTGCCAATTAGATCGGTCACTAAGGGCCGATCAAAGGCCAATCGACTGTGGCGGTTTGAGCGTTTATCTTGGAGTGACGTGGTCAATGTCCCGGTTCGCTGATACATAATTAAGATCAAAAAAGATCGGTAGTTGGGGAGAACAAACCGATGAACTTGCCTCGAAAATTGTTGATTGTTGGGTTGCTGACGATCTTGCCCTGCCTCGGAACATCTTGCGTTTCAAATGAGCGCTATGAGTCGGCTAGCACCGAGCTCGAAAACCAAGATTCCGTCATTCGAAAGCTCCGCCAGGAGCTGACTTCGTCGAAGTCGGAAATCACGCGGATCACGAGTCGCTACGAGCTCGCCGAAGTCGAACTCGGTCGCTTGCGTCGGCGTGCGTCGGCGGCGGACGATGTCGGCGGTCTTCGCGCGGAGCTTGCTCGTATGCGCAAGAAGTTTTCGAATCTCGATAAGGACATTCAGATCCGCAACACTCCGGAAGGCCCCGCCTTTTCGTTAGCTGGCAATCTCGCCTTCAAGACCGCGAGTGAAGAGATCAGCGATCGCGGTCGCGAGCTCTTGTTGCAGATTGCGAAACGGGTCGCCACCACCGGCAAAAAGATTCGGGTCGAGGGTCACAGCGATAACGTGCCCATCCTTCGGCAACGGAGTCGTTTCCCGCGCGGCAACTTGGAGCTTTCGGGTAGCCGCGCGCTCAACGTCGCTGACTTTCTGATTACTAAAGGTGGCCTGTCGCGCGATCGAGTTTCCTATGCCGGCTACGGCGCCGAGCGTCCGGTCTCAGACAACAACAGCGAAACCGGCCGCCGCAAGAACCGCCGCGTCGATATTGTCATCTTGAATCAGAAATGACGCGGCGCCGCGGTATCGGGGCAGCTTTCGGGCTCGTCGCTCTTATCGCGGTTGCTCTAGCGGTTTGGGCGGCGCTCGCCGAACCTGCGCCGCCCGCCTTAGTCCCGGTCTCCACTCTGGGCATGGTCGAAATCTCGAACGCGGATTTTGAAGAGTCGCTCCTCGCCTTTGGGCTGGAGGAGTTTTGGATCGATCGCTTCGAGGTCACTGAGGGAGCATGGCAGGACTACGCCGATGAGGCCGGTGTTGCCGATCCCCTCGATCTGCTCGTCGGCTTGCCGCGATCGTCGTCGTTTCCGATGCGTCTGGTCAGGTTTGATGAGGCTCAGGGATTCGCGAAGTGGTACTCCAAGGCGCTCCCGACGAACGCCCAATGGGAGCTGGCGATTTTGGGTCCCAGTGGTTCGGCGATGCCTTGGGGTTCGGGCTTTGACTACGCAGCCAACACGATCGAGGCCTGGGAGAACCGCGCTTTCGTCGGTCACGGCGTGACTCACGTTGGTACCTTCGCCAAGGGGCGGAGCGCGGTGGGCTGCTACGACATGGTGGGCAATGTTTGGGAGTGGACCGATAGCACCTTCCACGACGCTTTTCGCAACCCACGCTTTCAAACCGACGCCGACTACGATCGCGACCACGGTGAACTTAGAGCCAGCTTGCAACTCTTGAATGACTGGCCCCCATTCTACGAGCTGCCAGCGCGGCGAAGTTACCTTAGTTCTTCGGATGATCTGCTAGCGATTTCCGAGAGTGGCACCGGCATTCTTGAGCTTCTTTTTGCGCTCGTACCGCAAGAAGAATTCCGCCTAGAGCAATTCGGGACGACCGTCAGCGACGCGCAGTATGTCCTCGAAATTTTTGACACTAAGCTCGTTTCGGCCAAAGTTCTTTACGCCGATCCCTTGAGCTACGAAGCGATCGACCCTCGGCTGCTTTTTGTGATTGATGATGCCGACGCCCAAGACCTGAAGTTTTTTGACGCGGACTTGTCGCTCTTAAGTCACTACAAGCTGGACACTCACACTTTTCTCGATGCCGCGGATGAGCTGCTGCTGGGGCCTGATCCCTGGAGAGTGGGGGATGGCGCCGCAATCGATATCTCGCAGGGTATGGGCCTCCTCAGTGTCCTGGAATTCGAGCAAGCAGAAGGTTTGAGGCTGGAACGCGAAAGAATCGAAAACCGGCTCAATCTCATTCGTAGCTGGCAGGAGCGTTATTCCGGCTTGCTTTCGGCTCGCGCCAACCTCGAAAACGGGGAACGCGAGTACCTTAAGCGTGGCGGTTCTTTTCGCACCGCGATCCGCGGCGCAAACGAGCCCTTGGAACGGCTGGAGAACGCAGAAACCGCAAGCTGGGATCTCGGGTTTCGCTGCGTGGTCACGAAATCAGAGCTCCGGCGGCAAAGGCGTATCTTACCTCTGATCGCCGATCTCGGGTGGCAAGACCCGGTGCATTGGCTGACTCGGGTTCGCCCGGCGCGGCGGGCGCTGGTCGCGGCAGGTCAAAGCGCGCTACCGTACTTGGAACGAGCCTTTGAGAGATCTGAGCCGTTGTGGCTGAAGGATCGCCTTGTAGAACTCATCAACGAGATTCGAAAACAGTCATGAGTGGGTCTCTCAGCTATCCGGAATCGCCTCGCGAACTGCGGGCCTTGCTGCGAGAACGAGGTCTTTCCCCCTCGAAGCGTTTTGGGCAGCACTTTTTGATTGAACCGCGGCTGCTCGACGTCATCGCACGGCTTGGTGAACTCGGTGAAAAAGACCTCGTCCTCGAGGTCGGTACTGGTCCCGGAAACCTCACTCGAAGACTCGCCGATTTCGCCGGACTCGTGGTGACCGTCGAGATTGACGAGGGGCTTTATAACCTAAGCCGCGATTTGCTTGGCAGCCGCAGCAATATCCGCCTCGTTCACGGGGACGTCCTGGAGGCGAAAACCAAGCTCAACTCTGAAGTTGTTGAGAAACTGGATGTGGGCCTCGTGGCACCAGACCTCGACTCCTTCAAGGTCGTCGCGAACTTGCCCTACAATATTTCGACTCCGTTCTTGACCTCTTTGATTCTGAGGTTCGGACCGCCAGATCGAATGGTCTTGTTGGTGCAAAAAGAACTCGCAGATTCGCTCGTCGCGAAACCCGGGTCGAAAGAGTATGGCCCGCTGCGAATTATCTTTGCGCTGCTAATGGACGTGACGCGCGATCGTACTCTGAGCAGTGAGGTGTTTTGGCCGAGGCCTCAGGTCGACTCAGCAATCGTGGTGACTAGTAGTAAGGGCTTAGACCCCGTGCCGGTTATCCGCGCCTACGGATTGATGCGCTACTTATTTAGCGCGCGTCGAAAGACCATTGGCGGTCTTCTCAAGCGCTTGCCGGTTGAGATGGGAGGCCCGCTCGACGCCGACGCGGTGGCGGAAGTGCTCAAAGCGGCCGAGCTAAGTGGGCGCGAACGCGCCGAGAGCCTCAGCCCTGAGATTTTCTTGATTTTGGACCGGGCGGTGTCGTCACTCGCGGACCAAGGTTGATGCGAACGGGGCGCATCAGCGAACAGACTCTCGTCCGAATTCGCGACGCTACGGAAATCGTGAGTCTCGTCGAGAGCTATGTGTCGTTGAAACGCAGCGGGAAGAACTGGAAGGGCCTTTGCCCCTTTCACGACGAAAAGACCCCCAGCTTTACCGTCAGTCCTGATCACGGCAGCTACAATTGTTTTGGGTGTGGGAAAAAGGGATCGGCCTTTGACTTCGTCATTGCCATGGATCGGGTCGAGTTTCGCGAAGCCGCGGAAATCCTCGCGGATCGCTCCGGCATCGAGATCGAGTTTGACGAAGTCAAAGGTGGTACGACCCGTGCTCCCAGCGGACCACAAAAGACAGATCTGCATCGTGCGAACAAATGGGCCGCGTCCTTCTTTCGCCGAGAACTCCTCGGCGAACGTGGCGCAGATTGTCGCGCCTATCTTGAGTCGCGCGGTATTCGACCGGAACAGTGGGAGAAATTTGGAATTGGATACGCTCCTGAGGGCTGGTCATTTTTGGTAGATGCCGCGGTCCAGCGCAACATCCCCGAAGATCTCCTCGCCGATGCGGGGCTGGCGAAACGCCGCGAGAAAGGGCCGGGCCTCTACGACGCTTTTCGCGATCGCCTGATGTTTTCAATTCGAGATAGCCTAGATCGCGTCATCGCTTTTGGCGGCCGGTGCCTCGACGGTAGCGAACCCAAGTATCTAAATTCTCCCGAGACCAAGGTGTTTTCGAAGCGGAAGTCTCTTTACGGAATCGAGTCTTTGCGGAGTCACAAGTTCGGCGAGCCCGTGTTTGTGATGGAGGGCTACACAGACGTCGTGATGGCGGGTCAGGTCGGCGCCAAAGGATGCGTCGCGACGCTCGGAACGAGTCTCACCGAAGAGCACGCGCGAGTCTTGACGCGCTACACCAATCGAGTCGTGTTGGTTTATGATGGCGATGCTGCTGGACGTAAGGCGGCCGAGCGAGGAGCGGAGCTCTTTTGCTCGGTGGATGCGTCGATCCAGATTAGTCGATTACCGGCCGGACAGGATCCTTGCGACTTTCTCTTGGAGCGCGGCAAAGAGGGATTTGCGACGATCGAGGACGGGGCCGAAGACTTCTTCGAATTTGTCTTGGCCGAAGTCCGGGAACGTTCGGACCTCAGCAACGTATCTGGCGTCGCCCAAGCGGCCGACGAGTTGCTGAAGATGGCCCACGCGGTTGCAAATCCGGTCAAGCGCGGCTTGGTTTTGGACCGCATCGCACGCGAGCTTGGGCTTCGGCGCGGGGACTTGCTCGACCGGGCACGCACCAAGGCCCCGCGGTCTCGGCCCAGCCCAGCGCCAGGCCTCGAGCCAGAATCGGGGCCTTCCGAGCCCATGCAGACTGTGGCTCCAGCCCAAAGAAGAGCAGAGCGGCAGTTGCTAAGGGCATTGTTGCGGGGCGGAGCTGAGGGGACCAACTGGGCCCAGCGACTCCAGCCAGGTGATGTCATCCTCGAGCCTCACCGCGCCTTGCTCGAGAGAATCTTGAAGGCCAAGGGTTCGGGTGGCGAGATTGATATCCCTGCCTTGTCTCTGGGAGTCGAAGATCTTCAGGGGCGCGAATTGCTCAACGAATTCTTGCTGTCGAGCGAGCGCGATTTGGAAGCCCTCAGGGATCAGTTGTTGGGGGCTTTAGATTTTTTTGAGCGCGAGCGGGACCGAAAAGAGATCGCGGCCATCAAGAGCCGCGGCCTCGGCGATGACAACCTGGAAGCCATCGTGAAGCGTCTGAGAGCAAGTCGTAGGGGGAAAGAAGACGCGGAGAGTCCCTGACCGCGTCGATAATGAAAAGCTGAGGGTGATCAAGACCAGTTTCGGTAACCTTGGCTTGCCCTGTCCTAAACGGCTAAAACTTGCCTAAATGCCGCTCAGATCGTACAAAAATCAGCTTCGGAAACCCGGATCGGAGGCCCAGTTACGCCATGATGAAGGAACTCGAGACCGAGATCGAAGCTCTGGTCCAAGAGGGCAAGAAGAAGGGCTACATCACTCACGAGAGTCTGAATAAGGTCCTTCCGCCCGCGACCGTCGCTCCCAACACGATAGAGGGCTTCCTGCTTCGCCTGAGCGAAGAGGGCGTCGATGTAATTGACGAGGAAGACGCCGAGGATCGGCGACCCGAAGACCCGATTCCCGCTCCGGTGGTGGTGCCCGTTGCCGTGAGTAAGAGCGTCCGCGTGCCCGCGCCCTCGACGTCGGAGCGCATCGACGATCCGGTGCGCATGTACTTGACCCAAATGGGTGAGATTCCTCTTCTCACGCGCGCCCAAGAGATCTCCTACGCCAAGAAGATCGAATTAACCCGCAAACTCTTTCGCAAGAAACTCCTCGAGTGCTGCATCGCTGCTGACGATGCGGTGAAGATTTTTGAAGCAGTGCAGGGCGGAAATCTCGCCTTCGACCGAACTTTGAAAGTCGGCGAAGTCGACAAGCAGGATATTTCGGATCGCCTGCCTGAGAACATTGCGACCGTCAAAAAGATCCTGGCAGAAAACCGCAGCGAAATCCGCGATCTTGTTTTGGGCAAGGTCGCCAATAAAGACTGCCTTTGCGCCTTCCGCCGAATTCGCGGTCGCCGCAAAAAGGCCGTGGTGCTGCTGGAAGAACTCGGTCTGCAGATCAAAAAAGTACGCCCGATGATGGACGTCATCAATGAGCAGTACGACGAACTGGTGCGGCTCTCGCGCGAATTGGATGAGCTGCCGCCGGACGACCGCGAGAATCGCAAGCGCTTAGACGAGCGCTTTTTGGAGATGCAAGTTGAGATCGGAGACGATCTTCCGGCGATGCAACGCCGTCGCCGTCAGATTTCCAACTATTTCGAACGCTACGAGGATGCGAAACGCAGCCTGTCGAGCGGCAACCTCCGTCTCGTCGTTTCGATTGCCAAAAAATACCGCAATCGCGGGCTGACCTTTTTGGATTTGATCCAAGAGGGCAACACCGGCCTCATGAAGGCCGTTGAAAAGTACGAGTATCGTCGCGGCTACAAGTTTTCGACTTATGCCACCTGGTGGATTCGCCAGGCCATCACGCGTTCGATCGCCGATCAAGCCCGCACGATTCGTATTCCCGTGCACATGATCGAAACGATGAGCAAGCTGAGGAATGTTCACAAGCGCCTCGTGCAGCAAGAGGGACGTGAACCCACCATCGAAGAGGTTGCGGTGGCGGCCGAGATTTCGCTCGAAGAAGCGAAGCGCGTCATGAGCATCTCCAAGCACCCTATTTCCCTCGATCGCCCGGTGGGCGACTCAGAGGACTCCTACTTCGGGGAGTTCATCGAGGACGAAGGGGCAGAGTCGCCGGTGAGTTCAGCGACCCACAAGATGCTGAAAGACCGAATCAAAGATATTCTTCAGACCCTCAACTACCGCGAGCGCGAGATCATCAAGCTGCGTTACGGGATTGGTGACGGCTATACCTACACGCTCGAGGAGGTCGGGCGGATCTTTAAGGTCACGCGAGAGCGTGTCCGACAGATCGAGGCTAAAGCGGTCATGAAACTACAACACCCGATTCGAGCCCGGAAGCTGGCAGGCTTCCTGGAGTCGAGCGGAATTTGATTAACTAAGGCCCGGGGGCACAGCCCGGGCCTTTTTTTGTGAGAAGAAGGCATGGCAGCCAAGGAAAACACTCTTGAGACCTTAGGAGCGGAGGCTCTCATGCAACTCATCGGGTTGCAGGACCTGGACAATGCGATTGCCGAGTTTGAAGGTCAGCGCTCATCGCGTCCCGGAGAGTTGGCGAGTTCGAAACGGAACCTCGCCGATCATGAGGCCCGCGCGGCTGAAGCATCCGATATTTGCACCCAAACTCAAAAGCGAATCGACGAACAGACTTTGATCTCCGATTCGTTGACGGCCGATGCGCAAAAGCTCGAAGGTCAGCTGTACAGCTTGAAGTCGAATGATGACTTCAACCTCATGAAGCAGCAGATTAAGACCAAGAGAGACCACGATTCGAACGTGCAGGACAAGATTCTCGAGTTGATGATGGCACTCGATGATCTGAAAGACAGTTCGGCCGCGCGACAGGCAGAGCTTGGCAAAGCCAAGGCCAAACACGCGGAGGTTGAGTCGGATGTCGTTCAGCAGCTCTCTGAGCTTGAAGACACCATCACGGCGAAGAAAGCCGAGCGCGTCGACGCGGCGGGTAAATTCGAGCCACAGCTCCTTGAAGCCTACGAACGGATCTGCGCCCGGCGCGAGGGGATTGGGATCGCGGCCTTGAACGTCGAGGGTGAAACTTGCACCGGCTGCTTCACACAGGTCATGATGCAGGTCTTGAATGCGGTCATGTCGGGTAAGTTCACGCAGTGTCCGCACTGCGATCGAATCTTGTACTTGCGACGTCACGCCAGCGAATGAACCGCTGGATTGCGAGGCGGCTGCTGTACCCCTGGCACGAGAAGTTGCGGGGGCGCAAGACCTATGCCTTTTTGGATCGGCTGCAATCTAGCGACTCGCTCACTTTGGCGGAGCTCGAGTCAAAGCGTGATCAGTTCTTGCGTGATTTGATTCAGCATGCGGCCGCTGAGGTTCCCTATTGGCGGCGAGTTTTCGCGCGCGACGGCCTTAGCCCTGACCTTATTCAGTGCGCGGCGGATCTTGAGCGCCTCCCCCTCATGGATAAACCCGTGATCCGCGAAGAAGCCGATCAGCTGGTCGCAGATTCTTGGCGCGAGCGCGTGTTTAAGTTGGAAACCGGCGGCTCGTCGGGCGAACCGCTCATCTTTTTTGCGGACAAAGACCGCGAGTCGGCGGCCCTCGCCGCAAAAGCCCGTTGCAGGTCTTGGTTTGGCATTCGCATGGGCGATCGCCAAATGGACCTTTGGGGTTCACCCATTGAGCTGGGCGCGCACGACCGTTTTCGAGCGCTCAAAGATCGCTGGCTCAATTTCCGCATGCTGTCCGCGTTCGAGCTTTCGGACGAAAAGATGGCGGGCTTTCGGGCCGCGCTTGAAGCGCACGATACCGACTACATCTACGGTTATTCGAGTGTGCTCGCCCGATACGCTCGGTTTCTTGGGGACCGGGGGGAAGACCTCAGCCGCCTTCGTTTGAAGGCCGCTATCGGGACAGCGGAAACCCTGTTTGCGGAGGATCGCGAACTTATCGAGAGGATCTTTGCTTGCCCCGTCGCCAATGAGTACGGCAGCCGAGACGGCGGCTACATCGCGCAGAGCTGTCCGGCGGGGGGGCTGCACCTCAACCTCGATGTCACCACGATTGAGATTCTTGACGAGGATGGCGCCGTGCTGCCCGCCGGTGAATTAGGCGAGGTCGCCGTGACCAACCTTTGGTCATACGGTGCGCCGATGGTCCGGTATCGCCTCGGAGACCGTGCGCGCATCTCAAAGGAACCCTGTGGCTGCGGATTGCCCTACCCCGTGTTGTCCGAGCTGGGAGGTCGCGTGAGTGACACCCTAAAGACGGCGGACGGCAATCGCGTTCACGGCCTCGGCGTGATTTACGTGGTGCGGGTCCTGCCGGGGGTGGGGCGGTTTCAGATCGTCCAAGAATCGCTTGGCTGCGTACGCGTCGCCGTTGTTCCGCGAGGCGAGCCCTCGCGAGATGAGCTTGAAGTTCCCATCGAGATCGGCCTGAAGCAGGTGCTCGGCCAGTCTATGGCGATCATCGTGGAGCGCGTGAGCGAGATTCCAACCTTGCCTTCGGGCAAGACTCGCAGCGTTGTTTGCGAAGTCTGAGATTGGCATTTAGCCGTTGAGTGCCTGGCTCAATCACACCATGATGCCGCGGGGCTGGCGCGGGCGGCCGCGGCTCGCATTGACGAGTCGAGGAAAGTCCGGGCTCTACAGGGTGCGATGGTGGGTAACGCCCACAGGCCTTCGGGTCATGGAAAGTGCCACAGAGAATAGACCGCCGATGGCCTCTTATGGGGGCACAGGTAAGGGTGAAACGGTGAGGTAAGAGCTCACCGCCGGCGTGGTGACACGGCGGGCACGGTAAACCCCATCGGGAGAAAGACCAAATAGGGGAGAAGAGGGCTCGCCCCTCAGGGAGCGACCCGTTCCCTTTGACTCTCGGGTAGGTCGTTCGAGGCGGCGTGTAAACGTCGCCCCAGAGAAATGGTCGCCACCTCTTCGGAGGGACAGGACCCGGCTTATAGCGTCGGCCCCACTTTTTTTGCCTCGGCTGAGGTCTTCAAAAAGGCCCCCTGCACCAAGGTGCAGAGGGCTGAAGGTCGCAGGCCATCGATGCCGTCCAGGGTTAAGCTCTAGATCACCCAGAAACCGTATTAGGTGGGGGCCGCAACCACGCCGTTGAAGTCCCCTCATCGAGGGGCGTTCCCGCGAACGCAGCATCAGGCTCCCTGGGTAGTCGATATAGGGTTGAGAACTCATCCCTGATAAACAAACACCATAGCCACGACTTATCTTCTCTTCGGCCAGAGGCGCCGGGTTTCTGAGCCCGGTCTGTCCGGGTCGAAACCAGGGCGAACCCAAGGCGACGAGACGGAGCCAAGCCCAGCCGTGGCTGGTGCCTACCCCGCGAGAAAACTGTAACTCCGAAAATCGGCGCTGTCGAGTTGTGGATCCTGTCACCCACTGCGCGGAAAATGAACTTTGCAGAAAGTCCGCGAGGTCTCGCGCCCTCGTGAGAATGGAGAGTCGAATCATGCTGAAGTTCCTTGTTCCTGCGGTCCTCGTTTTTTTCGGCATCCTGTCGATCGCATTCTTCGATGGTTGGCCGTTTTCGAGTTCGGTCGTCAAAGACAGTGGAGAATCGACCAGCGAAGAAATGGACCTGAATGAAGACGATGGCGCGGATTCGAGCCCTGATCGTCGCAGCAGTTCCATCGAATTCGATCGCCCTCAAGCGGATTCAAAAGGCCTTGAGGCCCAAGACGCCGTCACGGAGCCCGCTGCCGCAGAGGAGTCGGCTCCTAAAGACCAGGGGCTCGAAATCTCGGTGGCCGAAGAGACGGAGGTGCTGGAATCCGCTGAAAAAAGCGGCGTGGCTGCCCTTCGCGCGCGCCTCCAAAGTTTGAAAGTGGATCGCATGAGCGATTCCTACCGCCTTGCGCTTTCCGAAGCGGTCTTGGCCGACGCTTTTCCGGGACGGCAACGTTTGGCGCTCCTCGCCCCTTTGCGTGACGTCAATCGCCGCTTAGTTGCGGCTAGGGCCCGTACTGTGGTCCCCATTGAGATTGTCGAGGTGAAGCCCAATGACAATTTGACCCGAATCGCTAGGCGCGTCAAAAAGAAGCACGGCAACAACGTGACGCCCGCCATGATCATGCACATCAACCGGATGCGCCGCGATATCGTGCAGCTGGGGCAGAAACTCGCCGTACCGACCGAGTCGATCTCGGTGGTCGCCCGCAAGAGCGACTTCCGGCTTTATGTCTTATTGGGCGAATCTGTGATCTTGGACTACGAGATCGGCCTCGGCCGCGACGACTCGACGCCGGAGGGCAAATTTACCGTTCGGGGCAAAACCAAGAACCCCGCCTGGACGCGCCCCGACCAAACTGTCGTCGCCTTCGGTGACAAAGATCACACCATCGGCAATCGCTGGCTGGGCCTCGATGATGCCGGCGGGCGTAGCGGATACGGCATTCACGGCACGGTCGACGAGGATTCGATCGGGAAATCTCACAGCGACGGCTGTATTCGAATGCGCAAACTCGATGTGGAAGCCCTGTTTCGGCTGGTTCCCGAGGGGGCGCAAGTCGACGTTCGCCGGTGAGCTCCGGCTCTGCGGATTCTCCGAGCCTTAGCCCACCGTTTCGGAACCCTAAATTGAGCTTGCGATCCCGCTTGGCCCTTGCGACGGGGCAAAGCCGCCGCGATCGCCTGTGGGCCGCAATGGCTCAAACGGACTGCCAGGCCTGCGGCTTTGACTGCCAGGGCCTTGCAGACGCCCTGAATCGGGCCGAAGTCAAAGATCCCGCCCGATGTTCGCCGGGTGGGGCGGAGACGACGCTCGCCTTGCGCAACATCCTCAGTCCCGCTGGCGAAGCACCCCCGGGCGCCGCCACGAAACCAGCCCCCTCGGGCACCGCCACTGAACCATCCCCCTCGGGCGCCGCCATCAAACCAGCCCCAGGGCCGGAAGATGGCGACTTTTTGACTTTCCTCGGAACGGGCACTTCCTACGGCATTCCGATGTTGGGTTGCGACTGTGCGGTTTGCCGCTCAGATGACCCCCGGGATCGCCGTTGGCGCAGTTCGGTGCTCTTGGAATCTCGGGGACAGCGCCTTTTGATTGACGCTGGGCCCGACCTACGGGCCCAGTTCTTGCGGCACCAGCTCAGCCGCCTTGACGCTGTTTTCATTACCCACGCCCACGCCGACCACATGATGGGTCTTGACGATCTGAGGCCCCTTAGTCTTCAAGGCGACCGGGCGCTCCCAATTTTCGCCGATCCACCCACCGCAGAGACGCTACGCGTCACGTTCCCCTACATCTTTGCGCAGAAAAAGCGACGTTTGGGCATCCCGTGGATGACTCTCGTAGAGATTAGCCCCGGAGTTGCTTTTGAAGCCGCGGGCATGAGGGCCATGGCTTTTGAGGTCGAACACGGCCGTGGCCGCAATTTGGGGCTGCGCGTGGGCGATTTCGTCTACCTAAGCGATTGCAAACGGATACCCGAGCGCGCCCGCCAGGTCATGGCGGGCGTCAAATGGCTTGCTCTGGACATGCTGCGCGAGGAGCTGCACCCCACGCACCTCTGTCTGGAGGAGAGCCGGGCCTTGGTTCGAGATCTTGGGGGCCCCCGCACCTGCTACATCCATATGAGCCATGAGGTCAGTCACTCGACAGTTGGGCGCCATCTGCCCCCCTATGAAACCCTTGCCTTCGATGGAGCGAAGTTTGCCCTGGGCGACCTGCTGCGCTCAGCGCTGTCCAACTAGCGCTTTCCTTTACCGCGTCGTCTTGGATGTTTTGTACCGTACGGAAAGTGCCGGAATTCCAGATCGAAAGCCCCTCTCCCCAAATTCCTCCTGAAACGACTCCGGAGTCCATAACCTGTTTGTGGAAAACAGCTTACGCCTTTTTGTAATTACTATGCGATTTCCTTGAAGGGTCCGTATGGACGGCTACAATCCCGCCTCGTGAGGGGGTTTCCCGCCGAGGCAGCTGGCTCCGACACCGAATCGAATTCGGGTCGATGGGCCGCAGCCAGGTGGGGATAGCCGCCGTTTCCTTAGGGAATCGGAGGACGATCTTCACGACGCGCACTTGGCTTCGGCACGGGCCGGAAAAAACCTTTCTTCCTTCCCTTGAAGGCGGACTGGAAATGAGCCATCATGCGCGGCTCCCAAAGGTTGCGTCACCGCGCGGCCCGGACGGAGAACCTCGACAATTTAAGCTAAAAAGATCCCAAGTGGGACTTGAAGTTGAAGTTGGAGCGCGCCAATATGCGCGGCCGATCACCAGCCCGAAGCGGGCCGATCGGTAGACGATCTTTCAACAATCGAATATGGACAGGGCGCGAGAGATCGTGAACGAACCCACTTCGGTGGGTTCAAACATCAACTCACAAGAGTAGATGTACTCACTTTTTCTTGCGCAAACACAAACACACTTGTGTCTGCGTTTAATGAATTTGAGTGCAATTTGCTGGAATCAACTTTTCTTTAACATGAGGGTTTGATCCTGGCTCAGAACGTACGCTGGCGGCGTGGATTAGGCATGCAAGTCGAGCGCGAACGTACCTTCGGGTGCTAGTAGAGCGGCGAAAGGGTGAGTAATACATAGATAACCTACCTGTCGGACCGGGATAATTTCTGGAAACGGATTGTAATACCGGATGGTCTTTGCGGGTCGCATGATTCGCTTAGTAAATGGTAGCTCTGCTTCTGCCGATAGAGGGGTCTATGTCCTATTAGCTTGTTGGTGAGGTAACGGCTCACCAAGGCATTGATGGGTAGCCGGACTGAGAGGTTGGCCGGTCACACTGGGACTGAGACACTGCCCAGACTCCTACGGGAGGCTGCAGTCGAGAATCTTCCGCAATGGACGAAAGTCTGACGGGGCGACGCCGCGTGAACGAAGAAGGCCTTCGGGTTGTAAAGTTCTGTCAGGAGGGAAGAAATGCATCAGTAAAGCTGGTGTTTGACGTTACCTCTGGAGGAAGCCCTGGCTAACTCCGTGCCAGCAGCCGCGGTAATACGGAGAGGGCAAGCGTAGTTCGGAATCACTGGGCATAAAGCGCACGTAGGCGGATTGATTAGTCGGTTGTGAAATCCCGGGGCTCAACCCCGGAATGGCTTCCGAAACTGTCAGTCTGGAGGACGAGAGGGGAGAGTGGAACTTCTGGTGGAGCGGTGAAATGCGTAGATATCAGAAGGAACACCGGTGGCGAAAGCGACTCTCTGGCTCGTTTCTGACGCTGAGGTGCGAAAGCTAGGGGAGCGAACGGGATTAGATACCCCGGTAGTCCTAGCCGTAAACGATGAGCACTAGGTAGTGGTGGCTCTGAGGCCATCGCTGCTGTAGCTAATGTATTAAGTGCTCCGCCTGGGGAGTATGGTCGCAAGGCTAAAACTCAAAGGAATTGACGGGGGCTCACACAAGCGGTGGAGCATGTGGTTTAATTCGAAGCAACGCGCAGAACCTTACCTGGGTTTGACATGTATGGATTAGCTTCTTGAAAAGGAAGTGACGCGGGTAACCGTGGAACATACACAGGTGCTGCATGGCTGTCGTCAGCTCGTGTCGTGAGATGTCGGGTTAAGTCCCTTAACGAGCGAAACCCTTGCCGTTAGTTGCCAGCGGGTAATGCCGGGTACTCTAGCGGGACTGCCGTGGTTAACACGGAGGAAGGCGGGGATGACGTCAAGTCCTCATGGCCCTTACGCCCAGGGCTACACACGTGCTACAATGGCCTATACAGAGGGAAGCGAAGCGGTAACGTGAAGCAAATCCCACAAAGTAGGTCCCAGTACGGATTGTGGGCTGCAATTTGCCCGCATGAAGTTGGAATCGCTAGTAATCGCGGATCAGCAATGCCGCGGTGAATATGTTCCTGAGCCTTGTACACACCGCCCGTCAAGCCACGGGAGCTGGTAGTGCCCGAAGTCGCTGACCCAACCTTAGGGAGGGAGGCGCCGACGGTAAGACCGGTGACTGGGACTAAGTCGTAACAAGGTAGCCGTAGGAGAACCTGCGGCTGGATCACCTCCTTTCTAGGGATGACTAGACCTCGAGAAGCAGCGATGCGTCTCGATGGAATCTCAGCGCGATCTCAAACGCCCTGTCCTATCTTACAACCGCGATCTCGCCCGGCATTTGGCCGGGCGAGATTCTTGGTTTCCCGCTGTGCTGACTCGTCTTCGAGGGATCCTGCATCATCTCGATGGTGAGACCAGGGGACGGGCCTATAGCTCAGTTGGTTAGAGCGCACGCCTGATAAGCGTGAGGTCGGTAGTTCAACTCTACCTAGGCCCACTTCGCTTTCTTAAAGCGTTGAATTGGGGGTGTAGCTCAGCTGGGAGAGCACTGCCTTTGCAAGGCAGGGGTCAGGGGTTCGATCCCCCTCATCTCCACTCTCCCGAAAACCAAGTGCCCAAGCCATAACAAGCGAGGGCGCAGGGATTTCGTTGGCCACCGATGGCCCTCGATCCAAAACATACTGCGGTACTGGCTTCTTTGAGTCAGTTCCATGGTCTTGTGGCGCAAGTCGCCGCAGCCAGTAAGAACGATCTTTTGAAATTGAATAATGAGAACGTGAATGTCTAAACCAAGACAATCAAATTTCCTTTACGTTTATTTTCTTGCGAAAATCATGATCAAGACGCAAAGGGTATATGGTGGATGCCTTGGCGTATGAAGCCGATGAAGGACGTGGCGTGTCTGCGTTAAACTCCGGGAAGCTGACTAGCGAGCTATGATCCGGAGGTATCCGAATTGGGAAACCTGTTGCGAGTCATGTCGTAACAACCCTGCCTGAATATATAGGGCAGGGTAGGGGACGGGGACAACTGAAACATCTAAGTAACCCCAGGAATGGAAAGAAACCTCGACTCCCTTAGTAGCGGCGAGCGAAAGGGGATCAGCCTAAACCGTGTACGTGTAAGCCTGTAAGCGTTGCGTATGCGGGGTCGTGGGAGATATCAGGAGCTATTACAGCGGCTCCAGAGAGTTACAAAGGTCAAATCTAGCTGAATAAGTCTGGAAAGTCTAGCGGTACAAGGTGATAGCCCTGTAAGCGAAAGATGCGACCCTCTCGATATTTTCCCGAGTAGCGCCGGCCACGTGGAATCCGGTGTGAATTTGTGGGGCCCACCCCATAAGGCTAAGTACTTCATACGACCGATAGTGCAGAGTAGCGCGAGTGAAAGGTGAAAAGTACCCCTGTTAGGGGAGTGAAATAGTACCTGAATCCATATACTTACAAGCAGTCGGAGCACTATGCCCTTCGGGGAATGTGTGACGGCGTGCCTTTTGCATAATGATCCGACGAGTTGCTGTGTACAGCAAGGTTAAGGACTTCCGGTCCGGAGCCGAAGCGAAAGCGAGTGCGAAATGTGCGACTTAAGTTGTGCGTAGCAGACCCGAAAGCAAGTGATCTAACCATGGGCAGGCTGAAGCGGGTGTAAAAGCTCGTGGAGGGCCGAACCGGTGTAGGTTGAAAACTGCTCGGATGACCTGTGGTTAGGAGTAAAAGGCTAATCAAACTTGCAGATAGCTGGTTCTCTCCGAAATAGCTTTTGGGCTAGCCTCGTGTAATAGTTGCTGGGGGTAGAGATACTGTTCGGGATGGGGGGGCTTACCGCCTACCCCACCTAGATAAACTCCGAATACTAGCAACCTTATCACGGGAGTCAGTCCGCGGGGGATAAGCTCCGCGGTCGAGAGGGAAACAACCCAGATCGACGGCTAAGGTCCCGAATCTATGCTAAGTGGGTAAGGAAGTGGGTCTCCTATGACAGCTGGGATGTTGGCTTAGAAGCAGCCACCATTTAAAAAGTGCGTAATAGCTTACCAGTCGAGGAGTCCTGCGCCGATAATTAACGGGACTAAGCATAGAACCGAAGCCTCGGAGTTTACGATGTTGTTGACGTCGTAAACTGGTAGGAGAGCGTTCCACATTAGGTTGAAGGTGTACCGTAAGGAGCATTGGACGAAGTGGAAGCGATTATGTCGGAATGAGTAGCGAGAAAATGAGTGAGAATCTTATTCGCCGAAAACCCAAGGTTTCCTGGGGCAGGTAAATCCGCCCAGGGTTAGTCGGACCCTAAGGCGAGGCCGAAAGGCGTAGTCGATGGAAGACAGGTTAATATTCCTGTACCACTTGGAGTCGATCAAGACCCAAAGGGGGGACGGAGAAGGCTAGATGAGCCAGCCGTTAGTCGTGCTGGTAAAAGAGTGTAGGCTGTGGACCTAGGAAAATCCGGGACCACATTAAGGCTGAGACTCGAGACGAAGCCCGTTTTGTTGGCGAAGTCATCGATGCCATACTTCCTAGAAAATCCTCGTTGGGGAGCTTCAAGTGTCCGTACCGTAAACCGACACAGGTGGGTGGGATGAGTATTCTAAGGCGCTCGGGAGAACTATCGTTAAGGAACTCGGCATATTGACCCCGTAACTTCGGGAGAAGGGGTGCCGCAAAGGGTGAATGATTTACTCAGTAAGCGCTTTGTGGTTACAAAAAATCGGCGCAACCGACTGTTTACTAAAAACACAGGTCTATGCTAAGACTTAACGTCGACGTATATAGACTGACACCTGCCCAATGCCGGAAGGTTAAAGGAAAAGGTTAGCTTCGGCGAAGCTTTGAACTGAAGCCCCGGTGAATGGCGGCCGTAACTATGACGGTCCTAAGGTAGCGAAGTTCCTTGTCGGGTAAGTTCCGACCCGCATGAATGGTGTAACGAGTTGCGCACTGTCTCAACGATAGACCCGGCGAAATTGCAGTCGTGGTGAAGATACCACGTTCCCGCAGCAGGACGGAAAGACCCCGTGGACCTTTACTGCAGCCTGATATTGGGTCTTAGCATTGCATGTGTAGGATAGGTGGGAGACTTTGAAGCGGTAACGCTAGTTATCGTGGAGTCATCCTTGAAATACCACCCTTGTAATGTTGAGGCTCTAAGCACGTGCCTTGAATCAGGGCGTGCGACAGTGTCAGGTGGGCAGTTTGGCTGGGGCGGTCTCCTCCCAAAGAGTAACGGAGGAGCGCAATGGCCACCTCAGTACGGTTGGTAATCGTACGTAGAGTGTAAGAGTATAAGGTGGCTTAACTGCGAGACTCATAGGTCGAGCAGGTGTGAAAGCAGGCTCTAGTGATCCGGCGATCCCGTGTGGAAGGGTCGTCGCTCACCAGATAAAAGGTACCCCGGGGATAACAGGCTTATCTCCCCCAAGAGTCCATATCGACGGGGAGGTTTGGCACCTCGATGTCGGCTCATCGCATCCTGGGGCTGAAGAAGGTCCCAAGGGTTTGGCTGTTCGCCAATTAAAGCGGTACGCGAGCTGGGTTCAGAACGTCGTAAGACAGTTCGGTCCTTATCCGTCGTGGGCGTAGGGTACTTGAGAGGGGCTGTCCCTAGTACGAGAGGACCGGGATGGGCGAACCTCTGGTGTTCCAGTTGTTTACCAAAAGCAGCGCTGGGTAGCTAAGTTCGTAAGAGATAACCGCTGAAAGCATCTAAGTGGGAAACTCGCCTCAAGATAAGGTACCCCTGCCAATAAAAAGTCAGTGATTGAGCTTCGGTTTGAAATCTGGTGGATTGTTGGCAATTATTAAGGTTCCTCGAAGACTACGAGGTTGATAGGCTGGGTGTGTAAGTGCAGCAATGCATTGAGCTAACCAGTACTAATAAACCGAATGTTTTAATTACTTTGATATTCTTCGTTGACAATCACAGCATCTTAGTTTACTTAATCTGCAAATATTCGATCACAAGATCAAATTGAAATCAAAACTTTCTGGTGGAGATAGCTGTGGGGAAACACCCGTTCCCATCCCGAATACGGAAGTAAAGTCCACAGCGCCGATAATACTTGTCTGGCAACGGACTGGGAAGGTAGGTACCGCCAGGTTTAATTAAAAACCCCGAGAGAAATCTCGGGGTTTTTAGTATCTTGTATCTGTTTTATCATGAACATATTTTTTTATCCAAGTCTCTAAAGGCCTTTGTTTGTTACGGATCAGTAGAATCCCTGCAGATATGGTTTCAATTAGCTTATCTCAATTCATAGAGTTACTTAGGGCATAC
>JAZGFI010000270.1:0-3323 GCA_036479435.1 Planctomycetota bacterium | reverse complement strand
AGTCTGCGGGCAAAAAGGAATGGCCTAGCTCGACACCGAAGGCGACTTCTTCATCGAACATCCAAATTCGTTCTGAAATCGCTCGATTGATGTCGTCGACGCCAAACTTCCACTCGCCGTTTTCTTCAACGACCAATCCGCTGACCGGGTGCACAAAACGCTTGCCGTCGTAGTCAACGCCAAACCACATTCGGTCCGCGGGCTCTTGCGGAGTCAGCCTTAGTGCGAATTCACCGCGGCCGATCTTGATTTTCCTTAGGATCGTCCTCAATAGTCGCTTGAGTTGCGGCTTTTCGGGGTCTGCTACACAAAAGACCAAAAGAGCTGACTGTTTCTCAGCGACAACGCAGTGAAGAAACTCGTCGTCCATTTCGGCGTCGAATACTTTGGCCTTGAGTCCACCAACTTTGCCATCGCGGATCTTTGAGGCTATTGCGCCATCGCCAATTAACTCCCGTCGGAAGTAGTCAGCACCATCCACCAACGATCTCTTTTTGTCGTTGACCAAAAAGATGGTGAGGCTTGAGCCTTCCGCGGCCTCAGCCACCAAGTAGGGCTTGTCTCGACCGACCTCTTTTCGGCGCTCGGCAACGACCCAGCCTGCGGGCAACTGTAGACCCAGATCAAGATCGTCCAACCTCAGCTTCAGGGACTGCGCACCAAGGCCTAGGGTCAAAGACGCTAAAAACAACGCCGCTCGTAGTACTGTTGTCATCTTCCATTCTCCACCTGAGGCCCGTTGACTCTATCAGAAACTCAGTACCCAATTGATCCGAATAGCTCTCTTTGGCCGACCCTCAAGTAGCTGTGAAAGCGGGAATCCCGGACGGCGCCGCCACTCGAGAGTTTCGACCAAAAATCGGGCTTGCAGTTTTCTACCGATTGCCCGAGGATCGGGTAGGCAATTAGAGAGCGAAAGGAAGCCCTAGTTGTGGGCGAGCTATGAACGAACTAGCAAGAAATGACGAAGATGAAATCATCATTGCTCGTAGCTACACCATTGAAGGGGCGCGCGAGGCCGTGGCGATTCTGATCAAACACGGGATCACGGCGACTTGCCATGAGCCCCGGTACGCCAATCAAATCTTTTTGACCGGGGAGAGCTTCGAGACTCCCTTACATTGCGTGATGGTCATGGCGGCGCAGCAACAAGAAGCTCGCAATTTCTTACATGGCTATGACGGCCTGGACGTCGTGGTCATGGGCGAAGAAGGCGTCTTCGACTGGGGTGATGCCGCTGATGATTTTGAGCTCCTGCCTGAAGTGCCGCCGGTCACGCCGATCGATAATGTCCTCAGGATGGCCCTCGTGTCTTTGGTGGTTCCGTTTCTCGGTTTCTATGTGATGCGGCGGATCATGAAGTTGCTCCGAGCCGGGCAGGCAGAAACGGGCTTTGGCAAGATCTGCTTGGCTTCGGCGCTCGCCGTCCCGAGTTGCATGGTGGGTTCAGGAGTCTTGGTCATGTTGTCCATCGCGATCTACGAGGCGATCTAAAGGCAGGCTTGAAACCAAGCGTTTGGCGCCCAAGGTGATGCCCACTTCAATTGGTCTAGGAAAGAGAAGCTCATGGCGAACGCAAAAGACCCAACGGTGCCGATCCTCAAAAAGGCCGCGGCATTTCCTGGCGCCATCCAAGGCACTTCCTGCAATCAAAGCTCATTCAAGATTGGCAAGCAGTCCTTCTTTTTCGTTGGCCCCGGAGCCAAAGGGCTGGGCTTCAAGGCCATGTTCAAACTTGAGAAATCACTGCCGCAAGCGGAAAAGTTGGCGGCCAAAGAACCGGATCGTTTCGAAGTTGGATCTAACGGCTGGGTGACAACACGCTTCACGGCCGAAAAGCCGTTGCCAAAGGCCATCTGGGAAAAGTGGCTGAAGGAAACCTACGAGCTGAGGGTCTAGCCGCGGCTCGCACACCCCCTCTCTCAAGGTCCAGTCGATAGGACCGGTTCGCTCGTGTTGTTCTTTCGATTCGCCAATGCTCGTCTCATTCGATTACCGATGTACTGCGAATCCTGTAACGTCAACCTTGATGCTCAACGCCACTGGCAAAAGCCACTCGTTTCAGTGGCCACTTGGGCCGCTTACTGGAGGTGGCGGGCCTGAAACTCAAGGGCTTTGGATTTTCCTTCGTCGCTGAAGACGACGGACTTGTTTTTGCCCTTTGGATCGTGGATCCAACCCCGATTGAAGAGGTCTTCGAGGACGTCCCAGTCCATACCTTTCCAAGCACGGTGACCCTGGCCGTCTTTGAACATCGTCAGCGAAAGAAGCGCCATGGCGACTTCGGCGACCTTGTCTTGGTTCAAGCTCATCTTGCGGATCTCCGGTTAGTCCTTCGGTACCTCTTGACGCCAAGAACACTGATGGCGCAATCGAAAACTTCTGGGAGGCAGTCTCCCATGGGGGCCAAGCCCTGTCGAGGGAACTTGGGGTCGGCTCCGGTGCCAGACATTGTGACGATAGGCGGTGGAAGGCGAGTTAAATCTTGGCTTCCATCGCCTGAAGGAAAATGGCGGCGGCGCTGGCGACGTTGATGGAATCGGATGTGCGCTGCATGGTGATGGTGACGTCGCGGCTGGGCATGTCGGCGGGGGCCGTGCTCGCACCTTCTGCCTCATTACCGAGCCAGAGGATGCGGCGCCGGATAGCGGGAAAATCAGTAAGGGACTCGCCGCCGCGGACGACCGTGCGGAGCAAGGTGACACCTTCGTCGATGAGCGGGCGAAGGTCTTCGAGGGATAGGCGCGCACAGGGAAGTGACAAGAGAGACCCCGCGGAAGCGCGCATGGCCTTGGGGGATTCGGGGTCGGCGGAGCCTTCGGAAACGACGAGAAGGTCGCAGGCGAAAGCGGCCGCGTTGCGCGCGATGGTGCCGAGGTTTCCGGGGTCGGATATTTTCTCGAGGAAGACGATACTGAGCTCGGGCTGGCCGGAGATATCGGCAAGATCGGGGGCCGCGAGACGGGGGATGAGGGCGGCTAAGCCTGCCGGGGTTTGGACCCCGCAGATTTTCGCGAGGTGATCGGCGTCGGTTGCAGTGATGAAGACATCCGCCGCCGCCGCGCGCTCGGTTTGGGCCTGCACTTCGGGTCCGCGGTGCTCGTCGAAAAAAAGCTCCTCGACCAAGCCCAGGTCGAGGGCACGTTCGACGAGGGGCGCTGAGTCAAGCAACAAAAATCCCTGCTCACGTCGGCCTTTGGCCGTTGCGAGCTTGGCCAGCTTCTTCGCTCTGTCTTTGCCGAGTTCATTCATGTCGCTACCATCGTTACATGGCCAAGGACCTGTCTCAATTTTTACAGGAAGTTCGTTTCGCCGTGGGGGCG
>JAZGFI010000269.1:0-4322 GCA_036479435.1 Planctomycetota bacterium | reverse complement strand
TGAGAACATCCTCCAACGACATCCGGCCCTTCTCGACACCACTGGCGGTGATGAGAATCCGGTCTTCATCGAGGCGCAACGAGACGTTGCCATCGGCGGCCACGATGAGGCCGCGATCATAAAGCTGTCGGCAGCGCGCAACGATTTGTTCGCGCCCGCGCTGCTCGGCTTCGCTCCTACTCACCCTTACCCAAAAAACGTCTGAGGTTGATGCCACGCGTTGGCTTGGACGTAATCCAGGCCTCGCGAAACTTCTCAAAGGCGACGCGCTTTCTGAGGTCGGCCACGATGGCGGGAGTGAGGGCCGGTGCAGGAGCAACGTTCTCGAGCTTGATGATGTGATAGCCGCGCGGCGACGCGATGGGCCCCTTGATGTCTCCGATCTGCATTGTCTTCAAGAGCTTTTCGAGTGCGGGAAAGTTCCGCGCCGAGGCCGGGGTGAAGATGTCGAGTCGGCCACCCTGAAACTTGGTGTTGGCGTCGTCGCTCATCAATTTGACGAGGTCTTGGAACTTCGCGCCCTTTTTGATGCGGCCATAAACGGCATCCGCATGTTCCTTGGCCTTCGTGAGGCTTCTGACGTTTTGATTGCTGCCGGCATTTTTCGAGCCGCGAATGAAAATGTGTCGTACGTCTTGTAAGGGCCCAAAGTGATCCTTGTACTTGTCGTAAGTCGCGGCGGTCTGATCGTCCGGGACGTAGTGCAGGCCCAACAGGCTCAAAGCCACTTCGCGTTCGAAACCCGGCCCACGGCGATAAGCTTCCATGCTCATGCCGGTGCGTTGCTTGATGAGGTCTTCGAAATCCATGCCCTTGAATTTGGGGTTACTCTCAAAATTCGTTTTGATGGTCTTGAACTGCGCCTTGCGATCGGCTTCGCTAATGATGATGCCTTGCTTTTTCGCCAGATCGAGCGCGAGACGGGTCTCAAGCCGGGTGCGTATCAAGTCGACGACATCACGTTCGGGAAGTAGCACCGAGACGTTGCGCGCGAAGTCTTCGTAGGTGATGTAGCGGTCATAGACTCGGGACGCGGCGTTGGCGGGGAGTTTTTTGGGATCTTGCTCCAAGCGCGCGTCGAGCTTCTTCGATCGTAGCCATTGCTGTTGATCGGCGGGGCTGACGTCTTTGCGCTTGAAGTCTTGGGCGGTCATGCGCTTCAAGGAGAGTTGTAAACGCAAACGACTCATGAAGACGCCCTTGGAGATGCCTTTTTGAGCGATGACCTTATCGAGTCCCATTTGCCCTTTGGACTGTTGCCGATAGCGCTTGTCGAGGTCGGAGTAGTGCGCGTTGAGTTCTGTATCTGAAACCGACAGGCCGCGCTTCGCCATCTGAGCGCTAATGATGCGGCGATCGATCAGGTCGTCGAGAGCCTCGATTCCCTGTTTGTGTCCGACGAATCGCTCGTAAATGGACTGTGAATACTCGGCGATTGATAGAGCGCTACCGTTGACAACGGCGACGGCTCCAGCGGGGACAGCGGAGCCCTGCAAAAAGGCGTCTTGCAGTGATTTCTGCGCCAGTGAGTTGCCACCAAGGACGATCAGGGCGAGGGCAACGAGTCTGAATCTGGTCTTGAGCATGTGAATTCCACTTTGGCTTAAGGCCCTTATCCGGCGTTCCGCCGCATGATGGGGGCTACCCAGAGGGTACGAAGCCCGCCGAAACGGGGCAATTTCCTCTTTCATCGGACGTTGGGGCAGATTAACTCTTCCCCGCAGTGCATAAATTCCCAAAGTTTTGCGGGCGCATGGCCGAAAAAGAAGCAGAGATCTTGTTTCGTCCTGCACAAGGGGAATCCCATGTTCCGACCGCTCGTCTTAGCTTTTGTCCTTGCGACCCTCAGTGGGGGGCTCGTCTTGGAGGCCTCGGCCCAAAGATCTGACATCGACCCCAAAAAGCAAGATGTCCTGAAACTGAAGAATGGCCGCGAGTTCCGAGGTCGTTTGATCGCAGAAGACGCCAAATCCATCACCTTCGAGTTTCGGGGCAGCGAGATCGTCCTTCCTGCCCGTCTCGTCAAAAAGATCATTCGCGGCGAACGGCGCGCGGTAGAAGCCAATGCCGAAAAGCCCCAGAAGAACATGGGAAGCGCCAATGGGCGCCACGAAGAGCGCGAAGAGCACTACTTTGTGTATTACCGTGGTCGCAGAGTCGGTTGGCGTCAAAGCACCCTGCGGCGCGCGACTGAGGGCAATGATCGCGGCTATCGCTTTGATGCGCGTACCGTTTTTCTCCGCGGAGACGGCCAAAACGATGTCGACCTTCAGGTCTCTGAGTTCGTCGATCGAGACCTTCGGCCGCGTATTGTCAGCGTTAATGAACAAAGCCAGAACTTCTCTGAGCTACGGCACGGAGTGGTTACGGCGGGCCACCTGAAGATCAAGCGCGGATCAGGTACTACGATGGAAGAGAGCGAGATCCTCTTTACCCGAGACACTGAGCTGCTCATGCCCTTGCTGCGCCGTCTTGGCGATGCCAGTCATTTCCCGGCGAAGGGGAAGTCTTTCAAAGTCTTTGATCCGGTCGACCAGCGCTTTATTCGCGTCCGTGCGCGCCGAGAATCCCGTAAAGAAGTCGTTGCCAATAAACACCAGTACGTCACGGTGTGGAAGCTTGAAAGCGGTCCGCGGCACTGGGAAGTCTGGTTCGACGGCTACGGCGGCATCATTCGCGAGGAACTCGGTAGTCCCCACATGGTTGCGGTGCGAGCCAAAAAAGACCTCGTCATGGCCTACTCGCGCGGCGAAGGCAAAGGCGGCGATCCCGAGTTGAGTCTTGAATACGAAAACACTCCCCTCGGATTCCGCCTCGTGCGACCGAACCTCACCTGGTCCTTTGATTTTCCGAGCGATGAAGGAGCCGTGGTGACGACGCTGGTGAATCCGACGCTGCAGGCCTCGGTGGATGTCATCTGCCTTGAGAAAGTCGGCGTCGAAACTGAAGCCGAGACGATCCTCATGGACCTGCTCAATCGCATGCGTCGACACGCTGGCGATGCCAAGGTGCTCTACCAAAAAAAGGCTCTCGTCGGCGGCTGCGAAGGCCTGCGTTTCGAGATACAGGCTGAACGCAAGGAAGTCCAAATCCAAACCGTGGGCGTGGTGTGCCGGCATCGCGGCAAAGCCTATGCGATGTTGCTGGCCGCGCCGCGCTTTCGCTGGAAAGATGCGCAGCCCCAACTCGAGCGAATCTTGGGCAGCTTCGAGATCATCGGCGCCACGGCGCCCGAACCAGAGAAGACGGTCACGAACTAACGCGCTCGCTTTTCACGAAGGAGTGATCGAGTTTTACTTTGGCTCAGGGTTCGCGAAATTCTTGCGGTAGCGAGACTGCTTGCGCATGGCAGCGAAGTCTTCGTCGTCGGCCAATTCGGGCCAAGACGTCGTGCCCTTTGCCTTTTCGATGAGGTCGTAAGCCCGCTTGAACTTTCCAAGCCGAGACTGGCAACGCGCCATGCGCATCCGCATCTTGTCCAGGTCTAAGAAATTCAGATCGAAGTTGGCGTACTTAGTAGTCGACCGTAGGCAGGCTTTGTAGTCACGAAACTCCCAGTAGAGTTCACTCAACAAACGCCACTGGTTCTGAGAGCGCTTGGGGTTGCGTTTCGCCGCGAGCTCTAAGGGCTTGGCGTAGCTTTCCAACCCTCCGGTATCTCCCATACGGAACAAAGCGATGGCCGCACGCTTGCGAAGGCCTCGGCTCGCGTCTTCTTTGTTACGCGCCATGACTCCTTGAAGGTGCTTGACCGAAATGTCGCGGCTGCCAACACGCTCGGTTTGTTCGATGGCTACCATGACAACCGACTTGTTCTTAGCCTTCAATGCGGAGTGAATGAGGGCCAAGCCTCTCGATACCTTGGTGCGCTCTACTAAGTCGCCCAAAGCCAAGACGGTCGCTACCACGACCTCGGCCTTTTCGTCGGCGACGAGGGCCTCCAAGAGTTTTGCGTCGGGCGCGCGTCCGATCATGCCGAAGACCTGAACCGCAGCGATACGTACGCGGAACTTGTTCGCCACGAGGGCCTTTTGGGCGAGGGTCGCGGCCTCTTCGTCGGCTAGCTGGGCGAGGGCTACTAAGGCCGCGGCGCGAACTTTCGCCGACTTCTCATTGACGGCAAGCAGGCGTAGGGTCGAGGCGCTCTTTTTGTCCTTGAAACTTCCCAGCAGTCCAATGGCGGTGGCGGCTCGGTGGGGTTGGTCGCTCAGCGCAAGATCGCGAAGCTGGGGAAAGATCGAAGGGTCGTTGATCGATTCCAAGACCATGCCGATTTGGTCGAGAACTTTCGCCGAGGTCTCGGACTTTGCCAGCGCGTCCAT
>JAZGFI010000268.1:0-48010 GCA_036479435.1 Planctomycetota bacterium | reverse complement strand
TCGTGGAAATTTCAGGCTCGTCGCTTTCTTCGCCCGCCACCTGCTCCATCGAAATGGAGAGCGGGATCGGATCCACGAGTCACGTGAGGATGAAGTTGGAGATCGGGAATACGCCGCTCGCCGACCTCACGGCTTTGGTCCAACAGATCTGGGCCTCGTCTCGATGATCCAGCTTACAGCGCAAACCCGCATCTTCGTCGCGATAGCACCCGCCGATTTTCGCCGGGGCATCGACGGCTTGGCAAAGCTTACTCGTGAGGAACTCGACTGTGACCCTTTTTGCGGCGCCCTTTTCGTATTTCGCAACCGAAGGGGCGCGCGAACCGGTGACCTATACATGAGCCTCATTCACACCGCAGAGCTCGGTCGCGTCAACACCTTCGAGTACCTCGTTGCGCTGCAACGAAACGCTGAAGCGGTGGCAAGAGAGCCAGGAGACTGGATGCCTTGGAACTTTCTCGACACGATCGAAGCCGGTAGCGCCGCGAACCTCATCAAAAAGTAATTCACCAACGTCACAATTGCGAACCCCCGCGCTGCTTTTGCCAGCACGGGGCCTACATCTCGTGCATCAATTGGTTTCAAAAACTTCGCCGTGACGCACGCTTGCCGAAAAAACACCGACGGTCGGCAACTCGAGGATGGTGAAGCCGCCAGAGCCAAAAAAAAACTTTTGGGGGCCGAGACCATTAGTCGCCAAAAGGCCGGATCGTCTTGGATACTCGAAGAGCCTAGTCGCCAGGGCCCGAGATTCCGAGCTCTTTGCGACGATCATTCAAGAACTCGATGAAGCCTTTGGGCAAGACAAAATCGAAAACGGGGTTTTTGTCCGCCTTGACGTCAATGGTGATGGGCTCCCCTTCGCCCTCAAAGTTCTTCATGCTCATGAGTGCGCCATCCTTCATGATGTACTGGATACCGAGGTCGTGAAGACCTAGGCTCGAAAATCGAAGGCTGGCGCTGCCATCTTTGCCGGCCGGGCAACCAACGGCGTCAAGACCATCAGCTTTGGGAATGAAGAAGTAACGCAAGGACTCAACTTTGTTGAGCTGGGGCCAATCAACGACCGAGGCGATTCGAACTTCTGGGCCCGGATGCAAGGTGATCATGTTGGCGCCTGGTGAAACAGAAACCGCTTGAGACGCGAACCCACCGAGCCACAGGTTTAGGGTCAAAGCCGCCCTTGAATCAAGAAGGCTGACCTTCGATTCGGAGGCGTAGACGTAGGCCTTCGCGCCATGATCTTGGTCTTTATTCCAAGTAATGAAGACGCCTTTGAGGGCCTGCGCCTGCTCGTCTGCAAACTCAAGGTCGTACTTTTTCAAACCTCGGCCGGGATGAAGGATTCCCAAGTCGTGGTTCTTCCCGGCTTGAACCGCAATGTCCTCCAACTTCAGCACGGAAACCTGTCCTTGATTCGCAAAAAACTCCAATTCGTAAGGCCCAGAGGCCAAGCTCTCGGTTCTATGAGTCCCGTCGAATTGCCGTGTGACATGGATGCGCTGTCGCGGGTGTCGTGATTGAGTGACGCGATAACGAAATTGACTTGCCTTGATCTCGCCTTCATCGACCAACTTAAACTCGATGCTTGCTCCTTCTAAAAGAACGATCTCGATGCCCTCTTCCCCAGGCCTAAACTTTTTCCTCGAAGATCTCGCGTAGCCGCCTTTGTGGGCCGAGACGAAGAACTGAGAATCCCGATCGTTGTCCATCGCGCCAAAAATCCGAAACTCGCCAGCAGCCGATGAGGGAAAAAGCCACACCTTATCCCTTCGACCGATGGTTTGAGTCGTCGAACCCTTCTGAATCTCAACCTTGAAATTGACCCCTTCGAGCGCTTTTCCCGTGGCGTCCACGACGCGGCCCGCGACCAAGCTGCCCGGGGCTTTGAGTTCAATGTCGCCCAACTCATGGTCTTCGGTCTTAAGCCTTTCGGTCAACTCAACGTTAGCCTGACGTGGCGGCTCTTGAGCCCGGCGCGGGAGCAACTCCTCGATTCGAAGGAAATCTCTTTGCCCGTCTCGAAACACAGATTCCGTGGTTCGAAGGATGTAGAGGCTCCCTTCAGCATCGCTTCTTGTTTGCCCCAGCTCCCGAATCACTCGTTTGCCGATTCGCCTTTCAAACTGGAATTTAAATTCTCCGTTGGCCCATGGACGTTGGCTGACATCAAGGATCCGGGCGACGAATCTCGGGGCGAATCGAGTCCACTCGAGAACTCGCTCTAGGGTCTGACCACCAAAAGACGGTCCGTCGAAGGAAAGTCCTTTGTCGGCAAGCCTTCCCTTGGAGCCAGTGTTGGCTTCGCCACGACCGGCGATGGCTTCGCCGCGAATACGTAAGCCAACCGCCACGGGCCCCAATGTCAGTCGCCCCGTCTTGCTGATTCCTCGCAGGTAGATGAAGTCTGACCGTGGGGTTCGATAGTACTTTCCCCGAATTGCCAAGCTCGAAGGAGGGTCTGCATTCAAGCTAATGTGAAGGTCGATGGACTCGCCTTCCAGACGTCCACCGGGCCCCCGAAACTCGAAAGAGACCCATCCAAAAAGAGGCAGCACGATGGCCTGAGGAGCGTCAGGGGAGGATGCCGGGTCGACTTTGACCCAAAGTACATCCTTGAAAATCCCATCAATGCGCCAAAAAGGGCTGAACTTCGCAGATCCTCTTTCTAGATCCCGCCGATGTAGGCTCAACATCAAACGTCCATCCGAATCCGAGATGACATGGTTGCCCAATGGCTCCTCGGAGAGATCATTTTTCAGAAACAACTGGGCGCCAATGTTGTCCTGAGGGCGTCCACCATCGGACAAGACCTGCGCGCAAAAGAACACCGGCTCCGCGTCTAGGTCGAGGGAGGGAGGCTCAATGATTGCGGATGGCGCGAAGTCTTCTTTGGCCTCTGCGGCAACCGGCTCGACCGGTTTCCGCCGGGCGCCGGGCGCCTCGTCGAGAACACTCTCAACCCTGCCGCCACCATCAAATATCAGGTCGGGCTCAACGTTGGATACCTGCAGAATCCAGCCAAGGAAACCGACAAGAAAGACCAAGCCGGCCAAAGTAATGAAGAGCCTTCTCATGAGCCCACGCCTCGGCTTCGACAGAGGTCGGCGGCGGCTTGTTCGGGATCGGGAGCATCCAAAAGGGCTGAGGAAATGGCGGCATTGTGGACGCCGAGCCTTCGGAGTTGCTGGATGTTTTGGAGGGAGATGCCGCCGATGGGAAATAGGGGGCGGTTTGGGGGGAGGATGTCTTGAGCTCGGGCGGCGAGTTCGGGACCGATGGGCGGGCCGGCGAGCTTCGTGGTGGTTTTGAAGACGGGACCGATGGCGACGTAATTGAGGTGAGGGTTGGAAGCGGCCGATTCGACTTGCGAAAGGGAGTGCGTGGAGAGACCGATAACCATCTCGGGACCGACGATGTCGCGAGCTTCAGCGAGATCGCTGTCGTCTTGGCCGAGGTGGAGCGCGCAAGCGCTGAGAGCGTGCGCGAGATGCGGATCGTCGTTGATCACGAAGGCCGCATTGAAGCGTTGAGCGAGGGACTGAGTTTGCCGGGAGCGGATCAGTATTTCGCTGGGTTCCAGGTCCTTTTCACGAAACTGCACGATCTTGATGCCAGCGCGCAAACAGGCCTCGACGCGATTGAGATGATCGGCCCATTTGCGACCTGGAGCACAAGTGGCAATGAGGTAGATGGCGGGAGAAGCGCTGAAATGCTGGCGTGAGTTGGTCACTTTTGAGGGCCTCGGACTGAAACGTACCGGGGGGGATGATAACCTCCCTCACCATGGGAATGCGATCTACTTTTGGCGGTGTGCTGCTGCCGATGACTTTGTCCTTTGTGCCGGGATGGGGGCATATTTGGCTTCATCGCAAACAACTTGGGCTGGGGTTGTTCATGTTGTTTGTGGCGGCGCTGAATTTAGCGCTGCTATTTAGGTTCCTAAGCGATTGGAAACACGGAATCTGGGTGGTTCAGGTGGCCTGGGCGACCGCCGCGGCGACCTTGGTGTTCTCGATTTATGACACTTTTCGCGCCACAATCTGGTCCAAGATGCCGGGCACAAAGAGGCGGCGGCGACGGTATTTGCGCCGAACGGTCAGGCATTACTTACGAGATGAACACGGCCGTGCCGAAGAAGCGGCGACGCGCATGCTGAGGATGAACCCGATCGACACCACGGCGCTGGTCTACTTGGCGATGGTGCAAGAAGGGGCGGGACGCAAAAAAGTAGCCCTCGAGACTTGGAAGCGCGCGAAGGTGGTCGATGCGAACGGCCGCTGGCAAGATGACATCGCCCGACAGATCGCCCTTTTGAAGCGCCGAGGCAAATCGTGAAACTCGGACACTATTGCGGATTGTTCGGAGTACACGGGAACGCGGACGCCGCCTCAATAACTTACTTCGGTTTGCAGGCGCTCCAGCACCGCGGACAAGAAGGGGCTGGCATCGCGACTACTGATGGCGGGCCGATCCGCGTGCATGCCGATCAAGGATTAGTATCCGACGTGTTTCGGGAAAAACGTACGCTCGAGTTGCTGACGAACCCGATTGCGATCGGACATGTGCGCTACAGCACCAGCGGTGGGTCGAGTTCAAGCTGCAACGTCCAGCCCTTGTACGCTCACTGCGGCGGCATCCCGGTGGCCTTGGCTCACAACGGCGACCTCACGAACAAAGTGCAACTACGAAAGCGCTTGGAGAATGAAGGGGCGCTTTTCCAAACCACGATGGATTCGGAGACGATTCTGCATCTGCTGGCGAAGGCCGAAGGGCCGGACTTGGAGCTGCGTTTGCAGTCTGTGCTGGCGGAGCTGCAAGGTGCCTATACCCTGCTCTTGCTGACCCCCGATCGCCTGATCGCGGTACGCGACCCCCGCGGTTTTCGACCGCTGATGATGGGACGCATGGGCGACGCCACGGTATTTTCGTCGGAGAGCTGCGCTTTTGACCTTTACGACGAGATCGAGGATGTCAGGGAAATCGAACCCGGTGAAATCGTCTCGGTGAGCCAGTCGGGCACGCGGAGCCTGCGCTTTGGCGATCCCCACACCAAAAGGCTGTCGCGCTGCATCTTCGAACAGGTTTACTTCGCCCGCCCCGACAGCAAGATATTTGGACGCAACGTGCACAGGGTGCGCATGGAGTTTGGCCGCCAGCTCGCGCGCGAGCATCCGGTTGATGCCGACATCGTGAGCGCCGTGCCTGATTCCGGCAACTCGGCGTCAATGGGCTACTCCCTAGAAAGTGGCATCCCTCTCGACCGTTCGTTTATCAAAAATCACTACATCGGCCGGACCTTTATCACGCCGGATCCAAAAACCCGCAGCATGAAGGTGAAAGTCAAGCTGAACGCCGTACGCGAAGTTGTCGAAGGCAAGCGCGTCGTCGTCATCGACGACAGCATCATTCGCGGCACCACTTCGCTGTCGCGCATGGCGGCCTTGAAAAAGGCCGGAGCCAAAGAAGTTCACCTGAGGATCTCTTGCCCGCCGACGCGACATCCCTGTTATTTCGGGATCGACTTTCCAACTCAGACCGAACTCATCGCCGGAAAGTACAGCGTGGCGGAGATCGCCAAGTTTTTGAATGTCGACTCGCTGGGCTACTTGTCCGAAGCGGGCATGCTGAAGTGCGTTGATGGCGAGCGAGACAGCTATTGCTTGGCTTGTTTCAACGGTGAGTATCCCTGCGCAACGCCAGCCGAAATCGGCGAATAGAGGCGTGTACCACTTGGTTAGTGAAGAGCGATGCCATTTAGTGAAGGCGCTCGATCATCCAGCCGAGGCCCGTCTTCTGCGCGTCACTAGCCTCAAGGTTCATCAGGCCTTGCAACATCGCCTTGTCTTTCAACTTTGCGTGCTGCCCGATGTAACCGAGAAGCCCGGTTGAGATCTTGCCGCGGGTCATCATGCGTTCGACGATGTCGGGCAAAAAGCTGGCATCTTGGACTCCAGCAAAAAAAGTATCGACGTAGTCCCGAATCTCATCTTTGCGATTGCGACTGCTGTCGAGCAGTTTGCGAACTCGATCTTTAGTGCCAGCGGCCAAGACGCCCATCACCGCGTGGGCGCGGAGGTCTTTTAGCTCCTCACCGGCGGGCCCTTTGGACGTCGGGGTGTAGTAAGCCTCTTCAAAGGGGCCATCGATGAGCGCTTCGAGAACCGCTTGGGCGGAATCGCTTTGCATTCTGGCGAGTCCGGCCACGGCGGCGCGGCGATCGTTTCGGGCGAGGCCTTCGACATTCTTGCCGCCCTCAAAAGCCTTGAGCAGAGTTCCCTCAGCTTTGGGATTGCCAACCCAAGCGAGGCGTCCGAGCAGAACTTCGCGCTCAAGAGGATCAACCGTGCGCTCCAAAATCCCCTCGAGGGCCCTGAGCGCCGTGTGAGTGCGGCCCGCCATGTACTGGAGAGTGTCGCCAACCAAAATCGGTTCGGCGTCGTAGTATTCCGCGACCGGGTCCACAAAGGGGTCACCAAACTTCATGCGAAACGCGATCATGAGGTGGTACTTTAGGGCGACGTTTTCGCTGCGGCGAAAGTACTCGGCAAGGTCCTTTTTCTCCTTGTCGCTCATCTGCTGGATCGAGGCTACGAGCTTCAGGATCTTTTCTTTGAGCGCGAGGGTATTGGCACTATCCGGGGTGCGCCCCACCGTCAGGGCTTCCATTTCCGAAACGACGCGGGGCACTCCCCCCGGGTAGGTCTTGGCAACGCCGGGGGCTCGAGGACCCGTGGCCAACATCCCGGCCTCGCGGGCGACGGCGGCCCAATCGACTTGGGGCCGGCCATCTTCAATCACTTCGGAAAAAGCCTCGTTGTCGTCGGGCTCCGGGTCCAGATTACGACTCTCGAGGCCATCCGAACGAAAAACCAACCAGGCCACGACCGCGGCGACCGCGACGAGAAGGGTCACAATGAGAGGGCCGACTATCTTCAAGATCTTTCTCCTCTGTCCTGCCAAGATGACAGCGGGCCTTGGAGGCCCCTGCTCTTGCTGCCAATCTGTCACCGCGATCTCGTCAAGCGAAAAGTACTCAACCCGTGACAGGATGCCATATTAGGTAATCCACACCAAGCGGAGATCAAAGGCCCGAAACTTGCGATCGATGGACGCATCGCACGCGTTCGGCCCATCCGCTCAACGCGCCGTCGAGACAACAGATTTGTCGTGAGCCGCGGAACGCGGCCCAACAGGAGATTGAAACCAATGGCTACCAAACTACAGCCCTTGAATGACCGCGTCATCGTGAAGCGGCTCGAAGCCGAAGCCAAATCGGCTGGCGGCATCATCCTTCCCGATAGCGCCCAAGAAAAGCCCAAAGAGGGCGTGATCGTCGCGGTTGGTGACGGTCGCGTCGGCAAAGACGGCACGCGCACTCCCCTTCAGGTCAAAGCGAAAGACCGCGTCATCTTTAGCTCCTACGCCGGCACCGAAATCAAAGTCGACGGTAACGAGCTCATCATCATGGGCGAAGACGACATCCTCGCCGTCGTCGCGAAGTAGCCCAGAGCAACGCTCAACACGCGCCCCGCCCCGCCCATCACGGGCGCGGTGGAACAAGAAAAAAGACAGAAAATAGGAGGCTTACCCCATGGGTGCCAAACAAATTGCTTTTGACCAAGAGGTCTATAAGTCGCTGCGCGCCGGTGTGAACAAGCTCGCTCGCGCCGTCAAGACGACCCTCGGCCCACGCGGCCGCAACGTCGTCATCGCCAAGAGTTTTGGCTCGCCGCTCGTCACCAAAGATGGCGTGTCGGTGGCCAAGGAGATCGAACTCGAAGACCCCTACGAAAACATGGGCGCGCAAATGGTGAAGGAAGTTGCGAGCAAGACGAATGACGTCGCTGGCGACGGAACCACCACCGCGACCGTTCTCGCCGAGGCCATCTTCGAAGAAGGCCTAAAGAACGTCATCGCCGGTGCTTCCCCGATCGGCATCAAGCGCGGCATCGAAACTGCCGTCGGCTTGGTGACCAAAGAGCTGCAAAGAGCCTCGAAGAAGATCAAGACCGGCGAAGAAATCGCCCAGGTCGGATCGATCGCCGCCAACAACGACCGCGCCATCGGTGACAAGATCGCCGAAGCGATGGACAAAGTCGGCAAAGATGGCGTCATCACCGTCGAAGAAGGCAAGAGCCTCGACACCGAGGTTTCTTGGGTCGAAGGCATGCAGTTCGACAAGGGCTACCTTTCGCCCTACTTCGTGACCGACCCCCAGAGCATGGAAGTTGTCCTCGACAACCCCTACATCCTCATCCACGAAAAAAAGGTCTCGAACATCAAAGACCTTATTCCCGTCCTCGAACAAGTCGCGCAAGCCAGCCGTCCGCTGCTGATCGTCGCCGAAGACGTCGAAGGCGAAGCCTTGGCGACTCTCGTCGTCAACAAGCTCCGCGGCATCATGCAGTGCTGCGCCGTGAAAGCCCCCGGCTTTGGTGATCGCCGCAAGGCCATGCTCCAAGACATCGCGTCATTGACCGGTGGCCAGGCGGTCTTCGAAGACCTCGGCATCAACATGGAAACGCTCACCGTCAAGGAACTCGGTTCGGCGCGACGCGTCACCGTCACCAAAGACGAGTGCACCATTGTTGAAGGCGCTGGCAAAAAGGGCGATATCTCGGCGCGCATCACGCAAATCCGTAACGAGATCGATGCAACCTCGAGTGACTACGACAAAGAAAAGCTCCAAGAACGTCTGGCGAAACTGTCGGGCGGCGTGGCGCAGATCAACGTCGGCGCGGCCACCGAGACCGAGATGAAAGAGAAAAAGGCCCGTGTCGAAGACGCCCTGAACGCGACCCGCGCGGCCGTGGAAGAAGGCATTCTTCCCGGTGGCGGATGCGCTCTTTTGCGCGGCATCAAGGTGCTTGAGAAAGCCGACGTTTCGGGCGACGAACGCGTCGGAGTGGACATCGTCAAGCGCTCGCTGCGCGCGCCGCTGTACCAGATCGCCGAGAACGCCGGATTCAAGGGCGACGTCGTCGTCGAAAACGTCATGAAGGCTAAAGCCGAAGAAGGCTTCGACGCCTACCGCGGCGAGTACACCAACATGATCAAGGCGGGCATCATGGACCCGACCAAGGTCGTGCGTAGCGCCCTGCAAAACGCGGGTAGCATCGCATCCTTGTTGTTGACGACCGAAGCCATGATCGTGGACATGCCGAGCAAGGAAAAGCCGGCCCCCACCGGCCCCGACATGTACTAACTCGGCGCTATTTGCCTCAGCAATAAACGGGACGTCCTCCAGGGCGTCCCGTTTTGTTTTCCATTCTGGGTTCACCCATGTCGCCAACCCTCAGCGACCACTGCCTTTCCGGCCATCTTGATGGTGCGTTAGTGGCTTGGGATGATGCCCTCGCTTCCGGGGATGGGGTCCGTACTAAAGGTGAGCCCATCGAACTCTATAAGCAAGCACTGCTTGTCCTAAGTCATTGAAGAAAAAGAAGATGCGACGCCCTTATCTCGCTGGAAACTGGAAAATGAACCTCCTTTGCGACGAGGCCCGCGCCCTCGCAGAGTCGCTATCCGCGCAAGTGGGTAGCCTGGAGGACCGCGATGTCGCCATTTTTCCGACTTTTACCTCGATTTCTGAGCTGGCCAAGACCCTCGCAAATTCGCCCATTCGGATGGGCGGGCAAAACCTCTTCCACCAAGACCAAGGCGCCTTCACCGGTGAGATTTCCGGAGACATTCTCAGGAGCGCCGGAGCCACGACCGTCATCGTCGGGCATAGCGAGCGACGTCAAGTCTTGGGCGAATCGAACTCTGTGGTGAACCTCAAAGTGAAGGCCGCGTTACGCCACGATTTGGACGTTATCCTTTGCGTCGGCGAAGTGCTCGAAGAGCGCGAGAACCACCAAAGCCAGGCCGTCGTGGAAACGCAGCTCCAAGCTGGCCTTGCCGGCATCTCGGACGATGAAATGAAGCGCGTCACCGTCGCCTACGAACCGGTCTGGGCGATCGGCACCGGCAAGACTGCCACCCCAGATACCGCACAAGAAATCCACGCCGCCATCCGCGATCTTTTGCGGGAGCTCTACAGCGAAGACGTGGCGTCAGCAACTCGCATTCAATACGGCGGCAGCGTCAAAGCAAACAACGTCGACGAACTCATGGCGATGCCCGACATCGACGGAGCTCTCGTCGGAGGCGCGAGCTTGGATGTTGAGTCCTTTGCTCGCATCGTCGGCTTCAACAAAAGCGCGACCTGAACCAGTTTCAAAACAGCATCTGAGGCAATAAGCATGCTCTGGTTTCTCTACATTGTATTCTCCTTCGTCACCGTCTTGTTGGTGGCCGTCATCTTGCTCCAAGAGGGCAAAGGCGGCGGCATGGGTGCTGCCTTTGGCGGCGTCGGCGGTGAGGCCTTCGGGCACGGTGCCGGCGGCATCAACCGCTTCACGGGAGTCTTGGCGGGTATCTTTATGGTCGCTGCTTTGGTGATCGCCATCGCCGGTCGAGGCACCTACTAATTCCGCGCCTAAGAGACAGTGCGAGGTCCACGGCATGCTGAGCATGACCGGATTCGGCAAAAGCGTCCGCGAGGAAGCCGGTTGCCGCATTGAGGTGGAAGCGCGCTCGGTCAACAACCGCTTTTTGAAGCTGCAGCTTCGCACGAGTCGCTCTCTCCAGGCTTTCGAAGCCGAGATTGAGTCTCTGGTCAAAGAGCAGATCGAACGCGGCACGGTCAACTTGTCAGTACGCATGGACGCCGTCGAGACACCGGCTAGCCTTAGCTTGAACGAAGGCGAAGTCAGGCGGCTGCATGCGCAAGCCCAGGCCCTCGCCAATTCGCTCGGGTTACAGGCTCCGACTTCGCTCGACGCCTACTTAGGTATCACCGGCGTCATCGGCCAGAACGAGCACAGCGAGGAGTTTAGTGCCGAAGCGCTGAAGGCTCTGAAGGACGGCGTTCGCGAGGCCATTAGCGAGCTCGTTGACATGCGCCGCCACGAGGGCAGCAAACTCAAGACCGAACTGCTAAAGATCGCTCAGAACATCGAAACTGAGGTCACAAGCATCGCGAGCCGTGCTCTAGAAGTCGTTGAGGAACAGCGCGAGAAATTGCGCAAGCGCGTCAACAAGATCCTCGAAGACCTTGGCTCGGCCAACGGAATCACCGAAGAGACGCTGCACCGCGAAATCGCCATCCTCGCCGACCGCGCGGATATCGCCGAGGAGCTACAGCGCCTGAACAGCCACCTTGAGCAGTTTCACGAGTTGTTGGGTGAAGAACGCGTCGGTCGAAAGCTCGACTTCTTGTTGCAGGAGATGCTGCGCGAAGCCAATACGATCGCATCGAAGGCTGCGGATTCGACGATCGCGCGCTCGGTGGTGACGATGAAAAGTGAACTCGAAAAGATTCGCGAACAGGCGCAGAACGTCGAATGATGGCCGAAGCGACCAAGGGGAAATTGGCGGTATTGTCCGGTCCTTCGGGAGTCGGCAAGAGCACGCTGATTAAGCGTCTTTTGGAAGACGATCGTTTCGCCCTTTCGACGTCGGCGACGACGCGGGAGCCCCGCGAAGGCGAACTCAATGGGCGCGAGTACCACTTTCACACCTTGTGCGAGTTTCAAACTCTCATTGACGCGAATGAGTTTTTGGAGTGGGCCATTGTTCACGGCCATCACCGCTACGGCACACTGAAATCTGAGGTAAATCGCCTCGTTGAAGCGGGCAAGATTGTGATTCTCGACATTGACGTGCAGGGTGCGTTGAAACTCGAAGAACGCGAAGATTTGGTGCGCGTGTTTATCGCTCCACCTCGCTTCGAAGATCTCGAAGTCCGCCTCCGCAGCCGCGCCTCGGAAACCGAATCGTCAATCGAGACGCGCCTGGTGACCGCGCGCCACGAGCTGACTTTGCAAGACGAATACGACCACGTTGTTGTCAACGACGAGGTCGAAAAGACTGTGGACGCCCTAAAGAGCGTCCTCCTGAAAGCCAAGGAGAACCTGCGATGATCGACCAGGATCGACTCGAACGCCTCTACGCTCAGTGCGGGGGCGTGTTCCGCGCAACCGTGCTAATTCAAAAGCGAATTAAAGAACTCAACCGTGGCGCGCGTCGCCTCGTCGAAGGTGACTTCAAAGACCCCATCGAAATCGCCATCACCGAAATCGAGACTGGCAAAATCGAACTCATCGAAGACAGTGACGACAACCGCGAGGTCATCCGCAAGGAGATCGAGAAGATGAGCCCGGGAACAACGCGTCCCCAGGCAGAAGTTCCGGCCTTCGAAACCAGCGAAGACGAGCTCGAACGCCGCATCATGTCGGCGCTCGCCAAAGAGCGAAACAGTTAGAGACTTGGATTGTTGGCCCAGCCTTTCTCACCTGAGAGGCTGGGCTTTTTTACCCCCACACACCAGCCAAGCGAGCTGACCTATGAGCTCTTCTAAGCACATCATCCTCGGCGTGAGTGCCTCCATCGCGCTGCACCGGGCTTTGGATATTGGCTCCGAACTCCGCAAAGGCGGGCACAAAGTGTCGGTGCTGATGTCTCCGAATGCCAAGCAGCTCATCAGCCCCCTCGCCTTCCAAGCCATGACGCTCTCAAAGGTCTACCACCAAATGTGGGAGACGGTGAGCGATCTCGACCACGATCACATCCGGCTCGCTCAAGATGCCGATTTGATGGTCTTGGCCCCGGCTACGGCGGGCACGATCGGCAAGATCGCCAACGGAATTGCTGACAACATCCTCACAACCACCGCGATGACCTTCGATGGCCCGCGACTTTTTGCCCCGGCCATGAATTGGCGAATGTGGGCCAATGAGGCCGTTCAAGCCAACACGCAATTGCTTCAGAATCGGGCCTGGGAGCTCATTTCGCCGGCCGACGGCGATCTTGCCTGCGGCGAGACGGGACCGGGCCGACTGGCTGAAGTCAGTTTCATCCTCGATCGAATTGAGGCGGCCTGGAGTCGCCCAAAAAAGGCCTAAGGATGAAGATCCTCGTCACCGCCGGTCCCACGCGCGAAATGATCGACGAGGTTCGATTTTTGTCCAACATGTCCTCCGGAAGGACCGGATATGCCATCGCAGAAGCCGCTCACGATGCGGGGCACGAGGTCAACTTGGTCTCTGGTCCGGTAGCACTGTCCCCTCCTATAGGCTTGAATACGCACCAAGTCGTGTCCGCCCGCGATATGCTGGCAACCGTGTCGGCGCTTTTCGAGTCCCATGATGCTCTCATCATGACGGCCGCGGTCTGCGATTATCGCCCGGCGATGCGACGTGAGGGAAAGGTCAAAAAGGCCGAGGGGAACTGGGCGCTGGACTTGGTCCGCAACCCGGACATCCTCGCCACGGTGGGCAATGAAAAGGGCCGGCGCGTCCTGATCGGATTTGCCTTGGAAGTTGATCGCGCGGTGGAATACGCGCGGGGGAAGCTTGAGAAAAAGAACTTGGATCTGATTGTCGTCAACCAACCGGAGAATTTCGCGAGGGGCAAAAGTCGCTTTCGCTTTTTGACCAAAGATGGTCTGGAGCCGGTGATGGAGTGCGATAAGCGAGAATTGGGCGAAATACTCGTCAAGCGAGCTGAGGATTTTTGGGGAGCTGCGAAATGAGTTCAGCAGTGAGGATGAAGATTCAGCTGCGACGCAGCGAGGATGCCAAGGGGCTTCCCTATCCGGCCTACGCCACGGCGGGGTCGAGTGGGCTAGACCTTTGTGCCTGCAATCGAGATCCCATTCGCCTAGAGCCCGGCAAGATTAGCCTCATTCCGACCGGAATATCCCTGGCCTTGCCGGCGGGTTACGAAGCCCAAGTGCGGGCCAGGAGTGGATTAGCGCTAAAACATGGGCTGACTTTGGTCAACGCTCCGGGTACTATTGATTCGGACTACCGGGGTGAGATTGGGGTGATTGCGACAATCTTGTCGTCAGAACCCTTCATCGTCGAACGCGGCATGCGCATCGCGCAACTCGTCGTGGCCCCCGTCAGTCATGTTGAGTTATGCGAGACAAAAAGCCTCGACGACACCCTTCGGGGAGCCGGAGGATTTGGACACACGGGCCTTAACGAAGCAGAGGCTCAACAAAGCGAAGCAGAGGCTCAACACAAAGCGCCGGGCTGAGAGCCAGGCGCAAACACAACAAGACACGCCCTCGAAGGAAAACTTTGAGAGCAGCTCGACTTTGAGTTCCTGGGGAGGGATGAAAAGACGGGTCGTCAAAAAACACGAAACCCTGCGAACTTCGGCGGTTGGACGAAGGGTTTTGGAGAACGAGCTGGCCTTACGAGATTCACCATCTCGAAGGCGGTCAAAGCCCAAACCACACCTTGTGGAGGGCCCGGAGGGAATGACGGTGGATCAACTGGATCCTGACGAGAGCAAAGAACGCTCCGATGCCAACCGGCGTCTGTTTGCGGCTTGCGCATTCTTTGGCGCAGCTCTTTATCTATCGCTGTCTTTTGTCTCCTATGACGGCTTGAGCGACGCGTCACACCTGAGCCCCTTCGCCAATCTTGGCGGCAAGGTCGGATTCTATGTGGCCGACCAGTTGCTCGCGACTTTCGGCGCAGGCGCCTTCGCCTTGTCGTTCTTTTTGATGTACCTCGGTTACGCGTTTTTGACGCGGCGGCCTCTTGAGAATCTTGCGATCAAAATTTTGGGTTCGGTGTTGTGCGCTGCGACCTTAGCCGTCACCTTGCAAGCGATAGCTCCAAGCGACGGCTATGCGCGTAGCGCCTACCCTTTGGGCGGAGTCCTCGGAGACTGGGGAGCCGCACGCATGCTCGTGTGGTTTGGCGGTTTAGGCTCAACCTTAATTCTCACCTTGTTGTTAATCGCCAGTGCGGTCATCACCACCGATACTCTGTTTCGCGATCTCGGACTGGAAATCTGGAACAGCGGCAACGCCTTGGTCGCCCGGCTGCGGCGGCCCCCTCTTTCGGCCGCGGCCGACGGAGTAGGCGTAGCCCTCGCGGGCGCAAGTACCGCAGGCTTGGCACCAGCAGATGTTGATATCAAACCCCGACGACTACGTGGAGCTTCGGCCGCCGAGGCGCTTGAGGCCCTTAGCGGCGAAGCCACTGCGGAGCTCGATGAAGACACCGAAGAAGAAGAGGAAGAATGGGACGAAGACGCAGAAATCGATCGTCTGTTGGGCAATCTTGAAATAGACGAAGAAGAAATCCCGATCCTCGGCGCTGCCGACGAAGAAGAAGAAGAAGAAGAAGAGTCGGAGGAAGCTGAGGAGGAGGACGAGGAGGAGGAAGAGGATTGGGGCGACCTCGACGAGGACGAAGAGCTAGAAGAAGAGGTTGACGAAGACGAGGTAGAACCATCTGCCCCACCGATCATCAGAGCCCGGCGTAAGGCGGCGTCCGATGACCAAATCGAGATCATCTCCTTTTCGCGCGAAAAGCACCTTATTGGCAAAGAGCCCTATCCTCTACCGCCTCTAACGCTGCTGGGCGAATCCGACGCACCTGACGACGACGAGCGCGACGCTGAAATCGCGCGCAAGGCACGCACTTTAGAAGACGCCCTTCGCACCTTTAAGATCGAAGCCAAAGTCGTTGAGATAACCCGAGGCCCAACGATTACCGTCTATGAGATGTCATTGGCGGCGGGCACGAAGGTAAGCCGAATCACCTCGTTGGGCGACGACATCTCCATGGCACTGAAGGCCAGGACGATTCGCATTGTCGCTCCCATTCCCGGCAAGGCAACCGTCGGGATCGAAGTGCCTAACGATGTCCAAGAGCGAGTGTCCTTGCGCGAACTCGCGATGTCGGACCAGTTGCAAAAAAAGCACTTCGCCATCCCCTTGCTTTTGGGCAAAGATGCCTCTGGAAAATCGCTCATCGTCGACCTTACCGAATTGCCTCACTTGCTCGTTGCAGGTCAAACTGGCTCGGGAAAGTCGGTGTGCTTAAACTCCATCATTATCTCATTGCTGCTGACGAAGTATCCCGAAGAAGTTCGGCTAATTCTCATCGACCCCAAGATGGTCGAGCTGCAGTCCTTTCGAAACTTGCCCCACCTCATGACTCCGGTCGTCACCGACATGAAGAAGGCTCCCAAGATTTTGGAGTGGGCCGTCAACGCGATGGACGAACGATACGAGCTGCTTGCGGCGGTGAGTGCGCGCAACATCAAGGGCTACAACAAGCTCGGCGAAGAAACGGTGCGCGAGCGCTTGCTCGAACACTACAGCGAAGAAGAACTCGTGGGCAAAGAGCTTTCTTTGCCCTACATCGTCTTAGTCGTTGACGAGCTCGCCGATTTGATGATGACTTCCGCCAAGGAAGTCGAAAACAGCATCTGCCGGTTGGCGCAAAAATCGCGTGCCGTGGGCATCCACGTCGTTTTGGCCACCCAACGTCCGAGCGTCGACGTCATCACCGGCTTGATCAAGTCCAACATGCCTTCGCGGATTTCGTTTCGAGTTTCGAGTGCGATCGACTCGCGCACGATTCTCGATCAAAAAGGAGCGGAGCGTTTGTTGGGCCGGGGTGACATGCTCATGACCGACGCGCGGTCGAGTTCACCAGTGCGCTGCCAAGCCGCCCTCGTTACCGACGAGGAAATTCGCGACATCGTCAATCACATCAAAAACGTCGCCAAGCCGGCCTACAGCCCTGTGCTCACGCAAGTCTCAAGCTCAACTGAGAGCAACGCGAAAGCAAGCGGAAAAGACCGCGACCCGCTGTACCAAGACGCCATTCGCGCGGTCTTGCAAAGCCAGCGGGGCTCAGTGTCGATGCTGCAACGAAAACTGGAAATCGGATACACCCGTGCCGCTCGTCTCGTCGATTTCATGGCGGAAGACGGCATCGTCGGCTCCTTCAAGGGGAGCAAAGCTCGTGAGGTCACCATGACTCTCGAGGATTGGGAACAACAAGAGGAAGCCTCTTAGCGGACACGCTAGAGCCGCCAAGCGGCGAAAGTGCAATGCAATAGGTCAGCGTCGAATCAGGAGGAGACGCCATGAGTCGAAAATCAGAATCGAAGAAGCAGCCCGAAGCAGAGGGTCTGATCGCCCACTGGCCCGTTGTTGTTTTTGGCTTGCTGCTGGCTTGGACGGTCGCCCTAATTCTCCGGCAAGTGCAAGACGGCGGCGAGGTCTTCTTTCGACCTTCGGCCGGATTCTTGGACTTTCTGACCGCGCTACCCGTGCGGTCATTAGGATTGGTCTCGGCCATTTTGTTGTTCTCGGGTCTCATGCAGCTGAGCATTCTGCGCTGGATTGGCAAACATCTCGACCACGGGCCTCGCCGCGCGGTCGGTTTGTGTTTGTTGCTTTTGAGCCTCTCATCTTTGTTCGCCGTGATGAGTCGTGGCGCAGAGACTTGGGGAGGCCGCTTTGGGGCCAACATCGCTCAGGCTTTTGCCGTGCTCCCACACCCCTTGGCCGTCCTCGTCGCCATTGTCCTGGTGATCTTCGGGTTTTTCATGGCGCGCGACTGGTTCTTCTTTGCCCGAATGAAAAGCTGGCTCGGGTCGGGATCGGCCGAACAGGCCTTTGCACTGGGAATGGGCTCGCCGGGCGACAGCCAAGCCGAAACTCCCGTATTCCATCAGAGCGCGGTCACTGAAGCCCCCGCCAAGTCGAATCGGACCGCACCACTGACTAGTTACGACTTGAAGCAGGTTGTCGACGAAAGAGACATTGAGGGGCGTGATAGCTTTCCCGACCTTGACCTGGATATGGACGACGATATCGCGGACGACATTCGCCCCGTGACCCCGGTCTCCTCCTCCTCCCCTGATGCTGCTGCTGACTCTGCAGCCAAGGCCGAATCCGAAGAGGTCGTCGTTGCCCCCACTCCGAAGGTCGAGCCAGAAGCTGCGATCAGCGACGTCGACACCGCCGAAATCGCCATCCAGCGGGTTGCGGAAGAACTGCCGCATGCGACCCCATTGAATGAAGACTCCGGTCTTTCGAACTTTTTGTTTGAGGAGTCAGATGCAGAACTCGAGCGTGACCACATCCCCGAGTTTTATGGGGAACTTCCAGCGGATGCTGTCGAGTTGGGCCGCCTTTCCGAGGCCGCAGAACGGGCCGCCGAGCAAGAAAAAGCAGCCGAACCCGTCGTAACCGGAGCAGCCTCAGGATTTGACTTCGGGGCCTCGATGGAAGACATCTTCGAGACACCCGACGTCGATTTCAGCTTCGTAGCCGATGCCCAAGCCACGTCAGAGTCTGCGGCTTTAGCCGAGACCACGCAGGAGGCGGCGCCGTCGGTGGACGCCCTTGAGGACGCCGAAGAACTCGAAGAACTCGAAGAACTCGAAGAACTCGAAGAACTCGAAGAACTCGAAGCAGACAAAGTCCTCGAAGAGGACGACGAAGAATTCGAGGAGCAAGACGAAGCCCTCGAAGACGAGGAGCTTGACGACGACGAGGAAGAAGAGGAGGAGGAGGAGGAGGACGAGCTCGAAGATGGTGGTGAAGAGTTTGAAGAGGATGACGAGTTCGAAGAAGTCCTCGGTTTAGAAGAAGACGAGGAGATCGAAGACGAAGGCGAAGAAGACGACGGTCTCGATGAAATCGAAATCTCGGCGTCGGCAGCGGAAGCCGTCGACCTTGACGACGAAGAGGAACTCGACACCATTAATTCGGACTTCGATTTCGAAGAGAGTGCATCCGAAACCGAGGAACGTGACGAGGGCGTGAACTCGGAATGGGTTCAGTCCGACTTTGGCGACTACTTGGGCGACAGGCCGGATCAGGTTTCGGCTGATGGAGGCACCAAGACTCTCCACTCCGAAGCGCAAATTGAGGACAATCCCTTAGGCCTTGACCGCGAATCGCTTGATAAGGCCCCTGCAGACGCACAAAATGCGGGCGAATCCACCACCGAAGCCGCAGTTAGCGGCACGGTGGCCGAGGACGGCTGGGGAGCGTGGTTAGACGCGGCGCCCGCCGCGGGCCCCGGCCTCAAGACCCCTGCGGGTGCCTTGGCTTCAGAGTCGGTCGTGGATGAAGACACCTACGAAATTGCGGTTCGAACCTGCTTGGAGGCCGACAATTGCAGCGTCTCCTTGCTTCAACGCCAGCTCGGGCTAACTTTCCGGACGGCCGCGGCATCGATTGATCGCATGGAAGCAGAAGGCGTGGTGGGCCCCTACCGGGGAACTGGCACCCGAGAAATTCGCGTGACACTCCCCGAATGGGAGACCACGCAAGACTAAGATTGAGAGGCCCAGGAGTCCACTTTGGCTAACAGACGCGTTTCGATGATTAGCTTGGGTTGCCCCAAGAACTTAGTGGACTCCGAGGGGATCGTCTCCGATTTCCTTTCGCACGGCATCGAAGTTGTCGTGGACCCCGCCGACGCGGACTTGGTCGTGGTGAACACTTGCGGGTTTCTGGGTTCAGCCCGCGAAGAATCACTCAATGCCATCCGCAGTGCCTGCGCACTAAAAGCTGACGGCTTAAAAGCCGTCTTTGTAACGGGATGCATGGTCGGCAACTACGCCAAAGAAATCCACGCCGCCGTTCCCGACATCGACCGCCTCATCGACTTCAAAGACTACGCTCGTCTTCCCGAGATGATCGACGAGATCATTCCGGACGTCAACAAGTCAAAGACCGGTTTCGTCCGCCCCGGCAACTATGTGCAAGCGCGCCTCACCCCGGCGCACTTCGCCTATCTCAAGATTTCGGAGGGCTGCAATCACAACTGCACCTTCTGCGTCATCCCGAGTATCCGCGGCCGAATGCGAAGCCTGGCTTTTGACGACGTCTTGGACAAAGCGCGGCGGCTGGTCCAAGTTGGGGCGAAAGAAATCAACGTCGTAGCTCAAGACTCGACGCAGTATGGCATCGACCTCTACGGGAAGCGCCGCATCGCCGAATTGATGCAATCCGTCTCAGAAACGGATGGCCTGCATTGGACGCGTTTGCTTTACGCCTATCCCACAGAAGTGGATGACGACTTGATCGAAATCTTGGCCGCCGACAACAAGGTCCTGCCCTACCTCGATGTGCCCCTACAACACAGTTCGGGCCGCGTCCTTGAACGCATGCGCCGTCAGAGCAGCGAGAAACAGGTCGAAGACTTGCTGCTGAAGCTCCGCAGCCGGGCGCCAGACCTGGTCATTCGAACGACCTTCATTGTCGGCTTCCCCGGCGAGACCGATGCCGACTTCGAGCATCTCATGCGTTTCGTCGATAGGCACCGCATCGATCGCCTAGGCGCGTTCCCCTACTCACCCGAGCCAGGTAGTCCTGCCTTCGATCTTGAAGACGCCGTGCCGGAGGAATTAAAGCAAGAACGCCTCGATCGCCTCATGACCTTGCAGCGCGGAATCGCCGAGGAAAACAACGCACGCTTTTTGGGCCGCGACTTGGAAATCTTGGTCGAAGACCCCGGAATCGACGACGGAAAAGCTCGCGGCCGCTCTTTTGCAGATGCACCCGAGATTGACGGTTCCGTACACCTTACTGGTCGTGCCGTCGCGCCGGGAGAGCTCGTCCAAGCCCGCGTCACCGAAACATCCGCCTACGACCTTGAAGCTACCATCATCTAAGCCAAACTGAGTCTAGCCATGCTACCGTCTTTCAATCTTGCCAATCGCGTGACCCTGGGCCGACTCGTCATTGCTTTCGTTTCCTCGCTAATCTTAGTGTTGATCGCCGAGGGCAGCTGCCTAGACAACCACCGCACTCTCGCCGCCTGGATTGGCCTCGGCTTCTTCACCCTCGCGACGGTAACGGACGCGTTAGACGGCTACATCGCTCGCCGCGACAACACCGTGACGGCATTTGGCCGCATCGCCGACCCCTTCGTCGACAAGATTATTGTCTGCGGTAGTCTCGTCTTGTTTTTGGGATTTGCAGAAACGACCTACTACCTTCACCCATGGATGGTTGCCTTAGTGCTCTTCCGCGAATTCTTGGTGACGGGAATTCGAGGCTATATGGAGAGCAAGGGAATCGAATTCGGGGCGGAGATGCCGGGTAAGATCAAGATGGTCGTCCAGAGTATCTTGGTCGGCTTTCTCTTTGGCGTGGTGGCGTTTGCGCCCGACATCCCATCCTGGGTCAACATCTGCACTCACATCTGTATTTGGGCCACGGTGGGCCTCACCCTCTATTCAGGCGCCCTGTACGTGGCGCAAGCGTCCAAGAGCTTCAGCGCTCAGGACATCTAGTGGCCAAGCTTTCCACCGTCTTAGGAACCCTATTCGGCTCTGGCCTCTCACCGATCATGCCCGGCACTTGCGGCACCTTCGTGGCCCTTATGGTCATCGCTTTTTTGCCCGATCCCTGGTACGCCCCGACCACCCTAGCTCTGGCGGTCGCCGCTACTCTATTTGGACCCGGCCTCGCCGATCGCATGATCTCGTCGAGCGGCCTCAAAGATCCTCAAAAATTCGTCCTGGACGAAGGAGCAGGGATTTGGATCGCTTGCCTCCGCTTTGAAAACCCCGGCTGGGTGGGCCTTTTGGCCGCATTTTTTTTCTTTCGGCTCTTCGACATGACCAAACCGGGCCCGGTTCGAAAGCTCGAGCAGTTGCCGGGCGGACGCGGCGTGGTCTATGATGATGTGGCGGCAGGATTGATTGCGCTGCCCCTTTCGATCTTGGTTCAGTACCTGGCCAAATAGAGGAACTCATGCCCAGAACGACCACCCGATCGCGAAGCAGCACGATCACATCTTCGAAGGGCGGTCGGCCCCGAAAAAAGGGATCGGGCATCGGTCTCAAGTTCGCTTTACCCGTAAGCCTAGTGATGGTTCTGATCGTCGGCATACAGGGTTGGAACGACTACTCCCAAACCAAACGCGCGCTCAACGAATCAATTGACTCGGCGGGCGTTTTTGCCGCCTCCTCTTTGGCCGCGCCAGATTGGCACAACGCGGACAACCAAGCGCGCTTGAGCGACATGCTCAAAGGCGATGTACCGGTAAGAGAAGTTGCAATTTTCGAGTCGGGTACCGACGGCAAGCTGTCTTTGATCGCGACCGCCACCGGCGCTGACGAACTCAGCATTTCCGATTCCGGCGAGGAACGGATCGTAGGAGAAACGACCATTCACCGCGGGCGCATGTCCGTCGGCTCCCACGGGACCTTCAGCTACCGATCCTTCAAGCGAAGCATTAGTCGCCCGGGCGGGGGCATGCAGAAGATCGGAAACGTCCAAGTTTTCTTGTCCGAAACCGTCATCGAAGACGAACTCAGTTCACTATTGAACCGAATCATCGTGTTTAGCACCCTGGGCACAATCTTGGGCGTCCTCACTTGCTTTTGGGTCGCACGCGTCATCACGCGTCCGCTTCATACCTTGGTAAAAGACATTCAAATCGTCGCCCGCGGCGATTTTACGCACCGCACCCGCGCCACCTCCAGCGACGAGATCGGCACCCTTGCGGACGCCATCAATGAGATGACGCACGGGCTCGCGGAGGGGGCTCAGCTCAAAGAAGAACTCGTTTCCAAAGAACACCAAGAACAGATCATCCAAGAGATTCAAGCTCGCCTGTTTCCCAAAACCATGCCCGAGATTCCGGGTGCCATCGTGGACGCGAGCTGTCAGCCTGCGAGCGAAATCTCGAGTGATCTTTTTGACTTCATGCCGCTCGACCAGCAACGCACCGGCTTGTTGCTGTTGACCGCGAGTGGACAGGGCATACCCGCGGCACTCGTGTTGGCCATGGCCAGAAGTGCGCTGCGTTCATTGCCAGCCCACAAACTTGCCCCCGCCGAAGTGCTCAAACAGATCAATGCCAATATTTCGCCAGACTTGCGGCGCGGCATGTACGTCACCGCGATGTATGCGATCTACGACGCTCGGGATGGCAGTGTGACGATCGCGAGCGCCGGTCATCGCTTACCCGCGTTGAGCTTGGTGGCGACAAGGGATCAACTCAACATGACCCACCCGCCCGGGATCGCGATGGGACTCGACAAAGGACCCGTCTTCGACTCCAGCATCGAAGAGGCCCATGTCATCCTCGAAAAGGGCGATACCCTATTAATTGGAACCAGTGGCATCTTGTCTTTGGATCTGAACTCTGGAGAGGCCCTCGGCGAACAGCGCTTTTACAAAGCGGCGAAAAGCGTCATGGGGAAAAAAGACGACAGAGTCGCCCAAAAGCTACACCAGCGCATCGAAGCTCATCTCGCCGAAGAGCCCGGCGAGCACGACATCACTCTCGTCAGCCTGCGTCGTCTCAGCTGACTCTTTATCCCCGCGCCGGAGTTTCACCCCGTGCAGATTCGTGAATTCCAAGATCTCATCGAGCGCACCTACTTCGAAAAAGACTCCTCCCGTGGCCTCGACGGCACCTTCATGTGGTTCGTAGAGGAGGTCGGAGAGTTGGCCCGGGCCCTCAAAGGGGACGACCGGGACAACCTCATTGAAGAGTTCTCAGACGTTTTGGCTTGGCTATCGAGCCTCGCCAGCATCAAGGGCATCAAGATGGAGGAAGTCGCGGCCCGCTACGCCGAAGGCTGCCCAAAGTGCCATGACATTCCCTGCTCGTGCGCCTAATCACCACATCAAGGCCCTGCCTTACCCATGACATTTACTGTGGCTTAGTCGGTAGGTGTTTCTTGATGGCCTCAAAATCCGAAAAAAAAGAACGCACATACCACATGACATTGTTGCGACCTCAAGCCCATGACTGATGGAGTTGTTGCGCAGGTCGCACTCGATTTACCCATTCGTCATGCTTTTAGCTATCGGGTTCCTGAGGCACTTTGCGATGGGATTAGACCTGGCTGTCGAGTGCGCGTACCTTTTGGCCCCAGATCGCTGGTGGGGTTTGTCCTCGAGCTAAAGAGCGAATCGAAGGCGCCGGCCGAAGGCAAATACGCGCTTAAAGATGTGCAGGAAGTTCTCGACGCCGTTCCCCTGTTGAGCCCTCACGCGCTTCAGCTCGCGCAAGACATCGCCAAGCGCTGGTTCTGCGGACCCGGTGAGGCCCTTACGGCCTTTGTTCCCGCCGGAGTCAAACGGGGCGCGGGGAGCCGTCGGACTGCCGTGTTGCACGCGATCCAGCCGGCGGCAAGCGAGGCACTCGCCGCCTGGCCCAAGGGACAAAAGACCCTCAAACAAAAAGAAATCTTGGAGCTCGTCGCCAAAGAGGAGGACGGCCTCCCCCGCCAGACCGTGCTTCGACTGACACAAGCGAGCGTTTCTCCGGTCTCAACCCTCGTCAAAAAGGGGCTCATAGAGCTGCGCTGGGAGGATCTTCAGGAAGCGGTGTTTTCGGGGCTTGAGATCAGCCCCACAACCGCACCAGCTTTAGAACCCGACCAGGCCGCAGCTGCCCAGGCTATCCGCGAGGCTGTTGCCGCCGAAAAGCATGTCGGGTTTTTGCTCTTTGGGGTCACCGGAAGCGGCAAGACCGAGGTTTACCTCGACGCGATTCAGCACTGTTTGGCCCGAGGAAAATCCGCCATTGTCCTCGTCCCCGAAATATCATTAACGCCACAGACTCTCGAGCGTTTTGAGTCGCGCTTTGGGACCGTCGCGGTCTTGCATTCTCATCTCACCGACGCCGCACGGGCCCGCCAGTGGAATGATCTGAATGAGGGTCGCAAGCGCATCGCCATCGGCCCCCGCAGCGCAGTTTTCGCGCCACTGGACAAGCTCGGTCTGATCATCCTCGACGAGGAACACGAGGGCACTTTCAAACAACAAAACGTCCCGCGTTACCACACCCGCGATGTGGCCATGATGCGAGCCGCCATGGAGGACGCAGTGGTCGTATTAGGCTCTGCAACTCCTAGTTTGGAGAGCTGGGAAGCGTCTGAACGGGGTCGACTCGTTCGTTTGGAGATGCCGAATCGCATCTCCAAGACTCCCATGCCTCAAGTCTCTTGCATTGATTTACGCTCGAACAAGACGACTGGGCCCGGAGGGGTGTTTTCACCGCTCCTCATCAGCCTTGTGCGCAGGAACTTAGACCGCGGGGAGCAAACCCTGTTGTTTTTGAATCGCCGTGGATTTCGCACCGCAATCAAGTGCCGGGAGTGCGGTTTCTCGAAAGTCTGTCGTCACTGCGACGTGCCCATGACTTTCTATAAGAGCAGCGGCCGTCTTTTGTGTCACCACTGCGGCGCCGTTGAGAATCCCCCCAGCCGCTGCCCGGACTGTGGTCACGGAGATATCAAGTTTCAGGGTTTTGGGACCGAGCTCGTCGAAGACGCCGCACGAACGTTGTTTGCCGGGGCACGCATTGCCCGCATGGATAGCGAATCAATGCGGCAGCGAAACGCCCATGAGGAAATGTACCGGCGGCTAAAGGCCGAAGAGATCGACATCTTGATCGGCACTCAAATGGTGGCAAAGGGCCTGGATTTTCCGGGGATCACCCTCATTGGCGTCGTCGCGGGTGACTCGTCCTTGCTACTCCCCGACTTCCGTGCCGCCGAACGTACTTTTCAGCTGATGACTCAAGTTAGCGGACGTGCCGGTCGTGGACGCAAATCAGGTCGGGTCATCATCCAGACCTGGACGCCAGACCACTACAGTTTTGTGACCGCAGCACGTCACGATTTCCCGGCCTTCGCGGCGGAAGAGCTGCGACATCGCCGCGAGATGATGTATCCGCCATTCGGAAAACTACTGCGCATCATCGTTCAAGCACTCGATGAATCGCAGGTACAAAAAAAGGCCGAAAAAATAGCCGCCAAACTCCACGAGGGTTCGCTATTTGGCGCCTACGAAATTAGGGGCCCGGCCCCGGCCCCCATCTCGTTTCTCAAAAACCTCTACCGCTATCACCTCGTCGTCCGCGCCGAAGAAGACCACCACCTGGAGGCCTTGTTCGAACTGGCCGAGCGTGACCTACGATCCGATAAAAAAGTACAGGTCCTTATTGATCGCGATCCCACGAGCATGATGTAGCGACGGCTTCAGGTTACTCTTGGCTCTTGTTGGATAGGTACTCGTCCCAGGCTTCCTTGCGACGGTCCAGCTTGCGGCCCGTCAAACTTTGCAGGGCCTTGTGGGCGGCCCGGGAAACGTCGGGTTGCGGGTCATCGACGGCTTCGATGAGACTCGGGACGGCGCGCTTGTCACCAATGCGAGCCAAGGCCAAGGCCGAACGAACCCGCACCAAGGCGAACTCATCGTTGAGGGCTTTGGTCAAGAATGGGATTGCGGCAGGGTCGCCAAGACGTCCTAGAGCAGCCGCAATGTGGAGGCGAACACCGGGTTCTTTGTCTTCCATGGCGGAAGTCAAAGGCAGGTAGAGCTCACCTTCGCCCTTTTTGACGGCATGGGCCAAGACCATCGAGGCGTTGTTTCGTACATCGGGGTTTCTCTGCGACAAGAGGCCGATGACTGGGGCCGACGGCACGTCGACGCCATTGATCGCGAGTTGGCGCAGAGACAATAGGGCTGCCGGCAGCACGCCAACATCGTTATCCCGCAAGGTCACAATTAAGGGCTCAACGGCTTCTTTTTTGCCGCTAAAACCAAGACCCGCGGCCGCGACGCGGCGAAAGCGCGGGCTTGAGGCTTTGAGGTCGGAGACGACTTCGTCGTAGTGTTTGTTGACGAACTGCTCAAGGGCGGTCGCTAGACCGTCCGACTTCGAGTACTCCTGCTTTTCAAAGGCGAGCCACCATTGATCCAAAGATCGCTCAAGCTGGAGACGCCTTTCGGTATGCGCGTGAGTGACGCCTCCCATAAACTGCGTGGCGTTCGAGCTAACCGGCTGAGTCGTGTTGCTCATCCCTGCTCCGCCTTCATCATTCATGGCGCCGCCGGAATCAGAATCCTTGGGCGTTGCGCAAGAGGTCAGGATGAGGCAACAAGCAAGGCTAAGTCCCAATAGGGCATTAGATGCGGGCAAACTGAGCAATCTGGACATAAGGTCCCCCTTCGAATCTGTCGGATGGACGACAGCGATCTCCGCGACTTCCCGAAAATCTGCTCTTCGTCACCCTTTTGAGGTCTTTTGGCACGGCGACGCCCATTGGGTCATCCACGCAGCAAATGTTGTTTCATCAAGGCCAAGGCGTCCGCCGGAATAGCAACCGGCTTACCCTTTCCGTTCGTGCAAGCGAGACGAACGTATCCCTCCGCCAACAGGCATCGATCTGACGCCCGCATCACTTTCGAGTCAAAGCGCATCCGCACCCGCCCAAGTTCCGTCAGCTCGGTCGCTACGACCAGTAAATCGTCGTAGACCGCAGGGCTCCTGAACTTGAGCTGGGTTTCGAAAACCGGCATGACCAAGCCGCGGGCTTCGAGTTCCGCATAGGGACAGCCAATGGAACGCATCAGCTCAGTGCGCCCAATCTCCAAGAACACGAGGTAGTTGGCGTTATAGACCACTCCCCCCTGATCGGTGTCGGCGTAGCGTACTCGAACTTCGGTTTTATGAGTGCGCAAGGCCTGCGTTCCGTTCTCGGTTTGTGAACCCGCCGACACTATAGAACTCGAGTCCCCCCAAGAAAAGCGAGCTTCCACGACTCTTGCCTCAAAGCAGACCTTCACTTATGGTTCCTCGCCTGGGTCGAGACTCAGAATTCACGCGGTTTCAGCCCCTTTGCGGAGGTCCTGGAGCCCCCCAAAGCCAGCTGGGCTGGAATTCGCGTTAAGGCCCTCCTCCCCATGGCCAAAATCATCCTTCCTTTGGTCGCGGTTCTGCTGCTGGTCCGTTTCGTCACCACGTCATCGGCGCGGCAGCGAAATGCGGTCCTGCTCGCCTGGTTGGTCCCCGGTCTGGGCCACTTTCATCTCGGTGAAAAAAAGCGCGGCCTTTGGGTAGGAGGCCTCATCCTGCTGACCTTCGTCGCGGGCATGGCCATCGCAGACTTTCGCAATATCTCGCCCTTCGATCGCCACTCCATCTGGGGCTTGGCCCATCTCTTTGGCGGCTTGATGGCAGGCATCGCAGCCTTGGCGACGGGCTCGCTCAACATCTATCGCGACAACGCCGCCTATCACGTCGGTTGCCTCTATTCGGGCGTCGCCGCTCTGTTGAACATCCTCGCCATGATTGACGCCTGGGATCTCGCCACCGCGAAGGACCGCAAAGAAACACTCGAGGTTGCAAAAACGGACGATGCCCCTCCCGCCCCGACTCGCGAAGGAGTCGGATCATGAGCATCACTCAGAGCATCCTGCTTTTTTTGCCGCTCGCGGCCGTGATCTGTTTTTTCTGTTCGCTGTTGAGGCGGCCCGCCATGGATGATGTGTTCAAGGCCGCCGGCAAGATGTTCCTTTACATGAGTGGAACGATCTTGGCAATTTGTGCTGTCTTGCATTTCACGATGGAATTCTTGCTCGCCAACTAGTCGGTCATCATCACTTGTTGTTGGCTCGGCGAAAGCACATCCCCGGCAGCTGCTCAACCTCTCCTTTTAATTCAAGTGCCATCAGACGAGTCAGTGCCTCCCCCGCCGACATCCCTAGGCCACCCAAGATAGCGTCGAGGGGTGCTGCTTCGTGATCTAGCAAGGTCAGCAGTCGCAAGTCTGCCTGTTCCAAATCGCTTGCCGGCGACCTAGGCTCCTGAGCAACGGCGGCCAGATCCAGCTGAACTTCATCGTCCTCCCAGCCCATATCTTGAATGAGATCTTTCGCGTCCCGTATCGGGCGCGCGCCGTCCCGAAGCAACGCGAGACTGCCCTCGGCGGCGGCGTTATCAACTTGATTAGGGACGACAAAGACGTCCTTACCAAGATCGGCAGCCCAGCGCGCGGTGATCAAGGCTCCGCTTTTTTGTCTCGCTTCGATCACCAACAACGCATCTGAAAAGCCCGCGATGAGTCGATTTCGTCGTGGGAAGTTCCGTGCCAAGGGCGCTACTTCCGGACCGAACTCACTGAGAACCGCACCACTTGATTCAATATCGAGCGCGAGTTGCGTGTGTTCCGGGGGGTAGATTGAGGCCATGCCGCAGCCGAGAATCGCCAGCGCGCAGCGCTTGTCCCCTAAGGACCCACGATGGGCGCTGGCGTCGACGCCGCGTGCCAGTCCGCTGACCACGACGATTCCCAACGACGCGAGATCGCGCGCGATGGAATCAGCGACCCTCAAGGCATAGCGACTACAGCGCCGCGAGCCCACGACGCCGACGGCGGGCTGTTCATCTGGAGGAAGAGTCCCGCGCCAATACAGAGCGAGCGGTGGATTCGCGAGGCAAAGCAAGCGCCGAGGAAAACACTCGTCTTCAAAAATCGCAACCGACAAGCCGTAGCTTTCGGCGTCTTTGGCCTCAAGCTGGCCAATCGCCACTAAACCAGGATGCTCCATCGCCGAGCGAATACGTCTGGGGAGACGGAGTTCTCGGGGCGCGGCGAGGCCAGGAGTTTCGAGAGGGCCGAGCTTTTCCTCGATGATCCTCAGTTCGCGCTGCCCCGCGACACCGGTCGCGTTGAGTCCGAGAATGGCAGCTTGGCGGTCGGTCACGTTCACTCGATTTCGAGTTCCACCGCTGGGGCCGACAGACCCACCGTGAAATCCGGAAATTCCGTTAGCACGCGAAACCCGACCCAAAACCGAAGCCCGGACAAGGTCGGCAGATCTGGAATGAAGATCGGAAAATAGGAGTCTCCAAGGGCGTCAAAAAAGCCCAGCACCCCGAACACAATGACGCCGGTCGCCGAACTTTGGTACCAGTCAAACAACGGTCCCGGCTGCAAACGCATGCCAAGCGCGCCCGCATTCTCAGCGGCCGGGCCGTGCGAGATACCCGTTTGATAAATCAAGTTCGGTGTGCCTGAGGAACGAAAGTGGATCGTGGTCGTAAGCCCTGGTTGCAGCGGCGCCGTGAGTTCAGAAGCGAAGGGCGTGGATTGCGAATCGAAGGGGTCTGTCGTCACCTGGACTTCATAGGCGTTGACGACGCCATCGCCGTCGGTATCCGCGTTGCCACCGCCACTGCTTGCGTATGCATACGCCGATTCTGACCCCGACACTCCCACCCCCGCGCTCAAGGTCACGCCAGCTCCCACCGTGTCCCAATCATCCTCAGCCACCAGTTTGCCGTTCATCGCGTCGGCGGCCCAAAGCCTCCCATTTCCGTCGCGTAGCAGCCGAAACGCTCCCGGCCCGGGCACCGTCCAGATCAGCAGGCCTTGGAGATCGCGATACTCCAACATCCCGATCGTCGGATAGGAAACGACAAGTTGACCCGCGCGGTCTTGATTGATGTCTCGAGCGCCTGGAGGCAAAGCGACCACTTGGAGCAAATCCCCTTGCGGGCCGTAGTGCCAAAGCTCTTGCACAAAACCGCAGAGCACCCAGACCGTCTTGTCATTCGCTACAAGAATGCGCGTCGCCAGGCTTCCAATCGGATGCAATCCGATCGAATCCCCTTCGGCGTCGAAGCGACGCAGAAGACCCGGGTTGACTCCCACAAACTCCGCCACCAAGAATTCGCCATCTGCACCTCGGGCTAACTGCTGGGCTCCGATGCCGAGCCCGTAGGAGTTGGTGATCACCCCATCGGCGTCGACGAAAAGCAGCAAACCCTGGGTGCCCAAATCGCTGACCACGGCACAGCCACCATTAGGCAACTGCGACAACGCGCGGGGAATACCTGGTACTTCAAAAGACGTGACGATGAGACTCTCTAATTCGATGCGCCGAATCCTGCCCGCCGACGCATCACTAAGCCATGCCACCGTCGTGCCATCGGTGCAAGAAAACCGAACGTTCCCGAGATTCGACAATGACGCCAACAGGACGCCGTTGGGGCCGACGAGATCGACGCGATCCAGTATCGGATTGCCGACAACGAGAATCTGCGCGGGGCAGTTTGCGGACAGAACAAAGGCCATGCAAAGTCCGATCATCATTACCCGGCTAAAGGCTTGGTACATGCGTGCTCCCTTGGTCCCTGGCCAAGAGTCGAGTCATCTCTCCAGACGTCAGCAGACACAGAAAGTGACGCCGCACATGAAAATAGAGAGAGCCGGTTCGTCAATTCGAACCGGCTCTCTGCACAACACGGAGATCGTTGTTTGGCGTGTTCGCAATCGTCATTCGACTTGATTTTGGATTGCGCGCTCCGCTTGAACTAACCGAGTTCGTTCAAGCGCGAGCGATTTTTTAGTTCTCGACCTATAACAGCGAGAGCGCGGACTGCGGCTGCACGTTGGCCTGCGCCAAGATGCTCAAGGCCGCCTGCTGGAGGATCGAGTTCTTGGTGAGTTCGGCCGACTCTTTGGCGACATCAACGTCGCGGATACGCGACTCGGCGGCGGTGAGGTTTTCGATTTGAACGCCGAGGTTGTTGATCGTCGATTCCAGGCGGTTTTGCGCGGCGCCGAGGCCACCGCGAATCGAGGCGACACTGTCGATCGCAGAATCGATCGCCGTGATCGCGGCCGAGGAATCACCACCCGAGCCGATGTCGAGCGAAGCCAAACCGAGATCGGACGAACCGGCCGCGGACAAGGTCACGTCGATGGTGTCGGTGCCGGCAGTCGTTCCCGAGCCGATTTGCAGCGATACGGTCGAACTGCCACTCAAAAGATCGGTACCGTTAAAGGTCGCGGAATTGGCAATACGGTCGACTTCGCTAACCAGAGCCGAGAACTCTTCTTGCAGCGTGTCGCGGTCCGAGCCGGAAAGCGTGCCGTTTGACGACTGTACCGAGAGCTCGCGCAAACGATTCAAGATACTGCTGCTCTCATCGAGCGCACCTTCAGCGGTCTGAATCAGCGAAATGCCATCATTGGCGTTGCGACCGGCCTGCTCGAGGCTGGTCACCTGTGAACGAAGGCGTTCGGAAATCGCCAAACCCGCGGCATCGTCGGCCGCGGTGTTAATGCGAAGGCCCGTCGACAAACGCGCAAAAGACGTTCCCAACTTGTTGCTCGCCGACGCCAGGTTGCGCTGCGCGTTCAGCGAAAAGATGTTGGTGTTAATTCTGAGTCCCATCGGTCTCCCCTTGATCAATTTGAAAAATGAGCTCTTCGAAGATCGCGCCTCGTCGCGCGGTCCCTCCCAGGCTTCACCTCCCCGAAGGGCTGGTTCCACTGATGAACTCCACGCTCCCTTTTCGGAGCACGGCCGACGAAATTTACATCTTTTGTATACTTAAAGAATATTCACTACTGCGGGGAGCGGTGAAGATCGGGCAAGACGGACGTAAATTCACTCGGAATGGCGGGCGACTTCGTTCAGATCAACGCGACCGCGTTGCAGCTTCTTCTTGGCATTAAGGCTCTTACGGAAGAGCTCCGAACGCCTGCGGTCTCGCCGTAGAACCAAAGCCACCAAAACAACGCAAAGCAGACAAAAGACAGCGAAGCCCAGGATGATCCCTGAAAATGCGTTGCTGGGCCTCTTGTAGACCTCGATGTCGCCGACACCGATCACCAACGGGCTGCGGCTGAATCCCTCGCGGGATTTAAAACCCCAGACCCTATAGAACACACCCCGGATGATGACCTCGTCAGCTACGTCTAAGTCAAGATTGGGCTTCTTCAGCCACATCACGGTAACCGTGCTATCGCCGTTGGTCGTCAGGTAGGTGTTCCAGATTCCGTCAACGGCGTTGTCGCCGGCCGCATTCGTGGGAAAAAATGCGTTCATGCCGAACTGGTCGACTTTCAAGATGCGCGCCCGCATTTCGACGTACTTGCCGCGGTACTTTTCGGGGTCGCTCAAAAGCTCTTGGGATTTCTTTTTCGAAAGCTCGATGGGTTCCCCGCGGTCACGATCTCCGCGCCTCACCACGTCCGCAGCTAGATGCCAAAAGGCCTCCTCGCCGAAGGGCAAACTGCGGTTCATCGCCTGCTTGACGTCTTTGACATCTGTCAGCAAGTCCAGATCAATCGCATCGAGCTCGGGAACCCTGAAGTTTCGGTGGAGCGTTTTGCCCAGCAACCACAGCCCAACTTCGGGTTGCCCCTGCAAGATTTCCTGCAGCTTGAAAAAGACGCCCTGAAGTTTCACCGGCTCGCCCAGCGTTGGCAGCGCGTTTTTGGGATCATCTACCAGCGTGAAAAACACCGGCACGCCACTACCGTGGAGATTCTCGCGCGGTTTGATGACGCCTTCGTAAAGCTCAAAACGCTTACCTACTTTCAGTCCCTCATATTTTTCAAAGACATCGACTTTCTCTAGCGAGATTAACTCGCCCACGACTTCTACCGGCTGCCCTCGCAGGGCTCGCGGGGCCTGAAAGTAACTCGGGATGTCCAATCGCTGAAAACCGATGCGATCCGGCTCTAGGATCGTACCTCGCAGAGCAAAGGCATTCCAAGAATGGCTCGCCACACGATTGCAGGCCACTCCCAAGGCTTTCGTGGGGACTTCACTTTGACCGTCGCGGTTGGTGTCATTGACCGCCCCCCAGGTTTCAGTCTGCGGATTCCAAAGCGGAGCGTCGTCGCTGATCGTGATCTTTCGCTGCGGCAGAGAGACCTCGATCTGTTTTCGTTCGCGGGTGTCGAGATTGAAGAGCCAAAGGAGTGCACCCCCCATCACGAGGCCCACCACCACCACGAAAATAATGGGATTCGAGCCACTCGGGTTCCGCCCGCCAACGCTCACAACACCGGGTACTCTTGCCATCAGATCTGCCTTGAACTCAAGATTTCGGTCACCATGATGTGCGAAACGCAAATTGGCCGCGGGGGTTCACAAGGATCTGGTCCTTATCCGCATCCATTCGGCTCTCGACGGGGTGCTATCACTCTAAGCAATTCCAGGGCCAGCTCACAGATCGAGACCACAACCTCGGTCAGGGCCCAAAAGCTCACAAACGGCAGCGCTGGGCTGCCCCTTACAAACGGACTCGATCATGGCTGCCCCTGTTTCATTATCATCGCTGTCAGATGCCCTCGACTATTTGGCGAGTTTCACCGACTACGAGCAAAAAGACGCGGCTCGCATGGGCCGTGACTCGCTAGATCTCGAGCGTATGCGCGCGCTCTTACGGGACCTGGGGCAGCCAGAGGCCGGCCGCCCCTACTTCCACATCGCCGGGTCAAAGGGCAAGGGATCGACGGCCTTAGCCCTTCGCGCGCTCGCCAGCGCCAGCGGCCTGAAAACTGGCTTGTTTTTGTCGCCACATCTCATGCGGGTCAACGAGCGCATCTCGATCGACGGTCAAGACATCCTCGATGCCGATTTTTGCCGCCAAGTCCAAAATCTGGCCCAAGTGGTTGAGCCCCGTCGCCAGGCCGAAGCCTTGGAGCTCCCCTCGTTCTTCGAATCGATGGTCGCCATGGCCTTCCTCGAGTTCCGCGACAAAGCCTGTGATCTTGCCGTGATGGAAGTTGGTTTGGGGGGGAGGCTCGACGCGACCAATATCATCACACCCGCCGTCTCGCTTATCACGGCCATTGATCTTGAGCACACCCGAATCCTCGGCTCCACTCTCGAAGAAATTGCCCGCGAAAAAGCCGGGATCATCAAACCCCAAGTCCCCGTCATCTCCAGCCTGGACCCGCAGTCGCCTTCGGGCCGCGCCGTCGCCGCAAGAGCTTCCGCGCTCGATGCTCCCGCGGAGTTTCTCGGACGCGGCTTTCGAATCGAGAACCGACGGGATCTTAGGGACGGCGGCCAGGTCTTTGATTTGGTCCTGCGGAAACCCGACTTGAAGATCGAAGACCTCGTCCTTTCTTTAGACGGCGTCCACCAGGCCGAGAACTTGGCGCTGGCCGCGGCCGCTTTTCATCGCGCTAGCGCTGACTCTTTGTTGCCCACGGCTTTCGACGAGAAGGCCCTACGCTCGGTTTATGCCTCCCTAAGACTGCCGGGTCGGCTCGAGTTCATTGAGGAGGCAAGTTTTTTACCCCAACCCGTCGAAGTCGGCATCGACCCCGATCACAAATTCAAGGTCTTGATCGACTCGGCGCACACGCCCGCTAGCATGAGGGCCTTGGCGCGCTGGATCGAACTTCGGGCCCCAGAAAAAAGCATCACTCTGGCCCTCGGAATGCTCAGAGACAAAGACCTTTCCGCTTGCTTGTTGCCCTTGCAAGGAAAAGTCGCCGCGGTGTGGACCGTGAGGCCCAATTCCCCCCGCGCGCTCGATCACGAGACATTGGCCGAAGCCGTCATCACCGTCCTCGGCGACGTTAAGATCCGCAACATCAGCGGAGGGCCTAAAGGGCTCGCGGCGGCCATCTCGACGCGGAAGCCGGCCCTCCTTGTGGTTACCGGCTCGGTCTACCTCAGCGGGGGTTTTCGGGCCCTGCTCGCGGTCGTATAGTCCCCAAATGAACGACGGAGCAGCGAACACCCAAACCAGCGCCGAGCTGGAACGCCAAGTTGCGGATTTTCGCGAGGGGCTAGCGTCTCTCAAAAACGAGATCCACAAAGTGATTATCGGGCAAGACGAGATCATTGATCAAATCATCATCGCCCTTTTCGCGGGAGGGCACGTTCTTCTTGAAGGGGTACCGGGACTCGGCAAGACTTTGATGGTAAAGACCCTTTCCCAAGCCCTGAGCCTTCAGTTCAGCCGCGTGCAGTTCACCCCCGACCTCATGCCCGCCGACATTACCGGCACCAACATTGTGGTCGAAGACGAGCGCGGCCAACGTAGTTTTCAGTTCCAACGCGGCCCGGTCTTCGGCAACGTGCTGCTGGCCGACGAGATCAACCGCGCCACGCCGAAAACCCAAAGCGCCCTCCTCGAAGCCATGCAGGAAGGCACGGTCACCGCGGGTGGTCAGCAGCACTCCTTGCCGCAACCCTTCTTCGTGATGGCCACGCAGAACCCGATTGAAATGGAAGGGACCTACCCTCTCCCCGAGGCCCAACTCGACCGCTTTCTGTTCAAACTCCTGGTGCGGTTCCCCGATCGCGACACGCTGTTGGGAATCCTTGACCAAACCACCGGCCGGGCCGCGCCCAAGGTCAACCCCGTCTTAGATTCGAAGACGATCCTCAATCTTCGCGACCTCGCTCGCGACGTCATCGTCGCCACCCAGGTCGCCGAGTACGCCGTCAATATCGTGTTGGCCACGCATCCCGAATCACCGCAGGCGGTCAGCGAAGCCCAACGCTTTTTGCGCTTTGGATCGAGCCCTCGCGGTGGCCAGGCGATCATCTTGGCCGCTAAAGTACGAGCGCTGTTGGAGGGTCGCTTCAACGTCTCGTTCGAAGACGTCCGTACGATGACCAAACCGGCCTTAAGGCACCGCATCATCATGAACTTCGAAGGCGAGGCCGAAGGGCTTACGACCGATGCGATCCTCGATCGAGTTCTCGACTCGGTAAAACCCTGAGTCGTCCCCATGCACTGCGAATTCGTCAGCGACTCGCCGGAAACCACGCGTAAGCTAGGTTGCCGACTCGGCGCCGCCATCTCAGCTCCGGGTATCATCTTGTTGGAAGGCGATCTCGGTGCCGGTAAGACCCTCTTGACCAAGGGGATCTACGAGGGCTTCGGCGGCAATGACGTCGACTCTGTGGTGAGCCCGTCCTACACCTTAGTGCACCACCACGATGCCGGCGGAAGGTCCTTTTACCACGTCGACCTTTATCGTTTGGAGAATCCCGATCATGTCTTGGGACTCGAGTACGAGGATTTCCTCTACCTGCAAACTGGATTGACGGTGGTCGAGTGGCCACGGTCTTTGCGCGAGCTCATGGCGCCAGAAGACTACCTCGATGTCCGCATCCGCCCCGGCGAATCTCAGACCGACCGCATCATCGAGATAAAGATCAGCGGCGACCGCTATCTGAAGGCTTTTTCTTGCGTGGAAGTTGCATGAGGATCTTGGCCGTCGATACCAGCGCGCCCGCAACCAGCATCGCCCTGTGGGAAGACGGAGTTTTTGCCGCGTCCCTCCGCGAGGAGCACCGCCACCCACCCAGCGATGCGGCGTTTTTGTATCTGCAAGATCTCTTTAATGAAACCGGGTGGAGCCCCGCCGACCTCGACGCCTTTGCCGTCAGCGTCGGCCCCGGCTCCTTCACGGGTTTGCGGGTTGGACTGGGCATGGTCAAGACCTTCGCTTGGGCACTGTCAAAGCCAGTCTTTGGCTATGACGCCGTCGAGATCGCCGCCTTGCGAGCGCTCGATCAAGTTGAGCCGCCATCTGTGGACCAGCCTTTTGTGGCCGTCGTTTTGGGATTGCGCGGCACTCACTTTAGTGCCCGCTACCAGGTCGTAGAAAAGGGCCTCATGCGATCCGGCGACCTTCACTACGACGACGATGCCGCGGGCCTTTGCGCACGTTGGGGTGCCGACTCCTCGTTTTTCCTCGATCAATCTGCGGCCAAAAACGAAACTCGCAAAGTAAGCCAGCCATTGTCCGAGTTGCTTGCCCCCGAAAGACTCTCGCTCCTTGGCAATGCTCCAAGCCCCGCCGAAGCCTTGGCTGCGGCCGCGGCAAAAGATTTGAAGTCTGGTGAAACGTCCGATTTCGACGCGGTGCAACCCCAGTATCTGAAGCCCTTCAGCGTCGGCCGCCGCGCCAAAAAGCCCGGAGATCTCAAATGACGCTCGGGCTCGGCATCGATACCTCCTTTGACGACACCGCCGTGTCTTTGGTTGAGGACGGGCGAACGATTTTGGCCAATCTCACCGTCAGCCAGTTTGCGGAGCACGAAGAGTTCGGCGGCGTCCTTCCCGAACGCGCTTCGCGTCTACACATCCAACAGATCTTTCCCTTGCTCGATGCCGCGTTCCAAAAGGCGGGCCGGGTTCCTACAGCGCTCGACTACGTCGCCGTCACCCACGAACCCGGCCTCATGGGTTCATTGCTCGTAGGGGCCGCCGTGGGTAAGGCCGTGGCAATGGCCTTGCAAAAACCACTCATCGGTGTCAATCACCTCGAAGCTCACGTTTTCGCCGCCTGGATGGACGATGAAACTCTAAAGCCGCCGTTCTTGACGCTCCTGATATCCGGTGCCAACACAATCTTGCTCGACTGCCGCGACTTCGATGATTTTCGTTTGGTCGGTGGTACTTTGGATGACGCGGTCGGCGAATGCCTCGACAAATGCGGTCGGGCGCTAGGGCTTTCAATGCCCGCGGGTCCTGCGCTTCAAGAGCTCGCTCTGAAGGGCAATCCGCGCGCGCTAAGACTGCCCCGACCAATGCTGAACAAAGACAACTTCGATTTTTCCTTCAGCGGTCTTAAGACCGCCGTGGCCTACGCGCTGCGCGACAACCCGGAGTTACCGCCGCCCGATGTCGCCGCCGCCCTTTTGGCTGCCGCCGCGGAAGTCCTCTCCAAAAAGACCCTGCGCGCCGCCGAGATGTTGGGTCATGACACCATCGTGGTTTGCGGTGGCGTCGCCGCCAATCTTCAGATCCGTGAGGCTTGCGACCAACTCGCTGAGAATTCGGGCAAACAAATGGTCTACCCTTCGTTGGCTTTGTGTACCGACAACGCCGCGATGATCGCGGGGCTAGGTTGGTTCCATTTCAAAAAAGGCAAGAGATCCGCCTGGGACCTTCCGGTTCGCGCCTTGACCACCTGGAAGCGACTCCATCAGCCCAAATAGAGCTGCTGGTATTCCCTGGCACTTCGGGTCCATGAGAAGTCTTTGCTCATCGCGTTATTCTGCAAGCGAGTCCAGTTTTCTCCTTGGTCAAAGACCTCAAAGGCGCGACCTAAGGCGCTAGCCAACAGATCTTCGCGGGGCTCATCGAACAAAAAGCCCGTGCCGCTTTTTGCCTCGCCGTTCCATTCCTCCACCGTATCGGCCAGGCCGCCGGTTCGGTGGACGACAGGAATGGTGCCGTAGCGCATCGCGTACATTTGATTCAGACCACAGGGTTCATAACGCGAAGGCATCAAAAAGATGTCGGCGCCCGCGGTAATGCGGTGGGCCAACCCTTCGTCAAATCCAATTTTGGCATGAAGTCGCCCCGGGTGCCTGGCGGCGGCATCCTTCCAACCTTGCTCCAAATCCGCGGCACCCGATCCCAATAAAACCAAGCTGACATCGTGTCCGATGATGTCGTCGACAAGGGGCAAGACGAGGTCGCCGCCCTTTTGTTCGACAAGGCGACCGATCATGCCCACCAAGGGGCGATCGATCTTCGATGGGTCTAAGTCGCACTCGGCCATGAGGGCACGCTTGGCTTCTTTTTTGCCACTTAGGTCGTCAAGGGAGTAAGTCGAGCCAACCAGGGGATCTGTTTCTGGATTCCAGACCGCCGTATCGATGCCATTCAAAATCCCTGAGAGTTTGTGCGACGCGGCTTGCAGCACGCCCTCTAAACCGGCGCCGTGAGCCTCCGTCAAGATCTCACGCGCGTAGCTCGGGCTCACGGTGTTCACGGCGTCGGCGAAGTTGATCCCGATTTTCATCAGATTCACCGCCCCGTGAAACTCGAAAGGGCCCATGGGCTCAAACTCATCCGATCCAAACCCCATGGACGCCATCGCTTCAGCCTCGTAGACCCCTTGGTAAGCGAGGTTGTGAATCGAGTAAACCAATCGGGTCCTCGCGAAGGCCTGCTCATCGGCATAGGTGCGACGCACCCAGGCAGCGATCGCACCGGTTTGATAGTCATTGCTGTGAATAACGTCCGGGCGCCAGCCCAGGCACTTCACAAGTTCCAAACAGCCTTTCGCGAAGAAGACGTAGCGATCGAGTTCCTGAGGAAAGGCCTTGCCATCGGCGTCGGCGTAGATTCCCGGCCGCCCAAAAAAGTGCTCATCCCCAAGAAAATAGACCTCGGCCCCCTTTGCCGTCTTGGTCTTCCAGCATTGAAAGGGATAGCGCTCGTTCCGAATGCTGACGTACCAGTCGTTCGGAATCTCCACTGGTTCCAAATCGAACTTGGCGGCGTCGATTTGGGCGAAGCGCGGCATGATCAGTTTGCAATTGACGCCCACCTCCGCCAGCGCATCCGGCAGGGCACCGGCGACGTCCGCGAGCCCCCCCACTTTCGCGAAGGGGTGTGCTTCAAAGGAACAAAAGACTACTTCGCAAGACGACATTCAGCTTCTCCGATGCGATCGACAGCGATACGCCGAGATTAGCAAATCTCTGGCGAGCCTGGCGCGAACACCAAGCACAAACCGCGCCCCGGCAAAAAGCGGGCAATTTCCGTCGTTTCGCAGGGTCTCAGCGCACATTTCTCGTACGCTTCGCCCAGTTGAAACATGCCGAAACACTCCCGGATTCATTGATCATGACCGCTCGATATTGCGCCTTGTCGATCCTGCTCATCAGCATGTTCAGCTTCAGTTCCTGCTCGGACAACGCTGAGAATCAAACTCGCGCGGAAAAAGTCGAGAACCGCGTTATGGACTCGCCCTTCGGACCCGCGCCCGAAACCAAAGACGCAGATTCACCGGGGTCGGTGTGGTTTTCAGACATCACTAGGGCCGCCGGCATCACTTTCCGCGGCCGCTCCGGCACGGCTCAGAAGATGATGATCCCGGAAAACATCGGCCAAGGAGCGATGTTCTTCGACTTCGACAACGACGGCGACCAAGACATCTACTTTTGCAACGGCGGCGACCTCCGCGCTCCCGGCGACAAGAGATTCCCCAACGCGCTCTTTAGAAACGACGGCGGCCTGAAATTCACCTTGGTGAGCGCTTCAGGGCTCGAGTGTTTGGACTGGAGTTGCGGCGCCTACACCGTCGACTTCGACGAAGATGGTTGGGATGACGTCTACGTCACTCAGCTCGGCAGCAATCGCTTTTTTCGCAATCTTGGCGGCAGTGGAAAATTCAAGGACGTCACGGCCGAAGTCGGCGGTGCCGATAAAGGTTGGAGCACGAGTGCTGCCTTTTTCGACGCCGACGGCGATGGCGACCTCGACCTTTATGTCTGCAACTACCTCGAGTTCGACCCCCAAAACCCACCGAACGACGGTGTGCCCTGCGAGTGGCGCAACCTGAAAGTTTGTTGTGGTCCCCGCGGCCTCGAGCCCTCCCCCGACTCTTTCTACGAAAACCAAGACGGCAAGTTCGTCGAGGCAACCGAGACCTTCGGCTTCGCTATCAAAGACAAACGCGGCCGCATCAAGGGTGGTTATTCACTCGGCGTGGTGACGGCGGATTTTGACGACGATGGCGACACAGATGTCTACGTCGCCGTGGATTCCCGCCCCAACTTATTCTTCGAAAACGCCGGCGGAGGGAAGTTCCACGAACGCGCCCACGAGTGGCAGATCGCCGTCAACGCCGACGCCGTCGAACAAGCCGGCATGGGTGTCACCGCGGCCGACCTCAACGACGACGGCCGCATGGATCTCTTCGTCACCAACTTCTCGCACGACACCAACACGATGTACATCAACTCGGGCGAACCCGGCAACATGTACTTCGACGACCGCACCAGCTTGATCGGTCTCGGCGGATCGGCGAGCTATCCCTTTTTGTCTTGGGGCACCGGGGCCTACGACTTCGACCTCAACGGTTACCAAGACATCTTCGTCGCCAGCGGTCACGTCTACCCGCAAGCTGAGGGCATCGCGAATTTGGGCACCAGCTACCCACAGCCCAACCAGCTCTTCATGCGTGAAGTTGGCGGCACCCTAAAATACCGCGACCGCGCGCCCGAGGCCGGGGCGGCCATGAAGATGGCTCGGGTCTCCCGCGGCGCTATCTTCTCAGACCTCGACCGCGATGGCCGCGTCGATATTCTCATCACCAACGTTGATTCCTGGCCCACGCTTCTCCACAACCAATCCACGGCTCAAGGCCCTTGGTTGGGTCTCGAACTCGACAACAACAATCCCGCCAACCGCCACGCGAACGGAGCCACGGTCATCGCCGTCACCGAAAGCGGACGCCGTATCCGCCGAGACGTCCTCGGCGGCAGCGGCTACCTCGGCAGCAGCGATCCCGCTCTCCACTTCGGCTTCGGCTCCGACGCGCCAAAGAGCTTCGAGATCCGCTGGCCCAACGGCAGCAAGATCACCCTCCCCGCCCCCAATCCAAACGCCTGGTACCGCCTTAAACGCGGCGAAACTCAGTTCACGGAACTCCGGTAGAACGGACCGATACCTCGCGGTTTTCAGGTTGCTGAATTGGGGGGCCGACTTAATACCACAAGTCTCGGCAATGTCTGCCACTAAGGTCATGCTGTTCGAACCTAAATCGGACAAGCGCGATGGCATTCATTCCCCACCCACGATTCAATACGCTCAAGAGCACCTTGAATAAGCTGTGCAACGAACGAAGACTAAGTCGTTGGCATGGTGTTTTGTACCGGTTCTCATCTCCTGATTGGGCGTCGCCGAAAGATCTCATCAACGGCGGTGGCGGCTACAAGTACGCTAGCCGTTGGTTATTGCCGTACGTCGCCAATGCAGTATTCGCGAGCACGGAAGCATCGACTGCCTTGGAAGAGTCGTTAGCTGGCACACGCCGCCTCGGCTTTCCGGATTGGAAAGCCATGCCTAAACTCGTCGTCGCCATCCGAGTGAAACTCACAAGCGTTCTCGACTTGACTCAAGGCAGAATCCGGCAACGACTGCGGCTTTCCGAAGGAACCATCCAAGACACTGACTGGGATGGCATTTCAAAACACGGTGGCGAGGCCATCACGCAAGCGCTTGGCCGCGCCGCTTTCGAGTGTGGTTTGGAGGGAATTCTGACCCCATCTGCCGCATGGCCCGGTGGCGTCAACTTGGTGGTCTTTCCGGACAACCTGGAAACAAAAAGCTACTTGGCGCCTCTCAGGTAACCGGCATTTTTGCTTGACTTCTTGCTGGTTATCGCCGATACTATTTAGATGACTTCAAAGACAAATCGCGCGTCTGAAACGACCCGGAAACGAGCAGCACGTTCACCATCCCCGAAGTTGAGCCTCGACCACGGAGATCTTTTCGAGAAAACATCGTCGAAGTGGAACAACACTGACGCACTGCGAAACCTCAGAGGATTTCGACTCGAATTTGGTCTATCTCAACAAACAATGGCCGATCTCATCGGTATTTCGATACGGCGCCTAAGTGGGTTTGAGAACGCGAATGCAGCGCTCAAGAAGAATTCTCCGTCTTACCGCAACGTCATTGAGGCTATTCATCTTCTGGAAACCCTCGCTGAAATCGTGAGGAGCGACTACATCGCTACCTGGTTGGACCAAGCCCTTGAGCCGCTTGATGGCCTTACTCCGCTGGAAGCTATCAAGCGCGGCAACGTCGCAAGGATTTGGGAATTGCTTTACCGGGCTGGATCAGGGACGCCAACTTAGGGCGCATCGCCTATCAGTTCCTACCGCCCTGGCGCTGAAGGACCTCCAAGCAGGCACTGCTTCGGTTCTGCCTTGGCTTCCCGTCGATTTTCTTGCACCCAGGGATGGTGCGTCGTAGGCTCATTCGTTCACTCCAACCCCATTTGATCAGCCCCTCAGCGCAAATCCCAGAGACTCAACATGCCCGCAGCCGAGCCCCTTTTCGATATCGATGGCCTTGATTTGACCCAGGTGGAATACGGGATTGAGGACATCCGTGCCTTCAATCCTCACCGCCACGAAATGGAGCAGATCAGTGGAATCGTCAAACTTTGGGATGAGCCGCTGCAAGCCTGCGCTCTGCGCCACGTTGAGCCTGCAGAGTTTTGGACGCGCGGACACTTCCCGGGCAACCCCCTGTTCCCTGGGGTTTTGATGGTGGAAGCGGGCGCGCAAGTGGCCTCTTTCTGCTTCCACAAAAAGTACGGCAAACTCGACGGGGTGATCTTTGGCTTCGGTGGTCTTGAGAGCGTGCGCTTTCGCGGCTCGGTGCGGCCGGGTGACGATTTGTTGCTGATGGTCAAGGCCAAGGCTCTGCGTCGCCAACGCGCCGTCTTTGACATGCAGGCCTGGGTCGATCAAAAGCTGGTCTGCGAAGCTCGCGTCATCGGCGTCACCATTCCGGTGCCCGCGCAAGCTTCATCGGCGCAAGACTAGCCAGGGTGCCCCCCTTCGAGCAACATCTTTTCGTTTGCACGAATGATCGCCCGGACGGCCACCCTCGGGGCTGCTGCCACTCCAAGGGTTCCCTCGAAATCCGGCTCGCCTTTAAAGATGCCGTTACCTCGCGCGGACTCAGCCTCAAGGTCCGGGCCAACGCGGCCGGTTGCCTCGACGCCTGCGAGCGAGGCGTTACCGTCGTCGTTTATCCCGAAGCCATCTGGTACGAGGGCGTCCAGCTCAGCGATGTCGATGAGATCGTGGATCGCCACCTCATCGCGGGGGAACCCGTCGAGCGTCTACGCTGGGCCGGGCCGCGTTAAAGCCAAGCACAAAGCGAAGGCCTAATTCACCACCGCTTTGATGCAAGCTGGTGTCGCCGCAACGCGCAAGGCCTCGGCCAACTCCCCCCGCCTGAATCGATGCGTCACGAAGGTCTGACCGAGCTTGCGAAATTCGTCACTGGAATCGAGCAGCCTCAAGGCCAAGTGGAAATCTCCGCAGCGACTAGAGCTAAGCCTTAGCCCCCGTTCCACCACGGCCTGCGCCAAGGCTCCCTTGGGCTTTGACTTCGCCGTCAACAAGACCAACCCCCGAGGGCGCAACAAACTCAATTCAAGCGCCGCATCGTAGCGCAGGGCTTCGTCGATCTGGGCTGAAGTGTCCACGACCACCGCATCGGCCCGCCCCAAGGGATGCAAGGCTGGATTCGCCTTCAGTATTGCGGCCGCCTCAGCGGCAGTCGCCGCCAGCAAGATCTGCGCCGCCGACCGCCAGGATTCGGGAGGCTTCTCCTCGGAGCACCACACCACCAAAGGCCTTTCACCCGAAGATAGGGCAAACCCACCCGGAAGCTCGCCGTCAAGATCCGCCCGCGCAATGCCAATCTCATCAACCACGAGTTCCGTCAACTTACTCAACCCGGCCGCCGCTTGACCGTGAGTTGATTTCAAATGCACTTCGCGCTTCGCCAACAGCAAAGCAGCTTCAAGCCCCAGGGGATGCCCCGTGGTGTCAATGACGACGTCGGCCAGGCCTTCCTCAGTGCCTCGCAAGACCTTGACCTCGTCGGCTCCCATCGCCAGGGCCAACGCGCTCAAGCCATCGCGGCGCGGAAGGGCCAGTATCTTAAAGTCAACGCCGCGGTCCTTTCGCCAGGCCGCCAACGCCGCCAAAGCCAACATCCCCAGTCGCCGCGGCCCCAAAACCGCAATCACTTCGCCAGCCTTCGGTGCGACACCTTCAACCGCATGAAGGGCGGCCGCAAAGGGTTCGACCATAACCGCGGTTTCGGTGGGAAGGCTCATCGGAACCGGCAACAGAGCATTACAAGGAGCTAAGATCCCCGCGCCAAACCCGCCAGGAAGGCGATCAATCCCGATGGTCAAACGTTGCGGGCAATGAGTGGGCAATCCCCGCTCGCAAAACGAACACCACGTCTTCAGTCCTCGCGCCACACAAGAGGCATTGATCTCCACCACATAGCGTTCACCGGCGTCGTCTTTGACCACCACTTCATGACCAATTACTTGAGGCAGGGGAAAAGGCAAAAAGCGCCGCGCCAAATCCGTGGAGCAAACGCCGCAACTGGCAACATCCAAAAAGCGATAGCCAGGTCCAAGATCCAGCCAAGGAAGCCGGTTCCGAAGAACCGTCCAACCCTCAGACTCCGAACCCGCAAACTCATAATGCGCCGTCGCAATCTTCGCGTCGGCGTCATACTCTTCGGCGTCTTGTTCGCGCTGCTGCGGCACCAGGTCCCCTACTCTTTTGGATTCAAACTCGTGCTAAGTCGGCTCGTGAAATCGCAAGAACGGAAATGCCGGTAACACCGGACCTTCGGCCAACAAAGTCTCAAACCAATTTCGGTGCTCGGACAAAAAGTGGCGCAACTCGGTCTCAAAGCGCTGGGACCAAACCACACCAACCAAGGCCCCATCTCGATCGAGCAAACCTTCAATTTCCTCGGCCGCCCGGCGCGCCAAAGTGCGCGGGCCAATATTCTGATCATCAAAGGCCTTTAAGTGCGCCGCACAAGCCTTGATCAACGCCCGCAACAGGTCCGCCACCGGCCCCTCTCTCCCCAGCCCATGCCAAAGAGCCTCCAAGGCCTCGTGCGCTTCCCAAAAGTAACCGTGATTAAAAAGGTCGAGTCCTTCATTCCAAAGCGGATGCTGGCCCCAGTTCTTAGAATCGACCTCGCCCGCCTCCACCCTCTCTCGGCCAAAAGAATGCCCCGCAGGATCCCGCCAAGGATGCGGCTGATGCCCCGGCACAAAAGTATAGGCCGGAAACGTCCGTCGCCCATGATCCACCGGTCGCAAAAGGTCACTCGCCAAGCGACCCAAATAGTCACCCCCCGACCATCGCTCGAGCGCCTGTTGCCGCTTCGTCGTAGACACTTTCTTCCCCCCTGCTCCGAATTGCACACTGGCCGCAAGATGACGTCGCGGCCTATTGAACTCCAAGCCCAACTCGCCAGAGCGCATGATTGTCAACTTGGCGGCACCAGCCACAAAGACCGGAGCAATCCCCATCATGGTATCGTCTCGTACCCACCGCACCTCCCCATGATTCCGGTCAATTTGCTTGACAGCCGCCCGGCCCGGGATCTAAGTTCCACGGGCAGGCATCTCCCCCCTACATGAAGCCAGTGATTCTTGCGCAGAAACGAAGGGAAACCGAAACAAAGGATCTCTGCGAAGATGACACGAACTCTTAATCCAAGCCGTTGCGCTGGCTTTGTGTGCGCTTGGCTGCTCTTTTCTTCGATCGCCGGTGCGCAATTTACCCTCATCAACCCGGACTGGGTGAACTCCTACCCCGCGAGCGAGCCCTATGCCATCGTCAGAGGAATTTTGTGGGTCGATGACATCGATGGGGATGGCTGCGCTGATTTTTGTGGCGCCATGTTCGAAGAGGTTGTGACCTTCAGCGGTGCTGATGGTAGCTATATCAGCACCCCGTCACCCGTTTCGAGTGCGGGTGTCCACACGAATACGTTCAAGATTCAATTGACGGACGACTGGACGGGCGATGGCATTCGCGAACTGCTGGTGCAACGCTTTGATCCATTGTCGGTGTTCTCAATCCTTCCGGACATCAGCATCGACGTGGTCGATCTGGTCACCGGGACTATTATTCAGTCGGTCGCAATTCCCGCTCCCGCCGATGTTAGCGGTGCCACGATTCTCTTGACAGTTTTCGATGAACTCGATGACCTTGACGGTGACGGGAGGCGTGAGTTGCTGATCGGATCGGCCGCGACGGGAGGGGGCCAGGGGGCCTTGGTCATCATGTCGCCCGTTACTAGTTTTGTGTTTGGCCATTGGTTCGGCGGAGGTGGAGGTAGGGGCCTTGGCGCTACGGTACTCAGCATTGAGGATTTCGACGGCGACGGGCTCAAGGACTTCGTGGCGCGCGCTGCCTACGAAATCGGTCATGTCGGCCCCGTTGCCGGAACAGCAGAGATATGGGGCTCCAACGGAGGCTATCATTTTTCCGTCGACGTCCTCCCCATAGGTGGGGGCGCGATGGGGTCCACATTCGGACAGTTTAATGACTTTGATGGCGACGGCGCGAAGGACTTTGTACACAACGAAGTCAACAATACCATCGTCGTTCGATCTTCGGTGACGGCGCAGCCCCTTGCCGTATTGTCGGCCCCAGTTTGTTTGGGAGTCAACTTTACGACGGCATTTGCAACAGACTTTTGCAGCGACGCGGACTGGGATGGGGACGGGGTCACGGACCTCATTGTGGGCGACCGTGCAGCTAATCTGGGTTTCGCCGCTAGTACTGGAGCGATCCTGTTTTATTCGGGCGCAGACTTGTCCTTTATAGGCGTGGACTACGGCATTGGCAATGGAGCTCGGCTCGGGGAGTTCATTTCGGTGGCTGACGCCGATGGCGACGGCTTCGCTGACGTGATTACCTCTATGGGGGTCGGACCGGGCCTTTTTCCGGCTTACCTTCAACGGCACCTTGGCCGCCCGGCCTTCGATGCGAGTTACCGTGACGGCACGGTGCGAGATGTTCTCGGCATTCCAGGTCTTGATGTCTTGGGAGTGACGGCCGTTGGTGCATTCGCTCCGGACTACGGAGGAATTGATCGCACGGTTGAAATATCTAGTTCCGTCCTCTCTTCGGTTTGGTTGGCCCGGTGTAAGCACCCACGCATCTTGAGGCTCCCAGCATCGCGCTATTTGAGGCCGCTGTTGGCCTTCAAGTAAGTGAGGCCCACGCCGAGTTCCCTCGTCGTGAGCCTCTTTGCCCGAAGGCTTCCGA
>JAZGFI010000267.1:0-43565 GCA_036479435.1 Planctomycetota bacterium | reverse complement strand
CTAAACGACCCTGAGGCCGAATTCAAAGAGTTTTGCCAGGAATCCAGACCTTCCTTGACAGACGGACCTTGCCACCTAAAATCGCGGCGTACTTCCGGATCGGGACTCAATGCCCTAAATTCCGGGTAGCCCAAATAGTTAACGCACGTTATCCCACGTGACTCCGCGGAATTCGGCTTAAGCCGGGCCCCTGGAGTTCGACCAATAAAGCAGATGATCAAGGGCTACGCAGGATGAGGGAAACTCGGTAGAGTCCCCGACCTAAGTGTAGACCCGAAAAGGGAACGGAGTCGAATGAACGCTGTCGCACGCATTTTCGTTGTCATTAACTTGTTGCTCGCCGGTGGGTTTCTCCTCGCCGCCGCCACCTTCCTTCACCAAAACACCAAGTGGAAGGAAGAGCTGGCCAAGGTTGAGGCCACCGCTGAAGCGAATAAACGGGACTTAAACGGTCAGATCACGAATCTGCAGACCGAACTCACGGGGTCGCGCACCGATCTCAATTCGGCCAAGCAAAACGTGACCGCCGTCGAGAATGATAAGAGCAACCTCGAAACGCGCCTTGTCGCTGAAGAGCGCGGCAAGTTGAGTGCCGAGCGCCAGCTGACGCAAGCTGGCGGCAACATGAGTACCCTCACGAACAACTTCGAAGGCCTAAAGGGCACGCTCGACACCTTGAAGGGTCAAGTCGACACCTATCGCCAGCAGAGTATTGACGCGATGGCCGCCAAAGCCAAAGCCGAATCCGTGGCGACCGAAGCCAACGTGAAGGCTGACGCCATGGACGCCGTGAACGCCAAGCTGAAGGATAACCTCATGTTGGCGAGTGCCGACAACGGCAAGCTCAGCGCCATGCTGAAGAGGTACCAGGAGCTCTATCCTGCGCCGGCAGCCAAGGCTCAGCCCAAGGTCGACGGCGCCGTCGTCCGCTTCGATGTCGGCACCCAGTTGGTTGAGATCAACAAAGGCCGCAGCGATGGCATTGCCCACGGCCACGAGTTCGACATTGTCCGCGGCACCACTTTCATCGGTACGGTTCGCATCAGCCGCGTCGAAGTCGGCAGCAGCGTCGGTTCGGTCTACATCCCCTCGCCGGGTCATCAGCCCCGCGCTGGCGACACCGCTACGAAACTCTAAACCGGGAGCACGGAAACATGGCTAACGAAGACATGGATGACGTCTACGACGAAGAAGTCGAAGTCGTTGACAACGCTCTCGAACTGACGAGTGCTCTCATCATCACCACGACGATCCTCCTTTTGGCGGCGATTTTCACGGTGCTCCACGCGCTCTCGGTACACTTCAACGACGGCCCCATGGCCTAAGAAGTACCAGCAAATCATTCGAACCCGCCAACTGGACCAACGTCCGGTCGGCGGGTTTTTTGCGTCTAGTTACTTAGCGGATTGGCTCTTGGGCAACTTTGCCGGCGCGCGCGGCTTTAGTTTTCCGCCGTCGAGACTCCCTTGTTTGGGCAAACCCGTAGCGCCGTTTTCAGTTCTCGCTGGCGATTTGAAAAAAAGGGGCCTACTATGCAGGTGGTGGTTGGTGCTCTCCCCCGATTCCGGGGTGTATCCCTCTTCTGATAATTTTGCCCTTACGTCGTATCGCCTAGACCCACATGGGGTCGAGTAGGTCGATGGCACGGTCCCTTCGTCGGGATCCGAAAACGGCGGTCTAGCCCCAAATTTGGTTTCTGGGGATGAAGGCGCAAAGAGCCGCTGGGGGCGGTCTGCAACAAAGGGGCGCGGGAAACTATGTTTGGTCTCATCGACAAAATGGCTGGGGTCTTTTCCATCGACATGGGGATTGATCTCGGCACGGCCAATACCTTGGTCTGTGTTCAAGGGCGTGGCGTCGTCATCGCCGAGCCTTCGGTCGTGGCGGTGCGCAAGGGCACCAACCAAGTCTTGCTCGACGGCGAGGCGGTCGGCAAGCGGGCCAAAGAGATGCTCGGCAAGACTCACTCGAACATCGAGGCCATCCGCCCCTTGAAGGACGGCGTGATCGCCGACTTTGAAGTCACCGAAGCCATGCTGCGCTACTTCATCTGCAAGGTTCAGGGAGGCCGAAAGATCTTCGCCGCGCCGCAGGTCGTTATCGCGGTCCCTTCGGGCATCACCCCGGTCGAAAAACAGGCCGTCATCAACTCGGCCGAGCGCGCGGGTGCGCGCCGCGTGTTTTTGATCGACGAACCGATGGCTGCTGGCATCGGGGTCGGCTTGCCGATCCGCGAAGCGGCGGGAAGTCTCATCGTCGATATTGGCGGTGGCACCACCGAAGTCGCGGTCATGTCCTTGGCCGGCGTAGCCTGCTCCGAGAGTATCCGCGTGGCCGGCGACGAGATGGACGAAGCCATTTCGAGTTGGATGAAGAAGATTCACAACCTTCTCATCGGCGTTCAGATGGCGGAAAAGATCAAGATCTGCATCGGCTCTGCCTTCCCCATGGACCAAGAGTACGAGATGACCGTTCGCGGCCGGGACCTTAGTAACGGCCTGCCGCGCTCCGTCGTCGTGAGTTCCGACGAGATCCGCGAGGCCTTAAAAGAGCCGGTCGAGTCGATCCTACAGGCGATTCGGCGGACCTTGGAACGCACCGACCCGGAACTCGCGGCAGACCTCGTGAATCGCGGGGTGACATTGTGCGGTGGCGGCGCGCTCTTGCGCGGCCTCGACCGTCGCATTCATAGTGCGATCGACTTGCAATGCCACGTCGCCGCTGATCCCTTGACCGCAGTGGCGCGAGGCACAGGCCACATTCTAGAAAACCTCGACATCTTGAAAGAGATCCTCGAGAGCGCGGAAGACCTTTAGGACCACGACGCCCGAACGCCCGTTCTGGACTGGAACTGAGTTTGGGGTCGAGCAACGGTCATCCTCTTAGAGGAACGATCGCGGGAAAGGAGCTGCTTTGAAACGCGGAGGACTCTTTGTCATCCACGCCGTCATCGCCGCTCTTTTTGCATTGGGGCTAACGGCGAATGCCGAATCCCTCCGAGAGCAATTGCGTCTTGGGCTCGCGCGCTTTTTTAGCCGCCCCTGGGGCTCCATCCAAACGCTGGCCCGTGGCGACGAAGCCAGCCCTCTCTCGGAAGCCTGGCTGATGGTGATCCAAAACCACCCGGAAACTTCGGAGTTACCACGAATGCGCGCCGAACTGGCCGCGGAGCGGCATTTTTCCGGCGAATCAGTGCCCCTGTTGGAAGTGCTGCCGGAGCGGCGCACGATTCTGTTGGGCGCGGGCTGGCGTGACGGTATTCGCCCTGGCCAGGTGGTTTACGGTCGGGGGGTCTTTCTTGGGTTTGTGGATCGTGTCGAGGAACACCTGGCGCGGGTTCGAACTCCCGGGCACCCGCGTTCGCGCTACGGAGCGCGGATACTAAGCGAAGACGGCGAGCGACAACTCCAGACCGTGCTCTTGAGCGGCGAAGGCAGTCGCATTGCGAAGGCCAGTGCAGGCCGCCCTTTGGAAACGAGTTCGCAGGGAGGCCTGGCTTGGCGCGATCTGAAGGGGTCCTCTTTGTTCGTGGGCCGAGTAAAGAAAGATCAAGAGAGCGGCGAAATTGGAATTGAGTTGGCAGCTCAAACTCAGCCCATCGATCGGGTTGGTTTGGCGAGCACGACCGATGACGCTCCATTCAGGGTCAATCCGCAGGCCGTCTTTTCGAGCTTCTCAACGCGCATTCTCTCCGCTGGCGACTCGAGTTTTGCGGAGCGGTCTTGGCTGATTGACGGCGGTAATTCCCAGGGCCTCGGTAGTGGGGATCTCGTCGTTCGGGACGGAATCGTCGTGGGCGTTGTCAGTTGGGCCGGCCGCGGGACGTCGCGAGTCCGCCCCCTAGATCCTACAACTCTGGCTTCACTCATCCGTGGCCCAGATGGCCGCTGGCAAATTTTCGAAACCGGCGGCGATCAGCGCGGAGAACCACGGCGTCACTTGAGATTCTCACGCACCCGAAGGTTGAGGGGGCCCGTTTTCGGACCCGAAGGTTTGTTGTTGGCCAAAGACCCCATGGGAGTTTTCGCGGCCTGCGGTCTTGGTACCCGTCTGGAAGTTTTTCGTTTTCTCCACCGCACGGAGCGTCAGCGACTTTTGGGCAAGGGCCGGGGGGGGGGCTGATGGCTTTTGTTGCCTTTGGACTCTTGGCCACTTTCTCGGCGTCCGGATTGGCTGCTTTCGGCTGGGGCGACGGGTGGATTCCAGATCCGGCGCTCGCTCTTTGCCTGGCCGCGTCTCTCGTCGCCGAACGCCACCGCGACTTGACCTTGGCATTAGTCCTCGGTTTGGCCGCTGGGCTTTTCAGCGCGACGCCCTGGGGACTGAAGCCGTTGGCGTTCTTGATGGCGGCCATGATGATCAGCACCGGGCGGCGCAGCGCCCGTTTGGATCGCGGTCTTTCGCAGTTTGCGGTGGCGGCAGGTGCCGCGGGTTTGGCGGGACTTGTCGAATTCTGCGTGGCCAAAGTTGAACTCGGCTTTTTTCGCGGCCTCGGCGAGTTGACTTTGCGTGCTTTGGGGACGGCGGTCTTGACTCTGGTGGTGTTGCGGCTTTTTGGGAAGGGCCGCCTCTTGCAGAGGCTCTGAAGCATGGCGGCCCGTTCACTCCAACTTACTTTTGAAAAACGACTCACCGTCTTGTTCTTCGGTTTCGTGGTGGCCTTCGGCATCGGCACGCTTCGATTGGCGCAGGTCCAAATTGCGGAGGCCGACGATCACCGAAAGGCGGTCCGCAGCCGTCGGACGCTCAGCATCCTTTTGCCGGCGCCCCGCGGCCGTATCTTGGATCGCAACGGTGTTGAACTCGCCACTTCCGTGGAGACCTGGGATCTTCGGGTCTATCCGGTGCGCTTTCGCGAGCGCAATCGTGTTGACGCCCTGGGCGACTTGGCAATGGCACTGCTGCCCGAGCGCTGCCGTGGGCTCTGTGATCGCAAGTCGCAAATGAAAGCCGACGTGGTGGAAGCGCGGTTACGACGATTCTTGACGATCTACGAGGCTCGCGAAGAATTGCTTGAGGCGCTTCTCAAGTTGCCCACCCAAAATTGTCTTCCGGACATAAAAGCTCTTTCTCGTCGCTGGGAGCCGGTGCTCTTTCCTCGAGGCGAACTTGTCATTCCACCCAATTCTCGACTTCGCCGTCGCGTCTTGGATGCTCTCGTAATCCTCGCCGACGATCCCGCTTTGGCGACACGGATTCGGGTTCAGGACCGCTTGGAGCGGGAATCAGTCTTGGGGAAAGCCTTGGGAATCGACGTTCGCAGCGTCGTGCAGGGTCTTGATGACGAGATGGCCGAGCTCGGGTGGTTGGCGGAAGAACTCGATATCGAGAGCCGCGACTCGTTTTTAAACCAGCTCTTCGCGCAGGAATGGCGTGCTGGCGAGCGCCTAGAGCGAAAGATCATGGCGGCGGTCGACGACCACATTGCTCTGCAACGATTCGGCACTCATGACTTATCGAAGCTCGATGACGACGAACTCGAGGCCTTGGCGGAGGATCTGCGGCTCCCGGTGGACGACAGCGATTTGCTGTGGGCGCGATTGATGAGTCTTCGCCGGGCACGCGACGACAAACGATTGCCCGGCAGCGTCGAGGAAGGGCTCTTGCGCGAGTTCGAATCCGTCCCTGACCGCCGAGCATTCGACCGTCTGCCGCACGCTCGCCGGCGAGTCCTCGCGTTTCATCTCGGACTTTGGTCAAAACGTCCCGACCGTTTGGAGCGCGAGGTGGGTCGACTTACCCGGGCCAAAGCGGGCTACAATGAAGCGGACTACCTCACTTTCAACAAGAAGTGGACACGTATTCAGCACTTCAAAGGCGGTATCCCCTATCACCTTGGCTCAGGTCTGAGTTTTGAGGTTGCGGACCGCATCTGGAGGACTTTTGGTTTGCGTCGTGCCGGTTTTGACATTCGGGCCAGTTTCGGCCGACGTTACCCGGGTGAAGCCGAGGGTCTGGCCACCATGCTCTTGGGGCGCATGACATCTAAAGGTGCTGTTATCGGTGGACTCGAAGCAAGTCTCTCTCGGCAGGTTGATTTGAACGACCCGAATGGTGCCTTGATCGACGGGACCATTGTGGGGTGGCCCGGAGTTGTGCGCCGTGAACGGCAGCCCGACGGTAGTTTTCGCGAGCTTGAAACGAGCCGCGCGCCGGTGGCCGGTGATGATGTCGTCCTTAGTTTGGATAGTGACTTGCAGCGTCGCTCCAACGCCATTCTCGCACGGATGGACGAGGCACTCGACGGCCGCTTGGGGAGTGGGGCGGTGGTGATCGACCTGGCGACGGGTGACATTCTTTGCGCTTGCTCCGTGCCTCTCATTGAGGGCAAAGGTTATTTTGAGCGCTACGAAGACCAGATCCGTTTGGATCGTGCCCGTCGCGCCTTCAACGAAGTGAAGTCAGATTTGTCATCTCAAGAGAGAGACGAATTGAGCCTTAGAATGCAGTGGGAAGTTGAGGAGGTCGGTTTTTGGAGCCGCGCCTTTGAAGCTGACTCACTGTGGACTCCGCCCGGCTCGGTCATGAAGGTCTTTTCGGCCGCGGCCTTGTTGGAGTCCGGCACGCTGAACCCCAACCAGTTGTTTCACTGTTGGGACAAACGCCGTGATCTTGATCTAGAGGGGGCGCTCTACCTCTCCTCGAACCCCTACTTTTGGCATCACGTCAAAGAGCTCGGACAAAAAAAGCTCCTGTCGTGGTTCGAAGCCTTCGGCATGTTTTCGGGCATCGATCATTCGGTCTCAAAATCGAGCGCACGCCGCCGTCGCGCGGTCGTCCGAGAACACGATGCCGCCAAAAACTCTGTTATCGGGCAGGGCTCCATGTCCATGTCTCCGGTAGAGATCGCGGCGATGATGGCGTCCTTCGCCGGCCGCGGCAAAAGCGCCCAACCGCGTCTGGTTTTGTCCCAAGGGGATCAAGAAAATCCGGTTCGTTACCGTGGTCACGAGTTGGTCAGCTCCGCAAATTGGCGCCTCATCACCCGTGCCATGACCCGCGTTGCGAAGCACTACGCGCCAGCGCTATCGACGCGCTATAAGATTGCCGGCAAGACCGGAACGGCCGATGGTTTTGGCGGCCGCTGGAGACCCTTCAACCAGGCCTGGTTCGCCGGCTTCGCCCCGGCGGATCGTCCCCGGATTGCCTTCGCTGTGACCTGTGTGCGCACTAGCAAGCGCGGTAAAGATGTGGCGCCTTTCGCAGCGGAAATCGTCAAGACCGTCTTGGACGAATTGCGCTGATGTTTCCCCCCTTGATCCTTAGGGCAGGAATCGTGATCACCACGGCTCTCCTTATCGTCTTCGGGCTCCTCATTCAGTCTTCGATCGGCGACTCGATGGGCATTCACTTTGCCCAAATTCAGACTCGATGGTTTCTGATTGCTCTGGCGGCGGGAACACTCGTCTCTTTGGTTCCCTACCGCTTTTGGATTCGGCGGGCTTGGCTGGGCTACGGTGGGGCACTTTTTTTGTTGATGCTTGTTCCCATCTTCGGAGTGGTGCGCAACAACAGCAAACGCTGGCTCGAACTAGGGATCAGTATCCAGCCTTCCGAACTCATGAAAATTGCCTTCATCGTGGCCTTGGCGCGGCTTCTGAGATTTCGCGGCCGTGACGCGCGCCCTCGCGACTTGCTGATGCCCGGCATCGCCTTTGTCGTGCCGACGATGCTAATTTTTTCGCAGCCGGATTTGGGCACCGCTTTGTTATTCGCCCCCGTAGCGCTCGCGATGCTCTTTTGTTCCGGGCTGCCCTTGCGCCAAATGGGAGCCATTTTGGGTAGCGCCGGTTGCTTTGGGCTCGTGGGGTATCTCTTTTTCTTGAAGCCTTACCAGCAGGCTCGAATTCTCTCGACCTTCTTTCGAAGTCGGCTCCCCGACGCCGACCGCTTGATGGAGGGCTATCAGCTTGAGCAATCTTTGCATTCCATCGGCATCGGCGGTTTTTTGGGACAGGGACTCGGAGAGGGGCTGCAGAATCAGTTGAACGCCTTGCCCTACCGTCAGAATGATTTTATCTTCGCAGTCGTGGCGGAGGAGACCGGCTTGATCGGCTGCCTCGTCTTGTTCGGGCTCATTTTGTTGTTGTTGCAACTGATTTTTCGAGCTGCGGTGCTCAATCGCGATCCTGCCGCACGTTTGGTTTGTGTCGGCGTGGGCACTCTCATCGCATCGCAGAGTTTTGTCCATGTTGGCGTGAACCTCGGTATTGTCCCGACGACGGGAATGACTTTGCCTTTGGTCTCGGTTGGCGGCACCTCGCTATTGACGACGGTTTTGGGGATCGCGCTGGTGCTCAATATCGCTGGGAGGCCGGCGATTGTCTTTTCCAACGAGAGCGTCCGTGAACAAAGAGAGAGACTTGGATAATGCTCCCAGGGTCCTGATCTTTTGGATCTGGGAGAAAATGCCGGTAGCCTTGTGGCTTAGACGCGACCTTAGTTGTTCCCAGGACCAAGCGTGAAGAACCTCGCAGTTCACAAGTTCGGCGGAACCAGTTTGGGCAACGCCGAACGCATTGCACACGCGGCGGGCCTCGTGGCCGAATCTCGCTCGGGCGCGCTCAAGACCAAAGAGCCTCGTATCGTCGTGGCCTCGGCCATGTCGGGCGTGACCGACGAACTCGCACGTCTTTTGAATGCTGATGAACCGCAATGGGCGCGACGTGACTTTGATCGTCTGATCCAATCACATCTTGCTTATCTCGAAGAACTCGGCGCCAACTTGGAGGCTCGCTGCGAGCTTGAGCAACTGGCCGAAAGGGCGGCCGCGGATTTTTCGAAGTGGTCAAGTTCGCAAACTGGTGCACGTTCTTCACTTGATTTTCGTCTCGTCCGACAGCTCATATCGCTTGGCGAACTCTTGTCAGCGCACTTGGTAGCTGCCGCCCTGCGGGAGCGCGATATTCCGGCGCGCGTTTTTGATGCTGCGGATTTCCTGAGTGCCTCCGGACCCTTCGACGCTGCGATGCCCTCCGCCGCGGCCGACGCTGGCATCAAAGAGGCATTGCGACCGCAGTTGGAGGCTGGCGCCGTTCCTGTTGTCACCGGGTTTCGGGCGCGTGCTGATGATGACTTGGTACTTTTGGGCCGCGGTGGATCGGACTTGACGGCGACCGCTTTGGCCGCAGCTTGGGGTGGCGCCGATGTGACGATTTGGACCGACGTTTGCGGAATCCGAAGCGCTGATCCGCGCTGTGTTCCGAGTGCCGCGCTCCTGGCTCACATTGACTATGCCATCGCCTCCGAAATGGCGCGTCGCGGAGCTGGCGTCCTTCACCGTCGTGCGATCGAACCCGCGATGCGGACCGGGGTGAGACTCCAGGTCCGCTGCTCCCAACAGCCGGACGCCGCCTTTAGCGTCATCGATGGAGAGCCGATGAAAACCTCGGGCCCCTTGGCGCTGACTTCAATGGGCGACGTGCGCTATTGGCCGGCCGGGGCGAGGAAAGACAAAATCCCGGCCCGGCACGAAGACCTGGGTGGGCAAGGCTACTTGCAAACACAAAACCGCGTGAGCCGCTGGAGCGACCTGGGCGACCGAGAATTTGGCGGCAACCCCGCGAGTGTGCTGTGTTTGGTCGGGCCGGGTGTCGGTCGAGACCCAGAACTCCTAGAACGCTGGTCGGGGTTTTTTGAGGAACGCGGTTTTCGGGGCCGGGCATTTGCAGCGGCCGAGGGAGATACGAGCTGTGGCGTCGTTTTGGACCGCATGCCCGACGACACGGTCTTGAGACGAGCTCATCGTGCATTTTTGACGAGAACTGGGTTTGGCTTCCCACTCAATCGAGCGTAAAAAAGTCGTAGATGCGGGAACGATCGGAGGAAGCATGAGTCAAAGGCCGAGGACAACGGGGGATACCTCTGCTGCCACTTCAGGGCCCAAGGCCCAAGAAGCCTCGGATTCGCTGCTCATTGAGCGCGGAGCCAAGGGCGACGGGGAGGCCTTCGATGAACTCATGCGCCGTTATCACGAAAGGGTTTACAGCACCGTGACCAGAATGGTGCGCGACGCCGATCTCGCGCTCGACCTCACTCAAGAGACCTTTATTCGCGCCTGGCGCGGACTCGAAGGGTATCAGGGCCAAGCTGGCTTTTTTACCTGGGTCTACCGAATCGCTCGGAACGTCGTGTTGTCCGATCAACGTCGGGTAATGGCGCGACCCAAGGTGTCGTTGTCACTGAGCACGGCGTTTTCCGCCGAGGACTCGTCGTCGATAGACGTCGAAGACAAGTCGCACGACCCCGCTCGAGATGCGCTGAACAAAGAACGACAGGGGCAGCTCATTCAGGCCTTGCAGAGCCTAATCTCGGATTTTAGAGAGATCATTTTATTGCGCGATATCGAGCAACGCCCCTACGAGGAGATCGCCGAATTGCTCGAGATTCCAGTGGGGACGGTGCGTTCGAGACTGCATCGCGCTCGTTTAGAACTCAGATCTACTTTGGCGCGCATCAGTGGCGAACAGGAGGCGGAACGATCATGACCCGCTCTAAATGTCGCGAGCACAAAGAACAGTTGGGCACCTACGTCGACGGTATGTTGTCCGATGGCGAATGCCTGCGCCTTGAGAGTCATCTTGAGAGCTGCGAGGACTGCCGCAATGAGTGTGCGAATCTCCGAACTCTCATCGCCGGATTAGCTGCCTTGCCTCCCGTGGCAATTCCGAAAGAACTTTGGCCACGGCTCGAATCTGCCTTGCGCGAAGAGCGCAACTCTTCGCAAAGCTCCACGCTGCCCTTGACGCTTTGGCAGCGTCTGGGTCGGGTGCGTGTTGCGGCCGGAATCCTTGCTCTGACCTTTGGGGCATTTGTGCTGGCTCGCGAACACCTTTCGAACGGAGGCGACGTTCAAGGTGTCGCAGCTGAGAATTTGGTGCAACATCACGTAGCGGACAAAAGTGAGGCGGAAGAAAAGACTGACAGCTCCTTGGAAGGTCGGACGAGTGTTTCGAGCCGAGCTGTCATGACTTCAGTGCGGGATGCAGCTCACTCTCGTTTGGGTAAGAAAGCTGCGCCTCAAGCGAAAAGCGCCAGGGGCGCTCTTTCGGGAGGAAAGGGCGATCGAAGCAATGGCCGCTTGGAAGTGGACGCGAAGCCGGTTCGAATTCCGGTTGACGAACACGATGAGGAGAGGCTCGATAGCCGCTTGTTAGAGACTGAACGCGGACGCGAAAAGAAAGCGAGGGCTTTTCTCGGCAAGTTGACGCCGTCACTCCCCATTGCCACGCTCAAGCTGGACGAATTGGCGCAGTTTGAGCTATCTGATGGTCGCCTCGAAGGTTGGGTTGAGGCCCTTGAAGAACGCGCGGGACGCCGCTACGAGAAAGTCTTTTCCACCAGACTCATACGGTCCATATCGGTCCCGAATGGCGAAGCGGGTAGGGGCCATGATGCGCCCGCCGACGGTGGTGTTAGCGGGGCACTAGCGGGAGCCCCAACGGCCCCCGGGACGCCACTGCCTGAGGCCAGACCCGGATCCCAAAATTTCGACAGACTAAAAAGGCGCAGTCGGAATAAGGGAGCGGCGAAAGCCGGGACTCCCGGCGCGAAGGTCTCCAAAAGTCCCAAGGAAATGGGGGCCAAATCGAAACCAAGGGCTAAAAAAGGCGCGGTTCACCTGGTGCGACCGGAGAGCCGTCGTCAACGTCCACGGGTGTTGTTTGCGACGGGAGGAAAAAAAGCCGGCGCACAGATCGAAGCACTCGCCAAGCAGTTGAAGGCAATGAGTTGCGAACGGCGTCCGATCCGATCACTCAGAAGCTCTGGTTTGAAGGGTAAGTCTAAGTCCACTGCGGTGCGGGGAGAATTCCTCGAAGTGGTGTTGGCCGAAGCGAGGGTCGAGGAGTTCTTGGCAAGCCTTCGACAAAACACAGGCTTGGGCTTGCGCGTCATCGCGACGGCCCCGGAGCCCAAAAGTAGCCTGCGTGACTCTGTAGATCCCGTGAGTCGACCGCCGGCGAAGTCGGCGAAGTCGGCGAAGGATTTTGCGCAGTCTTCCAAGGTGACCCTCCACTTCATCCTTCCCTACTAGTCTCTTGACGGGTGCGAACCGAGATGGCCTCGACACGAGGCCCAGTTTCGTCTTTTTTCCCAGGGTTTTCAGCCTCATCCGCCGGCGCTTCGCCGCCAGTGACAACGACTTAAAACTATTGGCTATAGTGACTTATGGCCGTCACCTTAGGCGTATATCGAAAGAGGGGTATTCCATACTCGAAAGCTCTTAGATCATTTCTCTTGTTTCTTTTGTATCCCTGCGGGATAATCTCGGCTGGTGTCAGATTGAGCTATTCAATTGGCAATCAAGCACTTGGCGCGGATCGCCCCGAATGTTGCGTTATAGAGAGACGCCGTCGTGGCGCGGGAACTGTTGGGAGGAGAGCACATGGCCTACGAAGGGGGCGTCAAGCCAGCCAAAGACGGAGAGAAAAAAAAAGCGAAGCGCAGCCGAACGCAACGCGAAGAAGAAGTCCGTAAGAAATACGACTTCTCCGTCATCCGGACCCTGCGTCAAAAACGCAATCTGACCATCGAGCGGTTCGCGAAACTCTGCGGGCTCAGCTACGCGCCGATTTCGCGCATCGAAACCAACCTCATCAAACCCAACCTCGAAACTCTCGACAAGATCGCGGCGGGACTTGGGGTGACGACCTACAACCTCGTCGCCTTGGCCGAAAAACGCGACGCCGAAAAACTCCTATCTCGCGAGTTTCGCAGCGGCGCCTTCAGTTTCCAGACCTTCGCCTTCGAAGACCTCGACGTGTCTTACGGCCATGCTCCAAAAGGTGCCGAAGCGAGCCGTCTCGATGTCCACAATCGCGATATTGAATCGGTGATCGTGCAATCGGGGCGCTTGGAAATGACGGTCAACGATAAGACTTTTGAAATCAATGCCGGTGAGTGCGTCAAATACGACCGCGTATTCCCGCACTCCTTCAAGGCGCTTGACGACACGGACCTTGTCGTCATCTCGCATTCGCAGCGATAGTCCGACCTAGCTGCTATCAGCGGCTCCTCACTGCGGCAAACTCAGATCGAAAACCCGCTGAATTCTCAGCGGGTTTTCCTTTTGGCTCCGAGGATGTCTTGGGCACAACGAAAGCCCAGGTCTTCGAGTCTGGTGGCGGAGCCGGGGAGTTCCCAGCGCCATAAGAGGCTGACTCCGGTTTGCTGTTCGAGGTAGCTGCCGCCGCGGATAACCACGTTTTTTCCGCGGGGGACTTCGTCTTTGAAGTCCTTGCCTTTCTTGGTCGTCGCGAGCCACTCTTTGACGTTGCCGCAGCACTGGTAAACCCCGAAATGAGATCGCCCCGCCTTGAACTCGTCGACGGGGGCGGGTGTGCCGCGTCCCGCTTTTTTGTCGTTACAAAATCCGGTCGCGTAGGTCCTGCCCCAAGAGTAGAGCCAAGAATCCTTGGGTGACCCTGCCGCCGCGGCGACCCACTCGACTTCGGTGGGCAGGCGCTTGCCCTGAGCTTTTGCGTAGGCCAGCGCCGAGACGCAGTCGATGCCGGTTACCGGCCAACGCATCATGTCAGGGAGGGGCTGGTACTCGCCGCTCGTGGGCTCCTGGAACCAAATCGCCTTGCCGTCTTGACTGCGGGGTAAAGCGGCTTCTTTGTCCGCCGCTTCTTTGAGGTTCAGGTAGTAGTTCTTCCAGTACTCCTCGTGGGTAACTTCGTAGAGATCGATGTAGAAGGCGATGACTTTTGGTTTGCGGCGCTTCTTGACGAATCCATACTTTGATTCAACGGTGTAGGAGCCGCCGGGAATTCGCGCCATGTTTTTGGGCGCACCGATGGTAAAAGCCATCTTCGGATCTTTGAGGACGGTGATGCGCTCGTCAAGTTTCTGCACGACGCCTCGTTGCTCTTGGTACTGCTTCGCCAACTTGCTCTTGGGTACGACGAAATCGTTCCAGACGTCGCCGAACTCAACTTTGCCGGCGAAAGCCTGGCGGGCAACGGCGATGGCAAAATCTCGGGGGCTGAAGTCCGTCAAGTTGGCGGCTTCGTCGCGGCTCGTTTTCAAGGCCGCCCGCTTAACCAAGCTCACGAGCGTCTTGAGAAACTCGTTTTCGAGCCGCCGAAGCGCGTTCGGCAGTTCCCTGGCAAAGGCGCCGGACGTTTTTTTGACGTTGCCTCGCGTTTTCTCCGCGGTTTGAGCGGCGGCGCGAAACGCCGGGTCAAGGATACGTTCCAATTCGTCAACCACCGCGGCGGACTGACCAGAGCTGGCCTCGGCGTAGGTCTTGGAGAGTGACTCGTAAAGGTCTTGCATCGCGAGATGGACCACGGCGAGCTTACTGGACTCCGCTTCGCGTTCTTCTTCGAGTTTGTTGATTCTGGCCTGAACCTTTGCGCTCGGCGCGTCGCCCATGCCATCGACTTGGGCCTCAGCCCCGAGGGTCAGGCAAAAACCGCCGAGAAACAAACCCAAGATTGCCAAACGGCAGCTATCCGAAATACGTTCCGCGTTGCCGCGAAGGAGAAAGCGAAAAGTCATGTCGAAAACAACTCCCATAGTTCGTGCTCGTGGCCGAAATAATATCATGTGCTGCCCCTTTGCGAGAAGTTCCCCGCAAACGGGTCTTGGCGTGGTTTTGAGGCTTCTGATAGAGTGCCCCCCATGGCTGACTACTCCCAAGAGATGATCGTCGCTGACATCGTTGACGCGCACCCCAAGGCGAAAGACGTGCTGCTGGAGTTTGGTTTGCCTTGCTCGGAGTGCATCGTTGCTTTCCACGAAACGCTCGCCGTCGGCGTGCAGCCGCACGGTCTCGACGCCGAGGTCATCGTTGCGCGCCTGCGGGAAAAAGCTCCCTTGCCTCAGCACCCCAATCGCAAGAAGAAGTAGGGACTCATGAGCCAAAAAAGGCCCGCAGATTCCGCTTCCGGCCTCGCGGCCTCTGAGTCCACAGTGCGATCCATCGGCGAACTCAGCGGCGTGGGACCTGCCCGCGTGGCCGATTTCGCGGCGCTGGGTATTCACGACACCCGGGCCTTGATCGCCCGATTTCCGCGGCGCTACCGCACCCGACCCCCGCTTGGGAAAGCAGCAGGGCTCGTGACCGGGCAGGCCGCGACGGTCATTGGCACCGTTCTCAAACAGCAGCATCGATCGAGTCGCCGCAGAAAGGGAGGCCATCTCAAAGTCGTTCTGGACTGCGCGGGCCAAGAGGTTTCGCTGCAGTTTTTCAACCAGGGTTGGTTGCGCGGATCTTTTACGCCCGGGATGCAATTGGCGGCTTGTGGCGTCGTGAGCGCGGAATCGAGTTGCGAGCTGAGAGTTTCGGACTATCTCACAGGCGACGACATCAACGAAGTGGAACTAAACCGACCGATTGCGGTGCATGCCACCATCGGGAGCATCAAACCGAAGACCCTGCAAACCTTGATTGCCGCTGCGCTGGCGGTTGAATGGGAGCAGCTCGAAGATCCTCTCCCCGCAGAGCTGAGATCCAAGCGCGATCTGTTGAGCTTGCGCGAGACTTTGGAAGGCATTCACTTTCCTCCATCCGATCAGGTGCTAGCGGCGGTGGACCGACGATTGGTGTACCAGGGATTTTTCGCGCGCGCGCTTCGCATTGAGGGCGCGAAACGCTCTCGATCACGACTGGCCCTGCAGTCGAAGTTTCGTCGTGGCATCCAAGTGACCTTAGAGGAAATTCAGCGGGTTCTCCGCGTGTTTCCTTTCGAGTTCACCAAGGGGCAAAGCCAGGCTCTGGACGACGTCGTTCAAGACCTCGCATCGGAAGTCCCCATGCGACGACTCGTGCAGGGCGATGTCGGCTGCGGCAAGACTGCCGTCGCGGCGGCCGCGGCCATCTTGGTCGCGCGGGCCGCTAGACAGGTGGCCATTTTGGCGCCGACGGAGGCATTGGCGCGCCAGTTTTTTCGCGAAATCAAGGCAAGGGCCGCCGAGCTGGGAGTCGAATCTGAGTTGCTCATCGGCGCCAATACCGCCAAAGACCGGCGGCGCGCCCTGGCGGGGTTGAGCGAAGGGCGCGTCCGAATCGTGGTCGGAACCCACGCGCTCATCGCTGACGGCGTGAATTTCAAGTGCCTCGGCTTGGTTATTGTCGATGAGCAGCATCGTTTCGGGGTGATGCAGCGACTTCGCTTGGTTCGCAAGGGCGAGCATCCTCATTTGCTCGCCATGAGCGCTACGCCCATACCACGTACCTTGGCCTTGTCCCTGTTCTCAGACCTAGAGACGAGTTCGATTCGCGAGCGCCCTCCGGGGCGCCGCAGGGTGCAGACCGTCAATCACGTCGCCGACCGCGACGGCAAGTTTGATTGGGGAGGATTGGCTGATTCGGTTCGCAGTAACGGCGAGAAGATCTTCATCGTCTTTCCGGCGATCGAAAGTGAAAGCTCGTCGATCCCAACCTTGCTCGGTCACGGCCGTGCGATTGCGAAACGTTTTTTCAGGGGAATCGCCGTCGCCGCGGTCCATGGCCGCATGAAGCCCGACGAGAAGGCTCAAAACCTGGAATCTTTCCGCAGTGGACCCGTCCGAGTCTTGTTCGCGACCACGGTAATCGAGGTTGGCGTCGACATCCCCGATGCGACGACAATCGTGATTCTCGGGGCCAACCGGTTTGGCTTGGCGCAGTTGCATCAATTGCGCGGAAGGGTGGGGCGGGGAAGCCAGGGTGGCCGCTGCATCTTGCTATCGAAAGGTAAGGCCGCCGCTGAGTCGGAACGCCTGTCAGCCCTGTTAGAGACGGACGATGGATTCGAGATTGCCGAACGGGATCTTGATCTCAGGGGACCGGGCGACATGATGGGTCTAAGGCAGCACGGGCTTATCCCGACCACTCGGCACGCCGAGGACGAAGATCTTTTGGCCGAGGCCTTTGAAGACGCCCGCGACTATCTGGACAGGGGCGAGGAGTTGGCGGCAGCACTTGAGTTTTGGTCGAGGCATCGCCCTGTGCGAGGCCGAGAGCTCATTGATGCGGGCTGACCTGAGTATCTAAGCGAGGTAAAGCAAATTGAGTGCACGATCGTTCCGACCCGAGTCTCTCGTGACTTTGGTCTGCTTGGGCTTGATAGCGATGACGTTTGCGTTCGTCACTGCCTGCGAGCAAAAAGATGACTCTAGAGAGATCTCCAGCCGAGAGCTCGCGAAAAGATTCCACCAATCGCTTTCTAACGGAGACATCAAAGACATCATGCAGATTGTCGATGTCCCTTTTATTCTGGGGAGTCGCAAAAAGGGCTACTACGAGACCGAAGACGCGCTCGAGAAGGCCTTTCGGGAGAAGCTCAGTTCTCTTCGACGTCAGATACAGGCCTCGAATCGCCTTGAGGTCGTGAGCTATGAGGACTTTCTGGACGGGACTCCTATTGCCGGCAAGTCCTTGGAAGCCGATGTGGCCAAAAAACGTGCCAAGGTGATCGGTTTTCGTGAGGGTGGGGTGGTGGTTCGCGTCTACTATCGCAACAAGGAAACCGGACTCGAGGACGCTCGCCACTACTTTTTGGTGATGCATGACAATCAAGTCGGCGACCTAAAGATCACGACCTACTTTCACTAGCCTCGCTTCGCTCAAAATCGAAACCAATTCACAGTCGAAGTTCACGCCGCTCCTTGGGAACGCGGCGAGACCAGCTTCGAAGGGAAATCTCCAAATGTCTAGCCGTACCTTGCTCCTCGTCTTGTGCACCTTCACCTTGATCTTCATGAGCCGCGACTTGGCTCTAGGCCAAGAGGAGGGGGAGCCGCTTTTTGGTCCGCCGATCAATAAAAAGGACGCAGCGGCGGCAGACCGGCAAAAGAGGCCGGCCGAGAAAAAGCGCGTTGGCGATCATGCCCGACTCATTGACGAGCTCAAGCGCTGGCCCTCGGCGCGTGGCTACGACGTAGCGAAGAGGCTGGTCATCGCGGGCCGTGCCGTGGTGCCCGAGCTCATGGCTGCTCTTGAAGACAATGACTGGCGAGTCCGCGCGGGTTCGGTCTACGCACTAGGCGAGCTTAAAGAAGCCAGCGCCTTTCCGATTCTCGCGGCGAAAGTCAAAGACGTCAGCAACAAGATCGCGGTCAAGATCTGGTTCGATGCTCTCGTCAAGATTGACTCGACGGCCGGTACCGCGACATTACTGCCGTTTTTAGAGTCTTCATCGGCACGCGTAGCGCGCGACGCTTTCTCAAGCATTCCAAAGCGCATTGATCTCCGATTCGACGACGCGCTCCGGTCGCTCATTCGTCACCCCACTGATCTCGTACGGTTTCGAGCGCTTCAGATATTGTCGCGGATCGACCGCCCCTTGGTCGCGGAGCCTTTCTTGTCGAGGCTCGGAGATCGTTCACCGCGTGTGGCTTCTTATGCGGCCGACGCCTTGTCGAATTTCGACGACCCCAAGACTCATGCTGAGTTGCAAAGACTGGCCCGCACGGGGCTCTTTCGCGCTTCCAGCTACGCTCTCATTGCCTTGACCAAGGCGGAGGACCGGACGCAAAAACGGCTCCTACCCGATGACGCCGAGTTTGTGACTCGCCTGTTGAAACTCATGCGTGTCCGAGGCGGCCTCGAAAACGCGGCGGCGGCGATTGCGGCATCGAACTTGGCGCGGCGAAGTTCTGACGCCCGCTTGCGGAAAGCCGCAAACGGCTTGGTGCCCTTTAAGCTCATTGAAACGGCAACTAGCGGCAATCTCTTCCGAGACATCGGATCGGTTCGCAAGATCTGTTTCGAGAAAGTTGCCTACATCACCGGTGAGAGTTTCGGCTCGAGAGGAGCCGATTGGAGAAGATGGTGGTCCAAGAACGGTCGCACCTTTGTGGCGATCCGAGAGCTCTCTGAGGTACCAGTTGCTGCCGCGACGCGCTTTGAGCTGGAGTTCTTTAGGCGCAAGGGCGACGAAATTGGAGCGCGGCACCGGATCGTAGCCGAGGGTCGGTCTTCCTCGTCGCTGGTAAGTAGCCGTGATCTGGTGGTCCCAGAGGCGACGATGCAGGAGCTTCGAACCAAAATTGTGAAGTACGGATTCTTCGAGATGCCAAGCGCAGGCATCGACCCTGATTGGAGTGGCGATGTCTTGGAAATCCAAGTTCGCCTCGATCGAGCGAGTCGCCGATCGGTGTTTCATTCCGCGATCCCCGAGGGAATTTCGACCCTCGCGGCCGAACTTCAAGATCTGGTGGATAGCCAGCAATGGCAGCATTTCTACGACGCGAATTCAGATGGTGATCGTGAGACTTGGCGCCATCGCCATCGCAATCTTCTGGCCAACTTGAGCCCCGAAGAGGCCGCGATGCACAACGCAAAGCTGGCCCTTGGCGCTTTTGATCGGCTCTCGACTTCGGCCCGGCGTGCGGCCGTGGCGAGTTTTCGACGCGCTGGACCAGGCTTTGTTCAGTCCGAACGAGCGGGGATCTTAGGTCTAGCGCGAAAAGAAGTCCTCGAAGCCAGTGGCACGCGCGAGTTGTTGAATTTCTTCGCGCAAATGAAGGGCGCGGAAATCACCGAGAGAGTTCTGGAGGCTCTTGACCTAGCTGCCGCGATCGCAGGCAATAGCGATGGCATTGTCGTGCCCGGCAGTACGGGCCATCGGGCAACGAAGTTTTTGGAGCTTCGTCCCCGGTCGGAACGCCTATTGGCCTTGCAGAACCAAGAGCTTCAGCTAAAGCACGCCGGCCTGCGGTCACTCGGCGCGGATTTGGCGCGCGAAGACGTTCGCAAGATCGTGATCGGACAATTGACGGCGGGCACCGAGGGGCAAGCGAAGATCTTATCGACGCTATTGGCGAACAGATCCGAGCTGCGTGCGGTCTACGCCCGTGCCTTGCTCGATGACATCGAGAAAAATCCCAGCGAAAAGAGCATTGAGGCCATTCAACTTGTCGCCGAGTTGGGAGGGGAGTCGGTCGTCGACCGTTTGCAACATCTTGCCTCGCAACCCAAAATTGCAAGTGCGGCCCGGTTGGCACTGGCCAACACCAAGTCACCCAGAGCCACCATTGCGCTTATGCAGATGCTCAACGCAGAATCGTCGGCGTCGGGACGGCGAAAATTGCTGGCGCTGCTCTCGGAGTCATCGCTAGCGAACCGCGCCGAATTGTTGGGCGAAAAGATCAAGACGACGGAGGATCTGGACTTGGCCGCGGAGTTGATTCGCGAGTCTGGCCAGATCTTCGGCGATGACCGGGCTCTGATCCTTCAACCATTGTTGAAATCGCCGAGTCCCGTTATCCGAAGGAATACCGCCTTCAAGTTGGCGGCGCTTAGAAGCGGTGAGGCGGCTCCGGCGTTGATCAACCTTGTTGTCGATGTCGCGCTTGCGGAAGAGGCGCGCCAAGCACTACAGGCTTTGACTTTTCGGCCGGCGCAGGGCGACAGCCCCGAAGAGTTGCAAGAGAACTGGCGCGCCTGGTGGAAAGCTGAGGGTGCCAAGGGCCCCGATCGTTGGTTCATTGACGCGCTCCAGCGGGACGGGCGCCGAGCCGTGGATTTTGGGCCCTGGCTGCGCGGGGAGACGAAGGATCATCGTGTCTTGTCGTTGATGCTGAACGCTTTGGAGTCCGTCTCGTGGCCCCTTCGACTCCGAGCCCAGGAAATCCTGGCGGACGCGCGCGGATCGTCAATCGGCAACGTTGGACGCGATGCTACGCCTGAAGACCGGTCCGTTGCTCAGATTCAGTGGGCAGCTTGGTTTCGGAACCAGCTGCAAGAACGCCCGCGCTAAGAGATCGCGAACGGGTACCAGTCAACGAAAAACGCCCTAGGTCGAGTTGCTTGACCTAGGGCGCTGTCTTGTTGGCGGTCGGCGCTGTAGAGGGCTGACAATGGCCGTGTGGCTTATTAGCCCAAGTTCATGCTCATGAGGAACTCGACGTTGCTGTTCGTCTTGCGCATCTTCTGCGTCAACAGGTCCATGGCATCGACGGGGTTCATGTCGTTGATGACCTTGCGCAAGATGTAGAGTCTCTTGAGTTCCTCAGGATCGAGGAGGAGTTCTTCCTTCCGAGTACCCGATCTGATGATGTCGATGGCGGGAAAGACGCGCTTGTCAGCGATCCGGCGGTCGAGGATTAGCTCCATGTTGCCGGTGCCCTTGAACTCTTCGAAAATAACCTCGTCCATACGGCTACCGGTCTCGATGAGGGCCGTCGCCAAGATTGTGAGGCTACCGCCGAACTCGATGTTGCGAGCGGCTCCGAAAAAGCGCTTGGGTTTTTGCAGTGCGGCGGCGTCGACTCCCCCGGAGAGGATCTTGCCGGAGTGCGGAACTTCCGTGTTGTAGGCTCGGCCCAAGCGCGTGATGGAGTCCAGCAAGATGACCACGTCGCGGCCGTTTTCGACCATGCGCTTGGCTTTTTCGATGACCATTTCTGCGACTTGGATGTGGCGAGATGCGGGCTCATCAAAAGTCGAGCTGATGACTTCTCCGCGAACCGATCGCTCCATGTCCGTTACTTCCTCAGGCCGCTCATCGATGAGGAGCACAATGAGATCGATCTCGGGAGAGTTACGGGCGATAGAGTTGGCGAATTTCTGCAGAAGGACCGTTTTACCCGTGCGCGGCGGGGCCACGATCAAGCCACGTTGACCGCGGCCAATCGGGGCGATGAGGTCGACGATGCGCATGCTGATCTCATCTGCCTCGACCTCAAGGATGTAGCGCTCTTCGGGATAGATGGGAGTCAAGTCCTCGAAAATCGGCGTCTCGCTCAGCGCGTCCGGCGACTTGCCGTTGACATCCTCGACGCGGAGCAGGGCGAAGTAGCGTTCGTTCTCTTTGGGTGGCCGAATGAGTCCTTTGACTTGCGAGCCGGTTTTCAGGCCGAAACGTCGAATCTGCGATGGCGAGATGTAGATGTCGTCAGGGCAGGGCAGGTAGTTGTAGGCCGGTGACCGCAGAAAGCCGAATCCATCCGGCAGGATCTCGAGCACACCCTTGCCGATCATTTGACCGTTGCGACTGACGCGGGCTTTCAGAATGCGGAAGATAAGATCTTGCCGGGTCATGCCGGTGGTGTCGGCTACTCCTTCACCCGTCGCCAAATCCTGGAGTTGTTCCAGTGGAGCGAGCTGGAGGTCCGAGAGTTGGGTTGGCTCGGGACGGTCTTCGCCCGTCGCGGGAAGGCCCGAGTGGCTCGCGTCATCGCTTGCGCTAGGTTTCTTTTTGGCTTGATCCCTGGGGTCGCCACCTTTGGAGTTGTCCTTGGGATCGTCTTGAACTTCCTCAGCGTCCTCGATCTTGTCGCGTGGGTCGCCGTTTCGCGGCGGCTCTTCGGTGTCGCTTTCGTCCACCGGACTTTTCTTGGATGCCGCTGAAGGGGCTTTTTTGGTCGCTTTTTTTGCGGCCTTTTTCTTCGCCTTCTTCTTTGGCGCTTTGTCCTTTTCGATGTCCTCTTCGTCGAAGAGAACTTCTTGCTCGAGGACTTCGTCCGTTTCAGCGGCGGCGGTTCGGCTCGCGCGCTTTGTCGTTTTTTTCTTGGCGGCTTTCGCCATCGAAAGTCTCCGTATTATTCGGCCGTGAGTTTGCGAAAGATAGCTTGCACTTGAGCGCGCAGTCGAACGACATCACCGTCGTTCTCAATGATCTCAGTTGATTGGCGTTTTTTGTCTTCGAGAGGAGTCTGTGCCGCCTCGCGGCGGTCGAGTTCCTCCGCGGTCCAGCCGCGTTTGGCGACGAATTGCCGCCGAGTTTCCTGCTTTGTCTGGACGAATACGATGTGATCGCACTCGTCTTGGTACTTGGACTGAAAGAGCAGAGGCACGTCGAGCACCACCAGATCCCTGCCATCGAGGCGTAGTTGAGCGAGTCGGCGGTCCAAGTGTTCTCGAACCGCAGGGTGCAGGATGGCTTCAAGCGCCGTCCGTTCCCAAAGACTTGCGGCCGGGTCTGTGGTGTCAAAGACCCGCGAGGCCAAGATTTCCCGGTCGACACCGCCATCCTCGGCAAAAATGCCGTCGCCGAATCGTCTTCTTAACGCGGCCTTCACCTCGGGCTGGTCCGTCACGGCACGTGCCGCCTCGTCGGCGTTCAACGCCGCGGCTCCGCATTCGGCGAAAAGACGGGATACCGTCGACTTGCCGCTGCCAATGCCGCCGCTGATGCCAACGACGATCGTCATGGTTTGCACATGCAACATGGAAAAATGAGGGATCTCGCGATCGAGGAGAGTGGAGGAAATGTCTATCGGTTTGGTTTTGGGATCTGATCTGAGGAGAGGGCTACAGCATTAAAGCGCGGCTTTCCCCGGCCCGCACCCAGTTTGTTCCTTATTCCTTACGTTGCCGCTCCGACAGTCGAAGTGGAATTTGGAAGTTCTCACCGAATCTCGATCATGAGGGTTTAGGTGGGAATTTCGATTGTGCCAGGAAAGTACCGCCATTTCGACCGCACCGCGTTCTCCGCGGAGGGGCGAGAAAGGCAAAATTCGGGGGCTGACCCGCGTTTGAACGAAGGGTCTGCCAAAGGAGCAGGAGAGGCTGACGGATGTCGGCCCCCCCCCCGGCTTCCCCGAACTGGGGCACGACCGGCTCGAAATGTAGCAGGTCGGCGGCGTTTTCATCAATCGTTTTTGGGTCTAAATTTGCTCCTGGGCGCTACCCGGAGGCATCCCTGCGCCCATTTTCGGGAGTACGAGTGATAAGGGGCGCGAGCCGCTCGACTTAGCCTTCGCAGCCGATTTTGTCTTAGCCTTTTCCCCGGCGGGCTGGTCCTGTATGGTTACAGCCACTTCGGGACGGGCTCGTGCCGGAGCGATTCGGCAGATCCTGCCGATCGGGGAACCGATTCCGACTCCAGGTCGGACGGAACGACGGAAACACCAAGTCTCGCGCCCTGAGCGCGAGAAAACGATTGCAAGGCGAAGGGATGACCTTCCTTTACTTGCAACCAGGAGGCATGGCTTGATGATGCGCAGTTCTTCGCGTCAAGGAGGCGCGGTCAACATTCTCTTCTTTGTGGGCGCGCTTGTAATCGCGCTCGTGGGGTGGGGACTTTGGTTCTCTGAGTACAAAGGCCACGAGGAAGCAGTCAAAAACGAAGTGGTCGCGAAAGACGACCTTCTGGAATCGCAGGGCAAACTCACTGAGTACAAGCGAGGCATTGATTCCATCACGAAGGTTCTCGGCTTGTCCGAGTTTCCCGAGCCGACGGGTCTTGATGACGAAGGCAACAGCGCTTGGATCGACACGACCGTGGCACCTGCGGTTGGCATCGTGCGCAAGGTTGTCGATGAGGGTCGCGCTCTTTCGGGTGGCGGCGAGTCCGTCACCACGATCACGCAGCTCTTGGATCCCATTCAGGCCAAACTCGATGCGCAGGGTCAAGAGATCACTCGCCTAAAGCGTGATCTCTCTGCGGCTCGTAACGCCACGACGAGTGCGGAACAGGCCAACGACACCTTGATCGAGCAGCAGGCAGTAAGCATTCAGGCCAAAGAATCTGAGTTGACCGACAACAAGGATCGCGCGGCCACGCAGCTTAAGCAGTCCGACGACAACTTGGTGGTGGCTCAAGGCCAGATCACTTCCTTGACGGAGTCGCTCGAGACCCGCCTCACGGAAACTCAGGCTGCGATGCAGAAGATGGAAGAGAAAACGAATACCCTCGACCGCGAGGTGCGTCAGGTCAAGGGTGCATTGCGCCACGAAACCGTCTCGGCCGAGCCCGATGGCAAGGTCATGAGCGTCGACCAACGCGCCGGCATGTGCTGGATCGACATCGGCAGCAACAAGCAGCTTCGTGGGGGCACGCGCTTTCGCAGCTACGGCGTGCTGAAGGGTGGAGTCCGGGAATATCACGGCTTCGTCGTGGTGAAGAAGATCGAAGCTCGTCGCGCCTTGTGCGCGGTGGAGCATGGAGCCACCACTCAAAACGGTGACTTCATCACCAATCCCTACTACGACTCCGAAGGTCAACACACCTTCTACTTCCTCGGCAACCTGCCGGGCCGCTTCGACAACCAGCGCTCAGCCGCGATTCTTCGCGACTTTGGGGCTACGGTCGCCGACAAGTTCTCCCCGTCCGTCGACTTTTTGGTCTTGGGCAACAACCCCGACCCCGAAGCGGACTTGGGCGAAGACGCCGACGTCAATTGGTTCCAAGCCACCGAGGCCTACACCAACGCCACGCGCTGGAACATCGAAGTGCTCTTGGCCAGAGACCTAGAAGACTTCTTGAAGTTCTAATCAGCCGTCTTCGGACGACCTGAAACAATGAGGAGCGGCGGACGCAAAACGTCCGCCGCTCCTTTGTTTTTGCCTTCATACCCGGCCCGGCCCACGCCGCGCCAATCGCCTCCAACAAATCCCAGACCCTTTGCTTTTGCGTCAGACGAAAACCACCACCCTTTCCTCCTTAGCTTCAAAGGGTAGTGGTTTTCGTCTGACGCTAAGTTTGAGGGTTTCTTTGTTTGCGGGCGGGTGGGGCTGGCGGATGTTGGACTGGGGCGTACAACATAGGGCGAACGATAGGTGATGTTGCCGCGCCGCGCTGTCGTATTTGGCCAGAATTCGCGAGAGAATAGTCGATGACGGAACTAAGACGCAGACTACAAGACGAAGGCGAGATGAGCTTTGGCGATCATCTCGAAGAACTCCGCTCGCGCCTTGTTCGCTCGCTCTATGCGACCTTGCTTTGCTTCATCGTCGTTTTCTACTTTCACCAAGAAGTCTTGCGAGTCGTCATTGCTCCCTACCTCGGGGTCGCCAATGAACTGCGGATGTCGGCGGTGCTGCAGCTCATTAAGCCGACGGATGCTTTTTTCTCCTACATGAAAGTCTCCATCGTCGTCGCCCTCTTGGTCGCGGCTCCGGTTTGGATTTGGCAAGCCTGGTCATTTGTTTCGGTCGGCCTTTATCGCAACGAGCGCAAATGGGTTTTTCGCTACGCACCGCTGATGATCGGCCTTTTTACGGCTGGCGTGGCCTTTGGCTACTCGGTGCTGATACCGATTGGGCTGAAATACCTGCTGTCGTTTCGCGACCCGACGGTGCTGCAAAACTGGATTGGCCTGAACGACTACCTGGCCTTTTTCATGGCCTTGACCCTGGTCTTGGGTTTGACTTTTCAGCTTCCGGTCGTGATGGCGCTCCTCGCGCGCCTCGACATCGTCGACATTGACCTGCTTCGGGAAAAAAGGCGGCATTTCATCTTGGGTGCTTTCGTCGTGTCAGCGTTGCTGACCCCACCGGATGCCGTGACGCAGATCCTGATGGCCATCCCCCTCATGTTCCTTTACGAGTTCGGCATCTTGCTCTCTTGGCTGGGGCTGGGTTCCGAGCGACCCGCAGTGAACTGGTCGCTGTGGCGAAAGCGAGGGCTCATCGGGCTGGCGCTCTTGGCGCTTGCCTACTTCGCCCAAGATCGAGTGGTCGCCGGCTACCGCGGGCGCTTGGTCACCCAAAAAGTGCAAGTCGCGAGCCAGGCGGATGGTCAAGAAGCGGTCCCCTACATGCAGTTGTTTAAGGAATGTGAGTTCGAGGGCTTTGAACCCAAATTCGCGTTTCAACTGCAACGGCTCGAAGATGAGGAATTTTGGATCGTTGGCAGCGAGAAGAAGGCCTGTCCGGTCAAGGTCGCCTTCAAAAGCGACCGGTTGACCCTGACATCCAGAGTGCCCGACACCGGCGAGGCCATCTTCATGCTGGCGGCCTCCACGCAGTCCGTTCGCGCGAGACGGCTTTTTGCCGCCGACGGGAAGGACACGGTTGCATTTTTGGTGACCGCCCTTGAGGACGCTTTTGATGCCGAAGCGCCCTCAATTGAAAAGCTCTTGGCCGGGCTTGTAGGAAAAAGGCCGGATGGCGTGTCTAGTTTTGTCGAAGACGAAGACGCCAAGGCGGACGCGGCGCGCAGCGGTTGGCGCAAGTGGTATGACGCCCACCCCGACTGGATGTATGAGGACAAGCCCTAGTGGCTGATCTGCGCCGGGCCTGGATCGCGATTACCGGCGATGAGCTTTTACACGGTGATCTCATCGATGCCAACGGACCCTACTTGGCCGCTCTCCTCAATCGCTGTGGCATCGAAGTGACGCGTTTCGTCGGTGTGGGCGACGATCTTTGTGCGCTCGTCAGCTTGATTAGAGATTCGATGGGGAAGACGGAGCTTTTGGTGATGACCGGGGGGCTTGGCAGTACGGCCGATGACCTGACTCGGCCCGCCGCAGCTGCCGCGCTTGGTCTGAACTTGGCCGTGGACGATGAGGCGCATCGGCAAGTTGAGGCCTTTTGGCAAAGTCTCGATCGCGATCCCGCCGGACAGGTTTTTCCCGAGGCCAGTTTGCCCCAAGGCGCGACACTGATTCCCAACCCTAAAGGTTTGGCGCCCGGTTTCGTATGCGAACATGAGGATTGGCGAATGGTCGCTTTCCCTGGGGTTCCGGCCGAGTTGCAGGAGATGGCCCCGCGCTATTTCGAGCCCTTGGCCGATTCCGCGCGGCGGATGTGGCAGGCCGAGGTCATGGTGAGTGGGATTTCCGAGTCCGCCACCGCCGAGATCCTGGGGGATTTGCTCGATCGTGGTCGAGAACCACTTATCGGCATTGCGGCCAAGGAAGGTTTTTTGCGGCTTACTTTGCGCGCTCGTGGACTCGGGGCCGCCGACAAGATCGCCGTGGATGTTGCCGAGATCGAAAGCAGGTTTGCGGAGAAGGTGGTCTCGGCGGTGGGGCATTCTCAGGTCGAAATCATTTCCAAAGCGCTCCGCGATCGCGGCTGGACGCTCGCGCTAGCGGAGTCTCTTACCGGAGGCCTCCTCGGACACCAATTGACGGAGATTCCGGGGAGTTCAGAGTTTTTGATCGCGGCCTTGGTGACCTACGCCGATCGTGCGAAAACCCAGGTTCTGGGGGTTTCGGCGGCCTTGATTGCCGAACACGGTGTGGTCAGTCAGCCGGTGGCCGAAGCCATGGCACAGGGTGCGCGCCGAACTCAGGCCTGCGATTGGGGGCTAGCCACGACGGGAATCGCCGGGCCCGGCGGAGCTTTACCTGGCCAAGCCGTGGGCACGGCTTGGGTGGCAGTGGCTGATCCAATGGGAAGAGTCTATGGCGAATGTCGCGTCCATCCAGGGACCCGATCCCAGGTCAAAGATCGCGTCGCCGTCCATGCTTTTGACCTGATGAGGAGGGTGCTCCTAAACTTGGAGGCTTGATGGCTTTTGGAGCTGGAGTTACCAAGTTCCCGGCGCGGGCCGTGGGCCCGGTAGCCGATAAGAGAATTCGGCGGGTTTCCCGAACTGGGGGACCTCAGAATTTGCTGCTTTACCCCGTGGTGTAATTGGCAACACTAGTGGTTTTGATCCACTCATTCCAGGTTCAAGTCCTGGCGGGGTAACTACAGCTGGTCTCGTGCCGGCTCTGAGCCAAGATAGATCGCTACCCGATGGTGTAATTGGCAACACGGGAGATTCTGATTCTCTTATTCTAGGTTCAAGTCCTAGTCGGGTAACTTTAGCCCTGCGCTGCGGCGCAGGGCTCTTTTTTGTGCCATACCGGCATCGTTGCCGCCAACCGGTATTGCGATGCCGACAAAACGCGGCACAAGGTGAGCACAGAGCCCAGCTTAGCGCGTTGAAAGCGATGGGAGCCGGGCTACAATGCGCCGTTGTCAATGGGGGATAAACGTGGCCCGAGATCTCGACATTTTGATTCTCGCCGCCGGTCGTGGCTCCCGGATGGGTAGCGACATACCCAAAGTCCTGCATCCGCTCTTGGGCGATCCTCTTATTCGCCACGTCATTGATGCGGCCTTGGAGCTTTCGCCGCGCGAAATCGGCGTCATCGTGGGGCACGCACGCCAGCAGGTGAAGTCCGAACTTGCGAACTACGACCTCACCTTCGTGCTTCAGCGCGATCAAAAAGGCACCGGACACGCAGTACGCTGCGCCGACAAGCACTTCGCGGGTCGCAAGGGGCACGTCATGATCCTGTCTGGCGATGTGCCCTTGATGCGCGGGTCGACGCTGAAGTCGTTTTTCCAACACCACAAAAAATCGCGCCTTCCCGCGAGCCTCATCACGGCTAGTCTCGATCATCCCGGCAGCCTCGGCCGCGTGGTTCGCGACGCCCGCGGCCGGGTTGAGCGCATTGTGGAAGCCCGCGACGCCGACTTTTCTGAATTGGCTATCCGCGAGATCAATTCCGGGATCTACCTGTTTCGTAACGCGGACCTGTTTGAGGGCCTTCGGAAACTCAAGCTTCACCGCGGTTCCGGCGAGTATTATCTGACCGACGTCATCAAGATGTTGGCGACGGCGGGCAGAGGGGTCCACGCGGAGTCGATCGCCGACCCCTTTGAGGCCCTCGGCATCAACACCGGCACCGAGCTCTTGTCGGCCCAAGAGACGCTTCGGAGGCGGATTGCGCTCGAACACGCATCGCGTGGCGTGGAATTTATCGATCCGTCGTCAACCTTTGTGGGCAAAGGAGTTACGATCGGTGCGGGTACCGTTGTGTGGCCCTTTTCCGTGATTCAGGGCGGTGTTAGCATCGGCGCCCGCTGCAGGATTGGGCCCTTCGCCCATCTGCGGCCCGGATCCGTCATCGAAGACGGTGCACAAGTTGGCAGCTTCGTTGAAGTGAAGAACAGCCGGCTTGGACGCGACTCGATGGCAAAGCATCTCGCTTTCATTGGCGACGCTGATATCGGAGCCGGGGTCAATGTCGGAGCTGGCGCAGTGACCGCCAATTTCGATGGCAAGCGTATCCATCGAACGGAAATCGGTGACGGAGCCTTCATTGGTTCCGGCTCGGTTTTGGTGGCGCCGGCAAAAGTTGGTGAACACGCGACGGTTGGGGCGGGTGCTGTCGTTCCGAAAGGACACGAGGTGAGCGCTCACGACACGGTCGTGGGAGTGCCCGCAGTGTCCACCGCCAACGCGAAAGCGAAGAAATCACCGGTCGTGAAGACGGCCGGAAAGAAAGCCAAGACAAAGGCTGTGCGCCGAAAGAAATCGAGCTAAGGCAACGGAGCCTGAACGTTTGATTTCAAAGTGACGTTGACCCTTGAGGGCGACGTCCAGTGCCGAGCCTCGAATGAGAACGAGAGCGATGAAGAGCGTCAAGATCGAAGTCGAAGAACGAACGAAGACCGGAACCAACGCCAGCCGTGGTCTCCGCAAACAAGGCAAGTTGCCTGTCAACCTCTACGGCTTGGGCCGCAGTGTGCGGGCTTTGGCCGTCAATGCTCACCAGATGACGCGCTTGATGGACCAGGGTCAGCATGTCGTTGAGCTGACGCTGAGCGGAGAAGTTCAGGCCGCGTTGGTCACCGACCTTCAATTTGACGCCATCGGCAGCACGATTCTTCACGCGGATTTGATTCGGGTTGACCGCGACACGCCGGTTCACACGAATGTGGTTATCCGCTACATCGGAACCGCACCCGCGGTGGCCGGAAGTATCGTCGAGAAGATGATGGATTCGATCCCCTTGGAAATCTTGCCGCTCGAGATTCCCCATGAATTCGTCATCAACCTCGGAAGTCTCGCGGTCGACGCGAAGCTGACCTTGGGCGACATTGAGCTTCCCGCGGGAGGCAAGATTTTTGGGGCTGAGGCCGACGCGGTCGTGGTTATCAACCATATCCGCCACGAAAAGGAAGAAGTTCCCGCCGACGAAGAAGGTGAAGGGGGCAGCGTTGAGCCCGAAGTCATCGGCAAGGCCAAAGAGCCGGAAGGCGAAGAGTAGGTCAGAATGCGGGTTCTCTTTGGGATCGGAAATCCCGGAGCGGCCTACGCCGACACTCGCCACAACATCGGATTCGATGCCCTGGATCGCCTTGCGGCGGATCGGGGGGTAGCGTTTAGGAAAGCCTCGAGTCTTCGGCTCGAAGCTGAGGTTGAAGGCAAGACCGTGCTGGTCAAGCCCCTGACCTATGTCAATCGTTCGGGAGCCGCCTTGGCGGAGATCTTGAACGAAACCAAGACAACCCCGCTAGCGGGGGAAGTTGAAACGACGCTGCCTCCGGGCGGTGTTCCGGCGGTCGATGACGACTACCGGGAAGTGGTCGAATCCGTCTCCCAGCGCTTGTTGGTGGTCGTTGACGACGTAAACTTGGACCTAGGTCGCTTGCGGCTCAAGGCCAAAGGCTCGGACGGAGGCCACAACGGCCTGAAGAGCCTGAACGCGGTGATGGGCACGTCGTCCTATCCGCGGCTTCGGATCGGCGTCGGCGCTTCGGCCCCCGGCGATCTGGTGGAACACGTTCTCGGGAAGTTTAGCCCCGAGGAAGAAGAACAAAGGACTGCGGCATTGGACCGCGCCGTTGAGATCTTGTCCCGCTACTGCGAGGGCGCGTCCTTGACGGAATTGATGACGACCTGCAATCGGACACCTGCTGCGAGTGATGCAGAGGCGAACGGCAGCTCGAGGAGTTCAGACTTTGAATAAGTACGAAGGAATGTTCCTTCTCGATCACGGCAAGGTGAAAAACGACACCCAAAAGGGTATCGATGAAGTCACCCAAATCATCGAGAAGCACGGTGGTAAGGTCGTCAAGATCGGTAAGTGGGACGAGCGTCGCCTCGCCTACGAAATCAACCGCCAAAAGCGTGGCGTTTATCTGCTGACGCATCTCGAGATTCCGGTGGCCTCGCTGCCGGAAATCAACCGGGACTTTGGGCTCAGTGAAGTCGTTGCGCGCCAATTGTTGACGCGTTTCGTCAAAGAAGAGTTCCCCGAGTTTCAGTCGGCTCAAGAGTTGGAAGCGGTCCACGGATCGCATGACTACCGCGACCGCAGTCGTCGGGTCAGCCGCCCGGAGACTCCGCGTAGCGACAGCAGCTCTGATGCCGCGAGCGCCGAGAAAGCTGCGGCCGCCAAGGCCCCTGCCACCCCTAAAGCCACTGATGCTGAAGCCGCGCCCAAGGCCGTGGCTGAAGCCGCTGATGCTGAAGCCGCACCCGCCGAAGCGGTGGCAGAAGCGGCCGCTCCCGCAGCCGAGACCAAGACTTCAACGCCTGCCGTCGAAGCGGAACCTAAGGGTTCCGACGACAGTAGCGAATAGTATTAGGCGCGCTCGAAAGAGCCGCCGCCGACTGGCTTGGATGTCAGACGGCCACCGGAATTTTGTGGTCTCCCCAGGGGGGACCCAGCCCAGTTTGAGGATTCGCTATGTCCACCGCCGCGCAAATACGCAAGCGCAAGAACAAGTTTCGCAAGTTCACGGAAAAGCGCACTCGTGGTTGTTGCAAGGGTCACGAAGACCTGACCAACAAAGACCTCGAGAAGTGCAAACTCGTCGACTACAAGTTCCTCGAGCCCTTGCAAAAGGTCGTGACGCCACAGGGCAAAGTCTTTTCGCGGAAGCGTTCGGGTTACTGCGCCAAGTGCCAGAAACTCGTCAAGATTGCCGTTAAACGTGCGCGCTACATGGGCCTCCTGCCCTACGTGGGCTGATTGGAAAGCGGAAATAGAGACCATGAAACTTGTTCTGAAAGAGAACATTCGCGGCCTGGGTAACACCGGGGACGTCGTCAATGTCAAAAACGGCTACGGTCGCAATTACTTGTTGCCGCAGGGCAAGGCTTCGTTTCCGACTGCGGACATGATTGGGGTCCTGCGACGGGAACGCGAGCGCTACCTGGTAACGGAAAAAGACCACATCTCGGCGGCCCAAACGCACGCCGATGATCTCAAAGAACTGGTTCTCGAAATCACCATGAAGGCGAACGAGGCCGGGCAGCTTTTTGGATCGATAACCGAGGCGATTGTGGCGGAAGCGCTGACCAAAAAGTTGGGACGCGACTTCAACGCGAAGCAGGTCATCCTCGGCAGCCACTTCAAGCGGGTTGGTGACTATGTCGGTTCGGTGCGCTTGCACTCCGAAGTCGAGACCGAGTTTGGCCTGAAGGTTGTCGCTGAAGAAACCGAAGACCAGCGCGAAGAGCGCATCGCCCGCGCCGAAGCGGCGGCGGAGGCCGAAGCGGCGGCTGCCGCTGAAGAGGCCGCTGAAGCCGAAGGTGATGAAGGTGAAAAGGCGAAGGCTCCCGAAGAGGGCTAAGCTCGCCTCGTAGCCTTAGATTTTGAATTTGAGACCGGCCCGAAGGGAAACCTTTGGGCCGGTTTTTGTTGTTTCGACTCAACTCTGCTCTCGCCGGTCCCCCGCAATTGCCAAACTGAAAGATTGTGGAGGACTTAGTTTTTAGGGAATCCTCAGAAGTTCGAAAGTCAGTGGGGACTTGAGCTTGAGAGGCTAAGAGTTTTTCCTCGCCGAAGAAACAATCCACAGCCCTCGCTAGTCCACGAGGCGCATGATATTTTCCCCGCCGCATCCATGCCGGGCCCCATGCAGAGAATTTTCTCATGACCACCACTTCCACCGCAGTTACCGAAATCCTTTCCCGCAAGCCGCCGCAAAACCTGGAGGCCGAGCGCTGCGTTCTGGGAGCTATTCTGATCGACAACGACGCTGTGGGCATCGTGTCGGAAATCATCCGCCCCGAAGATGTCTACGACCTCGATAACCGGTGCATCTACGAAGTGGTGTTGGCCCTTTACGAGGAAAATCGCGCGGTCGACGCCGTGGTAGTGAAGGACCGCTTGGAGGCCGATGGACGGCTGGAGGGCATGGGAGGCGTCGAGGCCTTGGTCGCGATCATGGAGTCGGTGCCCAGTGCGGCCAACGTCGCGGATTACGCCGAGATCGTCCGTGACCGGTCTCAGAAACGTCGGCTCATCGCGATCGCCAACAAAGTCATCGAAGACGCCTACGGGGCCCAAGGCGAGGCGAAAGACCTCGTTGAGTACGTCGAGTCAGAGGTGTTTAGAATTGCGGAGAACCGGGGCGGAAACGAACCCGCCGAGATGAAGCAAGTGCTGCTGAGCACGGTCCAGATGATCGAGGAGTACAGCCGTAACAAGGGTAAGATGACCGGCTGCGGCACGGACTTTCATCAACTCGACAACTTGACCAACGGTCTGCAACCCGGCGATCTGATTATCCTCGCCGCGCGACCTTCGGTCGGTAAGACTACTTTTGCCATCAACTGCGCGATGAACATGGCGGTGCGCCACGACAAAGCAGTGGCCTTTTTCAGCCTCGAAATGGCAAAAGAACAAATCGCCGCCAACATGCTCTGCGCTCAATCGGAGGTCCGGGCCTCACACGTCCGCAAAGGGAATATCAGTGAGACCGAGTGGGCACAGCTCCTAGACGGGGCGGGGCGCCTCAATGATCGCAAGATTTTCATCGATGATACGCCGGGTTTGTCGCCAACCGCGCTGCGCGGCAAGGCGCGGCGCCTAAAACGCCGTTCTAAGATCGACGCGATCTTCATCGACTACTTGCAGCTGATGGAAGCCCCGGGCGCGGAAAACCGCCAGCAGCAAATCTCAACCATCTCGCGGTCATTGAAACTGCTGGCCCGTGAATTGAAAGTTCCGATCATCGCTCTGTCTCAAATCAATCGCGCTTCGGAAAAAGAAGAGCGGAAGCCACGCATGTCGGACCTGCGCGAATCTGGGGCTATCGAGCAGGACGCCGACATCATCATGTTTCTTCACGACGCGAATTATCAAAAATCAGATGGAGCTGAGTTCGCCCCCAGTGATGGGCGCGAGCTGGAGTTGATCATCGCCAAGCACCGCAACGGGTCAACCGGCACGGTCGAGCTGAAATTCGTTAACGAAATGATGCTGTTTCGCAACCCTCCGAGTCGCTACTAGATATCGTTTTAGCTCAATTTTGGTCTTGTTTTGAGCCGGGCGGGACGGTCAAAGTGTTCGCTGACGGGGGGATGCGACCGTGACCCCTTCGGGTTATCGTCTGCACGGACTCCCAAGGGAAACGGAGAGGCAAATTGCTGCGTCGAATCTGCTACTTGCTGCTGACAACGGCGCTCGTCTTGGTGTCGGCTAGGGCCCAAGGCAACCCCCCTGGGGACGAGTCATCGTCACCACAGGATAAGTTCGAAGGCATGAAGGTCGTCGACATCGAATTCGTCGGTGCCAAGCTCGCCCAACCCGAGAACATCCGCGCCAAGATGAAGACGAAAGTCGGCCGGCCTCTCAACGCCAAAGAACTCAACGAGGACATCAAAAAACTCGTTCAAGAGTTGCGACTGTTCAGTCGTGTCGAAGAGAGAACGTCGATTTCGGGGCAGGGCGTCAAAGTGTCGCTCTTTGTCACCGAGAATCCCGCCGTCGGCGCCCTGATCTTGCTCGGCAACGAGCACTTCAATCGCGACGAGATCTTGGCCTTCATCGACACCACCGAGGGGGGGCTCGCCGACGAGATCACCCTGCAACTCGATGTGAATCGCATTCGTGAGGAGTACCTTAAGGGCGGCTATCATTTCGTCCAGGTCAAGGTCAGTCGACCCGTCGACGAGTTTACGACCGTCATCTTTCAGGTGACTGAGGGGCCGGAGGTTCAGTTCGAAGAAGTCGTTTTTGTTGGCAACAAAAGCTTCAGCAAAAGCGATCTTTTGGACGCGATGCCGACCAGCGATGAGGGCGGCTTTTTGTTCGGCACCTCCTACGTCGAATCGCGATTCACCAAGGACATGGTCGGGTTGCAGCGATTTTATCGCGGCAATGGCTTTTTGGACGCCGATGTCACGCTCGAAGATCGCCGCTTTAGTACCGACAAAGAACAAGTCTTTTTGACGATCCGAGTTCGCGAAAATGAGCCCTACATCATTCGCAGCATCAACTTCGAAGGCCTCGAAAACATCAACGAAGAGGAAATCAGGGACGAGCTGAAATCGAAAGTCGGCGACCGCTACGAACAGTACCTCAAGGTCTACGAAGACCTCGCCATGATCAGGCGAAAATACCGCGACCAGGCCTTTACCGACGCGAACCCGCGGGATGCGACGCGCACCCCGGCCGAAGGCTTCGAAGTCGACCTTGTCTTTTCCCTCGTCGAGGGGCAACGGTCCGTGATCGGCGACGTGACGATCGTCAACAACACCGAGACGCGAGATAAGGTCATCCGCAGGTTGTTAGAGGACCTATCCCCCGGTCAACCGCTCAACACGAACACGCTTGATCGCGCGAAGCGGCGCTTGATCCGATTGGATTACTTCAATCGAGAGAATTTGGATGTCTTGACCTTGCCGATTACCAACAAGAAGTTCGAGTCCTACAAAAACGTTTTCCTCAACGTGAGTGACACCGATAAAGACTCGGTCAAAGACATTGCGATTGAAGTCGAAGAAGTCGACACCGGTTCCATCCGCTTTGCGGCCGGTCTGAACTCGAACGCCGGCCTGGTTGGCGCGATCACCTACCTCAAGACGAACTTCGATCCGACGGACTTTCCCGATAGCTTCGACGACATCCTCGATGCCTTCACCGGCGGCGGTCAAATCCTCGAGTTGTCCTTTTTCCCAGGTACCGTCGAGACCCAGTTTCAGGCCTCCTACACTCACCCCTTCATCTTCGACTCCGAGTACGAGTTCAACACGGTCTTGTTCAGGCGCGCGCGGATTCGCGAGGGCTGGGATGAGACGCGTACCGGGTTCAACGTGCGCGTGGGGCGTCGCATCGGCAATAATATCTCTGCGAACCTGCGTTACCGTCTCGAAGAGATCCGCGTCGACGACATCGACGACGATGTGCCTCAAGTCGTGTTTGACTACCAGGGCAGTCGTGTCGTTTCGAGCCTGACGGCCGGCATCACAATTGCCGACCTCGACAGCTACGCGAGCCCGAGTGAGGGCTATCGACTGCTTTTGAATTACGAGTACGCGGGCCTTGGTGGTGATCTTGAGTTTCAAAAGATACGCATCGACACCGAGTACTACCTCACGGTTCACCAAGACGCCGAGAACCGCAAGCAGACCTTGTTCTTTGAGGGGACTATCGGGTACATCAAAGAGTTTGGGTCGACCGATGACGTTCCAATTTACGAGCGGCTTTTTGCTGGCGGTCAGGGCAGCGTTCGCGGCTTTGAGTTCCGCGGCATTGGTCCCCAGACTGGCGGTAGTCCCGAGGGCGGAAAAATCGTCATTACCGGATCTTTGAACTACGACTTCCCGCTTTACGAAGACATTTTGAAGGGCGTCGTTTTTCTGGACACGGGAACCTTGGCGAATGGCTTCGGCGACGGCGACCTCAGCAACTTTCGAGTCGCCGTCGGCTTTGGTATCAGACTCAAGATCGGGTTTTTGGGCGACCGACCTTTCGCCGTTGACTTTGCGTTTCCTCTCGTGAAATACAAAGAGGACCAGACTCAGATCATCAGTTTCAGTTTCAGCCGGCAGTTCTAAGGCCGGAACACCGTCATTGCGTCGAGGTACCCAAGGTACTCGACACCCTGACTCGCGATGGGCAACCATGGATGTCCGCGCGAGCCGACAAGAACGATTCGAGGAGGTAGGACATGTTCCGCCCGAACACGCAGACTCTCATTTTGGCGCTCACGCTAGTCGCACTCATGCTTGGCTTGGGTCTCGCTCCGCTCGTCAACGACTTGGCGTCGCGAGAAGCTGATCCGACGGTCGTCTATCGCGCCCCGTCGATGGCGACGGTCGATATGGAAGAAGTCATTTCCGACTTTATCGACCAATCGGGTGCCTTCGACTCGCTGCGCAACACCTTCAACTCGAAGCGCCGCGCACTGCAAGAGCTCGCCGAAGAACTACGCTCGATGAAGCAAGAAGCCGGGGTCTACGTCCGGCAAAGTTCCGAGTACTTCGAGATCGCGGCGAAGATCCGTGTCAAAGAAGCTCAGTTGAAGTTCAATCAGGAAGTCAACCAAGCCCAGTACGACAGTCAACAAGCGACCTTGACCAAAGAGACTTTTGAAAAAGTTCGCGCCATTGTCGAGGATATCGCCAAAAGGCGCAACATCGACATGGTGTTGATGAAGCAAACGGGGAAAGTCCTCGGCAAGCAGATGAGCGAGGTAAGCTCGAGCATCGTGGTGCGCACTGTTCTCTACGCCAAGGGCAGCATCGACATCACTCAGGATGTCAAGAATGCGATGAAGTAGAGTCGATTTGCTTTGCGCAACCAGCGGACGATTAGCCAGCCAGCTTCACTGTCGGGAGTCGGCATCCACAACGGTGAACGAGTTAACGTCAGCCTGAAACCGGCCGAGCCGGATTCGGGCGTCGTTTTCGTGCGCACTGACTTGAATGGTGAGCCGCGCATCCCCGCGGATTTTCGGCACGCGGTGCAAAGAAGCCGGCAGACGGTATTGGTAGCCGATCAGGCCGAAGTACAAACCGTCGAGCATTTCATGTCGGCCATTCACGCCCTTCAAATCGACAATCTTATTGTCGAAATCGATGGCCCCGAACTGCCCGGCGTTGACGGGTCAGCCTTGCCCTTTGTTGAGCTGTTGCAAAGTGCCGGCAGCGCCCTGCAAAAAAAGCTTCGCAAGCTCTTTAAGCTCGACAAGACCATCGTCGTTGAATCGGGCGATGTGCACATCGTGGCTTTTCCCCACGAGGCGGGGCTGAAGATCTCCTATACGCTTGACTACCCCTCAGACTCGCACCTGCCTTCGCAGTTTTGCAGTTTCGAATTGGACGAAGGGGCATTTACAGAAGAGATCGCGCCGGCGAGGACTTTTTGTCTCGAGTCTGAAGCCAAAGAACTGCAGGCTGCGGGCTTTGGCAAGGGAGCTTCGACCGACAACACTCTCGTCATCGGCGCCGATGGCGTGATTGACAACAGTTTTCGTTTCGACAACGAGTTGGCTCGGCACAAGACCCTCGATCTAGTCGGCGACTTGGGGCTCTTGGGCATCGACCTACGGGCTCAAATTGTCGCCACCAAAAGCGGCCATGCTGCCAACGTGGAACTCGTTCAAAAGATCATGCGGCGGCTTCAAGAGAAGGAAAATCTCGGACTGGTGCAACGGGAGACGGGTCTCGACATTCGAGAGATCATGAAGATCATTCCGCACCGCTATCCCTTTTTGTTTTTGGACCGCGTTATTTCGATCGAGGGCTTCCAGCGTGCGGTCGCGATCAAAAACGTCACCTTCAACGAGCCCCAGTTTCAGGGGCATTGGCCGGGGCAGCCGATTTTCCCCGGCGTTCTTCAGGTCGAAGCCCTGGCTCAGCTCGCCGGGGTGCTTTTGCTGCGTCGGATGGAGAACACGGGCAAGATCGCAGTCTTGCTCTCGATCGACCACATCAAGTTTAGGCGCCCGGTGGTGCCGGGTGACCAGCTTCGCCTTGAGTGTGAAACTCTCCACATAAGGAGCACTTCGGGAAAAGTTGTGGGCCGGGGCACCGTCAACGGTGAGTTGACGGTCGAGGCCGTCTTGAAGTTCATGATGATGGCGGAGTAACGCCGTCTATCACCGTATTCCAGCCACGCCGTGACCAAGTGGGTGTGACAGGATATAATTCCAGCGATCTCGCTCACCGCCATGGGGACCTTTCATTGAGCAACACGAATACTGTCGATCCGAGCGCGCGGCTGCATCCCAGCGTCACGCTGGGCAAAAACGTCGTCATCGGTCCTTTTTGCTCGATCGCTGAGAACTCTTCAGTGGGGGACGGCACGGTTTTGAAAAGCCACGTCGCCATCGGCCCCAATACTTCGATCGGCTGCAACAACACCTTTTATCCGCACTCGGCGGTGGGGGGGGATCCTCAAGATCTGCAGTGGCATGGCGAAGAAACATTCCTCGTGATGGGGGATCGGAATGTCGTTCGCGAGTCGGCGACGATCAATCGGGGTACTCCCAAAGGCGACGGTTGCACGAGGGTGGGCAACGGCAATCTGCTGATGGCCTGTTCGCATATTGCTCACGATTGCGTGCTGGGTGACCACGTTGTCTTGGCCAACAACGCGCTCTTGGCGGGACATGTGGTGGTGGAAGACCGAGCGACCTTGAACGGCTCCGCCGCGGTTCACCAGTTTACGACGATTGGTAGATTGGCCTACGTCGGCGGATTGACCCGCATCGTTCAAGATGTTCCTCCTTTCATGATCGTCGAAGGACACCCGAGCAAGGTGCGGAAAGTCAACGTCGTTGGCTTGCAACGCAACGGTTTTTCGGCCGAGCGTATCGCAAAGATCAAAGCCGCCTATCGCGCCATTTTTAGGGCCTCGGGTTTGCGTTCTGAGATCTTGGCGGAGTTGGAAGCCGATGCCAACGAGAGCCCCGAAGTGAATGAGCTCGTCGAGTTTTTGTTGCGTGTCGACCGCGGTCGTCATGGCCGCAGTCGCAATGTCTAATCCCGTCGCGAAACCCCCGTCGCGCGCCATGCCGATGGCGGTGGTCGGAGTCGGCCACCTCGGGCGCATCCACTGTCGCGTTTTGGCGGAGTTGCCGGAGGCCGAGTTGGTTGCCGTCGTTGATACCGATTTGGATCGCGCTCGCGAAGTGGCGGCTCTTTACCAGGCCCAAGCATTCGCCACCGTCGCCGAACTCCCCAAGAGCGTTGAGGCTTGCGTCGTCGCGGCACCCACGATTCATCACGCGAGCCTGGGCTTGGAATTGCTGGAATCGGGCCGGCATGTTCTGGTCGAAAAGCCAATCGCCGCAACGGTTGATGAGGCCCGCCAACTCTGCGAGTTAGCCGAAGCCCGCAACCTTAGGCTTATGGTGGGCCACAGTGAGCGCTTCAACCCGGTGGTGGTGGCCTTGGACCGTTACCAATTGGCGCCGCGGTTCATCGATTCACACCGTGTAAGCCCTTTCAGTTTTCGCAGTTCCGACGTCGGCGTGGTTTTGGATTTGATGATTCACGACATCGACATCGTTCTTCACCTGGTTAAGAGCCCCGTCAAGGCCGTACACGCCGTTGGCGTGCCGGTTATCGGTAAGCACGAAGATCTCGCGAATGCGCGGATCGTCTTTGAAAATGGTGCCGTTGCCAATGCGACGGCGAGCCGCGTGGCGATGAAAACGGAACGCATTATTCGGATCTTTTCGCGCGATGCCTACGTGACCCTGGACTACGGGAAAAAAGAAGGTCGCATCATCCGGCGGGGCGCAGGATTGAAAGACAAGAGCTTGGATTTAGCCGCTGTTTTCGAAGAGGCGGCGAAGAACCCCTTGCTGTTCATGCAGCAAAATCTGGTCGAGATTGAATCCATTGCGATTGAGGATGTCGAACCCTTGAAGGCAGAGAACAGCGCCTTCGTGGCGGCGATTCGAGCTGGAACGGAGCCAGTCGTGAGCGGGCGACATGGGCTTTTGGCTTTGGAAACCGCCGACAAAATTGTCGCGTCCCTTCAGGAGTCTTTGGCGAAAGTCGCTGAGTTTGACGATAAGTAGTCGAGCATGAGTTTCGCCGCGCGGTCGTAGGCGCCAGGTCCTCCAAGTTTTTGTTGAACCTCACGCATTCCTTCCAACATGTTCGCGCGAAAGTCCTCGTCGTTGAACAAGCGCTCCAAATCCAAAACGAGCGCTTTCGCGAACGAGCGCACGCCAATGTGTTCGGGTACCACTTCGCGACCGGCAATGAGGTTGACGAGGCCGATATGAGGCACGCGAATGAGCGCCTTTCCCAAAAAGTAGAAGGGGGCTGAGACGCGGTAGGCCAAAATGCTCGGTTTGGACTTGAGGGCTAGCTCCAAGGTCGTTGTCCCCGAAGTGCTGAGGCAAAAATCGGCGGCGTCCATGACGGAGTAGGGATCAGCGACGACGATGCGGTGATTGAGGTCCTTGAGCTCGCCGATGGTCCGCAGCTTTGCGGCGAGCTTTTCGTCGGCGGCGGCAAAAATACAGTGGAGGTCTTTGAGACCCGGCCGATTTCGCAAGAGCTGCAAAGCCTCGACCATGACCGGGGCCAAAGACTCGACGACGTGGGCGCGACTTCCGGGAAAAACCCCGATGATGGGGGAGGAGTTGCGGCGAAGCTCAGCCACGAATTCTGGCTTTGGCGCCGTCAGGGACAAGTGATCGACTAGGGGGTTACCAACGTACTCGCATCGCAGTTCGGTATCGGCGTAGTAGATAGCTTCGAAGGGCAAGATGGGAATCAACAGATCGACGACGCGGGCGATGCGGTGCACGCGCTTTTGCCTCCAGGCCCAAACTTGGGGGGAGATGTAAAAGAGCACCGGAATGCCCATCTGCTTGGCCTTGGTTGCCAAACGAAGATTGAAGCCCGGATAGTCGATCAGGATGAGCGCCCGCGGTCGGCGTTCGCGAAGGGTCTTTTCGGCGATCCGAAACCAGCTTTTGATCTTGGGCAGGGCGGCCAGCACCGGAAAGATCCCCATGATCGCCTGTGAAGGTAGATCCTCTAAGACCGTGAGGCCCGCCGCGGCCATCTTTGTGCCGCCGAATCCGACGAAGCGGGCGCTGGGCTCTTGCTTGGTCAGGGCGCTAAGCAAATGGCTGCCATGGAGGTCACCGGAGGGTTCTCCGGCCACCACAAAGTAGAGGTCCGGCGACGCGCTAGCAGATTCGCGTGGATTTGCGGCCATCGACGCTTATGCGCGATCGTCGAAAGCGTGGCAAGGATAGAGCCCCCTTGCACTTGGGAGCGTCCGGGGCCCTGTTAGAATAGCGTCCTCGCGGGGGGTCCGTATCCCTCGCTTGACCTTACTCCTTGAGAATAAACGACTAAGGAACAATGGTCTCCCAGTGCCGCAGATGCGGCCGGTTGGAGAAAAGTGGTCCTGACCGGAGAGAAATTCATGCATGGTGTTCCGATCAAAAACCTCCTCGAAGCTGGCGTCCATTTTGGGCATCGCGCGAGCCGTTGGAACCCAAAGATGGCTCCCTTCATCTTTGGCAAGCGCAACCTCATCCACATCATTAACCTGAAAGAAACGCTTCGCGGCCTGATCCAGGCGAGCATGTTCCTTCAGGGAGTGGCCTCAGAGGGGAAGCAAATTCTCTTCGTCGGTACCAAGCGCCAGGCACGCAACCTCGTTGCGGAAGAGGCCGGAAAACTCGGGATGCCCTTCGTCGCCGAGCGTTGGTTGGGCGGCATGCTCACCAACTTCGAAACGATCCGTTCGCGGCTCCGTCGTCTCGAAGAACTCGAAATGATGGCGACTGATGGCACCACGGATGCCATGAACAAAAAAGCCCTCGCCCGCTTTTTGCGCGAGAAGTCGAAGATCTACCGCAACCTTCACGGCATTCGCAACATGTCGAGTTTGCCGGGCGCGATGATTGTCATTGACCCCCGCAAAGAAAAGACGGCAGTGGCCGAAGCTCGCAAGATGGGCGTTCCTTGTGTCGCCATCCTCGATACTGACTGCGACCCCTCGGCCGTCGATATCGGAATTCCGGGGAACGATGATGCGCTTCGTAGCATCCAGGTCTTGCTAGATAAGATGACTGAGTCGATTCGCAACGGAAAGTCAGCTCACTCGCAATTCAAGGCCGAAGAAGACAAGCGTCGCGCCGCCGACGAGTCGAAGAAGGAAGATAAGCGCAAGGCGCGCGTCGTGGAACAAAAAAAGCGTGCTGGCGAGCAAACCAAGCTCGACGATATCCTCAAAAAGGCCCGCGAAGAACGCGCGGTGCGGGTCTCCGAAGAAGAGGGTGCCAAGGCGCGCCAAGAAGAAGACACTCAAGCTGGCGCTCCGAAGGTCGCGGACCAACCGGCTGTTTCGACGGAAACGAAGCCCGGGCCGGCCGGCCCCGAACCCGTCGAAGGTTAGGCGAGAGCCTAACTTCGAAGACCTGAGTTTCGGCCGAAGGGTGGTGTCAGCGCCCC
>JAZGFI010000266.1:0-3136 GCA_036479435.1 Planctomycetota bacterium | reverse complement strand
CCCCGAGTGCGCGCAAGATCAACATGGCCACTACGGCCGCTGGGATCGACGCGGATACGGTCATGCCCGCCTTGAGACCGAGGTAGACGTTGGCCGCACCCATCACCACAGATAGCAGCAGCCCGAGCACGATGACGCGGAACGTCAGTCACCCCTTACCGCCATATCACCTTCACATTCGCAGGACATCTCGCCGTGCGACTCGGCTACGACAAGGCCCTCCTCGCGAAGGTCATGACCGCCTTGGGCAGCCGACTCGAACAAGACATGCGACGCCGCCTCAAGGCTATCCATCACCTCAAGTCCGTCGAACAGTTGCACACAGGCTCCCTCTCGGTCGTTCAGCGTTTTCGATAGGACCTAGGTCTGTATAGGTGTTCATACTACCCATCGTTGCTACCTCCTTGATTTTGTTGAAAAAGTTCCTTCTGAGTATCCGACGCACCCCCATTCAAGCGCAGTTTCCCAGTCCGCTTGAGATGATCGAGGATCTTCCGGACAGGCTCGGCATCGAGGTCTGCTCGCTGGATCTCCCACGGTGCGCAGGCTACCAGCTGCTTCATCGGCAGCACCTTGGCCTGCACCAGTCGTGTGATCGTCGTGTTGCTGACGCCACAGTGCTGTGCGGCTCCGTGCAGCGACACGATCTCAGGCCGCTCGAGCGTTCTTGCACGCCCGGCGATACCATTGCGCGTGCGGGCTGATGTGACACGCCCGCTGCTCCACGGGTTGCCTTTCGCTGTTTTTCGCTCGAGCCTGTTCAACACCATGGCAATCGTGCCGTCGCCGTACGACGGTGCCATCTTGGCGATGATAGCGAGGTCTTTGGGAGCATTCTTTCCCGCACCCGGTCCGCCCGGTTTGTCCACGACGATAGAAGTGTGACTTCCTCCGCGCCACCGAACAATGAACTCCAGCTTGCCCTTGGGTTCCTCACGAACGATCGCTTCCTCGATGAGTGCCCGAATCAGGCTTTTCTTCAGCTCCTGTGGGCACTGAGGATGATGCCAAACATCACGGAACCGCAGGCCGATTGTCTCGAGACGCGCTCGTTGGGCCTCGGTCACAGCGGGCGGGCGAGTTTGTGCCTTGCGTAGCCGGTCGCGCGCCTCGTCTCGCTGCGCCAGCTTGCTATTCCATCGCTGTTCGAGTTCGCTGGCTACGAGTCGATTTCGAGGATCGACCTCATCGTACTGCTCGAATGCGCGGGCAGTCTCGTATTCCAACTGTTCCACCTCTCGTTGGACGAGCCCCGCGCAATGGTCAACCTGGTCATCGAGCTGTTTCCGAGCTGCAACGCTTGCTCGAACGCCGAGGGGAGACAGCGATGCGATGACTTGTTCCGCGAATTCTCGGTCTATTGTCCGACCCGCGAACGCTAAACAGTAGTGTCCTCCATCCTGATACGTTCCGATGCATCCGTATCGAGGGCTCGTTCCTTTGCGACCGGAGTAGCGAACGTGAAGCTTTCGTCCGCAGCAGCCACATCGCAACAGTCCGGTGAGCAATCCTTGTCCCGCTCGCTTCGCTCCGACACTCGCGTCTGGCTCTCTGAGTAAGTTGCGTCGCATGATCTGGAGATTTTCTTGGTAGGTCTCCCAATTAATATACCCTTCATGATGCTCGCGGATGAAGACCTTCGCCTTCTCGGGCGCACAAGGTCCAGCTTGCCGTTTCCGGATCACCCCTCCCGCTCCAAGGACGGTCTTCATGGGGCGCAGGCCCCACACGTACGCTCCAGCGTAGAAAGGATTGTGAAGCACGCTGCCCACGAATGCCGCGGTCGGACGCTGAAATATGACTTTGTGTTTCCCCGCTCGAAGCTTGTTCACCGGAAGCTCTACGGCGTTGTCACGGAACCACATGAACGTCTGGCGAATGCTGCCAACTTCTCGGAACTTGAGAAAAATCTCACCAATGGATTCCTGAATTCGCGTGTTTGGATCCTTGACGGCCTTACCCAACTCACTGAGTACATAGCCAGGAGGAACGAGGTGGTACAGCTCTCCTCGTTTTGCTTTGTTCTGAGACCCCGCGATGAGTCGACTGCGCATGACTTTCAATTCAACGACACTCAGCGTCCCTTTGATCCCCAGGATCAGTTGGTCGTCAGTCGCACTGGGATCGTAGACGGAATCCTCGTCGCCCACCAGTGTATCAAAGAGCTGACACACCTCAAGCAGGTGGCACCAGTCCTTCTCTGTGCGAGACAGGCGCGAAAGTTCTCGACTGAACACAATCCCAACCTGTCCCAGAGCGACGGCACCCAGGAGTTGTTCGAACCCAGTTCTTGGCTTCGCTCCCGAAGATGCGCTTGAGCCCAAGTCGGTGTCGATCACCTCAACCTCGTGGAAGCCCATATCCTTTGCCTTGGACACAAGCGCGTACTGCAACGCCTGGCTCTCCTTGTTATGCCTCACTTGTGCCATTGAAGATTGTCGCAGGTAGACGATGGCTTTTCGGCCGAGGTGTGCCGGAGTAATTTTCTGGCTACCGATCATCTCTGACTCTCCCTCGTGCTTGAACCACCGCGACCATGGCACTCGCCATCATCTGGATCATCTGATCCAGATTTTGCGCGCTCAATCCGAGATTCTCTACGGCCACGATCGAGCAGGTCGGCTCGTCTGGCGGTTTTTGGCTCGGCAACTCGACGACGTCCAGTAGCGACAATTGTCCCATGGTCAGCCTCTCTCGGACGGCTCTCGTCCGTGGAGGCAGTTTCGCTGGCATCTAGAACGGATTTCAACATCGAATCGGCGTCGATCAGCTCGAGAACGTGTATCCAGGCTTCGATTTTGATCAGGGCCTGGGATGAGATCTCAGCTCGGGCGGTCGGCTCCAGCATCCACGCGGGAATCCTGAGGTCGTGACCATTTGGAGCGGTGACCGTGACCGTGCGGTCGGCTCGGCTGGCAGGACGGATGAGAGAAAGTTGTTGTCCAGCGTACGGATGAAAAGTGTAGTGGACCGTGACTGTCAGCGATATGGCATCATGGGCCACTCGCCCTCTACTTGCACGTCCATTCCCTCGTGCTCGACGGCGCCTACTTCTGCGACCACGCACGGGGCCCCTGCGCCAGTGTGCATCCCTTCTACACCTTGCCGGACTGGAGTGTCCACGACCTCAAGCGCG
>JAZGFI010000265.1:0-5957 GCA_036479435.1 Planctomycetota bacterium | reverse complement strand
GCACTGGGTGGCTCGCTGGCTTACATCATCGTGGGTTCAGCCAAGAGTCAGCTTGAGCTTCCCGATGGCTGTGTCATTCGAGTCGGAGCCATCAGCAATGTCTTCGGGCCCTTTGCCCTCGCTGGGTTAGGAGCAGGCAATGGAGCCTTCTCGGTTTCCTTTACCTTCGATCCCGCTTTGCCTCCGACCCAACTCAACCTCCAGGTCCTCGTGCTCGACGGTGGCGCCACCAATGGCGAGTTTTCCTTGACTAACGCTTTGGAGGTCAATACGCCCTAAGCCGTCCAAGCTGGGAAAATGCGGGGTGCTGATAACAGCGTCCGCGCTCGCGCGTGGGCGCTGTTATTATTTGCCCCTGCAGATCGGAAAAATTCGAAAGGCTGAACTGAATTTGGCCCGAGCGGCCCTTTGGGGGAGTCATGGAAAGTGAAGACAGAATCTCGATCGAAGCGCTACTTGGCTACCAAGACTGGATCCAAGGACTGGCCCAAAGCCTCGTAGGAAAAGGCGAATCGGCTGCCGATGTGGTTCAGGACACCTGGATGACGGCGCTGGAGCGGCCGCCGCGAGACGCCGGCAACCTGAAGAGCTGGTTGGCCAGTGTGGCGCGCCATGCCTTGAGCCAACAGCGGCGTGGAAAAGCTCGCCGCCAAGTTCGCGAGAACCAGGCGAACGTGGCCCCAGACTTACCAAGTCCCGAGGAAGTTCTCGAACGAGAGAGTTTGCGCCGCTTGGTGGTTAGCGAGCTCATGGCTCTTGATCCCGATGTTCGCGACGTCTTACTCCTCAAGTTCTACGCCGGGCTGCCGCCTCGAAAAATCGCTGAGTCACTAGAGATCCCCGTCGAAACCGCACGGACCCGAGCCAGGCGAGGGCTTGAGTCATTGCGCCGCCAGCTCGATCGCCACTACGGCGATCGCAAAAGCTGGAGTGTCGGCGTACTGGCGATGGCAGGCATTTCCGCGCCCGGGACTTCTGTCCTTGCTGGCTCCATGACTTCGAAGATTTCTTCGGTTCTGCTCGGAGTGTTTGCGGTGAGTCCTGCGGTAAAACTTGTGTTGGCGATGGCTAGTTTGTTGCTGTTGTTCGTGGCCGCCTGGTGGTGGATGGGACCAGATGGCGGCGAAGATCTGGATGCCGGTCGAAGTTCTGCGACCTTGGCCAAGTCGAAATCCGTGCCAGGCGCACGGCGCGAAGCAAGCAGCCAAAACTTCGACGTCCCAGCCCGCGAGCCAGTTGAGCCGCGTTCATCGGTCGGCGCCGGGGCCAAAATCCAACGGGTCGAAGGCGAGGCTGCGCGCATCGTGATCGAGGGCCGCATCAGCGATGAGAACGGTCGCGCAATCCCGGGAGCGACCGTTTGTGTTGCGTCCGCGAACGAGATCACTGAGATAGACCTGCGTTCGCTCTATGGATCTGAGACCATGAAACGCGTGCGAGCGGGTGGTCACGAGTACACGCGGGCCAAGACCGACGAAGATGGAAATTACCGACTTGACGCCGATGCGTTTGACGGCCCGGCCAGCGTGGTTGCCTGGTCTAAAACCCAGGGTGTGGCTTTGGCGGCACGACGACAGATACAACGCGCACCAGCTATCAACCGAATTGACCTCCGGATCGAGACGGGTCTAGTCGTCTACGGACGAGTCGAGGATGAAGCCGGCGAAGCTCTATCAGGGGCGTTCATCACCTTCATGTACCAAACTTCTGCTACGGCGATGTCTTCGGGCGGTCCCAGAGTGAATGTCGATGCGAACGGGAACTACCGAACGCAAGCACTTTGTTTTCCGCACGTACAACTGAGCGCCCACGCCTCGGGATTTCAGACGGGGTACGACAAAGGCGCCGGGGAAAAGGGCGGACCTCGCGCGGTCCGTCTCGACTTTGTGTTGAGAAGCTTGCCAACCTTGGAGGGGCATCTCGTTCTTGAGGATGGCCGATCTGTCAATTGGCAAGACCTTGTGGCTTCGCAGTTTCCCAGCCATTCGGCCGCGAAGTACCTGAAATTGAATCGAGTACGCATTTACGGTTCCAACGAGTCAGCCGAAAACGAAGTTCAGTTTTTGGGGCTGCATCGCAGAAGCGGCGACGTCGACAGCTCAAAATCGAGCTATCGAATTCAGCGGACTCCTGGGATGGGCTATCTCGTCCTCGCCGTTGGTAACCGAATCGTCGCGGAGGCGGCTTTGCCCGAGAATGGAGAAGCGCCAGATCTCGTCGTAGACCCTTCGAAAATGCCGGTGCCGGTGGACCGGAGGTCCTTGCTCGTGACGCTTGTCGGCGGTGCTAGCAAAACGCCCATCGTCGACTACGTTTGGTATATCAGGCCCGCCGACAGAGTTGATCTCCGGATCGAGAGTCGGCAGGGGGAGTCCTCCCAGTCCGAGTCGAGGATTAAGGACCTTGTCGTCGGGCCTTGGCAACTCCAGGTTAGCTCCACCGCTTGGGCCAAGGCGTACCTGACCGTCGACCTTGTTTCGGGTCAAGAACTCCAGGAGGTGGAGGTGGTCATGTTGCCGGCCAATGCCAGCATCAAGGGTAGGATCGTCGATGCCAGTCAGCAGGGAGTGGCCCATGCCCAATTCAGTTTGTATGACGCCGATGGCAACCCCGTAGTGGGGCCCAACGGCTTCGCTTTTCTTGCGGACTCCGATGGGAATTTCGAGTGCTCGAAGTTAGCGGCGCAGCACTACACCCTTGCCGTCGTCGCCAAAGGCCATCCGCTCCAGGCCCAAGGAGTGCTGGCGAAGGCCGATGGGAAGGGGGCCCCAGTGGTCATTCAACTGCCGCCTGGGATCGAGGTCGCCCTGAAATTTGAAGGCAACAGCGGTCCGATTTCGCCTCGTGTGTTTGATGCGGCTGGTCGCAAACTTCGCGATGATGTCAGTACCTACAGTCGGTTCCACGGCCCAGGGATGTCGCTAACTTTGGTCGAAAACGAGACCTATCGAATCGAGTTCGTGTCGCCCGGATTTAGCACGGCCGTCGTGAAGGTTCGAGCGAGACCGGGTCTCGTAATACCGGTGGTTTTCGAAGCAAAGTCTAGTAAGTGAACAAGTCGCCGATCTTGTGCTCTTTCTGCGCTGCGCGGTTGAGCGCATTCAGAATCTTGGTTTTGACGTGGGCGGAGAGGCGCCGGCCTTTAGTGGCACGGGTCACCATCTTGTGGGTGATCTGCTCCGTCGAGGCCGCAACCAAATCGTGAGCCTTCAATTCGTAGCGCTCCAAGAGTTCCGCGAGAGGTTGTGGGCCCAGGTTGAGTTCGAGATCTGGTTTCATGGCTTTTGGTCGGGACCTATGAGTTAGTGAATGAACAGCAAGGATTCGACATGGCGGCGTCGACTTCAACGGGCCGGGATTGTCTTGGTGATCCGGGGCCGATTCAAGGGGCTGGTCTCAGCAATATGCTCAGTGACGTCAATTTCGAGTGATAGGCCCTCCTTTTTGGCTTTGGCGAGCGCTCGAAACAACTCTGTCGTGTTGTGGCTGCGCATGACGTCGCCTTCTTTTACCCCGGCTCGGTCAAACAGGCTTCCCGAGACTACGATTTCAAAAGACCAAGCCGAGCCCTCTAAGAACGTGAAGGCCGGTGCTGCAACAAGCCGTGATCAAGGTCATCGATGGGTCATTCCGCAGGAACTGGGGGGCGAACTAAGCGCAGAGACTGTCCATTTAGCCGAAAGGCTGGCGAGGAATGCTGGGGATGACAGCTTTCGGCATCAGCTTTCGTCTGGCAAGATAGGCGACCCGGCGCACTATTGAGGATGGCCTCGTGAAACTCATCGTCCTAGTTTTGCCCTATTTACTAGAGTGTGGCTCATGAGCCCGCTCCTGCAAGCGCAAGACAAAAAGTCCCCAGTGAGGCCAAGTTGCGTCAATTGCTGGTGTCCTACCTCAAGGCTGATGAGCGCGAATGAACGAAGATTCGCGATGAGTGGCGACCGCAGCTACGCCCCTTTAGAATCTGGAAGGAAGCTTGTGAAGTTCGCGTCGAAAGTGGGGAAAGCGATTTCTTGGAAGAGAAGCAACTACTTCTACGATAAAAAGGAAAAGATCGGCGAGTACATTGCGTCCGGGTCGGGGAAGTCGCTTTGGATTGGACTTCACGGTGGCGGCTTGGGATCCGGCGAGTGTCAATCGGCTGCCAGTTCCATGGGCGGCTATGGCACCTGGAGTCTGGGCGCGCACCACAGCGATGTCTTTGCCGGAGGGGCGGCCTACGCCGGAGCCCCCACCGCCTACTTTGAAGACGAAACTCGCAAGGTTGCCACCGGCATCGAAACCGGAGTTCTGCCGAGCTACTTCCAGCTCACACTCTTCGTCTTTCGCGGCCCAGAAAAAATGACGGTCTTGTTGGGGGCGCCGCTCGTCGACCTCGAAAAGGAGATCTCCATCAAGATTGGCGATAAAGTGAAGTTTAAGGGGAAGGTGAAACGCACGCTTTCGACCTTGCTTTTGACTTTGCCTCGTCACGACAACGATCTCCTCTTCGATGTGCGCGTCGACATTGAGCCCAAGGACGCCTAGGTTTGGACGAGCTAAGGGTCTTCGGAGTTGATGGCGGCGGCACGAGATTGCGTGGCCTCATTCTGTCTTCGACCAGGGGGATTCTCGGCAGATCCGAATCGGGTTCCGGAAACCTCCAGGACATCGGCATTGATGGCGTCCGCCGCAATCTCCTCGCGGCGCGTCGTGGCGCTTTTGTTGACGCGGGATTAGAGCCCTCGCCACTCGACGGCGCGTGGTTGGCCCTGGCCGGTCTTCGCAGCGATGATGAGAAAAGGCGTTTGTCCAAAGCCCTGAGCCAAGACGTCTTTGCGTCTTCTCCCGGCGGCCTAAACTTCAGCCCTGACGTCGAAGCGGCCTGGGCTGGAGGGCTCCTCATGCAGCCCGGCCTGGTCTTAGTAGCCGGCACCGGTTCCTGCGCCTGGGGCAGGGCTCAAGATGAATCAAGCGCGCAAGTCGGAGGACATGGTCCCTTTATAGACGACGCTGGCAGTGGCTACGACTTGGGCCGGAGGGCATTGGCTCGGGCCTTGCGGACTTACGAAGGACGTTTAGCGCCATGGCCAGGTGAAGCCGCATTGTGTTCGCACTTTGATTTGAAAACCCCCCTCGATCTACGCGACAAAAACCTTGGTAGGGCCGACGTGGCCAGCGCCGCCCGCGTGGTGACGGATCTTGCCCAAGCCAAAGATGAGGTCGCGATCTCTTTACTCCGAGCGGGGGCTAAGGAACTCGCTCGGATGGCGAGGGCCTTGGCGGAAAAACTCAAGATGCCGCATCCGGACATCGTGTTGGCGGGTGGACTCATGCTGAATTCGCCGGCTTACCGCCAACTGGTTGAGCATGAACTTAGCGCACTCCTTCCAGCCTGCCGCCTTCAGCAACCAACCTTCGACGCAACCCTAGGTGCAGCGCTATTGGCGATGAGCCATCAATGCAGCTTGAGTAAGTCGCTTGTCGAAAAGTTGAGAGCTCAGGCCTAGGGTTTTGGCTTGAGAATTGGCAGAGCATGGTCAGGGCAAAGGGTAGTGAAAAACGTCTGACGCAACTGTTGCGGGTTTGGGATTTGGGGTGCCTGATGCGGAGTTATCGAAAAAGTTCGATCTCTTGCATGTCGATCGACTTAACCCTTGAGGCGTCAGTTCTGAACTGCAACCAGATCTCGGCGAAGCGGTAGGGTCTTCCGATGAGGGGGACTTCCTTCGGGAAGGGGATCTTGACTTCGTAGAGGCCTCCGGTTTGGAAGGGGACGCTTTGGATGCGGTACCACTTTTCCTTGGCACCCTTATCCAACTTGCTGAGGACGGGCTTCCAATACACGTAGATCCCTACGCGTTTCTGACCCTTTTTTCCCTTCGGCGTGATCACCCCTTTCAAGCGAATTCCGGCAACCTGCCCGTAGGGGGTCGAAAGCTCGCTGAAGGTCATGGACGGTCGACTTGAACTGATCG
>JAZGFI010000264.1:0-16223 GCA_036479435.1 Planctomycetota bacterium | reverse complement strand
AAGCGGTGATCTCCGAGGTCTGTTCGATGTAATCGCGATGGTTGTCGATCCTCTTTTCAGATTTGATTTGGCTCCGAAGCAGCTCGGCATTGCCGATGATGGCGGTGAGGATGTTGTTGAAATCGTGCGCGATTCCGCCAGCGAGTCGCCCCACCGCTTCAAGTTTTGATGATTCGATCAGTTCCTGCTGGATTTTACGACGTTCGTCTTCACTCTGCTTGCGCTCAGTGATCTCTGCCTTAAGTTCTCTCGCCATGCCCCTAATCTTGTGGAAACGCCAGCGGTACAAGAGCCACAGCGCGCCGATAGAACCCAGGGTAGCCAAAACGAGGAACCATGCGGTCTGGTGAAAGGCTGGCTTGATGGTGACGGACAACCGTGCGCCATCTGGATTCCACTCTCCGTTCTCAGCCGCCGCTTGCACTTCGAAGCTATATTCACCGGGCGGCACCTTTGTGAACACAGCGCGCCGCACGGTGCCCACTTCAGTCCAATGGTCATCATAGTTCGATAGGCGATACCGAAATCTAATCCGTTCCGCTTGAGCGTAAGAGAACGCGGTGTATCGAATCTCAAGATTGCCCTCTCCCGGTTCAATGACAATGGAGTTTGAGAGATCCAGCTCTGCGCCGTCCGCCACAATCGACTCGACCAATGAGGGCGGGCGCGCCGAACTCGGTTGATATTCCGAGGGGTCAATCACAACCAGATCATGGGTAGTCGGAAACCAAAATCGACCCTTCGCATCTCGGTACGCGGTTGCGCCGTTGACTTCACCAGAGTCCAAAAGTCGGCACGAAACTCGCGCGAGTATTCCGTCGGCAACAGCGTGTAGCTCTTTGAGGGCCATGACCAAGATTCCGCGATTGCTGTTGACCCACAGGCGGAACTGGTCGTCTTCAAGCATGCCGCCGAGGTTTTGATCGATGAGCCCCTGCTTGAGGCCGATCTTGTCGAACCGACCTTCTTGGTAACGAGCTAATCCCCCGCCGTAGCTCGAAATCCAGATGCCACCGTCCTTATCCTGGTGAACGCCGCGAACCCTCCCCGGTGGCAGTCCATCTGCGGCGGTAAAAAACCTGTACATGCCCTGGTCACCCGCGAAACGGCAGCCAAAAAAGCCCGCGCCGCTAAACCAAAGCGTCCCGTCTGTGTCCACTAGCTTAAGTTCAAGCACGGTGGCAGCCACGCCGAGCACGGGGTGGAACTCGAAGGAGCCGTCTTTCAGCGAGTAAAGGCCGCCTTCACCTCCAAACCAAGAAACGCCATTCAAGTTTTCAATGCCGCCATGCAGCGTTCGAGGTTCCGAAAGCTCGCGAAGCTTCAATCCTTCGCTGATGAGAACTCGATCCTTGTTTCGAAAATAACTGGGGCCTCCAGCCTGACTCCCAATCAAGGCAAGACCTGCGCTCGCCGGAGTCCCCGATTCGTAAATCGTCGTTAGGTCCCGCGGCGACCAATGGTATAGTCCACCCGGCTCTCTGAGGATCCAAAGGCCATCATTGCCGTCACCCATGACGTGAGAATCGACCGATCGACTAGTGGCCGGGAATCTCAGTTTGGAGAAGGGTGCAGGTACAGCACGGCACAATCCATTGCGAGTGGTACCCAGCCACAACTCACCCTCTAACCCCAAGGCAAGAGATCGGATTCCTCCGGCAATGCCAGGGGACCTCAATGGGCGAGACAGCTTCACTCCAAGGACTGGTGTACCCACTACCTCGGGCTCGACCCGCAAAACTCCATTCGCGGCTCCAAGCCAGGCTCCGCCAGCATCATCCGCGATGATGCGAAAGGGCCCCCCACACCCGTGGTCGCAGACCCTTGCGACCACACCGTCGATCATCCAATAGATAGAACGGTACCCGACCAGCCAGAGTTTACCCTGCGGCCCAAAAGCCAGACTCACCGGTTGATCATCAATCGCGGTCAAGGAGAGGAGGTGAAAACTATCATCGCGAAACTCAAATGTGCCGTGGCGACCGGCGATCCACAATTGTCCTTGCGCTGACAAGTCGCAATCCAAAAATGCGTGGCAGCCGCTATTGCCCGGAAAACGAAATCGCTTGACCTCAGCGCCGAGAAGCCGCGTGCAGCCGTTGCCGACGAACCACATTGCGCCGTCTACTGTTTCGCAAATGTCCCAAACGTCTCCGAGTCCCGCCAGATTCTCTGGCTGCGAGAACTCGCCGTTCGCAAAGCGCACCACACCAAGTCCATTGGTGCCAATCCACAAAGTGCCGTCGCTCGCCTCAAACAAAGACAGCACCCGGTTCGTCTTCATTTCTGGGTACTGGGCAATCGTAAAATTCTCGAAGCGCACTCCGTCAAAACGACACAACCCACCGAAGGTGCCGATCCACATGTAGCCCGACTTGGATTTCGTGATGGCCGTCACTGTTTCCTGCGGCAGCCCGTCAGATGTCTTCCAATTGGACTCCACAAACCTCGGACGCAGGTCATTGCGACCCTCAGCTTCAATCTGTGTTTCCGTCTGACCTCGGATTTGCCCCAAGGACGTCAAACAGCAACAAAGGCTCAAACACAGTATTTGCCAGCCGGAAGTCATGGCGACATCCTACGCCCTTTTTGCCGAGGAGTCGCCCTGCGGAAAGCGTCGCGCCGCCGATTGCCTTATCAGCCAGAAGCGAGCGAATCCCGAGCTCTTGGACTGGGGCTCTGGAACCGTCAGGATAGGTCATGCCCAACTTCAACTCATACCTCCGGATCTTGGGCGCGCACGAACACAATCTGAAGAACCTAAACCTTGAGATTCCCCACGACGCCTTGGTCGTGCTCACAGGGCCGTCGGGTTCAGGAAAGAGTTCTTTAGCCTTCGACACGATTTTTCGCGAAGGCGAACGTCGTTACCGCAGCCACCTTGCGACACGAGGCGCTTCGAAGAACCAAAGGAACTATCGCCCCCGGGCAGCATCCATCGATGGTGTACGAGCCACCGTAGCACTCGACCAAAAAGCCGTGCTCAGAAACCCGCGGTCGACAGTCGGGACGCTCGCGGAGATTGGCGACGAGCTACGACTGCTGTTCGCTCGATTTGGGGAGTACCGTTGCGCCGCATGTCATTCGCTCTTGCCGGTACCACCGCCATCCGCAAGCTCTGACGCTCGCACTTGCGCTTGCGGCCACGTCAGCCCGCCCCTCAGCCGCAGCCTATTGAGTTTCAACCGCAAAGAGGGGGCCTGCCCGAGCTGCCAAGGTCGGGGCCTCGTCGATCGAGTCGATCCCCAAAAACTCGTCGCCGACCCCAGCAAAAGCCTCCGCGATGGCGCCCTCGTGCCGACGACACCAAACGGCTACATCGTCTATTCCCAGGTGACGCCAGACGCCATGAATGAAGTCTGTCGCGCTCACGGATTCGACATCGATCAGCCCTGGTGCAATTTGAGCAAAGAACAGCAGGAAGTCATCTTCTACGGTTCCGACCGCATCGAAGTTCCCTTCGGCAAACACGCCCTCGAATCGCGAATGAAGTGGAAAGGCATCAAGGCTAAGCCACGCGAATTAGGGCGTTTTCGCGGCCTGGTTCCGGTCATTGAAGAGACGCTCAGAAAAGACCCCAACGAAAACATCTTGCGATTTGCTAGACGTCAGACCTGCGACGATTGCCAGGGGAGCCGCCTGCGAAGCGAGGCGCGGCAGGTCTACTGGGGTCATTCGACGATTGATCGCATCTCGGATCTTTACCTGAAGGACTTCAGCGCCGAAGTTTTTTCAGCGGGTCTGAAATCGGCCAACGACTCCTCCGCCCGCATGATCGTGGATCGCATCGTCGGGCGCGCGGCGCAACTGACGCGCTTGGGCTTAGGTCACCTCAGCTGCTCGCGACCGTCACCTTCACTGTCCCTGGGGGAGGCCCGTCGCTTGCGTCTTTCCTTGCAGTTGTCCATCGACCTTCAGGGAATGATGTTGGTTTTCGATGAGCCCGCAGCGGGCGCTCACTCCAGTGAGCGTGACATTCTGAGCCAAGCTCTTAAGGACCTATCTAGGCGCGGCAACAGCGTCTTGGTGGTGGAACACGACCCAGCTTTTCGCCGGCGGGCCGACTGGATCGTCGAGATTGGGCCCCAGGCCGGACCCCGCGGCGGCGAGCTGCTCTACTCAGGGCCACCGCGCCCTATCGACACCGCTCTCCCCCCTTTGCCTCTGCCCCTCAACTCCACTCCCGCAAGACAGCACGGACGCTTCGAAATCCGCGGATCTTGCACTCACAATCTGAAGGATGTGGATGTCGATTTTGCGCGCCAGGCTCTGAATGTCGTCACCGGAGTTTCGGGATCGGGCAAGACCAGTCTCGTGGCCCACGCCCTCCCCCAATGGTTAGCGGACAGCGAAGAGCTCGAACAGGTCATTGTCGTCGATCAAAACCCGATCGGTCGCAGCTCTCGGTCGAATCCCGCGACCTACTGCGGGGTCTTCGATCGGATCCGAGACGTCTTCGCGTCAACCCCATCGGCAAAAGACGCCGGTTTCGGGAAGGGCCACTTCTCCTTCAACAAAAAAGGCGGTCGCTGCGAACACTGCGAGGGGGCGGGAGTCGAGGATGTCGGGCTCATGCACTTGGGCGCGGCAACAGTGCCCTGCCGCGAATGCGAAGGACGACGCTTCGACTCACCAACTCTGGCCGTCCACTGGCGAGGTCGATCCATCAAGGAGGTCCTCGAACTGAGCATCGATGAGGCTATCGAACACTTCGAAGGCGAAGCGACCATCCTGCGCCCGCTCTTGGCCCTCCAAGAATTAGGGCTCGGTTATTTGTCTTTGGGCCAACCCGCGCCGACTTTGTCGGGAGGCGAAGCGCAACGACTGAAGTTAGCCAAACACCTAGCGAAAGTCCGCGGCAAAAGAACCGTCGCTATCCTCGACGAACCCAGCAACGGTCTTCACGAGAGCGATGTGTTGAGGCTCGTAGCGGCCTTGAAGAGCTTTTGCTCGCGAGGCGTGACGATCATCGTTGCCGATCATGACCTCGCCCTGATTGCCGCCGCCGACCACGTCGTCGATCTGGGACCAGGGGCCGGGCCCGATGGAGGTGAGGTCATAGCCTCGGGGACCCCAGCCGAGATTGTGAGTGCTGCACATTCACCGACGGGGCGCGCTCTTGGCGCTCGAGTTGCGATCTCGCCACCCCTAGCGAAATCAAAGAGAGGCCCCACCGACTCGCAAGCAAAGCGTCAGTCCAAAGTCGCCCAGAGTCCTTCATCCGTCATTTCGCTGAACGGGGTCACCACCAATAATTTGCGAATCCCAGAACTCAAGATTCCAAAACGTGGCCTCACCGCGGTCACCGGAGTTTCGGGCAGCGGCAAGACCTCGCTCGTCTTCGGCACGATCGGAGCCGAGTGCTTGGCCAGATTCGCCGAGTGCTTCTCTCCTTACCAACGTCTCGGGCTCAAGAGCCAGAACACCGCCAGTGTCGGCGCGGTGAGCGGCCTGCATCCCGCGGTGGTGATTCGCGATCACCCCACGTCTAAAGGAGGCGATCCTCGCTCCACAGTTGGTACCTACACTCACATCGATCTCGGGCTGCGCTTGATGTTTGCGCGACTTAGCGAGCCTCAACGTAGTGCCAGTCACTATTCTTTCAACCACTCCTTGGGCGCCTGCGAATCCTGCCGCGGTCGCGGCCTTTTGGCCCGAGGTGATGTCTCGCGAGTGGTCGAAGACTCCGACCGCACCATCGTCGGCGGCGCGTTGGCTGAGACGCGTGGCGGACGCCTCCTCTTTGATCCGGCCGGGCGTGAACACGCCACCATGGTGACGGCCGCCCGAAAACTGAGCCTCGACTTAGACCGGCGATGGCCGGATCTCGACGCCGCGGCCGCTCAGTTCCTCGCCGAAGGGCGAACTGATTTTCTCGTTGACGTTGAATGGGAGGAGGCGCGCAAAAAAGGTGAATCGAGCTACCAGTTTCGTGCCGCATGGCGAGGCGTTGCCACCTTAGTGGCTGAAGAGCACGATAAAAAGCGCGGTCGGAAAATCGAGCCCGAGTTTGCTCGGCTGCTGATCGATCGCCCTTGCAAGACATGCGACGGGGACCGGATCAATGCCGCGGCGCGTGCGGCTCGCGTCGGCACTTTGAGCCTTTCAGAACTTCGGCGCTGCGAAATCACGAAATTGATCAAGACCCTCGAAGTGACAGGCAAAATCGCCGACGCTGAGCACCATCTCGTCGACGTCCACGCCGGCCGAGCTGCGGCCGTCGTAGCCACGCTTAGCACTGAGATCTTGCCACGGCTAGGGCGGCTGGAGGAATTTGGCTTGGGGTACCTCAGTTTGGATCGCCCTCGAAGCAGCCTTTCGACGGGCGAGAGCCGGCGACTCGACTTAGCCTTGCACCTGGTCGAAGGGCTCCGCGACGCCTTTTACTTGTTGGATGAACCCTGCTTAGGACTGCACGCTCAAGACCGAGAGCCCCTGGTGCGACGGCTGCGGGAGTTCGTCACCCAGGGCAACACCGTCATCGCCGTCGAGCATGACCCGAGCTTCCAGCGCCAGGTTGATCACGTCATTGAAATTGGCCCTGGCTCCGGCCCGCGCGGAGGCCTGGTCGTTCGCGAGGGACCGCCTTCCAAAAGCAGGATCGGGAGTGGCCTTGCTGCCGCGACGGCCCGCGCGCAGCAACCGGGTTCTGCCCAGCACCTTGAATCCGTCGCGCGCTTTCGCGACATTCGTTTCCGACACCTCAGAGGGTTCGATCTTGAACTCCGCTTCGGTGAGATTCTAGCCATTTGCGGACCTTCCGGCAGCGGCAAAAGCAGTTTGGCGTTCGACGTCTTAGTGCCGAGCCTTCGCCGACGGAAACCGCTTCATTGCGGGTCCCTTGAACTTCACCCCGATAAATTTGGAGTCGTCGATGTTGGTGGAAGCGCCAGACTCGTGCCACGGGACGCACTCTCTAGTTGCGCAACATTCCTGGGGCTCTTGGAGCCACTCGCTAAACACTTTGCCTCTTGGCCCGAAGCGAAAGCGCGAAGTTTCTCGAAAAGTGACTTCTCCTACCGATCCAAGGCTGGACGCTGCCCCCAATGCGCCGGCCAAGGGATCGAAGTCCTTGAACTCGACTTTCTTGGCCGTGTTTCGAAGCCCTGCCCCCGATGCCAGGGAGACCGCTACCGAAGGGAAATCCGAGAGTTTCGATTGACGAAGGACGACAGATCCATTTGTGACGTTCTGTCGCTGGGCATCGCTGAACTCGCCGACATGGACATCGCGCCACAAATCCAACGCGCGGCAAGCCTCTTGACCGAAGTTGGATTGGAACACCTCAGTTTGGGAAGGCGATGCGCCTCGCTCTCCGGCGGTGAGGCCCGTCGCCTAACGCTCGTCGCCGACCTCATGACCGCCGGCCCGGAGCCGATCAAGCGAGTTTACTTTTTCGATGAACCTTCTCGCGGCCTGCACGCTTCGGACCAAAAGGCTCTGCTCAAACTCATGATCCGCTTGGTTGATCAAGGCCACGCGCTGGTCTACTGTGAGCACTCTTTGCCTCTCATTGCTGCGGCGGATCGCATTTTGGAACTGGGCCCCGGCGGCGGTCATGCTGGAGGGCTAGCGGTTTTCGCGGGCACTCCCTTGGAGCTCGCCAAAGCCGACACGGCTACTGGTCGCGCCTGCCGTCTCGCTTGATTCTCCCCGCGGTGGCTCGATGAACCCGTCGGGAACACTTTCTTTGAGGGCTGGTTCGAGCAGCAAAGGCCGAGCCTTCAAAAAGATTGCGATCATCCGATCGTTAGATGCGTGATCCCTCCGCTTCATGAAATTGCCGATCAAAGGCAAGTCTGAAAGAAAGGGGATTCCCGAAACCGTCTCGTTGAGCGCTCGCGAATGCAGCTCGCCGATGAACAGCAACTGATCCGGCACGAGGGTGACTTCAGTGCCAAAGGACTTTTGGGTCCGCGCCGGGGGGGCTCTGAGGTCGACCTGCGGACCGCTGAAATTCTGAAGGGTCAAGTTCAGCGCGATGGTCAGATGCTCTCCGGTGTAGCGACCGGGGGTAACTTCAAGTGAAATAGTCGCGTCTTCGTAGCCCCGAAAGCGATCGACTTCCGAGATATCATCGCCTCCGATCGGAGTAAATCCCATCCCCGGTTCTCCGTCGCGCCGCACTTGGCGCAAAGTTTCGACGGTAGCGACCTGTTGCCCGGACGCGATGGTGGCCGTCTGTTCCTCGTTGCACAAAGCACTGAACGAGGTCAACAGTTTGCTTTTCGTCGTCTCCTCCAAAGCGCGTAGCAATAGGGGAACGCCAACCGAACTCGCGACGATGCCGGCCAAGAGACCGTTTCCCGACAAAATTGGCATCCGCTGAATACTGCCATTTGCAGATGTTGTGGTGGTCGACGACAAGCCAAAAGCCGTGGTCAGCAAGTAGCCCAAAGACCCCGTGGTGTCGACTTTCGCGAGCTCGACCCCGAAAGAGTCGATGTCATCACGATTGATCTCGGTGACGAATACATCGACATGAATCGGCACCAGGGGTTGGTCGAGCTTCAATAGCAGCGCCTTGATGTTGTCGTGTTGGCGGTCCGTGGCGGAAACGATGAGAGCATTGCGATCCGCGACGGTCACGATGCGGGGAAGATCTTCGCCCGGGTTCTCCATTCTTCCCGGCACAACTGAAGTTCCCGGTCGGTCGCTGCGACCTCGGCTATCTCTCTCATCTTCTTGGCGACCCGAAGGCGGCGCTTCGCGGTCGGCGGAACGACGACTGCTTCGACCTGAGATTGAACCGCCGAAAGCAACCGTGAGCTCCTCGGCCAGCGAAACCGCGTTGCCGTATTCAATCAAGTAGACGCGGAGGCGGTTGTCGGGATGACGAGCGCCCAAGTCCAAAATGGCCACGGTCTCTAGAATGACCTGTACTTCAGCCTGGCTGCCGATGACCACAATGGAGTTCGTACGTGCATCACCGACGACGCGAGGCGGCGGGCGCGACGCAGAAGAGTTCTCCGCCGGGGCGAATAACTCCCCGAGGATATCACCCAATGCGCTCGCATCGTGATGGAGCAGTGACAAAGTTCCGATGTGCCGCTCGCCCTGAGACGACGCGCGGTCGAGAGACCGCAACAACTGGTGGACATGCCAAAGCGCCGGCGCAAAGTCGATAACCAAGATGCTAGAGGAATCCGGCCCCTCGATTTGCATGCTGGGTCGTTCGCGACGAAAGGCACTCAGGGCACGCCGCGCTTCGCCGGGACTTAAAAACTGAAGCGGAAAGGTGACCGCCAGCAGGCGCCCCTCTTCGAATCGATGCGCCTCGATTTGGTCTGGACGTATCACCTTGGCGCGCTCGGGGACAAGAGCGCGGTCCGAACGGCGAGCGAGGTGGTAGATCCGAGTCTTGGCGGATCCCAACTCGGTGAGAGTCATGTCGAGGACAAACAAAGTCGAGCGCGCCCAAACCAAGAGGTCCTCGGCGGCGATGTTCTGTTCGCCGATCAGACCGATCTCGGCGTCCGCCATCGATTCAGATTGGTAACTGAAGCCCGCATCGACGTGTTGCGCCACTAGGCCCAGCAGCGATCCAACCGTGAACTTTTCGAACTTGTGCCGGACGATCCCTGACTCGCCCTCGATGTTGAGGACCGTTTGAGAGCTCGCCAGTGTTGTCATTAGCAAGGTCAAGCCGATGGCAAGCCAGGCTAATCCTGGTCCAGACCGTCGCTTCGTGGGCATTCTGTCTCCTTCCCCTCCGCTCGGGAGCTGGGACGAGGCGAATGCCTGAACCTTGTTCGATTTTTGGACTTTTCGTCAAAGCGGAGCGGGTTGGAGCCTAGCTCTCCTACTTTTTGACGGCGGCCGTCGCTTTCGCCAAGAAGCCCTCAACGACTTTCCACAGAGCGTCGCGAGATTCGCCCAAAAACAGCGTCCGCGAGCCGTGGAGAATCTCCTCACTGATCTCGAAATGCTTGTGCTTGCCCGTGAGCGCTTTGAACAGGGGTTCGGCCCGAGCGCGTTCACCCTCCGGAGACACGATCAGAGTGGGCTTGCTTAGCTTGCCCGCGCTCCGCCCCACCATGCCGCGGTCGGGCGCTAGATACTCACCCGGAGCAAAGGCGCAAACCACATCGACGTCGTCGCGTTCTGGCCCCAAGACGAGGGCGAGTGCCGATGAGTAAGAAGATCCCCACAGGACGCGGGGTCCGGTGTATCCCTTTTTCGTAAGCCAATCGAGGGCCGCCTCGATGTCGGGCTTAGCGTCCAAATAGGTCACCTTCTTGCCGTGGCGCTTGGCGGTTTCATTGCTGACGCCGTGCGAAAAACTGGCGCCTCCACGTCCGGATCGCTGATCGATAGCCAGACCGTTGTAGCCAAGGCCAAGCAGTTTTTTGGCGATAGTTCGATACTCACCGCGCGAACTGCCGGCCTGGTGGCAGAAAAGGATGATGGATTTCTTCTTGTCACCAGTGGCGTAGAGCTCTCCGGTGATCTCAAGATCGTCTGGAGCCTTGATCTTCACCCTCTCGAATTTTCCCACGCGGGACTCGAGCCAGTTCAGCATCTCGTCGGCGTCAAAAGCGACGTTGTGGCCCATCCCTTTGACGACTTCGTAAGAGACGGCGTTGCCCATCTCTTTGAGGGTCGCCGCCGTTTTCTCGCCGCCTTTGGTCCAACGGTCGTTGTCTTTTTCCCCGACGCGCATCCAAGCTGGCTTGCCCTCGAGCGGCTTGGTGACACTTCCCTTGACAATGACGCCCGGCGCCGCGCCAATACCGGCGAATCTCTTCGGCCACATGCCAGCGATGTGGAAGGCGGAGCGACCACCGTTCGAAATCCCGGCGACCAAGGACCGGCTCGCGTCGATCCGGTACTTTTTTTCGAGCCATGTGAACAAGGCGGGCAAGTCCTTTTCGCCACCCTTGAAGAAAATCTTGTCGCGCGCCACCGGAACAACCGCGAGGTAACCCCGGGCTGCCGCGGCCTTGCCCAAGCCATCGACGGCGTAGCGAGCCATCTTCAAGTCTTGACCTCCGGGAGGAAGGGCCAGAAACAGGGGCAGGTCGATGGTCTGCAATCCACGCCCACGGTAGGGCTCTAAGACAAAAACCTCTAGGGCCTCGTCCTTGCCCAAGGGAATCTTGACGATGTCCTGGGCGAACAAGGGAAGCGACATCAGGCAGGCAAAAAACAGGGTGGCCAAGGGACGCATACTCATCTCCAGTCGATTTTGAACATTCTGGCACAATTCGGCGCACGGGCCCAAAATATCCGCGGCCGCGATCGGATGCGAAGACGAGCCCGGCGGCCCGAGATTTCCCTCGGCGACTGCGATGCTCTTCTCCCCGTTCACGCCTCAACGGCCGAGCGCGTTTCAAAACGTGAGACGTCGCTCAAAGTCGCGCGGGCGGTCTCGGATCTGCCGGAAGACGAACGACAAGTTGTCGTCCTTAGGCACTACGGCGACCTGAGCTTCGCCGAGATCGCCGCCGTTCTCGAAGTACCCAATTCAACCGTGAAGTCACGAATGGCTCGCGGGCTCGCCCGACTCAAGATCCCCTTGGCGCCCCTGGACCAAACGAGATGACCAACAACCATCGTGATAGCTCTTCTTTTCGTTCACCCGACGATTTTTCTGAGTTCAAAACGCCTGAATGCGGGCTTGCCAACGAGGACTTGGTCGCCTGGTACTACGGCGAGCTGGGACAAGAGGAAGCCGAGAGTGTGAAGGCCCATGTGCAGGCTTGTGCCTTTTGCGACGAAGAATCGAATGCGCTCCGTCAATTGACGAGCACCTTAGACCAATGGACGACGAGTCCTTCACCGACAGCCACGATTCTCAGCGAATTGAATCCTCCGCCGCCGGCGAAGTCGGCCTGGACTTGGTGGAAGCCGGCTCTCGTCGGTCTTGCCGCGGGTCTGATCGGCTTCATCGCACTCTGTGGATTCGGCGCCAGCTGGGAACACCGAGAGCAGGGCTTCGTTCTTAGCTTTGGTGATGTCGCGGGGCCAATCCAGCCCACTATCACGGCTCCCATCACCAAAAATGACCTCCGCACTTTGGTTGAATTTATTGAAGACCGTCAGGAACTCAGGTCTTACGAGTTGTTCCGGACGATTGAAGAGGACTTCAATCACTCCGAAGAGCGCCAGGAAGCACGCCTGGTCAACCTCGCCTTGCGCTTCGAAAACTCTATGCGCCGCGATCGAGAAACCTTGTCAAGAATGCTCGGCCACTACGTCGAGACCGGAGAAACACGGGCCCGTCATGCAGCGGCGCTCATGGTGTCGAGAGCCCTCGACGACAATTTGCACCAAATCAGTGACTTTCCAGGAGAAGAAAGATGAAGCTCATCACAATGGCTATGATCGTTGGCGCCTTTTCGGTGGCGACGGCCTTCACGCCGACCAACCAGGCACTCAAGGCTGACAACTCAACGAAGGTCTCAATCGACGACAAGGATGGCGCCGAACGGCATCGGTCGATGTCGCGAGAATCCCGCATCATGCGACGAGTCCTGACTAAGGCGCTCAATGTGACGAACCGCAAGCTTCAAGGCAAAAACTTGGGCCGTTCAAAGACGAGTTCGCGCCCCAGCTCGAAAGACCTTGCACCGACTTCAGAACTCGATCAGTACTTCCTTGCCGCTGGCGCATTCGGAGGTTCCCTCAGCGCAACTGGCAACAACTTGCACTTTGCGACTTCGATGACCAACAGCCAGGTGCTCCCCAGTTATGGCACGGTGGTCAGCCTGCGTTTGCGTCTGCCGCGCTACGAAGTCGATCCCGATCCCAAAACGGACAAATATCTGTGGGAAGAGTCCTCGTCTGAAGTTGAGGGCGCAACTTGGCTCCGTAGCCGCATCTCCAAAAACCGCTGGGAGTTCAGCTCAGAGGCGATCGATCACAACATCAATACCGTTCTCGCAACCCTGGCGCGGCACGCCAAACACTTAAAATCTTACCGTCCCAACAACTACTACGCCGTAACCCTCGAGCTGCGTTCTAAAGACGGTAGCGGAAGGCCGAGCCCCTTGGGCAACCGCGTCTCCATCCAGGTTCTAGTTTCGGAGTGCATGGCCGCGGACCGTCGCGATAACGCGGCGAAAACTCTGCGCCATGCAAAAGGCACACGCATCAGCCGCTTCTAAGGCCGGCGCCCAGCAGCTCCGCCGTGTCAACCGCGCACAACGCCGCCAAGTCGAAGCTTGGCTTTCGGATCGCCGATTGGGCGAGTGCTAACCCCGAAGGGACGAACCAGATCGTGAGACCTGGGCGGGAATTCGCGACAGGCTCAAGCCCTTTTAGCCTAGGTCATTAGTTGGGTTGGAGCTCCACGGCGCTGCCACTCAGATGAGTCCACGACGAGAGAGAATCGAAATCAAAACCGGCTCGATCTTCGCCCGGAGACTTGCGTTTGCATATCCCACCCAAGCGAGATCGGCGCGCACATCGAGGGGTCCATCGAGTTTCTGACCTCGGGCATCGCTGATGATGACGCCGGCGCGCTGCGCCAAGACCGCAGTGCAAAGGTCATAGGGCTTACAGCACAAGCTGTGGGCTTGACCCCGCTCCGCCAGGGGACCGGCCAGGAGCGGGCGAAGGTCGGCGATAAAGCGGTCGTGACCCATCATGAGCTCGTAAAGTTGACCGCCAGTCGAGAGGTACTGATCCTCGAAAACCAAAGCCTTGCCCGCCACCGGGGGCCCAACGACCGCTTCGATGAGTTCCTCATCGAGACTCGCGAGGATGTCGCGCCCGCCCGGAATGAAACGAGATATCTGCGCAAAGCCGTGCTCAAGACCCGTCGCTCGAGACGGTTTCAGCGAGCAGCTCAAGGGGTCGACGTCGATGACATCGCAATACTCGCGGCGCACATGACGCCGACTCACCAGCCCACCCTGCGCATCGCCGACGATCTGGTCGAAGCAAAATTGCTTGTGCAGCGGAATCTCAGTCTGCACCGCAGCGACGATATGAGACAGGCGCGTCTCCTCTCCGCGCTCGGGGGCGATGGCGCTCAAGATCCAAGCGGGGCGTTTTTGGTACATCAAACCTCTGGTTCCATCGATGGGGTCCATGATGATGCGCCAACGCACTCCATCACGGTCCGCACCGCGCGGTAGCACCAACTCACCGCCGCTGATCCCCTCAGCTACTAGCAGGATCGGTTCCTTTGCCGCCAGATCCGACAAGGCATCGATGAGCCGGTCCTCGCCGATGCGGTCGAGGAAATAAATAGTGTCGCCTTCGCCGTCGAATGCGACGGCACTGAGCTCAGAACTCGAACAACGGCCAGCTTCTGACGCAATTTCGTTCGCCAACTCAAGATGCAAGGTCGCCAATCTCTTGAGAATCTCGTTCGCATCCATCGCCATGTCCGCCTAACTCTGCTCCTTGCTGCTATTCTGTTGCTGCTCGACAATAGGGGCTCGCCCGTCACGGTCAAGCGCCAGCCCGCTGTTCTCCTTGGACACGATCTGAGAGCTACCCGCACCATGACTGAGTACTTTGACAACATCGCTCCAGCTTCTTATCGCTGGTACGAGCCGGCCCGCGAAGTCCTGGGCCGCCGCATGGACGATCATCTGCGCATTGCCGTTTGCTAGTGGCACAGTTTCGTCTGGCCGGGAAGCGACACCTTCGGTGAAGCGACGTTTCGACGCCCATGGCTAAAGCATCGACCCGGTGGACTTGTTTCATGACCACATCGGCGGCATCGACACCCTGGATCTGTCTTTATTGAAGGCCGCCGCCCCGCCGCCGTCGATAGACCTTACTCCGGATGGAAAAGACAACTCGGCACCAGAATTCTCGCCGGGAGCCTAAGCCTCGACGAGATGGAGATTTTCGTGCTCCAGCGCAACCTTGGTCCCCACCCAAACTCCGGCCAACAAGAAGCGCTTGAGAACGTTGTCAATGAAGTCTTGTGGAATGGGGACTAACGAAAGGGTAGTGAAAATCGTCTGACGCAAAACGTACGGGTTTGGGTTAGGGGGCGAGTTTTCGGGCGGCGCGGAAACCTAGGCGAGGGTCTCGGAATTCGAGGGGGGCGGGAAGGCGGATTTTGGAGCCCAGCTTGGGGTCTCCTTCGAGGAGGCCCAAGCCGCGCATCGTCAGGGCATCGCTTAAGACGGCGAGGCGGAGGCCATCACCGGGGCGTTGCGGGATGATGGTTGCAGCGAAGGGGTCCCTACAGACCTCGGAAACGTTGCCCATCAAACCATGGACTCCACGGGCGCTCATCGCCGTCTCGGTTACCGGAAGGTGCGGCTGTTGGATCTTGCCGACCCGGTGGCTGCCCGCCGCATCGGGTGCCCCGATCGCACATTCCCACTGAGCTTCGGTTGGTAAGTTGAGGCCCAGCCGGCGCAGAAACTCCTCCATGTCGCGGGCCGAAATACTCTCTACGGGACTCTTCAAGCTAAGAGTGGTGTTCTCCCCGCCTCCGACTTGCGGTGAAAGACCGGCTTGGTAGGTACTCGGATTCTGCCCGCTGACTTGCTGCCACTGACCTTGCGTCGTCTCGTACTTCGCGATGAAAAACGGCTCAACCACCACGAAGGGAGGCGTTGAGAGTCCGCGCTTAGATAGACGGCTTTCGGGAATCAGGACAAACACCATCCCGGTACCATCTTCAAAAACCAAGCGGCCATCGTCACCGCGGCGCGCCAAACTTCCCGACTCGACGTGGGCAAACTCCTCCAACCCAGTCACGGGATCGGGACCCAAAGGGACCAAGCCGACTTGCGGTTTCAAGGCCAAGCCGGTGTAGTGCTTCGATTCCGAAACCGCTGCCGCGCGTTTTTTCCAAAGTTCCACATGCGCCGTAACGGAGTCGGACACAATCCGCTCAGCGATCGCCAAGCGCCGTTTGACACCAATTCCGAAGCGCGCGGAACTACCTGCGATGAGGCCGGTTTGCGGATCAGCCAAACTCTCCAAATCAACGACAAGTTGTTCGACCATTCGATACGCCCAGGCATCATCCGGCCGCTCAAAATTCCAGCGCTCAAGTCGCGCGACCCTGAGCCGCGTCTCTCGCAGGCGATACTCCGCCAGCAAACCTTGTTGGTCGATCTCGGCTTTGTCGCTTTCGCTCAGTCCACTTTCGGCGCGCTGATTTCGTAAGGCCTGCGCTGAGTCGACCAGCTCTCCCACCTGCCTCCGCGCCGCCCTTAAGGCAGCGTCTTGCGGGCGATCGCCGGCGGCGTTTCCGGCGGGCTGCGCTCGCTGGCCGAGTTCTGCCTTTAACCGCCGGAGGT
>JAZGFI010000263.1:0-47184 GCA_036479435.1 Planctomycetota bacterium | reverse complement strand
GCGGCGCCGACCAAAGATTCGTCAACGGCCGTCGTCGAGCGGACGATGAGCGCCTCGGCGCCTTCAATCGCCTTGGCGTCGATGGCATCAAACGGAAGACATTGGAGTTCGAAGCCCTGAAAAGCCCTTTCTGCGAAGAGAACTTGCTCGTCGCAGATGAGGCGGGGCAGGTCCGACCGTCGCGTCAGTTTCCGACTCCGGGCGTCGCGAGGGGGCCAGAGTCGACCACGATGCGCTTGGTTTGGTTCGCGACTTTCAGAGCCACGAGGTAGTAAAGGCGCGCCACGCTCACGAGCTTTTTGAAATTGATCTTGTCCACGGTGTCGGTGGGCTTGTGGTAGTCGGGGTGAAAACCAGAGAACACAAAGGCCACCGGGATGCCCTTTTTGGCGAAGTTGTAGTGATCGCTGCGGGTGTAGACGTCTTCCTCGTCGTACTCGAACTTGAATTTCAGGTGGCGATTGCAATCCATGATGAACTCGTGCAATTCCATCGACAAACGCTTGCTGCCTACAAGATGCAGCGTGTCGATGTTGTCGCGCGCGCGCTCGCCGCGGCTTTTGTCTTCCTCGTTGCGGCCGATCATGTCCATTTGCAGTTCGCAAACCGTGGCTTTGATCGGCAGGATCGGATTCTCGGTGTAGTAGCGAGATCCCAGTAATCCCATCTCTTCGCCGCAAACGGCGATGAACATGATGCTGCGCTTGGGTTTGGTTGGGGTGCGAGACATCGCGCGCGCGATCGCCAAGATGGCGGTCGACCCCGATCCGTCGTCGTCAGCGCCGTTGTTGATCTTTTTTCCCGTTTTGCCGATGTGATCGAGGTGAGATCCGAGGATGACGACCTCTTTGCTTAGATCGGGGTCAGAACCTTCGATGAGGCCGACGACGTTGGGCACCAAGATGTCTTTGCGTTTCGCCGCGGCGTTGAGCTTGATGCGCCGTTCCAAGACTTGGAACTCAATCATGTCCTCTTTGGGTTTGGTCATCAGCTTGGGGTCGAGGCCGAGTGACTTCGCGAGTTTCTTGGCCGCCTTTTCTTGAATGAAGGCGGAGATGTGAAGGTCGGCCGCCATCTTCAATCCAGACTGCGAACGCAGGTGGGCTTTGCTGACCGAGTTTTTGACGATGAGCACCGCGAGCGCTTTCGACTCACGGACTTGGCGGCGCAGCGGTGCTTTGAGATCGTTGCGCGAGTTGATGAGCAAGATCTTGCCGTCCATGATCGACGGATCTTTGAGCGCAGCGTTTTTTCCTCGCGCGCGGATGAAGAGCACTTCGCCCTCTAATTTTCCAGATCCCAGCGCCGGTCGGCCGCTCATGCGATGCCCGAAAGCGATGCCCGCGCTTGCCTTCAAACGCGATGGCTTTTGGCCCACCACTTCAATCCAGCATTTTTTGGGTTGCGTCTCCAAGCGGGCGAAGGGGACGTGCTGAAAATAGGACCCGTTGTCGCCGATGGGCTTCAGGCCGAACTCTTTGAAGCGCTTGGCCATGAAGTCGGCGGCGAGCTGATAGCCCTTCGTGCCGGTGCTCCGGCCCGCGAATTTATCGCTGGCGAGAATCGTGAGCCATTTTTTGCAGGTCTTGGCGTCGAAGTCTTCCCATCCCGCGCGGTATTCTTCGGGTACCGCTTCCGCCTGCGCATACTGCGCCCACAGGGGCTGGCAAGCCGCGGTGAGCAGCATCAAAGTCAAAGAAATGGTCTTTACCGGCCCCATGGCAGTTCTCCTTCGATGAGACGGCGCAAAGTGGCCGGGTATTCCGGATCACCCCACGAGCGAGGGAAATCCTTCCATGTCTGGGCCTCTGCGTAAACGCCCAAGCATAAGAAATGAGTTTTCTCGGGCACGAAGGCCTAGCTGCTTCTATTATTCAACTGGAGACGTTCGGTTCATCGGAGATTTACGTGACACCACTACAAACAAAAGTAAGTCGCCTCATCTCCGACTTCGAATTGCGGCAGGGGCGCCGCATTTCGGGCCGTGAGCTGAGTTCCAGGATTGGCAAATCCCGCAATCATCTGTCGCAGATTCTCAACGATGGGCTGGTTCCCTCGGGTGAAGTCTTGATGAAACTGGCGGGAGTCCTCGAGCTTGACAAAGAAATGCGCGACGAGCTCGTGTTGGATGCCATGCGAACCAAGGTGGTAGATCGGGCCCGAGACTGCTTTTGGCTCGAACACGCTTTAGACCTCAACGACCGGAACGTGGCTCGCGCCGGGCACTACGACACGTTCTTGGCGAATCGAGGACTCTACGACGAGTTCGTGGAGTGGCTGGCCAAGATTGAGGCGCGCGAAGCCGAGGAAGAAAAACTCGCCGATGCCAAAAAGACTCTTGAGCCGCGACCCAAACTGCGGCACCAAAGCGGCGGCCGGGAAGAGTAGCTCCGCGAGGGGCACTGCGACAAAGCGTCAGTAATCAACGAAGACCTGGGTTCGGCGGTATGCCGGGCCCAGGTCTTCGCTAGCTTTGATTCTTAGTGATCGTTAGAGATCGTTCGCGAACTTTAGCGATCGAGTGTGGGGCGAAGTTCCAAGCGAAGGATCTGAACCACCGCCGTCGTGTCGCGTCGTTCCATCGCGTCGATGAGCCGGCCTAGAATGTCATGCAAGCCGTCGATGCTGTTACCGATCGGGCCGATGGCGTGAGCCATGTCCGAGATTTTCAAAAATCCGCTGTCGTTTTCATTGGCCTGGAATCTCTCCAGAGCTTCGTCCAGCAGACGCAGCGCAGGAGCCGCGCTTGCCGTTGAAACGGCCATGGGCGCAGAGGCAGCCACTGGCGCAACTTCGGCCGTTCGAACATCTTGCTTGCTCGGAGGAATCGAGGGGCTGGTGGGAGCCGAGCCCTGTTCCGCTGCCGCGACGATCTCTTCAGTGTTCATGCCCGCATCGATGAGCGGCAGGATCTGGGAGGCGAGGCTGTTTTCCTTCTCGGCCAAGATGACGATCTGATGAGTATCAGGGTCTTGACGCAGCAGACGAATCTGCCAGTTGAAGTCGGCGATGCGTTGGCACCACCAAGCGCTTGAGCGATTGAGGGCCGGATCATCCGGCGTGCTGATCAGAATGTAAGAGTTCGAAAGGCGGTGCATCTCGGCCAAGAGCTGCGACATGCGGTGGTCTTCGACCTGCTGGGCAAAGTTCGCGCACATCACGAGGTCGTAGTAGCCGTCTTCACGGGCAACCTGGAAGGCATCACCCTTGATGATCTCAGCACCGGCGCTTGGCGTCGGCGCGATGTCGATCCCGTGGGCCTCGTAGCCTTTACTGATGAGTTCGCGAACACCCTCGCCGTCGCCGCAGGCCAGGTCAATGACGCTGTGGAACCGGAGTTCGTTCGTCACCCAGGGCACGAGCTGCGCGCCATGGTTGAGACCCGCAATCGGATCGACCCACTCGCGAGGGCCGTGGTTGGCGCTCTCATCGATGGCGGGATGACTCTCGGGGCTAGTGCCGCTGGCCGAGTTGTTCTCGGTGCTGGGTTGGGTTGAGATTCGGAGCATCCTGATCTTCCTGTACGGTGGCCGAAATGTTCTTCCGTCCCCTGAATCGGAGTTATTCGCGCCTCAAGTTGAGGAAATTGGGAAAAAACCCAGGGCTTCAGCCTGCAGGTTTTGGCGAAGGGGCTGCTAAACTGAGCCCATGAACTCAGTCATCACCGTCAAATGCCCGGAATGCCGCGGCACCCTCGAAATCGACGTTTCCCGCCAAAGAGTCCTCTCCCACAAGCCATTCCTCGATTCCGACAACCCGAAAAAGGACAAAGCCGAGATCTTCGATGACGTTCTGAAAAAGGTGAAGGATCGCGAAGCGGGTTCCGGGGATGCCTTCGGTAAGGCCCAGAAAGACTACGAACGCAATCAGGACCGCCTGGAGGATCTCTTCGGCGAAGCCAAGGAGAAGATCAAAAAGCAAAAGGAAAGCGGCAAGGACATCGAAAGCGATCCTCGCGAGCACTTTTGGGACTGATCGCAGGACCGCGCCACTCCGGGTAAGCTCAGCGGCAGCCATTTTGGGCTGAAGGTTTAATCCGCAAAGGGAAACCACCGCGATGCCGCGTCTTGCTTGCCTGCTGTTTTTGGGACTGATGACCGCCGCGACTCTCGGCGCGCAAAGCCCTTTGAGTCTGTCGTACTACTTACCAGCCGACACCGAGTTTGATCCCGCGATCCCCAAGCCCGCGGAAGTTTTGGGATGGGAGCCAGGCACTTGGCATGTGCGGCACGACCAAGTTATCTCCTACATGAAGGTCTTGGCCGAAAAGTCGGATCGCGTGACTTATCTGGCGACGGGCTTCAGTCACGAGCAAAGGGAACTTTGCTTGCTCGCCTTTTCATCGCCTGAGAATCATAGAAACCTCGAGAAGATTCGCGAAGAGCACCTGCGGCTGATGCACGAGCCCGCAGCGATCAAAGACAAAAGCCAGATGCCCGTCATCACTTGGCTCGGCTACGGGGTACACGGCAACGAGTCTAGTGCCACGAATGCCGCGATCATCGTGGCCTACATCTTGGCCGCAGCCAAAGGTGAAGTCGCAGACCGCCTGTTGAAAGAGAGCGTCGTTCTTCTCGACCCCTGTCTCAACCCAGATGGCCTGTCGCGTTTTGCGAACTGGGCCAACATGCACCGCGGCAAACAGCTCGTTGGCGACCCGATGAACCGCGATCACCGCGAGGCTTGGCCGAGTGGCCGTACCAATCACTACTGGTTTGATCTCAACCGCGATTGGCTGTTGTTGCGCCATCCCGAGTCCAAAGCTCGCGTCGAGCAGTTTCACCGCTGGATGCCCAACATCCTCACCGACCATCACGAGATGGGCACGAACTCGTCGTTCTTTTTCCAAGCGGGCGTGCGCGCGCGCGGCAATCCCCTGACCCCGGCCAAAAACTTCGAACTCACCGCCAAGATCGCCAAGTTTCACGCTAAGCGTCTCGACCAGATCGGCAGCCTCTACTTCACCGAGGAACAGTTTGACGACTTTTACTACGGCAAGGGTTCGACTTACCCGGATGTTCACGGGGGCATTGGCATCCTCTTTGAGCAGGCGAGTTCACGTGGACACCTGCAAGAGAGCGTTAATGGGGATTTGAGCTTCCCCTTCACGATCAAAAACCAAGTGACGGTGAGCCTTTCGACTTTGGAGGCTGCGGTGCAGATGCGCGGCGAGCTTTTGGACTGGCAGGCTGAGTTTTACCGGCGCGCCAGCTTTGTGGCCGCCGCAGATCCGGTGAAGGCTTGGGTGTTCGGCGACGTTGCCAACCCAAAACGCAACTTCGAAGCCCTGGAGGTTTTGGCTCGTCACGACATCTTGGTGTACGGACTCGCCAAGGATTTCGAGCAGGGCGGGCTAGCTTTCAAAGCGAACGAGACCTTTATCGTTCCGGCGGCACAACCGCAGTATCGTCTGGCGAAAGCGCTCTTTGAACGTCGCACCGAGTTTGAGGACGAAACCTTCTACGACGTCTCCGCCTGGACATTACCTTTGGCCTTTGACTTGCCCTTTGCCGAGGTCGGAGCCGAGGTTGACGTTGCGGGGCTTTGCAGCCAACAAGCGGTGACCACCAACCTCGCGATGATCGGGCAAATGTCGCTCGGCCCCGAAGCCAAGCTCAACGCCAAGGCAGTCGCCTTTGCCTATGACTGGCGAAAAGACGAAGTCATGCCCTTGCTGGCAGGATTGCTGAAGCAGGGTTTGCGTGTTCGGGTCAACACGAAGTCCTTCACCGCTGCGACCCCAGAGGGCCCGAAAGACTTTGGCTACGGCGCCATCATCGTGCCGCTGGGCATCCAAGACAAAAAACCCGAGGAAGTGCGTGCGATCATTGCCGCGGCCTCAAGGCGATTGCCGCCGCACGCGATCTTGGGGGGCCTCACCGAAAAGGGAGTTGACCTCGGCTCGTCGAGTCTGGTGGCTTTGGAAGAACCGAAGCTGGCCCTCATTGTGGGGCGGGGCGTGTCCGCCTACGAGGCGGGCGAGGTGTGGCACCTGTTGGATCAGCAAATGGATTTGGGCGTCAGCTTGTTGCAAAAGCGCGACCTCGCGCGCGCGCCGCTGGGACGCTACACGCACCTGTTGATGGTGGGGGGTAGTTACTCAGATTTGAAGGACGCCACGGTGACACGGGTGAAAGCTTGGGTTCGCGACGGCGGAATTATCATTACTTCTAGAAGCGCCGCGACCTGGGCGGGCCGCTCGATCTTGGGGTTGAAACCGGCGAAGGCCGGATCGGCTTCGAAGGCCAAGAAGTCGTCTCGAACGGCCGACGCCAAAAAGCCTGATGCTAAAAAGAAAGCGATGGCCATCTACGCGGATCGAGGGAAGACCGCCGCGCGCCGCCGCATCAGCGGCGCCATTTTCCAAGCGAGCATCGACTTCACTCACCCCTTGGGTTACGGCTACGAAGACGGTGAGCTGGCGTTGTTCAAGAACTCGACGGCCGTGATGGCGGTCGACAGCAACGCCGTTCGCGATGTGGTGCGCTACACCGCCGATCCCTTGTTGGCGGGATTTGCTTCGGACAACAAGGCCAAGGCGATCGCCGGCACCGCGGCCGTGAATCACCGCCGCTTGGGTCGCGGTGCGGTGGTGCGCATCATCGACAACCTCAACTTTCGCGCCTGGTGGCGCGGCGGCACGCGGCTCTACATGAATGCGATTTACTTCGCCAAAGTCGCCGCTGGCGGTGGCCGAGGCGAAGACGCTGAATCTGGCGCTGAAGGCGACCACGGGCATGAACATGCAGAGAACGGCTAAGACACCACCGCATTCGATGAAGAGTTGAAGACCTTTCCTTAGAGACTCAAAGCATGTCCGGAATTCGCGGCTTCGACCGCCAAGCTATTGACTATGTCGTGCAGACGACCGAGCCGGTTCTTGATTACGAGAGTAGCCTAGGACCGGTGAAGATTGCCCCTTATGCGCCGGGCGACGAAGTCAGCCTCCTTGAGTGCTTTCGTGAAGTCTTCAAAGTCGAGCGCAGCATTGAGAGCTGGAACTGGGAGTATCGCGACAACCCGCACGGTATTCACGCCTGGCTCGGCAAGCTTGCTGACGGCACGGTGGTCAGCCAGTTTTGCGCCCTGCCGGTCAATGTGAAGGTCGGTGATGAAGATCTGGTTTTTGGTCAGGTTGTCGATTCCATGGTGCTGCCGAAGTGCCGCGAGGGACTCAAAAAGCGCGGACTGTTCGCGCTGACTTTGCTTGCGCACGCCTTCAGCCTCGGCCATCACGACCGCGAGATCGTGCAGTTTGGCTTGCCCAACCCGATCGCCTACCGCATCGGCGTGCAGACCTGCTACTACGTTCCGATGACGAAGGTCTATACGCATAGCAAGCGCGTCGAACCCGACACCTCACTGTCGCCCTTGCCCGAGCGCCTCATCGCGGTGCGCAACGAGTTTCGCCCGACGTTTTTCGAGCGCTTCGGCGACGAGCACGATGCCCTGTGGGAGAAAGTCAAAAAGCGCCACGGCGTGATCGCCCACCGCGACCAGACCTACATGAACTGGCGCTACGGCACGAATCCCAACTGGGACTACCGTCAAATCGAAATGCGGACGCCCGCGGGTGAGCTTTGCGGGGTCGCGGTGACGCGCGATCGTTGGCTAGGCGATCCCGACTTGATCATCGCGGATTGGATGGTGGACAGCGATGTGGCCGGGGCAGACGCCGCCTTGATCCTCGCCTGCGAGCACGTCACCAAGCAAACGGGTCACGAAAAGACCCGCATCCTTCTCAACCACATGGTTCCCGAATCGCGGATCTTCGAGGACAAAGGCTACGACCTCGAAAACACCAAAGAGCACTTCCGCATGGTCACGCACAGCTACGACCCCAAGTTCGTCACCGAAGACCAACTCAATCGCTACTGGTACTACACCCTCGGCGATTTCGACGTCGTCTAGCCCTAGACCGCTTCACTGCGCTAGGAAAGACGAGGTCGAGCGCATCATTTTCTGAGTGCCCCTCGCCATGGGGTCATGCGTCTATTGACATCGCGACCTTAGTTGCAAAAGAGTAGCTCGACACCATTTGACGAGAAGACGCCCATGGGAGCCGCGGGGTTCGCTTCGACCACCTGCAGAAAAAAGGTGAGGCCAGCGATAACGGGTTGCCGCAGGCTGAGCGGAGCAATCAGCTGACCAGTGGCGTCGTAGACAAAGTTCTCAGTGAAGGAATTGCTGGGCGTAATATCGACCAAAAGCGTGAAGCCGAGCATGGAAGTCATCGTGGGCTGCGTGCTGAGGGCAAAAATTCCCGTATTGAATGGCGCTGAACCACCGACGAGGAGCTCTCCATTCGCGGCATCCGTCCCGCCAGAAAAGGATCGCCATTCAAAGGTCAGCGTTTGCGCCGGATCGATCCCCAACCCGTAGGGCTGCTGACCGCAGACAGAAAAAACACGAGCACTGCCTGAGTCCAATCCGTTATTGTCGTCCCTCCACGCGCCGGCGATGACATCGGCAAATCCGTCGCCATTCACATCACCCGCGCCACTGACGGAGTCTCCGAGTATGTCGCCAAATGAGTCGCCATTGAAGGTGAACAAGATCGCGCCGTCGAAACCCGAGTAGACGCGAGCGCTCCCTGAGCTCAATCCGTTGTTATCGTCGCCACGCGCGCCAGTGATGATATCGTCGAAGCCGTCGCCATTGACATCGCCCGCGCCACTGGCGGAAAGGCCGAGTTGGTCGTCAGCAGAGTCGCCATTGAAGGTGAACAAGATCGCGCCGTCGAAACCAGAGTAGACGCGAACGCTGCCTGAGTTCGATCCGTTGTTATCGTCGCTACGCGCGCCAGCGATGATATCGCCGAAGCCGTCGCCATTCACATCACCCGCGCCACTGACAGAGGAGCCGAGTTGATCGCCAGCAGCGTCGCCATTGAAGGTGCATAAGATCGCGCCGTCGAAACCCGAGTAGACGCGAGCGCTACCTGAGTCGAATCCGTTGTTGTCGTCGCCTTGCGCGCCGGCGATGATATCGTCGAAGCTGTCGCCATTCACATCACCCGCGCCACTGACGGAAAAGCCGAGTATGTCGCTAACAGAGTCGCCATTGAAGGTGTACAAGATCGCGCCGTCGAAACCCGAGTAGACGCGAGCGCTGCCTGAGTCTGATCCGTTGTTGTCGTCGCTCCACGCGCCGGCGATGATATCGCCGAATCCGTCGCCATTCACATCGCCCGCGCCACTGACGGAAAAGCCGAGTTGATCGAAAGCAGAGTCGCCATTGAAGGTGTATAAGATCGCGCCGTCGAAACCAGAGTAGACGCGAGCGCTGCCTGAGGCTGATCCGTTGTTGTCGTCGGCAGGCGCGCCGGCAATAAGATCGGCAAATCCGTCGCCATTCACATCACCCGCGCCACTGACGGAATAGCCGAGCCGGTCGTCAGAAGAGTCGCCGTCAAAGGTGTACAAGATCGCGCCGTCGAAACCCGAGTAGACGCGAGCGCTGCCTGAGCTGAAACCGTTGTTGTCGTCGAACGCTGCGCCGACAATGATATCGTCGAAGCCGTCGCCATTGACATCACCCGCGCCACTGACGGATTGTCCGAGTCGGTCGCCAGCAGAGTCGCCGTCCACCGTGAAACGGATCGGAAGTTGGCCTAAGGCGGTCGTTGTGAAAAATGCCGCCACCATCGCGAGCGAGGCCAGGGTGTGGAAAACGAGAATGAGACTTTGACGCATGGCTATGGACCTTCGATTTCTCTACGCGAGTGAGTGGGGAGCGCAGAGTAGTATAGAGAAAACTCTCCTGAAAAGTCCTCGTAAAACCACGATCGCCCAACCGGCGGTCACGGGTTGTCCAAGGTGGCTTGGACGATCGGGTCGGGAGTCTCTTCGGTGGCCTATAGCGGCGGGATGCGCTCGCGCAGCTCGGCTGGCAACAGGTTGTCGGGATCAAGGCGCGCGCCGGATCCGGTGGTGAGTTCTGTACTCATCCATCACCGACGCCACAGAGCACACCCGCTTGTCAAGTTTGCCGGACTCCCAACCGCGGCCCCCTTAATGCTCAGTCGTCGTCGGGGCCCGGGATTCAAACGTGCCGGGTGGGGTCCATGCTGCCGTGCAGCACGCGTTGGATCAGCACTTCGTCGTCACTGAAACTGTAAAAGGCGACGTGCTTGCGAACTAGGCTCGACCAGTAGCCAGATCTCACGGCTTCTTGCTGCTTGCCGCCTTCTGGCTCGGCGCCGCACTTCCGCATTCCAGCATCAAGCTCGTCGACCTAGCGGTCAGCCTGCGCCTCGCCCTAATTGTCGAAGCTGTAGCGCCAGATCTCGTGCAGGTCGGCCTCCGCGCGTTCGCTGATGACGAGCTCACGCATCAAGATGGCGCTAGGCCAGCTTTTTCGCGTGCTTGCTTTTTGATCTTGTTCATGTCGAGCGGACCGGCGACGCCGCTCTCCTCGCCCGCGATCAAGGCGTTGCGGAGGGCCTCGACCTTCTGCTCATGCTCTTCGAGCAATCGAAGGCCCGAGCGGATGACGTCGGTCGCGTTCGCGTAGCGGCCGACCGCGATCTGCGACGCCACGAAAGTGTCGAAGTGCTCACCGAGGATGAAGGATGTGTTTTTGGACATAGTTGTCTCCCCTGGCTGCTTCCGATCAAAATACCAGATTGTGGTATGTCGGTCAACCTGAACCTCGTCTCAAGTGAAAGACCCATCGCGTGGAGAAAACGGGTCCCATGCCGACCGTAAGCATGGCCCTTAATGGCGTTTATGCTTCATGGCCGGATGATCGATCTAGCCGCTCGAAGGAGACTGTAGACGGCGGTTGATACCCGCGCATAGATGGCGCTTTGCGCGCATCGGGGCTGTAGTTGGGCTGACCAATTCACAAACCACACCTTCAGGGCGGCCGGGATCGGGGCGTACCTCAAGAACGAAGGCCAACTCGAGCATGCTCAATTCATGGCGGACCACACCAGCCCGCGAAAAAGCAAACTCTCGGACCGGCGTCGCCAAGAGGCCACGCCCGACGAGGTCGAGCGCATCATTTTCTGAGTGCCCCTTGCCATGGGATCTTGCGTCTCATGACTTCGCGACCTTAGTTGCAAAAGAGTAGCTCGAGACCATTTGATGAGAAGAGGCCCATCGGAGCCGCGGGGTTCCCTTCGACCACCTGCAGAAAAAGGGTGAGGCCAGCAAGAACTGGTTGCCGCAGGCTGAGCGGGACGACGAGCTGGCCGGCGGCGTCGTAGCTAAAGTTCTCAAGGATGAGAGCATTGCTGGGCGCAATATCGACCAAGAGCGTGAAGCCGAGCAGGGAAGCCATTGAGGGCTGCGTGCTGAGAGCAAATACTCCTGGACTGAAGGGCGCTGAACCATCGGCGATGAGCTCTCCATTCGCGGCATTTAACCCCCCCGAAAAGGACCGCCATTCAAAGGTCAGCGTTTGCGCTGGATCGATCCCCGACCCGTAGAGCTGCTGACCGCAGACAGAAAAAACGCGAGCGCTGCCTGAGCTGGCTCCGGTGTTGTCGTCGAGCCACGCGCCGGCAATCAGATCGTCAAATCCGTCGCCATTCACATCACCCGCGCCACTGACGGAGACTCCGAGTAGGTCGCCACCAGAGTCGCCATTGAAGGTGCACAAGATCGCGCCGTCGAAACCAGAGTAAACGCGAGCGCTCCCTGAGGAGAATGCGTTGTTGTCGTCGAGCCACGCGCCGGCAATCAGATCGTCAAACCCGTCGCCATTCACATCACCCGCACCACTGACGGAAAAGCCGAGTTGATCGTCAGCAGAGTCGCCATTGAAGGTGTATAAGATCGTGCCGTCGAAACCAGAGTAGACGCGAGCGCTCCCTGAGAACGATCCGTTGTTGTCGTCGCCCACCGCGCCGACGATGATATCGTCGAAGCCGTCGTCATCCACATCACCCGCGCCACTGACGGAAAAGCCGAGTTGATCGTCAGCAGAGTCGCCATTAAAGGTGTACAAGATCGCGCCGTCGAAACCAGAGTAGACGCGAGCGCTGCCTGAGTCCGGTCCGTTGTTGTCGTCGAGCGGCGCGCTGACGATGATATCGTCGAAGCCGTCGCCATTGACATCACCCGCGCCACTGACGGAAAAGCCGAGTCGGTCGCCAGCAGAGTCGCCGTCCACCGTGAAGCGGATCGGAAGTTGGCTTAAGGCGGTCGTGGTGAAAAATGCCGCCACCATCGCGATCGAGGCTAGGGTTTGGATAACGAGAATGAGACTTTGACGCATGGGCATGGATCTCCGATTTCTCTACGCGAGTGAGTGGGGAGCGCCGAGTAGTATAGAAAGAACTCTTCTGTAAGGTCCTCGCAAAACTGTGATCGCCCCAGCGAGCCAGAAGGCTTCGTTGATGGCGTCAGTCGTAACCCTCCCGAATAACCGCACTCGCCAATCCCCCAAACCATCTCGTCTTCTCCCAAATCGAGAGCCGGGGCCAGCCTCTTATTGGAAAGTAAGTACTTACTTGCTATTGTGGGGGCATGACCCCACAAAAACGCCTCTCAACCGACGAACGTCAGCGGCAGATCGCCGAGGCGGCACTGCGGATCATCGCCAGCTCGGGCGTGCGGCGCCTGACAGCCGCGGCCTTGGCGGAAGAAGTCGGCATCACGGACGGGGCGATCTTTCGCCACTTCAAAAACAAAGAGGAGATCGTCGACGCGGCGATCGACTTGTTTGCGTCGGCTCTCGAGGAGAGCTTTCCGCCCGACGAGGGCGAGCCGCTCGAGCGATTGGGCCTGTTTTTAGTGAAACGGCTGACCCTGGTGCGCCAAAATCCAGAGATTCTGCGGTTGGCGTTCAACGACCGTTTGACCGAAGCCGCCGGGGAGCGGGGGGCGGCTCGCATCGAACAACTCGTCGGTCGCTCGGTCACCTTGATCCACGGTTGCTTGTCCCAGGCGCAGGGTCGCGGTCTCGTCAGTTCGGATGTGCCGGTGATGCTTTTGGTGTGGATGGTCATTGGCGTCATCCGTGGAGCCGCCACTACCGGCTCCCATCGGGTTAGGGGTGAAAAAGCCCTGTCGAACGCGTCTCCAAAGAAAGTCTGGACGACCCTCGAGGGTTTTCTGCGCGGCACCGCAAAGGAGCTGTCCTCATGAAAACTTGCTGTTTCCCTCAAAAGAGCCACCCGGGATCTCATCGAATCGAAAGGAAACTTAGACCATGAAGACATGGAGAGCCTGGCTGCGCCGCATCACTTTTTGGCTGGTCTTGGCTGGAGCTGCCGCCGCGGCCTTGTATTTTTTGGTTCTGAAGCCGATCGACGTGGAAACAACTCGGGTGTCGAAAGGCAGCGTCGTGGTGGAGGCGCTGGGTACCGGTTCGGTGGAGAGCAGGCAGACGGTAGATGTCGGCTTCGAGGTCACCGGCCGAGTCGTGCAAATCCACGTGGACCAAGGGGATTCTGTGACCAAGGGGCAGGAACTTGCCACCATCGATGACAGAACTTTTCTCGCTGAAGTGGGGCTGGCCGAACAAGAAGTCGCCCTTTCCGAGGCGATCATGAAGAGGTTGGGCGCCGACATTGAGCGATCGAAGGCCGTCCTGAAAGGCGCAGAGGACGGACTCAGACGCGTACGTCCGCAAGTCGCGAAGGGTGCCGCTTCACGAGAATCACTGGATGTGGCCGACGAACGCCACAAGGTCGCGGTCGCTGAACTCGCGCGATCGATGGCGGCGCAGCTTGAGGGCCAACAGGCGATCTTGGTCGCCCGCCGCAGGCTTGATCGAGCTAAAGCAGCGCTCGCTCGCACGATCGTCCGCAGCCCCTTTGATGGACTTGTGCTGCGGCGTGAACGAGAGGTCGGCGACGTCGCGGTTCCCGGCGCAGCCGTGCTTCGACTGGCGGCCACAGACACGGTTTGGGCGAGAGTTTGGGTCGACGAGACTTATCTGGATGCTCTAAGACTCGGACTGCCAGCGCGAGTTAGTTTGAGGTCCGACCCCGAGCGCGTCCATCGCGGTAGTGTCGTGCGCATCGGCCGCGAAGTTGACCGTGAGACGCGGGAATTGCTCGTCGAAGTTGCCTTCGAGAAGTTGCCAGACCCGATCGCTTTTGGCCAACGCGTCGATTTGTGGATCGAACTGACCCGACGATCTGATGTGGTTCGCATCCCGGCGCGCGCCATTTTGCAGATCGACGGCGAAGAGGGCGTCTTTGTGGCGGATGCTGACCGCGCTCAGTTTTTGGCTCTTGAACTTGGCACCCGAGGCCGCGAATTCATTGAAGTCATAGGTGGGCTGGATTCCGGAGATCTCGTCCTCGGCGCCGCGATTGGAAAAAACAAGTTGCTCAAGAAGGGGCAACGAGTTCGCCTTGCGGAGGCCAAACGAAAGGAGACTGAACAGTGATCCTTTCAATACGCGACATTCGCCACGACTACGGACGATTTTTGCTGACGGCCGCGGGCTTAGGGTTGCTGCTGACGGTGGTGTTGGCGATGACCGGAATCTACAATGGCATCATCAAAGACGCGACGGCACTGCCCGACGCCCTTGGCGCCGATCTGTGGATTGTGCAACGCGATACTCGGGGGCCCTTCGCGGAACTCTCGCGAGTGCCGCGGGGTTTGGAAGAGCGTGCACGAGCGGTCCCTGGGGTCGCCAAGGTGCGCAGTTATGTGTCGCACACGATCCAACGCGAACTTCCGAACGGAAAGCCGCTTCGTTTCACCGCGGTCGGTCTGTCCTGGCCGGATGACTTGGGCGAGGGCTTGCCGCTCGTCGAAGGCCGGCCGCTCGCACAACCACACTTCGAGTTTCTGGTCGACCGTTCATTGGGTTTGCCGCTGGGAGCAAGAATTCGACTGGGGCGGGATGAGTACACCGTCGTGGGCATCACCGATGGTCTTTTGGCTTCCGGGGGTGATCCGGCCGCGTTCTTCACGATGGCTGATGCGCAGAAAATTCAGAACGACGTTTCGAATGAAGCACTGCGTCTAGACCGCGAAGCGCGGGCCGCGAGAGTTCAGGCCAGTGCCGTCGGAAGAGATCCCGAGATGGTGCGATTTTCGGGCAAGTCATCGCAACTCATACCCGCTTTGGGGCCGGCGCCCGTTTCGGCGGTGATGTTGAACCTGGCGCCAGGCGCGCGACTGGATATGGTCCGGGCTCGTTTGGAAACTTGGAAAGACATCACGGTGTACTCTCAGGCGGAAGAACACGATTTGATCCTCGGCGGCGTGGTTGAGAAAACTCGGCGTCAAATCGGACTGTTTCGTGCCCTTCTCGTCGTCATCTCGGCGATTCTCATGGGTCTTATCATCTACACCATGACCGTCGACAAGATCCACTCGATCGCGTTGCTGAAGTTGTTGGGCGCTCCGATCAAAGTGATCCTCGGGATGATCTTGGAAGAGGCACTGCTGCTCGGCGGTATCGCCTACTTGCTGGCCTTGATTATTGGCAACTACGCTTTTGAGATGTTCCCCCGGCGCGTGGTCGTTGAAAATGAACATCGCTTAGCGCTGCTTGGCATCGTGGCCGCAATCTCGTTCGCCGCGAGTGTGTTCGGCATGAAGAAGGCTCTCGCCGCGGACCCGAATGAGGTATTGGCCGGATGAACTCCAAAACTCCCGCAGTCAGCGCTACATCGCTCTCCAGGCATTACGGCGAAGGCAACACCTTGGTGCTTGCGCTCAAAGAAGCCAGTTTCGAGATCTTTCCCGGCGAGGTCGTCGCTTTGTTGGGCCCCTCCGGATCGGGAAAGTCGACCCTGCTGACGATCTTAGGTTTGATCAATCCACCCAACACCGGCACGCTTCGAATCGGTGGTGAGGACGTCATTCGCGACGGCGCCGCCGTTCGTGACGCCAACCTCATCCGTCGCCGCAGATTGGGATTCGTCTTCCAACGCTCGAATCTGATTCCGTTTTTGACCGCCGAGGAGAACGTAAGGCTGGTCTTGGAACTAGACGGCGTGTCGAGACGCGAGGCTACCCGCCGTAGCCGTGAAATCATGGCTACATTGGGGGTCGCCGATCGCGGAGATCATATGCCGACACAACTTTCCGGAGGTCAGCAGCAGCGCGTTGCAATCGCGCGTGCGCTGGTCCACAACCCATCGTTGCTCTTAGCAGATGAACCCACGGCATCGTTAGACAAAGAACTCGGCCGCCGGGTCATGGAACTGCTCCGCGAAGCCGCCAGCGAACGCGGGGCCGCCGTCCTCATCGTCACGCACGATCATCGCGCATTGGACTTAGTTCATCGAGTTTTCGAAATCGAGGACGGAATCCTCAGCACCGACGTACCCGCCGCCACCTAGCTCGCAAGAAAGTGGTCATACGGCGTCAGACTAAATTCTCCCGCTTTTTTAGGTCAGGCCTAAAAAAGCGGGAGAATTTAGTCTGACGCCGTACAAGCGTTATTCGCTGAGTTTTTCGGCGAGCATGCGGTCGAGGATGGTGAAGACGCCGCGGCTGCCGGACTCCATGAGCTCAAGAGCGTTCTCAAGCTCTTGGAAGTCTCCCTCACTGGCGGCATCGAGTTCGTCAAAAACCGCCCTAGTTGCTTCGTGGACCTTGGAGTGGGGTTGTTCGAGCTCCCTAAAGCTTCTGGTCCTTGAGAAGGTCTTATGGCCATCGCCTTCGTAGTACCACTTGCCGAGTCGGCAGTTGTGGTGATCGACGAACTTGATGACAGGTTCAGACTTCAGCACCGAAAGGTAAGTGTTGACCTTCCAGACGACATGGTCCAGCTTCGCGAGACTGATGAAAACACGTTCGCTGTTCGCCTCAATGTTGCGAGCGACTTTGGTGTTGTCCGAAAAAGTCTCTTTGATCTCGTCATTCAACAAGATGAGGGTTTCGTTTGTCGAACGCCCGTGTTCGTCGGCGCGATCGAAGGTCTCTTGTACTTTTGTCGAGCTTTTTGAGATTCGGTCTACCAACTCCGAGATCGACGAGACGAGCCCCGTGGTCTGTCCCGACAGCTCTTTGACTTCGTTGGCAACGACTCCGAAGCCTTTTCCGGCTTCACCGGCTCGTGCCGCCTCGATGGCCGCATTGAGGGCGAGCAGTTTCGTCTGAGACGCAATCCGAGTAATGCCCTTGAGAGCGCCCAGGATTTCGCGAATTTGCTCACGCATCGCTTCGATGTGTTGCCTGGAGTCCCCGAGAAAATCCGCAAGCTTGCCGGAGGAGTCGCCGATGTTTTCGGCTTGTTCGACAACACGCCTAAATCGAGTCTCAATGCTCCGGCTGCGTTCCTGCATCTCGGTGTTGGCTTGAACGGAATCCGCGAGGCTACTCTGTATCTTCAGAAGGCCGATTAAGGAACCTTCGCTTTGGCTCTCAAATAGCCTCTTCCAGGTATCCAAAAGCTCAGCCGCCTCGAGTTCATCAGCCGGTGCTGCATCGAGATCCATCATCTTTGACACCACCAATTGGTCTGAAATCCCAGCCATGAGTGCCGCCTCGCTGGCTCGGCACCCAGTCTTCAACGCTAGGATCGGCCATCCTCGTATTGAGACCTGAGGCTTATCGTCGCGATTTCAGGGGATTTGGCGGGGGGGGGGCAGAAACAGACCTCCGCTCTCACGCTCACCTTGAGCGGAGGTCCAATGAGCTTAGAGACGCTATTCCAGGTGACTTCGCAGCATCCAAGCGTTCTTTTCGTGCATTTCGATGCGCCGCACGGCCAAGTCGGCTGTCGCTTGGTCACCAGCTTTTTCCGCGGCCTGAAAAACAGCGCGCGCAGCGTCCGCGACGACCACTTGATCGGCGACCAGTACGCGGATCATGTCCATGGCCACAGTCGGCCCCGTTGGTTCCTCAATCGAGGTGAGGCCAGAGAATTCGCGGTAGGTCCCAGGGGCCGGGAAGCTCAAAGAGCGGATGCGTTCCGCGATCTCGTCCACCGCGAGGGCGAGTTCGGTGTACTGGGTCTCAAACATCAGGTGGAGGCTTGAGAACATCGGCCCGGTGACGTTCCAGTGGAAGTTGTGGGTTTTCAAGTAGAGCGTGTAGGAGTCCGCCAAAAGCTTGCAAGCTTTCTCGGCGGGCTCCGACAACTTTTTGTCCGTCATCAGTTCTTACTCCCTCAAAGAGCCCGCATGAACGCGGTCAGGTCATTTTTCTCTTGGTCGTTCAGCTTGAGCTCCAACACCAGGTTAAAGAACTCTACCGTATCTTCCAAAGTCAAGAGACGTCCGTCGTGAAGGTAGGGTGGCGAGTCCTTGATGCCGCGCAAGGGGAAGGTCTTGATGGGGCCGTCGGCGGACGCCATGCGACCGTTGATCATGCGCGGCTTGAAGAACCGCTCCACCTTCAGATTGTGCATCGAATTGTCGGTGTAGTACGGAGCTTGGTGGCAGCTCGCGCATTTCCCCTTGCCGAAGAACACTTCTTGGCCGCGGAGCTCCTGCGCTGTGGCCTTGGCGGGGTTGAGTTTGCCGTCCCATCCGAGCTTCGGCGCGGGCGGAAAATCGAGGAGGGCCTGAAACTCAGCCATGGAGTGAACTTGGCTGCCGCGTTCTAAGACGTTGACGCCCTTTTTGGCGGCGATCACGTGGTCACCATCGAAGTAGGCGGCGCGCTGTTCGAACTCGGTGAAGTCCTCGATGCTCTTCAAAGCTCGCTGTGACCCGAACAAGCGCTGAATGTTCACGCCGCGCAAAGTCGGCGTGTCGATGCGGTGCCTGAACTCCTGGGGCCGAATGTCGCCAACCAAGTGCGTTGCGGCATTCGTATGGCCATTCACATGGCAATCTAGACAAGAGACGCCAAGACTGGGCCTTAGGCTGCGGCGATCGTGCGTGGCGTTGAACTGCTGTTGCGGAAACGGCGATACCAACAAGCGTAGCCCTTCGAGCTGCTTCGGATTGAGGATGCCGTTGAACAGATCAAAGAAGTTTTCCGTCGTGACGACCTTGCCCTGGGAGACATCGCCGAGGTCCAATCTTGTCGTCAAGAAGATCGCTGGCGGATACTCCGGTAAAAAATGATCCGGCATCACGAAGTCGAGGTCGTAGCGACCCAAGTCGCGGTCGGTTTGCTTTTTGATCTCGTCGATGTGGTACTGGGGAAATAGCATTCCTCCTTCGGCGTGGTTGGGGTGAGGCAAGGGGTAGAGCCCGCTCGGCCAAAGGCCTTGATCGCGGATTTGCTCTGGACTGAGCTTCGCCAAACTCTGCCAAGTCGTTCCCTGAGGGAGCTTGACGCGGACGCCGCCTTGTACGCTCTTGCCGCGGGACATGGTGCTCCCAGTGGCGGGGCGGTTGCCGAGGTCGTAGCGCTCTTTGAGCAAAGTCTGGTGCTTAAGAATAACCTCCGCCTTCGCAGCACTCATGCGCTTCACGACGTCAGCGAACTTCTCGGTACCCGCCACCGGGGCGAAACTGGTCTTGCCACGGGGGGCCACTTCTTGGGCTTGGGCCTGAAGGCTAAGGAGCCCGCCGCAGATAAGCGCGAAAGTTGCGATAGAACCAAGCAAGGATCGGATCGATACGGTCATGATGAGTCTCCCAAAGGGGCTTTGTTGCTAGTTCGGGAAGTATCGCCCTTCCGGGTAATAAATTCCAATCGCAAGTGCTGATGACCGTGATAAGCTGAGCCTATTATGGAATTACCCACCATCCGACAGCTTGAATGCATCGTGGCGGTTGCGGACAAGCTGAACTTCCGCCTTGCGGCCGAAGCCTGCTTCATCACGCAGCCCGCCTTGAGTTCTCAGATTCAGCGAGCCGAGCAACTGTTCGGTTTTCGCCTTTTTGAACGCGATCGCCGTAAGGTGCTGCCAACCGCAGCGGGAGCGGTAATTGCGGAGAAATCCCGCGCGATCCTCGCCGACCTTCATGAGCTCAGCGCCTCGACGGAGACATTCCACGAGCCCTTGACCGGAACGATCAAGCTGGGGGTGATCCCCACGGTGGCGCCCTACGTCTTGCCTCCGGCGTTGAAGGCGGTTCACGAACGTTATCCCAAACTAAGAGTCCTTATCAGGGAGGATCAGACGGATCGATTGCTCAAGAGTCTGGAGAAAGGTGACCTTGATCTTTTATTGCTCGCCCTCGATGTTGACCTCGGTGGCGTGGAGACGCTGCCCATCATGCTCGACCCCTTTGTCCTTGCCGTGCCCCCAGATCACCGCTTGGCCAAAAGAAAACGGGTGAGCGAAAAGGACCTGATCGATGAGCAGGTCTTGCTGCTCGAAGAAGGCCATTGTCTTCGAGACCAAGCGCTCGCGCTCTGTCAAACCGTCGGAGCGAAGGAACTGGATGATTTTCGCGCCAGCAGTCTTACGACCTTAGTCCAGATGGTTTGCGGCGGCGTGGGCGTCACCTTGCTCCCCGAGACTTCTCTTCACGTTGAAGCCCGCGCCGAACGCGGGCTAACACTCATACCCTTCGGCGGTACCAAGCCGTCGCGGACTCTCGGTTTGGCCTGGCGACCAACCTCAATCCGCAAGCCGGAGTTCGAGCTTCTTGCCGCCGCTATCGGGGAAAGCCTCGGTGCCCAGCGAGGCAGCGGATGATCGACGCCGATCAGCGCGTTATAGGCCAGGCGCCAAAGACCTCTGGGATTGAGACCGCATTGATCCCGTAAGCTGCCGTCTCGACGGTTTGCGTTACCTGGTGTCGGGGACGCGAACCAGCGAGGCCTAGGCGCCGCTCCTTGTTTGCTGCGATGGGTGTTCACTCAAGCGCAATCGTCCGCCAAAAATCAAAACTTCTGAACCGATCGTCGACAGCTGCGTTTCTTCGCGGGTCGACCAGCCGACAAATTCGGCGCCCGGGCGTTTGTCTTTCAACCAAAGGACCAGCGCAATGCGATATGAACATCCTTCATCCAACCCGCCTAGCCAGGACTTCAACGACGCTCTAACCGATCAGTTGCGCAAGACGCCATGGTTTTTGGTGTCGACCGCTCTGCACGCTTTCGTCTTCATGTTGGTGATCCTGTTGTCGCCCGATGCCGCCATCGCCGACCTGCCCAACACCATGGAAGTGGCCTACAACGAGGATGTCCCCGACGAGCCGGTCGATGATGTGATCCCCGTCGAACCCGTTGACGTGCCCGAAGTGCCCAAGGTCGATCCCGTTGACGTGCCGAACATCGACACTCAGGATCACGCCTCCGACGTCGCGGACTTCAACACTTTTGACCGCGACGACTCGGATTTCAGCGATCAAACTGGCGAGCCCAGTCTCAACCCCAATGTCATTGGCCTCGGCGATGGCAACCCTGGAGGCGGAGACGGATTTGGTCGCGGCGATGGTCTGGGTGGCCCCGGCGGTCGGCCTCCACACCTGAAAACCCTCCGTGCCGCCTTTGATTGGTTGAAACGCCACCAGCACGCCAAAGGCTCCTGGGACGGTGACGACTTCATCGCGCGGGCTGGCGAACCTCATGCCAAAGACTGTCAATGCTGCCGTGGTGCCGGGGCGAACCCTTTGCACGACGTCGGCTTGACCGGCATGGCGATCTTGACCTATCTCGGTGCGGGCGAAACGCACAAGGCGGGAGATTATCGCCAGACCGTGCGGTCGGGCTTGAAGTGGCTGGTGGATGCCCAAGACGCTGAAGGCTGCTTCGGTGCGCGTCACCAGGGCTTCACCTACAGCCATGCCATCGCCAGCTTGGCGATGATCGAAGCCTACGGCATGACCAGATCGCCGCTGTTCAAAAAGCCAGCGGAGAAAGCTCTCAACTTCTGCCTCTCCTGCCAGGTGCCTTACGGCGGCTGGCGCTACGGCGAGCAAGGCGCTGATTCCGACACTTCGGTAACGGGGTGGATGGTCATGGCGCTTAAATCAGCGAAGTTGGCGGGCATGAAAGTGCCCCAACGAAGCTTGGATTGGGCCGTGGATTGGATCGATCAGATGACCGACGAAGAAACGGGTCGGACGGGATACGTCATGACCGGGGCGGCGACGGTGCGCGAGAAAGGGAAGCTCGAAGAGTTTCCCGGTACGGAGTCCGAAGCCATGACCGCCGCCGGTATCTTGGTGCGCATCTTCGCGGGGGCCGATCCCGAAGAGGACAAGATGATCAAGCTCGGTGCCGAACAAGTTGTGGTGGAGTGCCTGCCCCTTTGGGATGAAAGCCGCGGGTCGATCGACATGTACTACTGGTACTACGGCACGCTCGCGATGTTCCAAGTCGGAGGTTCGTCCTGGAGGTCTTGGAACCGCGCGATGGTTCCGGCCATCGTCGAGACCCAAAGAGCCGACGGCTGCGCCGCAGGATCTTGGGATCCCAAGGGAGCTTGGGGCGGAGTCGGGGGGCGTATTTATGCAACCGCCCTCATGGCGCTGAGCTTAGAGGTCTACTACCGCTACCCGCGAGTCTTTGGACTTAAGTAGAGAGGGTATTCGCGAAGCCCTGCGACCTTAGTGCGGTAAAAGAGCTGGGAGCCACGGTTCCCAGCTCTTTTTGTTTAGGATCGCGCCATGTCGCTACGCACGTTCCCCTTCATGTTCACATTCATCACATCGCTCTCATGGAGCTTGGTGAGCCTAAGCGCGCAAGACTTCCGCGCCGAAGCCGATGGCCTTCGTCTCGAGGTTCGCGGCGATACCTACTCCTTACAAAGAAGCGACGGTCAGGGTGAGGTCCGCCGCGGCCCGCTCGCTCGCCATCTTCGTTTGCGCTCAGGACTTTTAGATCCCGTCGCGCATCCGGGCTACGCCGCGTCCATTCCCGAGGCCTTACTTTCTCGGCCCGACACGCGGCTGTTCCTGATTCAATTCAGGACACCCGAGATCTCGCCATATCGGCGCGAACTGAATGCAGCTGGCTTCGAGATCCTCCAGCACTTTCACGACTGCGCGCGCCTCGTTCGCGGTGACATCGCCCGACTCTCGAAGTTGCGCGCCCTGCCTTTCGTGCGTTGGGTCGGCCCCTATCAGCCTTATTGGCGCCTCGATTTTCGCGACCGCAAGGCCAGCGAAGTACCAGACAACTGGACCTTGATGACGACGCGGAGCGGCCTCGAAGAAAAAAAGCGCTTGCTCGCCTTCGTGCGCGGCATCGGTGGCGATCTTGTGCGCCCCTTGGCTCCCAGTGGACGCTTGCTCACCGTAAGACTCAACCGCGAACAGCTCATCGAGGTCGCCCATCGCGACGAGTTGTTCTTCGCTGAACCCTGGGGACCAACCGAAGCCGACGTCGACCAAGCGCGCATCGCCACGGGGGCTGACTCGCTTGAACTCGTCGCGGGCTACAGCGGTATCGGGGTGCGGGCGCAAGTTCGCGACTTCGGCCTTGAATTCAACCACGCCGAGTTCCAGCTAGGCCCGCCGATTTCTCATGTTGGCACCCTAGGTCCCACCGGCCATGGCACCGCCGTGTACGGCATCGTCTTTAGTCCCGGCCTGGGAAACTCGCAAGCGCGTGGTCTGTTGCCCGATGCGCAGGGAGTCTTTCAATCCGAATCTTCAACTGTCGACCGAGCGGCCGAAACTGCCGAACTTCTCTTGCCGCCTTACCGCTGCGTGCTGGAAACCAATAGTACCGGCTCACCCTTGACCACGACCTACTCGGCGATCTCCGCCGACATGGATGAGATCCTTTTCGACCTCGACTTTTTAGTCTTCCAGTCGCAGAGCAACTCTGGCACCCAAGATTCGCGTCCCGAAGCCTGGGCGAAGAACATCGTCTCGGTGGGTGGCGTTCAGCACGGCGACACCGCCGCCTTCGCCGATGATGTATGGGCCGGGCTCACCAGCATCGGCCCCGCTTCGGACGGTCGCATCAAACCCGATCTTTGTTCCTTCGCCGACTCGGTTTTTACGCTGTCACCTTTCATCGGCTACCTGCAGGCATTTGGCGGCACGAGTGCCGCGACTCCCATCGTCGCCGGAGCCGCCGGGCTGGTGCACGAGATGTGGGCCGATGGAATCTTCGGCAACGCGCTCGCTAGCTGGGACGTTTTCGACAACCGGCCCTCGATGACGCTCGCCAAGGCTTTGCTTTTGAACTCGGCGCGCTCCTACGCCTTCAGCGGATTGGCGGCGGATCTAACGCGCACTCATCAGGGCTGGGGCCACCCCGATGTTCAGCGTCTCTATGACGACCGCGACAACATGCAGTTCATCGACGAGTCCGTCGTCTTGACGCCGCTCGGAATCCACCAGCAGATCGTCACCGTCAACGCCAGCACCCCGGAGTTACGCGTGACCATGGTGTTCGCCGATCCCCCCGGTAACCCGGCGGGCACGGTACACCGGGTGAACGATCTCAGCCTCAAGGTGACCTCACCGACCGGAATCATCTACCACGGCAATGCGGGTCTGTTGGTCGGCAACGTGTCGACTTCGGGCGGAAGCCCCGACCACATCGACACCGTCGAGCGCGTCGTGATCGCAAGCCCGCAGGCAGGCACCTGGACGATCGAAATCACCGCCGAGGAAATCAACGAAGACGGTCACGTCGAAACCGCGGCGCTCGACGCCGATTTTTCGCTGGTGATCAGCGGGGTCCAGGCCTTAGCCCCAGCCCCCGCCGATAGCGGCCAAGCCAATCAAATCGCGGCTTCGCTGAAGATCCGCGATGCCGTGAACCTCAATGGCCAAAAGCCCGAAGTCGGAACGAACGGTCCCTTCTTCGTCAGCCGCGTACCCGGCGAGTCCATCGAGTTTAGTTTCTCAGGGGCTGCGAGTACGCCGTTTTTGCTGCTCATCGCTCCCTTGAATCGCGGCAACTTCAGCGCGGGTGCCGCGGGCCAACTCGACATTGGCTTGATCGGCCCGAGCCTCGCCGATTTGAACTTGGTCATGAACGGTGCTTTTCCTGCGAGCTTCTTCGACTTTCTAGCCGTCACGGGGCCACAGGGCACTCAACGCATTGAGTTGTTGATGCCGGCCTTTCCTCCAGGAGTGCTGGGAGCCTTCCAGACTGTTTTCTACGACACGACAGGACCGGTTCCCGTGGTGACCTTTAGCGCCGCGACGGAGGTGACTGTGCTATGAAGCTTCGCGAACTTTCGGGAACGAGTTTGATGTTGGCGGTCTTGTTGTCGCTCGGCCTGGCCAGTGACTCACTGAGGGCGCAGTCAACACCGTCGCCCATCACGGTGGCGCCCTACTTGCAGGATTTCGACGCGGGGCCGCTTGGCGGTGAATGGGATCTTTCACCGGGCAGCCCCGCGGGCCGCATCTTTTTGAGCATCGACAACAACCCTTCGCCCGTTTCTGGCGGGCTGGCTTTAGTGATGGACTCGCTTTCGGGCGGTATCCCCGTCACGAACCGTGCGACGCTCTTCGTCGATATGCCCGCCAGCAACGTGCAAACTTTGCTCTACTACGCCCGCGAAGCCTTCGACGAAGAAGACCCCAACGAAGGCGTTCTGATTTCAGATGGCCTCAACGAGGCGCTCATCTTTTCGCACAGCAACCTCTCTGGTTTTTGGCAGGAGGTAGAAATTGATCTGGTCGCCGAGGCTGCGGCCGCGGGCATCGCGTTGAATGCGCAATTCCAAATCATCTTCCAACAAACGAGCGATGGCGCTTTACCCTTCGACGGCGTCCTGATCGACGACCTGCGTTTACTGCCGCCAGACGACAGTGGTCAGGCCAATCGCGCGGATGCTTTCCTCGACATTAGTGGGGGATTAAACGCCAACGGTCGCCCTCCAGAGATCGGGCGCAACGGCCCTTTCTTTGCCGAAAGCAGCACGCTCGATATCGAAGTTCAAGGCGACCCAGGTTGTCCCTGGATTTTGTTGCTCGGCTCGCTAAATCTCAACAACGTGATCTTCGGTGGCGGCATCGGGTCTTTGGATCTGGGCCTTTTGGGTACGAACTTCGCCGATCTGACCATCATCCTCGACGGCAATAATCCCGACTCCTTGTTGGACACTTTCGCGGTGCTCGACCCCACGGGCCGCAGCTTTTTGTCCTTTGGCCTGTCGTTTTTGCCACCGGGAATCCTCGGCAGCTTTCAAGCCGTCGTCTACGGACCCCATGCAGACGTCGTCCATCTGACCGCGGCCTTTTGTTTCACGATTCCTTAGCCACAAGCCCAAGACAGGACCGGCGGATCAAGGACTGAACTTGAAAGCCGCTCGGTCCCATGCGAAAACCATGGGCTGTCATTTTTTTGAGTGGCCCTTCATGTTTCGATCGTCAACTACAGCTTCGGGCTCACAGCTTCGCTGGGTCACCCTGCCAACCTCATGTATGGGTGTGCTCAGACGCTTCGGGATCTACTTTCCCGCCAGCTACGGCTACCAATCCGAACCCCATCCCGTTCTCTACTTATTTCGCGGTCACGAATGCGAATGGGTCGGACGTCAAGACGGCCGGCCCGGTCTCATCCGCACTCTCGATCACTACATCGCCAGCCCCGACGCCACGCGTTTCGTCGTCGTCCTTGCAGGCTTCATGGAAAACTCGCGCATGACGCAAGGCGTGCCGGTCAACTGGAGTGCCGACGGCAAAGAGCGGGGGGTTGGCAACGGTCGTTTCGAAGACCACTTCTACGAGATCAAAGATTGGGTCGAAGCCAACTGTCGCGTCGGCCAAGGTCGCGGCTACGCCGCGCTCGACGGATTCAGCATGGGCGGCTACTCCTCCATGTTCTTAGCGACCAGTCGCCCTGACCTCTTCGGCTCCGCTGGCGCCTACGACCCCAGCCTCATGTGGGAAGGCCAACTCGACACTCGCGAAAGCGCCACCGGCAAGGACGACATCCTGTGGTTCTCTGACACCTGCGCTCCCTACTTTCGCCGGGCCAAGACCTGGGACCGCCGCAAGATGGAGCGCCACAACCCTTTGGCCCTCATCACCAAAGCCAATGGCAAACGTCTCTCCGATCTCCGCTCCCTCCGCTTCCACGTCCGCTCCGCCGCCGACGAGCGCATCGGCAACGTCGACCGTACCCGCCACTTCGTCGAAGCCCTCGAACACCGCGGCCTCAACAACACCTTCGACGGCCCCGAACTCCTCCTCGACAGCCAAGCTCGCCACAGCTGGTACTGGGCCGACTACCACCTCACCAGCACGCTCCCTCTCCACGCCGCCGCCCTCCAAAAAATTCGCCGAACTCCTAAACCCGTTCCCCGCCCCAAACGCCGTAAGTAAGAGAAGAGGAAGCGCTGCCGCCTCCTCTTCGCTTCACAAATCTCAACTAGAACGCGAATTCATGGGCGTCAGTTGCCGCAAGTACACCATTCACAGACCCGCAGCTAAGCACGATTCCCTGAATGATCACCGTGAAGTTCGCGAGACTGACGGGAGTGTTCACGCTGAAGTTGATGCCATTTATCGGGAGGCCCGGAATACCGAAGACCGTGGTGTCTGGGCTCCACAACAAAAACGAGCCGAAATCCACGTGGAGTTCTGGGAATCCAAAGGGCGAAGGGGACGGAGTGCCGGGAACGCGAACATCGGCCACAATGAGCGGCGCTGATCCGGTGAAGGTCCCGGCGGGCGACCACATGACGATATCGATGACATCGCCACCCGTGGCAGTGTGGGTGTCCGGGAACTGGGTCGCTACCGCGCCGTTGAGGCCGATGGCTAAAAAGAGATCTTCATTCGATCCGGGCAGATTCACGAACGGAAGTGGACACGACGGGCCGAAGATACACTGCACGGTGGCTGAATAGCCGCCAGCATTATCGACGCCGTCGTCGGACAAGCGTAGATGGTAGATTCCTGCGACGGTAATACCGCTAAGCGTCATGGTGAGAGAGCAAGTGTTGAACCCGTTGGCGGAACAGGCTTGTGACGCAAAAACAGACCCGTCGGGGGCATAGACCGCGGCGAACATGTCGAGGTTAGTGGTGAGGCCATCGATGTTGATCTGAATCTGGTCGCCGGGCTGAGCCGCAAAAGCCACCCAATCGACATCCGTTGTTGGTGAGATGGAGTCGGTCCAGTTGAAGTTGCTGGGAATCAAAGGCGCGCTCAGTTGCGGCGGAGCCTGCTCTAGACTAATGCGATAGTTTCCAGTGTTGTCGCTGCCCGAGTCTTGGACGACAAGCGTGTGAATCCCGCTTGATTGGAGAACGTCTCCGACGAACAGGGAACAGGTGTTGAACCCGTTGGCGGAACAGGTCCATGCATTAAGCTGGACGCCTGCTGGGTCAATCAGGCGTAGGGATATGTCTAGGTTAGTGCTCAAACCATCGACTGAGATAATGACCTGCTCGTCGAGCGATCCCTGGAAAACGAAGATATCGATGTCCGTGGCGATTGAGATCGAACCCGCGCTCCATTGTCCATATGAAAGCAAAGTCGGACTTGGGTCAGCAGAGACGATCTCAGTCTCGATCTGAGGGAATTGTGCGAGCGCCAAACCGCTGGTAACCACCAGCGTTAAGAAGAAAACGACGAACTTGGCCATGATGTAACTCTTTCTCAAGATTGATGACGCGGGTGGGCGTGAGAATTGATCGCAGCTCATCCGGCAGGGTTTCAGCTTGGTGCCAAGCAAGGTCCGCTCGTCGCGAGCGACACTTGGCCCAGAACACTGTGATGCGGAAGTCAGATGTGACGAGAATTCTTGAGAACATTCGGCGGGAGCGGAATCAGGATGGCGCTAACGGCTCTGATTTGATTTAGAGCGAGTCGGCTTCAGTGCCTTGGCGCGTCGCCGAAGTTCGCCCGCTTTGGAAAATTGGGCCGTAGCCATGTAGGCAAAACTCAGAGTCATCAAGAGATTGAAGTTCTTGGGGTCTTTTTCGACCGCCACCTCAAGAAAAGGAAGCGCCTCTTTGGGCTTGCGGTACTGAGCCATCAGCAGGGCCTGGTAGCCAATGCCGGCGAGATGGTCGGGGTTTAGATCCAGCAAGCTCTTGACGCTCTCCAGCGCTTTTTCTCCCTGCTGGCTTTCTACATACAGTGTCGTCAATGCGTAAAAGTCGTGCTCGTTTTTTGCATGCTGCTCGCCGAGACTCAACATGAGCTGGATACCCTCTTCCACTTTCCCCAGTTCGGCGAACATGAGCGCGAGGACTCTGGTGTCGGCAGGTGTCCGTGGGCTGATAGATTTGAAGGCGTTTCGCAAGGTGTCGAGCGCGAGTCCTGGCGAGCGCTCGTCTATCTGTTTTCTTGCCAGCATGAAGTAGGGGTTAGACCAAGTTGTTCCCGCATCGGTTCCTCTTTTGATGGCTTCGAACCCCGCCTTGCGTTCGCCCTTTGCGACCAAGGCAACGCCCAAAAGGGCCTGTATCTCTTGGTTGAATCCCTGGGATTCCGCTTCGCGCAGGACGCGAATAGCCTCATCTCGACGTTGTAGCTTGAGCAAGGTACGAGCGAGGCCTGCTTGGGATTTCATTGCACTCGGGTTGTGCGCGATCGCCTCTTGGTACAGAGATGCGGCTTCCTCAGGTTCGCTTAGGGAGATCATCACCGCCAAATTGTGAAGAGTGTGGCTATGGCGCTCGATCCCCAAGGCCAATCGGTAGTGACGGATGGCCGCGTCGCGATCCCAGCCCGAAAGAGCGAAGGCCGCGCACCATTGGATCCCTGCGGTTTGGGGCCACAAGCCTGTCATGTAACGAGCGGTTGCCCGGCAGGCCGTCTCATCTTTGGCTTTGGCGGCAGCATAGGCGCGTGCGTACCAGTAGTGGCGGCGTGCCTGCGGCGAGAGCTGGGTAGCGGACTGAAATTGCTTCAAGGCTGACTCGTAGTCGTTCTTCGTGAGCGCAAGGTTGCCGTGAAAGTAGCTCACTAACGCGGAGTCTTGGGAGGATGAGAGACAGTCAGTCGTTACAGTTTCGCCTTCCAAAGCCGACCAAACCAGTTGGAGCTCTGGACGATCATGTGATCGGTCGATCGTGCGAAGCGCTTGAAGTGCTTCGCTGTTGTTTCCCATCCGGTGATAGGCGATGGCGAGATGTACCGTCGCTTCGAGATGCTGAGAGTCTAAGGCGAGAATGCGCCTCGCATGGGCCGGAACCTCCTCAATTCGATTCAACATGATCTCTTGAGCAAGGTCGGCAAGGTGATCGTCAATCGATCGCTGCCTCTCCACAGACTTCGCAAGCTCAATGTCCTGACGAAAGATCCCAAAAACCGCACCTCCCGTCGCTGAGATCAGGAGTAGGCAGCCTGAGACGATTAGGGTGCGAGGATGACGCGAGATCCAGCGGCGGGCCCGCCGCAAAGGGTGGATGGGTCGCGCTCGAACTTTGCTCTTGGCGACGATTCTTCCGAGGTCATCTGCGAGTTCGGCAGCGCTCTGGTAGCGTTGGGAAGGGTCTTTTTCCATAGCCCGTTCAATGACCGTGATGAGGTCGTGCGGGCAGGTCGAATCCTCGAGTTTCTTGCGCGGAACGGCGTCATGGCAAATTGCCTCAACGATGGACTGGTTGGAGAGGTAGCGGCCGAAGGGGGTTTCCCCGGTTACGAGTTCGTAGAGGGTCGCGCCGACTGAGTAGATGTCCGTCCGATGATTGATGCCGCTGCCGCGCGTTTGCTCGGGAGACATGTAGGGTCGCGTGCCCATGACGGCGCCGGTCATTGTCAGGGCCATCGCCTGTTCGTCGCTGGCTAACCCGAAATCGACAAGGATTGGCTCGCCATCTTCACGGACGACAATATTCGCTGGCTTAATATCCCGGTGGACAATGTCGTTTTTGTGCAGGTACTCAAGAGCACGAGTGACTTTCTCCATGCGGGTGATGGATGCCAAGAGGGCGGCATCCGACTCATGAGAAGTGGCTCCGGTCCGGCTGGTGAGTGGGTCACCAGTGATGTACTCCATGACGAAGTAGGGCGCGATAGCGTTCAAGTCACTCGTAAGGAACTTGCAGATCCCGGGGTGATCTAGTTTTTCGAGGACTTCAACTTCCCGGCGAAAACGCGCCAGGGAACTGGAGGCAGTGCTAAGGTCAGACTTCAGGACCTTGATGGCAACAAGCTCTTGGTCAAGGGTGTTCCTTGCGAGCAAGACCGTGCCTTGACCACTCGCGTGTTGATGAACACATCGAAGTGGCTTGAACTCTCCAAGCAGAGCGGGGACGTAGGGCGGTACCGTATCATCGGCAAATTCTTCAGGATTGTTCGAAGTCATCTATCAAGTCCGGCGGGAGAAAGTCACGGAGTCTTTCGAGTATCCGCTGGTATTGTTTTCGAAGGGCATTCGCAGTGACTCCGTTGGTGGCCGCGATGACTGAAAATGGAACGCGATCGAGCCCACGATCTACAAAGAGTGTGCTTTCTTCTACCGTCAGGCTCTCTATGGCCTCGACGAGACTGCCTACTTTTTCCAATCGTCTCGCCGGACTTGAGGGGCTTGGGTTCGCAGCTTCGATGTTGGATGGCAGTGGGGTGCCAGCACCTTTTCCGGCGCCGCTTCGCCAACGTCCCAACTGAGACTGATATCCGAATCGAAGAGTTCTGGTCAAAAAGCTGACAAATGCCGGAGTCCGGCGCGCCGCCTCATCTTCCCAGCTCTGAACTTTCGACAACACGATCTGCCACACGTACTGGATGAGATCTTCAGGGTCGCAGAGACCGGGAGGCCCTGTTCTCAGATAGCGTTCTGCTTGTGCTTTGAGGAGTGGGTTGAAGTGCAACGACAGCAAGCCAATGGCGTCCATGTCACCAGCTACGGCGTTCGCCACGATGACGGTTGTTGGCGCCGGTAGTCCGCATTTTTTGTGTTCGCACATCTGCCTGTCTCCCTCGGCTATCAATTCTACTCATGTGTCAAGGGTGATGTGACGCTGCGCGATCTTGACGCCAGAAACGGTCTCCGTCCGCATCCCCGATCAGGCAATGTCCGGGTTTTGCGAAATGTGCCGAAAAATCCGGATTTGGAATGAAAAAGATCAGGGCGACCTGCTGGCCAGGGAAGTCATCGAAATAACTGATGACATCGTGCAGTTGGGTCCAACCCAAGCCAAAGCGAGTTGGCCGAAAGTGATACTCAGCGCTGCTGTGGCCCCTCGAAGCTCTCCGTATCCCAAGGTGATGTGAGGGCTGAAACGCTCTGCGGCGGAGATTCGGCCGAAAGACGCCAAGTAGTTTCGAGCGCCAGCTTGGACGACATCATCGGCGAAGAACTTGGTGTCTTGGGGCAGTCTTCCAGCATTTGGCGCTAATAACTCAAGGGCGCGCTCGTGGAGCTTAAGAACAGAATTGTCGGGGTCGAAAGCCAGCCAACAGACGCCGCGAGTATCTTGGCTAGGACGATTCTCGACTCGAGGCCGATGAAGAGTGAGCACCGGGGTTGCGGCCGCGAGAGTTGCGAGTTGGGCCTTGAGGTCTTCGAGGTCCTCCGCAACGCACATTCCCATAGCCAGGGTTAGGTGAGCGCGAGCTTCATGGGGTCCTGGTCCCAATTCGATTTCGGGTCCATCTGAGGTTTGGGCCAAAAGTGCGCGATTGAAGGCGAGGATATGAGCTTCGGCTACGCGGTCAGGCAAGAGCACCAAGGCCATGGCGAGTTTGTCGTGGGGATCGAAATTCATGGTTCAAGGTTAACTTTTCCTCCTCTTCAATGAACGAGGGTCGCACGCTGGGAGAATCTGCGATCTGTATTCGTCATGTCTGGTTGAAAGTGCAGCGAATCCGCATCGAAAAAAAAGTGACGGAGGCAAACCTTCCGTAACCCTCATTTCGAGGCCGTTTTCAGCGACTTATCCTAGCCCTGCGGCACGTCCGAAGTGGTGATTGTCGCTGAACAGGTGATGGCAGTAGGACCTAGGCCTTTGGCGCTGCTTGGATAGAAGCGACACGCCATGCCATGAAATCGAGCCTTTTCAAGACGGCCGTAGTCGTCGTCAGTCAGATTTTCAACGACGATTGGTTTGTGATGGATTCAGCAAAATTTATTGACTGGCACCCAATGCTTCTTCAGCGATGTCGCCCGATTTGGGCGACATTTCTTCAGGTTTGAAAACGCCAACGTAGACTCAGCCTCGCCGAACTGCGAGACGCGCTTGCTCGTGTAAAGTCCAGCGGCCCAAAGCGGCCCAAAGCGGCCCAAAGCGGCCCAAAGCGGCTCAGTTTTGATCGTTTTTCATCACGTATCGGGTAGCTACCGACTGCCCAGATTTCTCTAAGTAACCATTTGAAAGCAGTTTATCGAGGATTCTGGTCAGGGACGTCCGCGCTACTGTCGAACCTGATTTTTCCAGCCCATCCACGATTTCTGAGCGGGAAAGGCCTGAGTGGGCACCGCGGAAGAGTACGAGTACCGAGTATTCCTGTGCCGAAAGGCCCTCATCCGTCGGAGGTAAGGCCTTCTCCGCAGCGTCAACAGATCCACGAACCTCGCGGGAAACGAACGGGGCTCTGAAGACAATGCCAAAGTGAGTCTCTCGGTTCTGAAAGCCGACCTCAACGTTGGCAGCTGCTTGGCACAGCCTCGCAATCTTCGCGGTTCCACTTCCCCACATTTCGATGAGACCAGCCCTGAAGAAAATCTGTGCGATAAGCCGGTTTCGCCGCACTGAATCGTGCTGCCCGGAAAGCTCTTCGACCTTCACGCCTTCCGGGAGGCCTCCAAGATTGCGAATCTCAAGCCGATCATCATAGATGGCAACGTCGATGGACCCGTCAGGGTCGGCGTAGTTTTTGTGAATCAAAGCGTTAATGAGCGCTTCGCGAAGAGCGTCCCAAGGGATTAGCGGCGTTTCTTGACGCCGAAAGTCTCCTTCCACTAGCTTCGCGGAAACCGGTAGGTAACGGCGAATGAAACTCTCAGCTTCATTCAAAAGGAAAAAAGCACCACCTTCGCGAGTCGTGAGGTCCTCAAAGGAAGATTTATCGATCCCGCGAAATCGAGCCAATTTCATCGTGCACTGGGGCAGCCTTTTGCACTCGATTCCCTGTCTACCAAATAGGACGACGGCAGCGTTTGTGATCTCTCGATCATCAGTAAGGAGATCCAACGATTCGAGAGTTCTCTTGGGGTCATTGGCTCGAAGGGTCGGAACTCGCTGAGCTTCATCTCCGTGGCTGACCATACGCTGAATGTGGTCGATGTTGAGGTGATCGAGGTTGAATCCAATCGCAGCGCGCCCTTCCCAAGCCCGCACGAAATTCGGTCGCGTAGAGACCCGGCGTTCGATTTCGGCGGCCGACATTTCTGAGGTTGTGGTTGAGATACGGCGATAAGCCCGCCCATCGAACAAGAACATCGAAGTTTCGCGTGGCGGTGTCACGGTGAGCTTGAGAACCTTCGAATTGCCTTTGCAATCGACCTCAAGTTGATCGACATCAACTGAGGGGTCGAGGGAGCGACAAAGACTAGCGATCTTTTTGTGAGTACTGTCTGAGATTTCTTGGCCGACGATCTCGCCGTCGTTCAAGACACCGAATAAGACCGTTCCACCTTTTCCGTTGAGGAAAGCACAGAGCGTCTTGAAAGCTTCCTTGGCTGAGCCCGTCGATTTTTTGAACTCGAGGGCTTCCGATTCGCCTTTGGCAATGAGTTCTTTGATCTTGTCGAGATCAGTCATGTCAAGACGATGGCGTAGTTGGTGTCCAAGATCAACCTACTCACAGAAGATGCGGAGTTTTCTTGGCTAACTCGCCTCTCGTTCTTCAAGTCTTGTGAAGTGCATGGGCCGCTTAGCTACGCCAGCCGCGGAGCGGCCCATGAACCACGTTCGACAAGATTGTTACAGAACCGCAGATCGTGCCTGTCCGTTGCGATGTGAACACAGTTGTACGATTAGTTCGGGCAAGGTTTCGCGAAGGGAGCTAGTCGTCGTGACGTTCCAAGAGGAGTTGGTGGGCGTGCTCGATGGAGGTGGCGGCGAGTTCGAGGTTGGGAAGTTTGGCGAGGAGAGTTTCGGCGTCGGTGTAGCCGTCCAGGACGGCGATGCAGGGGATCTTGCCGTTGATGGCGACTTCGATGTCGGCGACGCCGTCACCGATCATGTAGGTCTCTTCGCGCTCGGAGCCCATTTCTTCCAAGATCCAGTCGATGATGGCGCCGTCGGGCTTGTGGGGGAGCACTTGGCCGTCGTGGCTGGTGGCGCCGCGGCCGATCACGATGTCGAAGATGCGGTCGAGGTAGAGCGCTTGCAGGACTTTTTCGGTGATGTCGTGGGGCTTGTTGGTGAGCAGGATCTGGGCGGTTCCGAGGGCCTGCCAGTGCTTGAGCATCGGCGCCACGCCCTTTTTGAGCTTGGTCGAGACCACGGGGTCTTCGTTGTAGATGCCGCGGAACTGCGCCATGAGTTCGTCCATGTCGATGGCGCTGCGCGGAAGGATGTCTTCGGGCTTCCAGATGGGATCGTCGACGCGGCCATGGATGGCCCGTAGCAGCAGCCCCTCGGGACCATCGCCGATGAAACGACGCACATGGTCCTCTTCAAGCGCGGAGAGGCCGAAACTGCTTCTCAAGCGGTTGATGGCGGCAGTGATGTCCGGTGCGGTGTCAGCCAAAGTGCCGTCAAGGTCGTAGATGATGCAAGAGACGTAGGGCAACGCTAATTCCTCCTCAGGGGCCGGAGTATAACGGCGCCTTTGTCTCTCTTCTCGCTTGTCTCCAACTCTTTTCTGACCTTGGGAAATCGCGGTGGCATTGGGCCTCGGGTCCGGGGTACGCTTGAAATCTCGGAACGGGCCTCGAATCACCACCTTTTGGAATCGCCATGCCGACTTTGTTGCGCTGGATCTTGATGCTTGGACTCCTTGTCGCATTGGCAGGCCTTGGGTTTTTCTGTGGCACGGAGTGGCCCGGCGAATCACCAAGCCAAGTTGAGTTGCTTGGTGAGGCGCTCGGGGATGAAGCCGGAGCGGAAAAAGCGAGGCGCCATGTTCGCTTTCTCCCGCAAGTAGACCCGAGCGAGCCAAGCTCCGCTGCGGCGCCGACTTCAAAACTCGGGTTGGCGGTTCGTTCGACTCGACCCGACATCTTTCGAATCTTGGAATTTCAAGTTCAATCGCTCGATGATGACGGCCGGGTCGTCGCCGAAGGAGCGTTTTCGGGCCAGTTCGTCAACTTTGAGTCCAGGGTCGCAGCTCCCCTTCTTACTGGGGCTCGCCTTCGCATCTCGGCCGAGGGTTTTGTCGATCGCGAAGTTTCGGTCACCGAGGTCATAGTGGCGGATCCGGGCATCGTCGAGGTTCGGCTGACGCCGGAACCCAACCTCACCGTGGAACTCGAGACTGCCGACTACTCGGGCGGGTTCTTGATCCACTGCGTCCAAAGTTGGCGCCAACCCAGCTCAAGGTCGGGAGGGGCGGTTTCGCGCACGACGTCCAATGGCGAATCGCACAAGGTCGTCGACAAACGGGTCACTTGTCGTCTGGGAAAACCCGTTACGTTTGGACTGCTGGTAAGGCCAGGGGCCATGATTGGGCTGGTTCAATCGCAGGCGAAAACAAAACCGGGCCACTACATTTTTGAAAGGCCGTCTCTCTCGATCAAACCTCTGGTTCAGGGCGAGCGACGTCATGTCCGCTGGGCCTTGTTCGGAGGCCTTTGGCACTTCAAGCTGACGGGCATTCCGCATGGCGAATCGGCTCATCGCAAGGTCTTTGCGGAGTGGAGTCGTGGCGGATCTGGAGCCCATGGATACGGCATGACAGATGAAAACGGCGAGTTTGTTGTCGGCTGCAAAGACGGATCGCTGATCGAGTGTTGGTTGTTGCCTTCGGCCGATAAGTCTGACCGCGTGCGCCTGGTCTCCGATCCTCGGAGTGCCATTGAGCCTGAGAACCGCGCGGGAACCCATGAGCTAAGACCGGAGCGTCCCATGGTTGTCGTCCAGTTGAAGGAAGAAGACTCCACGGTCAACAAGGAGAACTACTCGCTGTCGTCTGCTTCGCATTCGGGGACCATTTTCCAACCGCGGGGCCGATCACTGTTGGCGGTTGAGGGTCTGGAATCGAAGAGGCTCTATCTTTATCAGGGCAAGACGCTAGTTCCTGTTCAGAGAGCAGCCTTGGTTGAGCTGTCGTCGGAGTTCTACGAGTTGGAGCTATCCCCTCGAAGATTGCTGAGAGTCATTGCCAAGAATGCTCCCGCCGACACATCCATGAATATCGACGGCTGTTTGGTGCAAATGGGGGAACGACCGGGAGTTGACTCCTGGGTTTCTTATCGGAAGCGAAGCGGTAAGCAATTGGAATGGAAGTTCGAGGACATTCCCGAGGGAGATTGGGAATTCGCGGTGCGCATTAGGCTGGGGTCGATGCATGCCATTCAACGCAGACTGACTGCTTTCGGCTCCATGCCCTCAGAAATCCTGTTGCGCACAGCGATCTCCCCGAGCGATTCCGCTGGAGTTCTGAGTGCCACCGTAACGCTGCCTCACATCGATTTTCGCAAGATACGTTTTGAAGGTTTGGGCGATCTCCACGAAGCCGCACCTCGCAGCGGAACCTTGAACGGCGAGCCCTTTGTGATCACACCGAGACACGAAGCCGTGGTCCGAAGTTGGGACCCTCAAGGTAAGATGACTGTGGGCCCGAACATCGAAATCGATATGTCGGCGAGCCTAAAGATCGAATCGGACGGGACTATTGTCATCGACGTCGCTACAAAAGCCCTGACGCGCAACTCGTTCGTGGTTAGTTCGAGTCAATGTGAAGTCAAGGCCATTGGGCTGCTCACCCGAGCTTTTTCCGGCCACCGAATCACCGACCCCAAACAGCCGCTATCGGGCTGGGAGAATTACTCCGGAAACCGAGCGACTTTCATGTCGACGGAGCTTAGCCACTCGGCGGCTAAGAACTCTCCGGTGTTCTTGTGGGTGGAAACCAGCAAGGGTCAGTTGATGTTGGGTCTTGAGCGCTCTCGCCTCAGCTCAAGCCTCAGCATCAACCTGGATGACTTCGGAACTTTCGAACAGATCGTCGAGGAATCCGGGAAACGGCCCAAGTCTTTCCTCTACTCGATTCCCTTTGGCGGGCGGACTTATCAATTCGCGGCTCGCATCGGAAAAAAAGGCCGCCACTATTGGCAGCCCTTCGCACCCATCACCGTCGAAATCGAATAGGCCTGAGCTTGCGGCTCAAATGAGTTTCTCTTGTCGCATCGCGTTGTAGCCCGCTTTGATCGAGTCATAGATAAGGCGGCAGCGCTCGGGATAGTCGATGAAGGCGCTCTTCATGCCGTTGATCATGATCTTTTCGATGTCGGCGGCGTCGAGGCCGAAGATGCGATGGGCCACTTCGAGTTCGTCGGTCATCGAGGTGTTGGACATGAGGCGGTTGTCGGTGTTGAGGGTGATCCGAAAATGCTGATCGAAGAGCAGGCGGAAGGGGTGATCTTCGATCGTGTCGCAAGCCCCAGTGTGGACGTTGCTTTGCAGGCAAATCTCGATCGGAATGCGGTGGTCGCGAACGAAGGAAGCCAGCGGGCCCAAGGCGACAACTTCTCCGTCGTGGATGGTCATGTCTTCGGTGAGGCGCGTGCCGTGGCCGATGCGATGGGCGCCGCAGTACTGAAGGGCCTGCCAGATGCTCGCCTTGCCAAAGGCCTCCCCGGCGTGAATGGTGATGTTGAAGTTTTCGCGTTGGCACAGATGAAAGGCGTCGAGGTGATCTTTGGGCGGGTGGCCGGATTCGTCACCAGCGAGGTCGAAACCGCGGCAGCCGCGTTCACGAAAGGAAATCGCCAGCTCGGCCATCTTGAGCGAGATCGCCGGGTCCATGTTGCGCATGCCGCAGAGGATCAGCGAGTACTGAACGCCGAACTCGGCCCGGCCCCGTTCAAGCCCATCAATGACCGCCGACATCACTTGTTCAAGATTGAGGCCGCCATCGAGGTGGAGGTTCGGGGCAAAACGCACCTCGGTGTAGACGATGTTTTCGGCCTCCATATCTTCGATGAGTTCGTAAGCCACGCGCTCCAGGCCGGCTTCGTCTTGCATCAGACCGCAGGTGACGCCGAAGCCTTCTAGATACTCGGGCAAACTTCCCCGGTTGGCGCCGCGGAAAAACCACTGACGAAGAGCATCGGGCTCGTCGGCTTCCAGGTGAATCTTGCGCTCGGCGGCAAGTTCCAAAACGGTCTCCGGGCGGAGGCCTCCGTCCAAGTGATCGTGGAGGAGGGTTTTGGGCATCCGGTGGATGACTTCGCGGCTCAGGGTCTTACTCATGGGCGCATCATAGCCACTTTACCCTGGAATCTCACCGGCTCAGGTGTGGCGTAGTGCGACTTTGCCGAGGTTCGCGCGTGAGGCCAGATACTCCAAAGCGGCTGGCGTCTGCTCAAAGTCGAAAACGCGGTCAACGACAGGATCGAGCCGGCCCGCCTCGAGACGGGAACGACAGGCGTTCTCCAGCTCGGCGATGAGTTCGCTTTTTTCGTCGTCACTTCGCGACCGCAAAGCCCCGTACCTCGGCCCCGACTTCTAAGACTTCACCCGCGAACTCCAAGCCCGGCACTTCGATGTCAGATTTAGGGGCGGGGTAGTGCCCATGGGTTTGCAGCAGATCCGCGCGATTAAGAGCTGAGGCTTTGACCTGGATCAAGATCTCAGCGCGCCCGGGCCGCGGGGAGGGGATCTGCTCCAAAGACAATCCTCCCGGCCCAAAGTTTTCTCTCAAGACCCAAGCGCGCATGGCGAAACTTGTCCTAAATGACTGATCAGTAAGCGCTACCCTTGTCTCATGGGGGCCGCTCTACCGATAGTAGAGGGCTGGGCCTTTAGGTCCAGCGCCGACCCCTATCACGGAGCAATTGATGGCTTTGTTCTGGATTTTGGCTCTGACGGCTTTGGCCGCCGTGATCTTGGCATTCGTGGGAGCCCCCCTCATCGCTTGGACCGTCGTTGCGGTCGCGATCATGCTGTTTTCAGGGGCCCCTTTGTGGTTTTGGGCGCTAGCTGCCGTCTTGGGACTTGTTTTCAACTTGCCGGTACTGCGACAAAGAGTCGTGTCCACGCCGCTGGCGGCCCTCATGAAACGCATGGGTCTTTTGCCCCGGATTTCGGAGACCGAACGCATCGCCTTGGAAGCGGGCACCGTCTGGTTGGATGGCGATCTGTTTTCTGGCCGCCCCGATCTCAAAAAGCTCTCCGCGCAACCTTACAGCACCGACTTACCCGCGGATGAACAGGCCTTCCTCGACGGGCCGGTCGAAGAAGCCTGCCGGATGTGCGACGACTGGGAAGCGCATCGCGACGGTGATTTTACGCCCGAGCTTTGGGACTTTTTGAAGCGCGAGGGATTCTTCGGGCTCATCGTTCCCAAAAAGTACGGCGGCCATGAACTCAGTGCTTCGGGTCTCAGTGCGGTGATCAAAAAACTCGCGTCGCGCTGTTTTCCGCTTTCGGTCACGGTGATGATTCCGAACTCGCTCGGCCCGGCCGAGCTGCTACAGCACTACGGCACCGAAGAACAAAAAAACGAATACCTGCCGAAGCTCGCTACCGGCGAACACATGCCTTGCTTTGCCTTGACCGAACCCAACGCGGGCTCGGATGCGGGGGCCTTGTCGGCCGAAGGCGAGGTCTTTCTCGACAACGACCAAACTCTGAAGATTCGTTTCAACTGGGTGAAGCGCTACACCAGCCTCGCCGCCGTTTCGACCGTCGTGGGTTTGGCCTTCAAGTTGCGCGACCCGGACAATCTCCTCGGCAAGGGCGAAAACCCGGGCATCACCTGTGCCCTTATCTCCGCCGATGCGCCGGGCATTGTCATTGAAGAACGCCACGACCCCTTGGGCATCCCCTTTTACAACTGTCCGATGGAAGGACATGACGTTGTTGCGCCGGTCGATTCCATCATCGGGGGCGCGGACGGAGCGGGCCGCGGCTGGCACATGCTCATGGAATGCCTCGCTGTGGGTCGCGGTATCGCTTTGCCGGCAGCCTGCGTTGCTACGGCCGAGATGACCGCTCGCATCACGGGCTCCTACTCTGCCGTGCGCCACCAGTTCGGCATGCCAGTGGGACGCTTTGAAGGCATCGAGGAACCACTGGCTCGGATTCTCGGGCAGGCCTACCTCTCTGAAGCCGTGCGCGTGCTAACGGTCAAAGGCGTCGACGCCGGCGAGAAACCCTCGGTGGTTTCCGCCATCGTGAAGTACCAGCTCACCGAGCTTTGGCGGCGCGTCGTCAACGACGGCATGGACGTCATGGCTGGGGCCGGCATTTCGCGCGGCCCGCGCAACTTGTTGGCCTCAAGCTACGAAGCGGCTCCAATTCCGATTACCGTCGAAGGCGCCAACATCCTCACCCGAACCATGATTGTCTTCGGGCAGGGGGCCATGCGTTGCCATCCCTTCGCGCGCGAAGAGTTGGAAGCGCTGATCAAGGGCGACATGAAGGCCTTCGACAAAGCCCTCTGGGGTCACGTGGGGCACATGGTGAGAAACGCCGGTCGTGCCTTCACCTTCAGCCTGACGCGCGGCATGCTAATCCCCGCGCCCGTTTCCGGCCCGGCGGCCGGGGCTTGGCGCAAGCTCGCTTGGGCTTCCGCAAGCTTCGCCTTCATTGCAGATCTCGCGATGGTGACGCTTGGCGGCAACTTGAAACGCCGCGAGAAACTCACCGGGAGGTTAGCCGACGTTTTGTCCTGGCTCTACATCGGCACCGCCGTGCTGCGGCGTTTCGAAGCCGAAGGCCAGCGTCCCGAAGACCGTCCGGTCTTTCAATGGGCGATCGACGAGACCTTCCGGCAGATTCAGATCTCCTTCGAGGGGATCTACCGCAATTTCCCCTTCCCGGGTGTCGGGCTCATCTTGCGCGGTCCGGTCCTTTGGTGGGCGCGACTCAACTCGATTGGAACTGGTCCGAGTGACGAAGTAGGCTCCAAAGTCGCTGGCATTTGCCGCAGCATGTCCGAACAACGCGATCGCCTAACGGCGGGTAATTTTCGCCCGCAGAACGAAGACGACGCCTTGCTGCGCCTGGAACGCGCTCACACCCTGGGTGAAGAGGCAGCCCCGATCGCCAATAAAATCCGTCAGGCTTCGCAGGCCAGAAAACTGCCGAAGGGCCGGCCCGCTGCACTTTTGGCTGCCGCTGAAAATGCGGCTATCGTCAGTCCCGAGGAAGCCGCTATCTACCGAGCCGCGCTCGCCGCGCGCGACGATGCCATCCAGGTGGATGGTTTTCCTTTGCCGGACCACCTCCTAAGATCTCCCTCGCGCCAGGCCAACGACAGCAATAATCGGAGTGAATCGCGCCTTTGACTTCATCTTCAGATTCCAAGCCAGCGCCGACCGAACCGCCGATGCCCGGTCGTGTTTTGGTGCGGCGCATGCTGGATGAAAAAAACGAAGCCATCTACGCGCGCGGCGATTTCACGGCTCTTAGCGCCGCCTATGACGATCACGCCCGCCTGTGGCAGGTTGACCCCGATCCTTTGGGCGAGATCATGATGCACCAGCTCTTAGGCGGATCGGCCCTTTATCTTTCCTCGCGCCCGCACGACGAAAACCTCGCCTGGACTTTGAACATCAAGGAACCGGCGATGAACCTCTTTGCGACGGGGTCCACGGTAAGCCGCGGTGTCACGGGCTGCTTCTACGCCGAAGATGTGCAGACCGCCCAGACTTCGCGCCTTTACGTCGATTCGAGGCGGAGCCAAGGGCAAGACCGTCGCAGCGTCGTCGAAGTGGAGGGCTTGGATGTCCTTCAGATATTCGAGCAATACTCGCGTCGATCCGATCAGGCCATGACGCGCTATTTCGAGTTAGATTTCAACGACTACCTTATGGTCGCCAGCTTGCCGGTGGGACACCATGACTGGATCGAGCAGCTCGATCGAGACCAAGCCCGCAAAAACTACGACAAGCTCCGGTCGCTCGATGAGCGCGAGTTTTGGTTTCAGTGCGGATGCAGCAAAGAGAAAGTCGCGCACATTGTGACGGCGGCCTGGGCTGACGACCGGGAGACCCTGTTTTCTGATCGCGATTCCGTCGATGTGACTTGCCCGCGTTGCGGGCGTCGCTGGCCCATCACCCCGAAAGACTTTTCGGGTTAGAAAATTTCGAGACAAAACAAAGCCCCGCCGCAGACGATGAAATCCGCGACGGGGTCGTTCTTTGCTTAGTGGACGAAAGCGTCTAGCCCTTTTGGGCGGCTTCAGCCTTCACGACCATCGCTTCGATGATCTCTTCCATCTTCTTTTCACCGCGTTCGTTGATGTGCTGAATGACACCTTCGTGATCGATGTAGTAAAGCGTGGGCCAGCCTCGGATTCTCCAGGCTTTGGCGATCGGGCCGCCGCTCTTGTCGCAGAAGGAGCGCCAAGTGATGTTCTGCTTGGCGTTCTTTTCCTTAACTTCTTTGAGATCTGAGTCGGAGTTGACGCCAACGATGGCGAAGGGACGGTTTTGGTAAGCCTTAACGAGCGACCGCTCGTGTGGGAACATGGCCACGCAGGGGCCTCACCAGTGACCCCAGAAGTCCAAGAGCACGGCTTTGCCGCGATAGTCGGACAACTTGAACTCGGTGCCATCGACGTCGGTGCCGAGGATCTCGGGAGCTTTTTTGCCCACGGCGAGGTTGTCGAGGACGAAGAGCTTGTCATTGACCGCGTCGGCGTAGGTGCCCCGGCGGTACTTGACCTTGGCGAGGTCGGGGTTTTTGGCCAATGCCCTGAGCATTGTCTCGGCTTTGGATTCGGTCTTGGCACTGTCAACATCGGTGAAAGAGGCGATGACGTCATCGCCAAAGTGATCGATCCAGCCCTTTTTCATCTTGTCGTCGGTGATGCCGCCAAAACGCTTCGCGGCTCCTGCGAGACTCTTCAAGCGTTCGATCTTTGAGAACAAGGCTGGAATTGCGATCTGCGAGTCGCGATGGGTCCCCAATGACTCGAGGATACCAGCCGACTTGACGCTGTAGTCGCGTTCGCAGCCGCCAATAACGGTCCCCATGCACTTGGCGTCATTGCGGTGATGTTTGAGTGCAAGGTCGCTGGCCCAAGCCTTGGTCTTGTCGTCGCCGCGCTGGGAACGCTGGATGAGAAAGTTCAATCCTGCGGCTGCCGCTGGGTCGGCGCTGTTGGCGCTGACGGCTTTTTTGACGCGTGCGATGAAGGGGGCCGCATCCGGCTGGTTCTCGTTGTAATAAGCTCGTTGCTCATTGCGCGGCATGGCGCGCAGCTTCTTGTCGAATTTGGATTCAAGGGCAGCGAGTTCGTCGATCGCATTTTTGATCGTCGACTCAAGGTCACTTTGTTTAGTGGCATCCTTCGTTGCTTCTTGGGCCCACGTCGGGACGATGCCCATCGTGACCATCAAAACAACGAGGAGCAGCCTCGATTTCAGCATGGTTTGTTTCCTATTCTGGGACAAAGTGCGAGGGGCGAAGCACGGGTCTTCGCGGTTCGCGAAATTTACACGGGAACACGAAATCATAGCCGGGGCTTCAAGAAGATACACGTTCGCCCGGTGGCTTGATTTCGATCTTTGTGGCTCCTTCAATGCTGAGCAAGTCCTGAGTGTCATAAGGACATTGGTAGTGGCGGCTTAGGGTCTTCGCATTCGGAGTGAAACTAGCGCCACCCCCGCCAAAACAAGCCCGCAGCTGACGGCCGTCAAGGAAGTGAAGGGTTCTCCCAAAAAGATCACCGCGCCAGAGATCGCAATCATCGGCTGCAGGCACATGAAGATCCCCGCGATGCTGGCGTCCATTTGGCGCAGCGCCCAGAGGTTCAAAAAGTAGCCGATCAGAGTTGGGAACACGATGATCCAAGCCAGCGCCATCCAGGCTGCGGGCGCAGCGTTGGCCGGAAACAGCGGATTCCCAACTGCAAACCAAGGCACACAGATCGCGCCGAAACCGAAAACCCAAGCCGTGATCACTAAGGGTTGGTGGCGGAGCAAGACCGGTTTGGCCAACACGAGATAGAGCCCATAGCAACAGGCATTGCCGACCATCATCAAGTCGCCGGCCGTCGTGTCGCCGCCGAGCTCGGCGCCTTTTCCCTTCACGAACAACAGTCCCACTCCAAAGCAGGCCAGCGCCAATCCGAAAATCCGCCGGGGTCGGATGGGCTCACGGCCCAGAACGAGTGCGAATGCGTAGGTGGCGACCGGGATGACCGGCATGATGAGCCCTGCGTTGGTCGCGGTGGAAAGCGAAAGCCCCTTGATGAACAGCACTTGGTTGAAGGTTATGCCCAACAGACTAAGCAGGCCCAAAAGAGCCAGGTCACGCCAGCCCACCCACAGCTCGCCGCGATGTCGGTACCAAGCCGCAAAGCCAAAGATCGACGCCGCGATGATGACCCGCCAAGTCGCCAGAGATAAGGGAGCGAAGCCCTCAAAAGCGAACTTGCCCGCGACCGGAAAACTCGCGAAGCAAAACTGCACGAAGATGATGCCGACAAAGGCCGCGTTGCGTTCGCGGACGGAAGGCGGAGCTGGAACCGGAGTCGGAGGGTGCAGGCGAGAGGGCATGGATCTCATTACTAGGGCGTGAAGCCGAAGTGGGACAACGAGGTGACACCCCAGCCAAACCCTGGCCCGCGATGCGCGTTAGGATAACGCGGACCAGTTTGGCCGAAAGGACTCCCAATGCGCTTCATATTGACCTTCACTTTGCTGCTGGCCATGGCCACGCCCCTTTTCGCCCAAGCCACGATGGCCAGTCACATCCGACGCTACGAACAGGATCGCCGCGACTTTCGGCGTTTTTATGATCTCCGCTTTTCGGCTGCACACCGCGAGCGCCACCTTGAGCTGCATCGCGACTGGATGCGTTTCATGGACGCGATTCCCTTCAAAAAGTTGACGCCTTCGGAGCGCATCGACTGGCACTTGCTGAAAACTGAGGTCGAGTACCAGTTGGTGCTGGAGCAGCGAGATGCCAAGAAACGCGCGAGTCTCGCGGAGTGGATTCCCTTCGCGGCTCGCCTCGCGGATTTAGAAGCCGCGCGCCGGCGCTTGGAACCGGCACCGCCCGCGGCCGCTGCGAAGTCTCTCCAAGGCGCGATCAAAGAAGTCGAGGCCGCCACCAAAAATCTCGACGAAAAAGGTGAAGCCACGCCGACTTGGCTCCTCAGTGAAGCCGCCCGAGCAACACGCGCAAGTAAACGCGTGCTCGATCGTTTCTATCGCAACCTCGGTCCCTACGACCCCAACTTTCATTGGCGGGTGAAGGCGGCTTACGACGCGCTTGGCTCCAAGATCTCTGACTACCGGGAAAAACTCACCAAGGCCGCAGATCGTGACGGCCCGAAAGCCTTGGTGGGCGTGCCTATTGGCGCGGAGGCTCTCGCCGAAGACTTGGCGCACGAAATGCTCAGCTACGATCCGAAAGGGCTGATCGAAGCGGCCACAAAACACGAGGCTTGGTGTTACGCCGAAATGAAAAAGGCCGCAAATCTACTCGGCTACGGCGATGACTGGCGCAAGGCCTTGGCAGAAAAAGTGAAGACGGCGCACGTTGCTCCGGGGACTCAAGACGAGCTGGTCGCCCGTCAAGCCAAAGAGGCGATCGCGTTTTGCGACGACAAAAACCTTGTGACGATTCCTTCGCTTTGTCGCGAGCTTTGGCACTTGGAGATGATCTCGGCCGAAGGACAAAAGACCTTGCCCTTCGCCAGCTATGGCAACTTGCGCATGAACGTCGCCTATCCTACCGCCGCTATGAACGAGTCACGAAAAGTCGACAGCATGCGCGGCAACAACCGGCACTTCAGCCGTTTGGTGACTCCTCACGAACTCATCCCGGGACACCACCTTCAGACCTACATCGCCCGCCGTTCCAATACCTATCGTTTGCAGTTTAGAACTCCCTTCTACATCGAAGGCTGGGCGCTCTACGGCGAGATGCTTTTTTGGCACCACGGCTTTTTTCGCACGCCAGAGGAGAAAATCGGTGCGCTGTTTTGGCGACTTCATCGCTGCGCGCGCGTCATCGTGTCCCTAAGGTTCCACCTCGGCGAGATGGAACCCAAAGCGATGGTCGACTATCTTTGCGAATGTGTAGGCCTCGAACGCGACGGTGCCACCGCCGAAGTTCGGCGCTACATCGGCGGTGTCTACAGCCCCCTTTATCAGTGCGGCTACCTCATCGGCGGCCTGCAACTGTGGCGTCTCCGCGAAGAACTCGTCGTCCCCAAGGGTGTCAGCGAACGCGCCTTCCACGACGCCATCCTCAAGGCAAACAGCATGCCCATCGAAGCCCTCCGCGGCCTCTTACGCCAACAAACCTGGGACCAACGCCGCCGCCCCAACTGGCGCTTCAACCACTAAGAAAAACCAAAAATCGGTCATACGGTGTCGTCATACGGTGTCAGTGCGCTGGGAAAGCTCAGTCAAGGAGGACGAAATGACTTAGTCAGATCTGAAACTTTGTTCGAAACCCTATGGGTACCCAATCCCATCCGGCCAAGGTCGACCACCAGCTGGAACCGAGTGA
>JAZGFI010000262.1:0-51654 GCA_036479435.1 Planctomycetota bacterium | reverse complement strand
GAGCTGCCCGTCTACTTTCGGCCTATCCGCCGCTTGGGAATTACCTGGGATTGCATTTCGAAAGAAGATCGGGAGCTGTGACTGCATGGTGCGGATAGATCTACGGCAGGTTCCATCGGCCACTTTTTGGTTGCGCCAACAAACGTTGAGCTGAAGGCTACGGTCAATGAGTGAACTCGTTGCGGCCCGGAGTCGTCTCGAGTTCCCATCAATCCGACGTTGCAGCAGACGCTTTGAGGCTAGAGTCCTGTTTTGAGCATTGACGACCGCTTCACACCTGTTTAATGTCGAGGACGTTGGCGTGGGCCGCTTTTGGGAAATTCGAATGATCGCAACCTGGCCACCCGAGAGTAGTGCGCCTTGGGTATTCAGGTTGAATGAGCAGCGAGGAAAACATGTCGAGTCTTGAGCTGAAGAAATACACCCTTGATAATGTTGGCGAACAGTGTTGTGCCGCTAGGTCCGAGGCCGTCGAGTTCTTCCAGTCCGACGGTGTGCCGAACATGCAGTTCTTGCCTCCGATCTATGCGAGAGGTCCAGTCGAGGAACTTTCGAAACACGCGAGGCAACGACTACGCGTCCGCAATTTCTTGTCTAGACTCCTCAGTATCGGCATTGGAGTCGATCATGGCCTCTACGACATCGAGATGATTGCTGTCATGGAAGGCTCATCTATTACCAATATGGTGGTTCGATGGGCGGAGTTCATCGCGCTTCGCCGTGAGCAACAAGGCTTCGCAACCTCGTATGACTCCTTGCTCCGCCTTGTGACAAGTATCTGCGAACACCGAATTCAAAAAGAGGAGAATGGGAGAGACAAAGACTATTGGGACGAAGTCAAGATGTGGGCTGCAGATCCTGACAACACGGATGCTCTTCTCAAATTGAGGGAATTCATGTCGGATCTGAAAGAGTATAAGGCGGATGCATGATTCGGCGTGAGAGTAGGTTTCTTCCGAAACGAAAGGGCGGTCGCCTCCAGCGATTGGCGAGTGTTGGATTGGTAATGCGGGAGCGGGTTTTTTGAGAAGCCGATTGAATCGGTTGCATTGCCTAACGGCTTTGGCGTTGGGAATACTCGGAGCAGGTGTTTGGGGGCAAGAGACACTTCGCCAAGCCGAGTTCAAACGCCTTCACAAAGATCTTACGCAGCGAAAACCTGCCACGTGGGAGACGATCCCTTGGGAGATCGACCTTTCGGCGGCCCTTAAGAAATCGTCGCAGAAGGGCCGGCCTTTGTTCATGTGGTCCATGGATGGCCATCCGATGGGCTGTGTCTGAAACAACGGAGTGGTGGACCGTGCGTCCACCTTCGCTGACAAAAAGATCGTTGCGCTCTTAAGCCGCAGCTACATTCCGGTAGCCGTCGATGCTTGGTACTACTCGCGCCGCCAAGATGCTGCGGGGGATTTTTATCGAAAAGTCGTCTTGCAACGAGAGGGCGCGCATCTCGGCCGGACCACTCAGGGTTTTTACATTTTCGAGGTTTCAGGGGAGCTCTTTCAGGGTTGGAACAACCGCAACCCTGGCCGCGTCAGGCGGCACCTCAAAAATGGCTTGAAGGCAATCTCTACCCAGAAGACGCGCGCGCCCAAAGGCCCAAGCCAGTCCAAGAGTGACCCTCGCTACCAGCGCGATATCCCGGCTGGTGCCACCGTGGTTGACGTTCATTCGAGAATCTTGAAGGGCTCGTGGCCGAAGAACAAGAACACTTGGAGTGAGATGATTCGTGCGGCGCGAGGCAAAGACCGACTGTGGATCTTAGAGTCGGAGCGCAAGTTGCTCAGAAAGGGCAAATTGGCGGAGAGCTTGAAGCGCAGGATCGTCAGGTTTCACTTCGTTGACAACACCAGAGGCGAGCCTCCGATGTGGCGAGTCGAGGAAGTGAAAGAACTAAAGCTCAAAGTCTTGAAGCAGCCAAAGGGCTGGAAGATTGTGGGGCAGGTGAAGCTGGAATCCAAAAACGGCGACCGTGGCTACGAAGGCCAAGTCCTTGGTTTCTATCGGATGAAGAAGGGCCAGCTCACGCAATTCGACTTGGTCTCAAAGGGCGATTTTTTCGGATGCGGTTCCTACACGCCGAACCCGCCCGAGGGCAAGTTCAGCATCGGCTTCGCGACCAAACTGTCGGACAAAAACAGCGCCGCCTACTTCGTGCCGCCACAGGCCGCGCGGGACCTTCGCGCCTACCTAAAGTAAAAGCCCGGCCTTTTGGCCGGGCTTTTGGGTGTCGCAGGTTGCCAGCGCATTCAGCCCTGGCGACACTTTGTCATTTCAACGTTTTCGTGTCCGACGACAAGATCTCGGTCTTCGTGGGCATCTTTTTGTAGATGTCGTTGAAGATCTTGGCCTCTTTAGTCGGAACGTCTACCAAGTCCAGGGCCCAAGCGGGTGGGATCGTCTGGTAATGCAGCTTGGCCGTGATGACGAGCCCCTTGCCGGAGTGTTTTTTCAGATCAAGGTCGTAGTGAACGGTATCGCTACCGTCACGGAAGTCCTTGTCCGTACCGATTCCTACCGGCGTGGTGCGTTTGGCGAAGGCGCCGTCTTTCTTCCAGCCTCGGGGCAATAGACGGTTGTCCTTGCCGTAGCGGGCCATGGCTACCAACTCTGTGGTGGTCTTGCCCTTGGCGTCCAGCACGACGGTTTCCCAGACCGGAATCTGTTCGGCTTTCGTGACGGTGTCGACATGCGCTAATGCCAGAGGATCTTTGACGCCAACTAGGCGGCCTCGATCGTCATAGGCGCCGGACATGAAGAAGCGCTTATTGCCGTCGCGGATTTCAAGTGAGAGCCAGATGCGCCTTGAGGGGTAACCACTTGGCAGCTTGTGCCCAGTCTTGTTTTCGATCTGAACGTCGAACTTCAGACGTCCCTTTTCTACCCGGGTGTTCAACAACGTGACCTGGGCGGTGGAGCTAGCCAACTGGTCGCGCGTCGCTTGGGCGGCGGCGTTCAGGGCAGCGGACGAGGCCTTCACATCCAAGGTCTCGCGGTTGGCGGCGAAGATGTCGAGCATGTAGGCGTTGCCGCCATAAAAGTTGTGGCCGCGGTAGTTGGGGCGGGGGGGGATGTTGAAATCCCCGCGGTGAGGCGCGCGGGCAATGCGCGTCGTGCCGTAGTTAGTCATGTGGCACTCTTGGCAAGACTTCGCGTCTTTGGCGCCGTCGGCAAAATCACTGTTGAGCCATTCTAAGTAGGGCGTCTGTTCTTGGAATCCTTCGGCGCCGACCGCATGGTGAGTTTCCAAGGTGTGGCAACTGCCGCACATCGCCGAGGATTGAATGTGCTTGCCCTGAGTCACCCTAGCCGCAGCGAATATCCTCATCGGCATGGCAAAGGGCTCGGGGTAAGGTCCGAAGATCGTGCGTCCCGGGCGGATGTCGAGCTTGCCGTTGAAGCTCTCGACTTTTCCCAAATTGTCGGGCTGCGCCATGTGGCAAACCATGCAAGAAACGCCATCTTCGGCGAGCGCCATGCCTTCGATCTCGTGGATAGAGAAGGAGGCAAATCCGGCGATGCGCGCGGTGTGGCTCATCATGGGGGCGTGGCAGGTGGTGCAAAGTTTTTCGATATCCGCCGCCTGTTTCGGATGCGCCAGGGTGGCTTTGGAGACCTGGGCTCGCCAATAGGGATCCCTAAAGGCGTTGGCCATCATCGACGTTTGCCACAGATGGTAGGGCGAAATGTCGTTGCCCGCTTTGTCCCGCATGGCAGTGGCGCGATCTGTCGCACTGTGACAAAGCGCGCAGCCGTCGGAGGTCGCAAAAACCGAGTTGGCACCGTCTGGCTCGCGACCTCTGCCCCATAGGGGGCCGTCTGGCAGCCCTTGTGCACTGGCGAAGGCTTGCAGGCAAATCAGGCCACCAAAGCAGAAGATGAGGCGGAGCGTGTGTTTCGGCACGATGCTCTCCGAAGGCTAGAGATGGGCGATCATTCGAGCCCGATTCTAACACCCCGAGAGTCAAGTTCTGCGCCAGGGCTCATCGGGTTCGCATGAGAAGAGCCCCCAGGCTATCCCTGGGGGCTCTTCTCATGTTGCCGATGCCAAGCTTGCTCTCACTTGTCCTTGGGCGAAGGCGAAGATGCTTTGGGGTAAAAGCCTCTCCAACGCTCGATGAGCCAAACCGTCGCCGCAATGGGCCTCATCTTTTCGCTGGCGTTGTCAGCACCGATGGGCTGACCGAGCATGGCGTTCCATTCGCGCCCGCGTTGATCGAGGATTTTGCCGTCGACCTGACGAAACTCGTTCTTGCCGCGAATCCAGGCGGTGGCATGCAGGCTTTCTTTGTCGAAAAAGATGACGACGTCGTCATCGCCGAGTCGATCTTGAACGACGGGGTTAACGAGCAAGGACTTGATGGAGAACAACTTGGCGGTGGCGCCCTGCCCGATAGAGATTCCGTAGCGATTGGGGCTTTTGGCGTTGAGCCTAAAGGTCCCCATGAAACCTCTGGTCATCTCGCCTTCGAGGACGAGAGACATCGGATTGAGTTTGCGCCAGGCACCCCAGGTCATCACTGAGCTGGGGATAAAGCGAAGCTGTTTTCCTTTTAGTTTGCCCTTAACGCACTCGCCGGTGGTGTGGACCCAATGCGAATTCGTCTGATGGTCATACATGATGAACGAGTTGCGGTAAAGCATGCCTTCGTGACCCAGTTTGAGCACGCGGTCTTCGATGCGTCGGCTATACACGATAGCCGTCTGGCAAAGCGGTCACCACGAGACCGCGAAGGGGGTTTGGCCGCAGGTGTCGTTGCCAAGCTCGATGTGACCCATGACAGCGACCGGGTAGGCGCGGGCTTCGCCTTCCACAACGACGCCGATGATTGCTTCGTCATCATCAAGGGTCGAGTCCTTGGCTGCCGTCATTTCAGGATTGTCGAAAACCGGAAACGAATCGCGTTCGACGGCTCGACGCGCGTGCTTGTCGTAGTCGGCCTCAGGGTCGGACATGTCGCGCGGAGGGGTCGGCTCGCGACGGCGACGGCGTGTTTCGCCGTCATCGCCGCCGCCGCCGTCGCCGCCTTGGCGCCGCCTTGGCGCCGAAGCTTCTGGATGGCATCCATGCGCCCCTCGAACTCTTCGGTGGAGACCCAGCCGTCACCGTCGACGTCGACGGCTTTGAACAACTTGGCGAGAAAATCGTCGTCAGCGCCGAGGCGGCTTTTTGCGTACTCGATGAATTCGGCTTTTGACTTCGCGCCTTCGTCAGGTTTTTCGCCGACCGCTTGCCCGGAAGCCTTGATGGTGAGGCCATCGGTGGATTTGGCCAAGTCGGCAAGAATTGTTTGGCCAGACACCACGAGGATGTGGCTCGCGCCCTTTGTGGATCCAAGAAGCACGTTCGCTATTCCGCCGCGATCTTTCTCGTCAGGAGTGGGCGTCTTCGCCGTGATGCCGAAGAACTTCCCATCGGCGTCGAAGACGGCAAAACCGGTTTCCGTGATTCCCTCTTGGAGAATGCCAGCGACGGGCTTTTTGATGACAGCGCTGCAGTAGCCCTTCAATAGTCGCGGAACGTATCCGTAGAGCTTCGGCAGTCTGCCGATGCCGTACAGCGCTTGGCCGGGGAGGGCCATGCTCTCGTTGGCTGAGAACTCAATGGTGTCGAATTTCGTCGCCTTGCCCGTCACCGCTAAGTAGCTGAGACCCAGAGTCTCGGATGCGCCCACGACTTTCGCGTCGTGTCGCACACCGTCTCCCGCCACGATCCAAAGGCCCGTTCGCTCGACGTCGGCGGTACCACCGGGGCCGAGGGCTGGTACTTGCATCTCGATAACTTGAGTAGGAACGACCACGAGCCCATCGGCACGCAGGACAATGCCGGAACCCTGGATGTCAATTTGGAGCCCATCGTCACCAAGGCCCATCATCGAGCCCATTTCACCGAAGTCCACCTCTACGCGGGCCTCAACGGCAACAATCCCGGCGGTTCGCCGGTTGAGGAGGTCGCCGCCCTTGTTTTCTTCTTGACCCTGGGCGGGGGCAGTAGCGATTGAGATGAGGAATACTAAGGCCCAAACGGTCCGTCGAAATAGCAGCATGGTTGAGAGTCCTTGGATTGAGCCGCGAAGAGGCCCTCAAAATAAGGGCCTCAGTCTCGTAGGTCATTCGCCGGGGATCGAGACTATAACGACTAACTGTCCGCCTGAGCAGCCCCAGCGCAAACCCTGATCGTTTGGGTCAGACCAAAGTCACCACCCTTTCCTCCCAGCCAAAGCAAAGCCCAGGGTACTTCAGCTGCTCAGGCTTTTTTTGCTGACAAAGCCAAAGATGAAGGCGTGGCTCATGCGCAGCAGTTGTACGTCGTGGGGGAGGATGCGGTCGACCATCTCTTGCGCGGCGTCATAGCTAAAGGCGAATCCCATGTAGTCTTCTTCAAGCGCTTGCTCGTCACCTTCGGTTTTGGCTTGCTCGACGCCGCGGTGGGCCTCTTTGAGCTCCTCTTTTTCCATCTCTTCTAAGACCTCGAGTGGAATCTGAATGCCCTTGTTGTCCGCTAAGTCGCCCCGGAGTTGAAAGCGAAACTCGCCGCCCGGGGCGAGAGACTTCCAAGCGGCGGCGATCATTTTTTCGATGACATCGAGCGGGCAATGAATGAAGACGGCGGCGGCGAAGATGATGTCATACTGTTGGTCGAGAACAGCTTCGGGGATTTCCTCGCCGTTGCACTCTTCAAAGCGGGTGTTGTCGAGTTCTTGGCAACGTTTGCGCGCTTCGGCGATACAAGAAGTCGCAATGTCGATTCCGGTGTAACGGCCAACGCGTTTCGCGATGCTCGGAACTAGGCGTCCTACGCCGCAGCCAATCTCCAACACCTTCGCTTCGCGTAGGCGATCGTCGCTAAATCCCTGAAGAACGAATCCCGCATCAGCGCTGGCGCGGCTGGCCCAAATCTTGGGGTCATCCCAACCGGGGTGCGAGGCAATGTAGTAGTCGCGGCGCTCGGTCTTAGCGAGCGCTTCCCAGCGTTGCTTGAGCCGCTTGGCCGACGATTCAGAATTCACGGTCTTTGATTCCTGTTGAGTCGGTTATTGGGGCCCGAGCATGGTACGGCAACCGACCGGAGCTGCAGCGAAAAAAGGGCACAGACCGGGCGCTGGCCACAGAAAAAAGCCCTGACCAATTGGCCAGGGCTTTTGGAGTGGAGGATAACGGGATCGAACCGATGACCTCTACAATGCCATTGTAGCGCTCTCCCAGCTGAGCTAATCCCCCGTGTTTTCGGCTCGCCGTTGGCCAGCGAGGCTAGGTTCCGGGAGCCTGAAGACTCCCAGGGCGGGAGCTTATCAGCGGCCACGAAGCCCTTCAAGCCCCGGCGTAGATCCTGAAGTCAAGGTCGGGGAAGACCGCATCGTGGAGTTCCACGCTATGGAGTTCGGCTTCCGAGAACAGAGCGCCATCGAAGGCGTCTTCGAGCGCAAAAAAGCGGTGTACGTGGTCGCGAAATCGGCGTTCTGCGTAGTGAGCAGAAGTCTCCATCGTGACGATGAAGGGCCAATCGCTCGACTCGGCGAGCAGCAGCTCACGCACCATTTGATTGAGAAAACGCCTTTCCATCCAGGTGGGGTTTCGCTGGCTGAATTCCTCGGCGCGCTGGCACATCCGCTTTTGCATTTCAAACAAGTGGGGCCACATCCAGGCGTTCTTCTCGTTGGCCCAGACTTCAGAATACCCGTTTCGACCCCAAGTCGAGGGATGAGCGAAGACGCGAGATCGCGGGCCGCGATGGTCGAGGATCTCAGACGGAGTTGCGAACTCGAACCCCGCGGCGTCACCGCGAAGTTGATGCTGACGAAAGAGCTGTTCCAAAAACGACGGTCCCTCGTACCACCAGTGCCCGAAAAGTTCGGTGTCATAGGGGGCAGTCAACACCGGACGGGTGTCGAGAGTTCGACGAAGATCTGCGATTTGATCGCGGCGAGAATCCAGGAAGTTAGCTGCGTGGGCTCGCGTACGAATCTCGGCGGCCTCGGGGTCGTAGTTCTTTTTTTCGTGCAGTTCGACATCAGCGGTAATTCGCTGAAACTTCAAGCCGACATTGCGTCGGATTCCATCTGGGTTCAGGTAAGGCCTAATGGCGCGGTAGTCGGCGTCGTATCCGATGTCGCGATAAAGTTCTCGATAGGCGGGGTCACCGGGATAGCCGACTTTGGATGACCAGACTTGCTCGGAGCATCGCGGGTCACGGCCAAAAGCGAATAGCCCCTCGGCGATTTCGGCGGGGCGGTAGTGATCGTGTTTGGGGCGAGGGTCAGCGCCCACGATGCCATGGTGATCTAGCACCAACCACTCAATGCCCGCGGCGCGGAGCGGGGCGCCGAGCTTTTCGTGCCAGGCGCACTCGGGCAGCCAAAATCCCCGTGGCCGCCGTCCAAAACACTTTTCAGTGAGTTCGACACCCAAGCGGATCTGGGCGGCAATGGCTTCTTTACGTTGGAACAGCGGCAAGAATCCATGAGTTGCGGCGCTGGCGAGGATTTCTAAATTGCCGTCATCTTGGAGTTGCCGGAAGGAGCTCAACAAGTCGCCGTCGATGGACTTCCAAAGCGCTTGCAAACGGCGGTAGCGCTCGACGTAGTGCTCGATGCAGCGTTTTCGAATCTGAGAGTCTGCGTCGCTTTCTTCGGAGTGAAAGAACCGCTCGGGGTCTTTTTCGACCTGCCGCGCCAAGGATTCGCGGTTTTTCAGATAGGTTGCAAACTTCGACCGCAATGACGCGGTTTTCCACATGAATAAGAGTGGCGGCGTCAAGGACATCGAGATCCGAAAAGGAATGCTGGCATCGCGTAGCTCGATGAAGCGCGCAAGCAAGGGCAGGTAGGTCTCGGCCAAGGCTTCGAATAACCACTCTTCCTCCAAAAAGTGCTCGTAGTCGGGGTGGTGTACGTAGGGCAGGTGTGTGTGAAGAATGAGGGCGCAGTAACCGTTGGATGTCTCGTTCATGACGAGCGGGCTATCAAGTCGGGTGGGGTACTCACCAAGTTCGAAGTCGCCATTCTCAATGCACGTTCGTCGTCGCTACTTCCGTAGCTCATCCAAAGCTCGGCGCGGTATTGGCGACCGGGGTCGACCTCGACGAACCAGTTCTTGGTGAGCCCTCTAACCGTCACCGTCCAGCGACTGCCGGATTCAAGGGCTTCAAGCCGCAGCTCCCATCGACTGCCGTAGACCTCGTCGGCGCTGAGGCTATCCAAGACCTGGCGCCCGGCTTCGCCCTGGACCTCCCAGAAAACGGCGAGGCGGCGCGGGTCGACGACTCTCAGGAAAAGGGCGTCGATTGGGTAGTACTCAGGGACGCCGCGTTGGGGTGCCAAGAACGCTTCGCTCGGCTCCAAATCTAGTCGGCGCAACAACAAGTCTTCGCGTGACCGCTGACTGCGGAGTCTTAGGGCGAGATCGATGGCGTCTTTCAATGCGATCTTGTCTTGCGGCGTACCGGATGATCCCGGTATGGCTCTAAGATGCTCCGATCGGGATTCGTACATGCTCGACAAACCGTACTCGCTTTGCGGCGAAAACAGCGACTTGAGTGATGTGTCAGGCCCGAAAAGGACAAGGTCGGAAAACAACAATCCGCCCTTTAGAAGATTCAAGTCTTCACCCTCATACAGCAGGTCATCTGCAAGGAGATCCTCACGTAGCTTGGCCTCTCGCCAATCCGTCGGGTTGTGCCAGCCTTGCTGCCGGGGGTCGTGCACGGAAAAAATAACGGCGCAGGCGTGGGCATCGTCGTCGAAGTGGTGATCGGTTCGGTCTAAGACCGCGATCAAGGCCGTGGGCCAATCCTGAAGAAAAAGCAATCCGGGGCTTAGCTCCAAGGCTCGTAGAGCAGGACGAAATGCTACTGCGAAAAAGAGCCAGCGGAGGTTACCCAATCCCGAATCGCCCCGATCTTGGCCGTAGGGATCGTCGCCAGCCTCCAGGAACTCGGGGGCGCGAATGAAAAAAACCTGGGTATCATCTTCAGGATTTAGCGCCCGCAGAATCGAAAAGACCTGCCTTTCCCCCGCAAAGTTGATGCTGACTTCTTCGCAGACAGTCTCGAATTCCGCCGCGTACTCGCCGTGGCATTGCAGAAAGGGCGCGACGGTAAAGGAGCGGATTTGGTGTCTGGCGAGCCTTTTAGGCAGCGTTTGAGTTGATTCCCCCAGCCGCCCGCTGGAAAACCAAGGCGCGACTTCGGCGCTAACAATAGCGACACAGCTCGGAGCATCGTGCGGATCTGAGGACATAGCCAGATGGTAAGCGCTTAGCTCAAGTCTGTCAGCTCTGTCTCTGTTCGAGACTGCCGCAATGTGGATAATGGCAGTTCGCCGAACCCCAGAGGAGTTGATGACGACCTTGCAAGCTGCCGAGATTTGGAACGCCCTTTTGGCCGAAAAAAGAGCCCTCCACCTTGATCACCTCCCGGGGTTCCGTTCAGAACTGCTCGAGCGGGGGGTCCATTTCGGTGGCCGCCCCCTTTGCAATCACCTGCGCCCCAAGTTCCTGACGGAGGCGGAAGTCTCGTCATTGGCCGCAGTCGCGGAAGCCACGATGGCCGGTATCGTGCAGGCGAAGGAACGCATGCTCGAAGATCCCGCGCTCATGGCCCTGCTCAACTTGACTGAAGTCGAGCGCGAGATGGTCCAGCCGGACCCCGGGTATTCCTACATCGCGCCCTGCGTGCGCTTGGATTCCTTTATGACTCACGAAGGACCGAAGTTCGTCGAGATCAACGGCGAGTGTCCGGCAGGCGTGGGGTTTGGTGACCGCTTGAGCGAGTCTTTCTTGAAGCACCCGCTTGCCGAAGAGTTTCAGCGCACCTTTTCGATGCGCATGATTCCGACCTTGCCCCCGATGTTGGATGCTCTGCTGACATGCTGGGGAGAGTTCTCTGGAGCTCACAAACCGACGATTGCCATCGTCGACTACCGCGATGTGCCCACGGCGATCGAGTTCGAGATTTGCCGCGACCATTTCGAAGCGCAAGGTTACCGGACTATCATCGTCGACCCGCGTGAACTCGAGTTTGACGGGCATAGCCTAGAAGCACAGGGCGAAAAGATTGACGTGGTCTACAAGCGAGTCCTGATGAATGAGTTCATCGAGAAGCTCGACGAAGTCAAGCCGCTTTTCGATGCCTACCGCGCGGGCCGAGTGTGTGTGGTGAATCCGTTTCAGGCGAAGCTGGTACACAAAAAATCGATCTTTGCCGTCCTCACGGCTGACAACCGCGAGTCGTGGATGGACGATAGCTTGTGCGGCCTGATTGATTCCGCCGTGCCCTGGACCAGAAACCTCGTGCCGGGAAAGACCAACTATCGAGGTGAAAGCGTCGATCTCATTCCCTTCTTGCGTGAGCGCCGCGAGCACTTCGTCTTGAAACCCAATGACGACTACGGCGGCAAGGGGATTTCCTTGGGTTGGGAGATCGAGGAAGACGCCTGGAGCCGAGCCTTGGACGCCGCGGTCGGGAATGACTTTGTCGCCCAAGAACGTATCATCCTGTCCACGGAGCCCTTTCCGTCGATGGCCAACGATCTTGAGCCGGACGACCTTTTTGTGGATCTCGATCCTTATCTCTTCATGGGTAAAATGGTCGGTGCGCTCGCGCGGCTGGGGGTGGGAGGTTTGTGCAATGTGACTTCGGGAGGTGGACAAGTGCCGTTGTTCATAGTGGGAGAAAAAAGATGTCGCAGCTAAAGATTGGGATCGAAGAGGAGTACATGCTCGTCGACCCCAAAACCCTTGGACTCTCGAACCACACCGAACAGTTTCTCTCCGCTGCCGACGCGCGTCACACCGACAACATGAAGGCTGAGTTTCACACGGCCGTTGTCGAAATCGTGACCGATCCTTGCGCCGACGTGGCCGAGGCCAAAGAACAACTGACCCGTCACCGGCGCGCCGTTATCGAGCTCGCCGAAGAACATGGTTTGGGCCTCGCGGCAGCGGGTACTCATCCCACGACCCACTGGAAAGATGTCAAGATCTCGGGAGGAGAACGGTACGCCAAGATCCTCTACAACCTCCAAGACATTGCCCGCGCGAATCTGATCTACGGCATGCACTGTCACGTTGAGATCCTCGACCCCGAGGCTCGTATCCAGGTCATGAATGCCGCGCGTTATTTCTTGCCTCACTTGCTCGCTCTGTCGGGGTCGAGTCCCTTTTGGCAAGGAAAACCGACGGGCCACATGTCAACGCGGTCTCACATTTTCAAGCGCTTTCCACGCACCGGGATACCCGACTACTTCAACAACGACGACGAGTTTCGGCGCTACGTTGACCTGCTCGTGACGACGGGCTGCATCGACAATGCGAAGATGATCTACTGGGATATCCGCCCGCACCCCTTTTTTCCGACCGTCGAGTTTCGGATTTGCGACACGCCGACCAAAGTCGAAGAGACCCTAGCTATCGTCTCGCTGTTGCAAGCTATCGTTCACAAGCTCTTGATGCTGTACGAAGCGAACCTCGGCTACCGCCTCTACCGTAGGGCGCTCATTAACGAGAACGTCTATCGCGCCGCGCGCTACGGGTTGGAAGGAAAATTGATCGACTTTCAGAAGAAAAAAGAGATCCCCACGGTCGACGTTATCCGCGATCTCTTGGCGTTTTTGGCAGATGATATGCGCCAACTCGGCACCTTGCATTACGTCGAGGTCATCGAAGATATGCTGGTGAACGGCAATTCTGCTCAACGCCAGCTCGCCAGATTCAAGGAGACGAACGACCCCAAAGACGTCATTCGCCTTATCCTGGAAGAGACGAAAGTAGGCGTGATTTAGAGATTAATAGTTCCCACGGGACCCTCGAACAGGGGCTTTTTGGGAATGACGACGATGCCTTGGTCCGAAATGGTGAAGCGTTCCGCATCACGCGCACGATCGAAACCTATTACTTCGCCGTCCGGGACTTTCACGTTCTTGTCGATGATGACCCCGCGCAACTTGACGCGGCGGCCCAACTCGACGTTGTCCATCAAGATGGAATCTTCAACTTCGCAAAAGGAGTTGACTCTGACGTTTCTTCCGATCAACGAGCCGCTGACCTTCGACCCCGAGATGATGGAACCTTCGCTCACGATGGACATCACCGCGTGGCCGACTCGGTTTTCTTCGTCGTGGACGAATTTCGCCGGTGGCAGATCCATGGTGGCAGTGCGGATGGGCCACTGGCCATTGTAGAGGTCGAAGTCGGGGACGACGTTGCGCAGATCCATCGTCGCTTCGTAGTAGGCGTCCAAGGTCCCGACGTCGCGCCAGTAGGTGTTGGCACCTGATTGACCGGGAATGGAGTTCGTTTCGAACTTGTAGCAATAGAGATTTTGCTTCTTCGCTAACATCCAAGGCAAGATGTCTTTGCCAAAGTCATGGGAGCTACTCTTGTCGACGGCATCGCGCTCAAGGGCGTGAGTCAACGCTCGCGCGGAGAACACATAGTTGCCCATCGAAACCAAGGCTCGCGTCGGGTCGCTCGGCAGGGGAGCGGGGTTCTCCGGTTTTTCTTGAAATTCAAGGAGCCGTCCGTCGGTCTCGACCTTCATGACGCCAAATTGGTGTGCCTCTTCGATCGGTACCGTGATTCCGGCGATCGTGGCATCGGCATCGACATCGTTGTGAAAGGAAATCATCTGACTGATGTCCATTCGGTAGATGTGATCGCCGCCGAAGACCGCGACAATGTGCGGCCGGCAATCCCGAATGAGATTGAGGTTTTGGAAAATGGCATCGCCCGTGCCTTGGTACCAGGAGTCACCGGTCATCATTTGAGCGGGCACGGGAATGATGAAGTGGTCGTTCAGCATCGACGCGCCACCCCATGTCGAGTGGATGTGCTCCATGAGGCTTTGGGACTTAAACTGCGTCAGTACATAGATCGAGTAGATGCCCGAGTTCACGAAGTTCGAGAGCACGAAATCGACGATGCGATAGCGGCCACCAAAAGGCACTGCGGGCTTGGCCCGATCGCGAGTAAGCGGAAAAAGACGTGTGCCGCGGCCGCCCGCCATGACCATTCCCAAAACACGTCGACGCATCGAAATCACTCCCGGTCTAGACTCAATTGGCAAGACCCGCCAGAGATGGCCTGGGGTTTACCCTGCGGGACTCATCCTATCAGTCTCCGCCGAAAGCGGAGCCAAGTTCTGACCGGTGACGTCCGATTCTCGCGCTCTGGGGCAGCGCCCGGTCGATCGCGGCTGGATGTTATAGTGGCCCGCTTGACCGTGTTTCATCATCTTGCCCAGTACATCCAACGGAGAAACAGTTATGTCTTCACTCATCGACCTGATCAAAAGCCAAATCGGCGAGCAAGCCATGGGCGCCATCGGGAAACGCATTGGCGCTGACGACGCGACCACGCGCAACGCTATCGGTGCGGCTCTACCGACCATGATCGGCGCCATGCAGCGCAACGCGCGGACTCCGGAGGGGGCCCGCAGTCTCGAAAAAGCCCTAGACCGCGATCACGACGGCGGCCTTCTCGATAACCTTCAATCACACTTCTCTGGCCAGGCAAGCGGTCGGGCTGCCAACGGCGACGGCATCGCGGGACACCTTTTCGGAAAACAGCGCGAGAAAATCGAAGGCGGTTTGGGGCAGACGGTGGGTCTTAGCCAGCAAGGCATGGGACAGTTGATGAGCATGCTCGGCCCGGTCGTGCTCGGCAGCCTCGGCCGTCAAAAGAAAGCCGGCGGCTTTGACGCGTCGGGCCTATCTGGCCTGCTCGGGAAAGAGCGCGCGGCCATCGACAAGAAAGATCCGCAAGCCGGAAGTTTTCTGGGTCGCATGTTCGACCAAGACGGCGACGGAGACTTCGACTTGGGTGATGCCGCGACTGGACTCTTCAAGAAGTTCTTCTAAGCCCCGGCAGCCACCAGCCGGACTATTGACTCGTCGAGTTTAAGTTGAGCCATTAGCTCGGCGTTCTACCCGAGTTCGCCTCGGCGCCGCCGGTAGTGGCACACCGCACTAACCAAAGCCGCGTGGCTCCAGGACAATGGCATGACCGATCTTGGCTCAGCGGTTCTTGGATCGAACTGTTCGGCGAGCGCGCCGCTGGGGCGTGCTCGCTTCACCACCCAGCTTAGAATCTCTTGGGCTCGGTCGAGTTCGACAAGAGTTCGGGCGCGCGCGATTCGCCACTCGCACATCCAAAGGCTCGTCAATACCCAAGGGTTGCCGGCGAGATCGACGTCATCGCTATCTTGTCGCTCGTATCGGTCGCCCTCATACCGAGCCCAGCCGCCGACGGGTCCGGGTATTTCAAGAACGCGTTCACAATACTGCATCGTCGCTGTAACTTTTTCGTCTTGAGCGGCAACGGCGTTGAACAGGAACAGACCCGCCAAGGAACTATCAGCGGTCATGTCGAGGTGATAACCCTCCGGCGTCACTTCCGCCCGCCGCGCGTATCGCCCCAGTTCCCGGTGGAACAAATAACGCGGCAAGTTGTCCTCAATCTCGGCCGCGGCGCTTCCCCAGCGTTCTTTGTGGGCGGCATCCACCGGAAGTGCACTAGCTGCACGCAGGGCCGCGGCGGTCGCAGCGACACTAAAAGTGTGCACCCCAAAGCGCTCTTCCCACAAGTCGTAGGAGGGCAGGGGGAGTTTCGTTGTTTCGCAACGGTAGCGACACAAAAACTCAGCCAAGGGCGTTGCAAGCCTTTCAAGGCGCTCCGCAAACTCGCTTTGTTCGGACTCCGAGCGGCCTCTTTCTCGTCGGCAAAAAGCCCAAAGTACCAGGGCTGCTTCGTCGCTTTGAATTGGGAGGTGCGTTTCATCGTCTTTGGGCTCGGCGTGCCAGCTGCTCCCCAGATGACCATCCGGATGGTAGCGCTGTCTAAAGCAGCCTTCGCGCTCGACAATGCGCTGGGCGAAGCCAAAGAAACTACTGGCGACTTCACGATGGCCGCTCTCATCCAAAGCGCGGGCGATAAAGGCGCCGTCGCGCGGCCAACAGTAGGCATAACTCTCGAAGGAAAGATCGAGATTCCAAGTGTCGGCGGCGGCGATCATCGCTCCGCCGCGGTCGGTGTGCGCGAGCAACTGTCCGATCGACTGTGATTCGATCTGCAGTAAGGCTTGCGGCAGTTCGCAGTCGTCGCGGGTCGCAAAAACAAAAGCCGCCGCTTCGTCTTCCCTCGGCTCAAAGGCGCTCGCCGCTGCTTTTCCGGCAGGCCGTGTGCCGTCCGCGCTCGCGGTCAAGTAGATGTCGAAGGTTTGGGGCGCGTTAGTTTCTGGAACAAGCTCCCAGGCCATCAGTGATTCACCGGCACCAACCGCGCAAGGGTTGCGGCCGAGTTGGCCTTCGGTTTTGGCGGCCGCGGCGCGAACTCCCTGGCCTTCAAAGTCGTCTCGTCGTCCGAGGGTCCAATCCGAAAAACCTCGACCTGCCGGGTCAAGACCTTCGATCTGCACGAGGTATTCCCGCTTGCGGTGAACGATCACCTTTTCGCGCGGGTAGGCTCGCACTTCGTTGCTGAGGTCGCCTTCGCCGAGCGCCAAGTCGTGGTGCACCAACAGGCGTCCTCGAAGTTTGGTGTTGCTGCCGGGCTTCCAATGGAAGCGAAGCCGGCGTCGCAAGACTCTTTTCTCTGCGGCCCAGGTGATTTGCATGTCGAGACTAAATGGCAACTTGGGGTGGCTAAGGTGGGCCCGCGCTTCGCGACCATCTCGGCTCAGCTCCGAGTCGATGCGCCAAGTTTCGTCGTCGCCGAACCAGCGGACGCAGCCCTCCCAATCGATGCCAAGGTGAGAGGCTCGACCCAAGCTATGATTGACTTGTCCGACGTAGGGGAAATAAAGTTCGCGAAGGGCCATCGAACTATCGAACGCCGCCAAGGCGAGGCCATTGCCCAAAACGATTTCACGAGGCATCGCGGATCCCGTCACTTAGACGCCAAAAATAGCCGCGATTTCCTTGCGGGTCTTGAAAGAACAGCAGCTCAACCCCAGCTTCGGCGTCCACATGGGGGCAGCTCTCTAAAGTCAGGCCGCGCTCTTTGAGTTTTTTGGCGAGAACGCTTAACGGCAACTCTGATTGCAAACCCAAAAGCGCGCCGTTTCCGCCCTGAGGAGTGGTCGTCGTTTCTGAACTTCTCCCAAGCGGTCGTTCCCGCAGCGCGATACGGGTTCCGGCAACTTCGAGTTCGAGCCAGTCGCCTTTCCTAAAGCGCTGTTTGAAGCCGAGGGTCTCGATGTAAAAGGCCCCAAGCGCCTCGACGTCGTCGGTTTCGATGGTCAGGCAAGCAGTTAAAAACAATTTAGGGCTCCGAGGCGGAGTTTCGGTGGCTGAGGGGCGATGGTTGATCGTCCGCGTGCCGACGGCTAATGTCGCGTTGCGCGATCCTAACAGTTCGCCGCGCGCAGATTCTCAGCTCTCATGAGAATAGATCTCGCCGGCGAAGCACCTGAATTCTTGCTAGCCGAAACCAAGGAACTTGTCCATGTCTTCTCAAGGGATCGCCGATTTTCGCAGTGATACCGTCACGCGCCCCAGCGCGGCGATGTATGAAGCCATGCAGAAGGCCCCGCTCGGTGACGACGTCTTTGGCGACGATCCTACGGTCCTCGAATTGGAAGTCTTTGCAGCGTCGCTCTTCGGTAAAAAATCCGCGCTGTTTGTGCCTTCTGGAACGATGGCCAACCAGATTGCAGCGCGCTTGCACACCGATCGCGATTCTGAAGCCTTGGTTGAGGCGAGTGCCCATTGTCTTGTGTGGGAGCAAGCAGGCTTTGCTCAACTCTCCGGTATCCAAATAAAAACGATTGCGGGCAGGCGGGGCATGATGGCCCTGAAAGACCTTGAGGCGGCCACGCGTGGCGACAATGAACATTGGCCGCGCACGAAGTTACTTTGCCTTGAGAACACTCACAACGGTGCCGGCGGCGCCGTCTTGCCGCTCGAGTACCTTCGTTCCTGTCGGGAATTTGCCGATTCCAAGGGCATGAAAGTTCACTTGGATGGCGCACGCCTGGTGAACGCCGAAGCGGCGACGGGCATTGCGCTCGACAAGTGGGCCGCGACCGCCGATTCGGTCTCTTGCTGCCTATCCAAGGGGCTGGGTGCTCCGGTGGGTTCGCTTTTGCTTGGCGACGAAAGTTTCGTCAAGGAAGCGCGGCGAGTTCGCAAACTATTTGGCGGCGGCATGCGGCAAGCGGGAATTCTCGCGGCAGCGGGCCTTGTCGCTCTGCGTGACATGCGAGCGCGGCTCGTCGATGATCACCGTCGCGCCGCGAGCTTGGCCGAAGCCTTTGGCCGACTGCCCGGGATCGAGGTTGTCGCACCCGAGACGAACATGCTCTACTTCAGCCTAGCGGGCCGCGCCAAAGAGCTGCAAGACGGATTCGAGAAGATGGGCGTGTTGACTCTCGCCCTGAATGAAGATTCGCTGCGTTTGGTCTGCCACTTAGATATCGACGACGAACACGTTGAGCGCGCTATTTCTGCGCTTGAGACCCTAGTTAAGAACTGACCTGAGGAGAATGTGATGTCCGTTTTCAAAGCCTACGATGTACGCGGAATCTACGGCGATCAGATCGATGAGGCGCTCGCCAAAAAGATCGGCGCGGCCTTTGTACACTTAGTCGGCGGCGGCCCCTTGGTGGTCGGTCGTGACATGCGCGATTGCGCGCCGAGCATCGCTGCGGCGTTCATTGAGGGTGCGCGAGAGCAGGGCGCTGACGTTATTGACATCGGCCTCGCCTCCACTCCCATGACCTACTATGCAATCGGAAGTTTGGGAGTTAACGGCGGGGTTCAGATCACCGCGTCGCACAACCCGAGCGAGTACATCGGGATGAAGTTTTGCCGCAAAGACTGCGTCCCAATCAGCTATGAAAGCGGCATCAAGGTCTTAGAAACAGCCTGTGAAAAGCCTCAGCCGGCCCCGATGGCCGCCAGTGAGCAAGGTTCGCTCGAAGAGCGGAGCATCACCGAAGGTTATGTCGGCCATGTTACGGAATGGGTTGGTGAGCCCATCAAGTTGAAGTGCGTTTTGGACGCAGGCAACGGCATGGCGGGTCTGGAGATGCCGCCGATTCTAAAGGCTCTCGATATTGAATCAGAGTGCCTGTTCTTTGAGTTGGACGGGACTTTTCCCAACCACGAGGCCAACCCTCTCGAAGAGAAAAACCTCCAGGATGTCATCAAGTCGGTTCGGGCCTCGGGTGCTGACGTCGGCGTAGCCTTCGATGGCGATTCGGATCGTTGCCGCTTTGTCGATGAGCGCGGCGTAGTCGTGGCGAACGATGTTCTAACCGCGCTGATCGCAATAGAGATGTTGCGCCGCCAGCCCCAAACGGCTGTCGTCTACGATCTGCGGTCGAGTCGAGTGGTGGCGGAAGAAGTGAAGAAAGCTGGCGGTAAGCCGATCAAAGAGCGTGTCGGCCACAGCTTCATCAAGGCGACGATGCGCGCCAACAAGGCCAGTTTTGGCGGCGAGTTGTCAGGCCATTACTATTTCGAGAAGAACTTTACTTCAGACAACGCGGCAATCGCGATGCTGATCGTCCTCGACATCATGACGCGCGAGAACAAAAAGCTCTCCGAACTCATTGCGCCTCTCGACCGCTACCCGGCCACCGGCGAGATCAACTTTGACGTTGAAGACAAAGACGGGATGATCGCGAAGATTAGGGAGCGCTACGCCGATGGCCGGATCAACGATCTGGACGGCGTCACGGTGGAGTACGACACCTGGTGGTTCAATGTCCGCAAGAGCAATACAGAGCCCAAACTTCGCCTCAACCTCGAAGCGGATGACGTCGCGACCTTAGAAGCGAAGAAAGTTGAGCTGGTGAAGATGCTGAGCGGAGTCTAATGACCCGAGGCCTTTTTCTTGATCCCGCCAGCGGGATTGCCGGAGACATGTTCTTGGCGTCCTTGATCGACCTCGGGCTGTCGATCGAGGATTTGCGTCGTGGCCTTGAGTCTTTGTCAGCCGGGGAGTTTCGTCTCGAAACGAAGACGGTCCACCGCGGCGCTCTCCGCGCCCTCAAGTTTGACGTCATCGTCAAGACCCATGATGATGGCGTCGAGCGGATCGAAGGCCTCGGTGAAGATCACCAAAGCCATGCTCACCACGATCACGGCCAAGGCCAGAGTGGCCACCACCATGGCGAACACGCGCATGGCCTTGGCTATCGCGATATTAGAACGCTGATCGAAGAGAGTGAGTTCAGTTCTGCCACCAAAGATCGCGCGCAGCGGATCTTCGCCTGTTTGGCGCAAGCTGAGGGCCGCGTCCATGGCCATGCGCCCGAGGATGTGCATTTCCACGAGGTCGGCGCCGTCGATTCGATTGTGGACATCTGTGGCGCTGCTTTGGCGATTGAGCTTTTGGATATCGACGAGGTCGTTTCATCCTCAGTGTCGGTCGGGGAAGGGCGGACGCGGATGGCGCACGGCCATCTTCCCATTCCGGTACCGGCTACAGCGGAGATCCTAAGGGGCATGCCGCTCGTGCGCAGCGGGGTCCAACGTGAACTTGTGACGCCGACCGGCGCGGCGATCTTGAAAGTGCTGGTTGAAGAATTTTCGCCGAGGTTCGAGTACTCGGTGCTGGGCGTGGGCTACGGTGCGGGCAGTACGGATCGTGGCGATCCGCCCAACGTCTTGAGGACCACGCTTTACGAGCGCGAGGCGACTATTTCAGGCTTGGCGGCGGTGGATCGCGTAACGGTGTTGGAAACACAAGTCGACGATATGACCGGAGAAGCGCTGGGCTTTCTGAGGTCTCGGCTTGAAGAAGAGGGTGCGCTCGATGTGCTGGTGCAGCCGGTGCAGATGAAGAAGGATCGACCAGGACAGCTCATTACCGTGGTCCTCAAACCCGATGATCGAGACCGTTTGGAGGAGGTCCTGTTTTCGGAGAGTTCGACCTTCGGGATTCGAGTGCGGCAGGTGGATCGGGTGGTCTTGACGCGTGAGATCTTGCCGATTCCGACACCCTGGGGAGAGCTTCGCCTTAAGGTCGGCTCACGAGGCGGCCGCATTCTTCAGGTCGAAGCCGAGTACGAAGACGCGGCGCGCGTGGCCCGAGAAAAAGGTCTGCCTTTTCGCCAGGTCGCATCAAGGATTGTGGCTTGGGGACGCGAGGCGCTCGACGCAGCCGCACAGGCGAATTCAATTAAACAGGACGAGCGGTAAGCCCGCCGCCATTAGCAGCGCGGCGGCGACTTTCCAGCGCGTCAATTCCTCGGCGAACAACAGTTTTCCCAAGCTGAGCGCGAGGATGAGGCCCGTGACGCGCTTGATGGTTTCGACCAAGGCTACGTCCATGCGTTGGTAGGCGGCGAGCTGAAAGCCAAGGGCCCCGATGCCCGCGAAAGTGGCGAGCAACAAGAAGCCCAAAAACAAGCGTCCCTTGGCAATTTCATGGATGCGCTTGGTCGCGAACAAGATGCCGAGAAAGGCGAGTGATAGGCCGAAGCCTTGGAAGAAGACGTGGAAGATGAGGCCTGAGGCATTGACCGCCTGCTTGTCAAAGGGTGCGTTCAGCCCCCAGAGAAAGGCGACCCCGAGCATGAGCAAAAAAGCGCGAAACTCGACTTTGTCGGCTCTCCCTCTTTTGCCATCGCGACCCAAAACAAAAGCGCCGGCCGATACCAGTGCGATGCCGAACCCTTGAAGGGGGCTCATCTTTTCCCCCAGCAACAAGAATCCGAAGAACGCAGCGAAGGCCGGAGTCAGCGACAACAAGGGCACGGTTCGGCTGAAATGGCCCAAGGCGAGGGCCTTGACGAAGAGCCAGTTTGCCACGAGGTTCGCTGCGAGGACGGCGGTAGCGGGTAGCCAGTAGGAAGGCTTGGGCGCCTCGGCCCAGTAGAGGAGCGGCGCGAAGATCAAGGCCTGCAAAGTCGTGAGCCAAGCGACGATTGCTAAAGGGCTGAGGTCGCGAGCGAGTTTTTTTCGTGCGAGGTCGAGCCCCGCCCAGAAAAATGAGCTTACGAGGGCGAGCAGAATAGCCAGGATTCAGGCCTCAGCGAGATGCGGTGGATTGATCGTTAGCCGTCGATGCGGCCGCGAGGGCTAGGACGTCTCGAATGCGCTCTAGTCCCTTTTTTGCGGGTTCGGACTGGGGATACCTCGCGAGGACCCAATGGTAGTCGAGCCGCGCATCTTCCCACCTTTGGGCCGATTCAGAGACTCGGGCATGCGCCAAGCGGATACTTAGTGAATTGGGTTCGAGGTCCAAGGCCCGGTCGAGTTCCTTTGCCGCCGCCTCAGTTCGGCCCTGGGTCATGAGTTGGACCCCACGACGATAGGCAGACTTTGCGTGCAAAGGTCCAATCCAGCCCATGGTGAAGGCAAGCATGCCTCCAAAAACAAGGCATGACACTAGGCCCGTCAGTTTCGCGTCAAATCGCATCATCCCCTCCCCAAGGGTGCGCAAGGCAGGAGTTTAGCTTGTTTCGGCGACGGAGGGCAGCGTGAATTGACAAACTTCTTTGAGCAATTCTGGCCGGGGTTTGCCACCGTCACTCGCGGCGTCCCCGACCGCGCCGTAGAATGCCGAAGCAAGGGGCTGAATGGGAAGGTCGATCGAGGTCTTCGAATTTGGCCGGGCTCTCTCGTCCCTCTTCAATGAGGCTGAGATGCCGAACCCTTGAAAACGAAAAAAACAACGATCGGGGAGGATCGAGAGATGCGACAAGGGCTCGTGGAGACCGGGCGAACGAGGCCCGCCTGTTTCAATGCTTGGAACTTGGCCGTTATAGCTCTGTTAACTTTCGCTTTTGCGATTCCAACGGGGGTCCAAGCGCAAGAAAAAGCGAGTGCACGCTACGCGCGGGTTAAATCTGCCAGCACGCCCGCTCGTGCCGGGCGTAACGACTTCGATGCGGAAATCCATCGCCTCGCCGAGGGCGACGTCGTCGAAGTCGTGGCGACGAAGGGCTCCTGGGCCGAGATTCGAGTTTCCGGCGGCTTCGCTGCCTACTGCCGAAAAAGTGCAGACGGCAAGACTTTCGTGCAAATCAAGCGTCCCGGCGAAGGCCTCGTCATCGTGCGTGATTTACAACTTCGCCCGGCGCCGCAAGTGAACTCAAAGACCCTTGGCCAGCTCAGCGCCAATCAACGCTTGATCGTGCTCGCGGAAGAGCCAGGTGGATGGCTGAAAGTGCTGGCGCCGCGTCAGCAGACCTTGTTTGTTCCCAGCGCCTTGTTGACAAAAGGTGGGGACCAACTACGGTTGGCTCAAACTTTTGCCGATCGAAGCTTGAGTCGCGAAACGCAGCTACTCGCGAGTGGCCGCCAATCCCGTCGTGCTCTTGATGAACGACAAGAGAACAAACGGTTTGAGACCGAGCTACAGAGCCTAGACGCGGAACTCGAAAAGACTCTCCGCAGTAGTGCTAGCGCTTCCACCTTCGCCGCTCTTCGCGGTCGCTACCAAACGCTAGCGAGAAAAGCCGGACCCAACTCATCCCTCGCTCAAAGCGCCGAGCGGCAGGCTGCCTTCGTTCGCGAGCGCGAGAACTTCGCACGCAGTCTCGGTTCGGCTGAGCAACGCATCAACCGCCTTGAATCCGAGCTGGCAACAGGCGAGAAACGCTACGAAAAAGAACTCACCGAGATCCGCACTGAAACGCGGACACGCATTAGCTCTTCTGGTCGCAGCGCAAAAAAACCCAGCGGTCGTTTTTTGGAACACGGCATTGGCCGCATCTACAAAGACTACGCCGAGTCGCTCAGTGGAAAGCCGGTATTCATGCTCACCAAGGCTGGCGAACGACGCTATCGTTTGGTTTCCGACCGCTATGATCTGGCCGAGTACCACAGCAAAGAAATCGCCATCACGAAGTGGGAGATGATTGACGATCGGAACGGTTCGGCTTGGCCGAAAGTCTTCGTGGAGCGTATTGAGATCATCAACTAGCTCGCGCCGCTGACAATATTTAGTCGAATGAAGCCTGAGGGCTTCGCAGAGTTACCCCCCCTAGGGGGTATCGCGGCAAGGACATCGAAACGACTCTTGAGCCACCGGGCCTTGGAGTCGTTTTTTTTGGGCCTGCCAAATCGATTGGGTGGCGTTTTTGGTCTGACGCTATTGTTGAGGGTTTGCTGGAAGTGGGGGGAGGGGCTGAGTGGCTTTGATTTGTGATTTAGTGGGCTAAGGGGAGGGTTTTGGCTTCATTCTCGTAACAATGGGGCCGGGCGTGGCCTTTTATGCCCGCCCTCCTTCCGGAGAGCCCCATGCGCACCTTCACTTTCACCAGTGTCATCTTTTTGAGTTTGCTGCTGCCTCTCGCCGCCCAGGCCAAACCTTCCAAGGTCGATGTGCCCGCCGAACGTCCACGATTGGGGATCTCGATTGACAGTGGTCGGCTGTATGTGGCGGAAGTTGATATGCGGTCTTTAGGGGCTAAGGCGAAATTTTTGCCCGGCGACGTTCTGCTCTCTTGGAACAAAGAAGAATTAAGGGGTTTCGCCACTATTCGCCGCATGATCAAGGGCGCGAAAGCCGATGCCAAGCAGCGCATCCAAGTTCGGCGCGGCGAAAAGACGCGCACTCTTGAGGTTACGTTTGGATCAGGCCCCCGTTCATTGGGACTGGTTGTCTTCGAAGGACTAGCGATTGCCAGTGTCCGGAAAGCCAGCGTGGCAAGGCGGGCGGGCGTTCTTCGCGGCGATTTCATGCTCAGTTTTGGTCGTCTTGAGGAACCCACTTTCGATGCGCTCCTGAAAGCTCTTAGAGCTTTAGAACCGGGCAGCCGTGTCCCTCTGCGGGTCATGCGCGATGCGAAACCCCTAGACTTGCTCACCGTGTTTCAAGGCGGCGCCCCCAAACCTGCCCTATCGCCGGGTCTTGGACAGCGCGGGCCAGGGTCCCAGCCTCGCTGGGCAAAGATGCTGGCCGACCTTCAACAATCTAGTGGGCGCATGCTTTCGGACGCGGCTCGCGTCGAGGAGATGGCGCGGGACTTGAGCCAGGCTCTCGAGCAGCTTCAAAAGAGCAAACTGGACGTTCGTGCGACAGCGGCCTTGGGAAAGATTCGCCGGGTCCGCGATTCTCTGCGCCGCATGGGCGATACCTTCGCCAAAGCGCGAGGCATGATGGAGAGCGTTCGCGAGTTTGAATTCCCCGATCTGAAGCGGCTGCACCGGCCTCAGTTTAGACCTGAGGAGCTGAAGCGCCTTTTTGGCCTCGTCGAAAAGGGACTCGCACGAGGCACGATTTTGGACATCATGAAGAAGGAGTTTCCGGGTCTCATCTTTGACTTCTTAGAGGAAGCGAAGGATGGCTTGGAACTCGACTTGCGCACTGAGCGCGAGGATGACGACAACGAGGATGAAGACGAAGGCCGCCGCTAAGATCGCATTCGGTACGAGCTGAACTGAATAGCCTCATTTAGGTCGGCGTCTCAGGCCGAGGAGAATCTCTTCGATGTCCGCGATCTGGCCAGCTTTGGCGTGCATGTTGGTCTACTTCATTGGCTATCGATTTTACTCCGCGCGTCTATCACGCCGCCTGTTTCGTCTCGATGACCGTCGCGAGACTCCCGCTCACCGGTTTCGCAATGATGTCGACTATCTCCCTACATCTCGCTATGTGCTGTTCGGCCACCATTTCGCATCGATAACCGGATTGTCACCCATGTTGGGCCCAGCCATCGCGGTTATTTGGGGCTGGCTTCCGGCCATGATTTGGGTCGTGCTGGGTGCCGTGTTCATCGGCTGCGTGCACGATTTTTCGGCCCTCGTGTTGTCCATTCGGGCCAACGGTAGTTCCATCGGGAAAGTCTGCGAAGGCGTCATCGGAGCACGGGCAAAGGGACTGTTTTTGGCGCTGATATTTTTTGGAGTTGCCTTGGCGATGGGGGTCTTCACCCTCGTCATCGCGCGCTTGTTTGCAGGGAACTACGGAACGGCGGTGATTCCCAGTGGCGGGCTCATGCTAGTGGCCGCGGCGATAGGGTGGTTGGCCCACAAAAGAGGGATTCCCTGGGGGCGCCTGACAATCGTCGGCTTCGCTTTGCAGCTCACCTTGGTTTGCTTGGGATCGGAGTTCCCCATCGAGTGGAGTGATTCCAAGGGTTGGATGGTGTTGTTGTTGATCTACGCCTTGGCGGCATCGGTCTTGCCGGTGTGGTCTTTACTGCAACCCCGCGATTTTCTGAATTCGCTTTTGCTCTACCTCGGCTTGGTCCTTTGCTACATCGGGTTCTTCGCAAAAGCTCCCGAGTTCGCGGCCCCGGCTTTCGAGCCGGAGCCACCGGGGGCGCCGCCTCTTTATCCCTTTGTCTTCATCACGATTGCCTGCGGTGCCGCCTCCGGTTTTCACGCTCTCGTGTCGTCGGGGACGACCGCCAAACAGCTCAATCGCGAAAGTGACGCGCGGTTTGTTGGCTATGGCGGCATGTTGGGTGAATCACTCTTAGGGCTACTGGCGGTCTTGGCAACGACGGCGGGTGTCGCTGCATCCAAAGGAGAAGACGCGCGTACCGCGTGGTCGCGACATTACGCCGATTGGCACGCCGCTTCCGGGTTGGGAGCCAAGATGGGGCGGTTTATCGATGGTGCTGCGGGATTCATGGCCGAACTCGGGGTGCCAATGAGTCTAGCGGTTTCCTTGGTGGCGGTGATTGTCGTTTCCTTTGCACTGACAACTTTAGACTCGGCGACTCGATTGCTGCGCTACAACGTCGAAGAAGTCGGGGCGTCTTTGGGTTGGTCGCGACTGACGGGCAACCGTTATTTCTCGAGTCTCGTAGCGGTGGCTGCGATCGCTGGCTTTGCCTTCTACCAGATCGATGGGAAGCCCGCGGGCATGGCTCTGTGGGCAATTTTTGGCACGGTGAATCAACTCTTGGCCGGGCTGACCTTGTTGACGGTCACGCTTTGGTTACGGCAGCGCGGCCGAAACCCCTGGTACACCGGCTTGCCCATGGCCTTCATGCTCATCACCACCGCGATCGCCATGGTGAGCAATCTTAAGAACTTCTCGAACTCTTGGACTTTTCAAGACGTCGAAGGCAAGGCCATTGCTTGGCCGCTCCTCATCTCCGCGATTGGAATTGCCATCTTGGGCACCTGGATGATCGTCGAGGCGGTCTTGGCCATGGCTCGCCGGGATCAAAAATCGTCCGGTACCGCACCTTCGTAGCTGCGGGCAAATTCGTCCCTAAAAGACGGCAATCGATGGTGCGCGATCGCATCTCTTGCCCCGGCCATCACGCGCTGCATGAAGCGCAGATTATGATGAGATAACAGGGTGCCGGCCAATTGCTCTTTCGACATGAACAAGTGGCGCAAATAAGAACGCGAGTAACGGCTGCAGGCCATGCAGTCACAGTCGGCCTCAAGGGGCCCGGAGTCCTCTCGAAAACGGCGGTTCTTGAGCTTGACGGTGCCCGCGAAAGTAAGGGCGTAGCCGTGTCGTGCATTTCGGGTGGGCAGGACGCAATCAAACATATCCCAGCCGCGCAGGATGCAATCTAGAACTTCCACCGGCGTCCCAACCCCCATGACGTAGCGCGGTAGGTGCTTTGGAATCAGCTCGGCCACGAGCTGAAGCATGTCCATGGTTTCACTCCGCGGCTCGCCGACGAACAGACCACCCATGGCAAGGCCGTCGAAGGGCAGGCAAAGCAAATCTTTGGCAGAGCGCGCTCGGAGCTCGGGAAAGACCCCGCCCTGCACGATTCCAAAAAGGGCGCGGCCGTCGCGCGGATGAAAATCCAAGGTTCGCTGTTCCCAACGGGTGGTTCGATCAACCGATTCCGCGGCGTAGTCATAGTCGCAAGGAAAGGGGAGGCACTCGTCGAAACTCATGATGATATCGGAGCCGAGGGCGATCTGAATCTCCATGGCGATTTGCGGGCTTAGCCTGCAAGGAGCGCCGTCGAGATGGCTCTTAAAAGACACGCCTTCTTCGTCAATCGTTCTTAGATCGCTCAAAGAAAACACCTGATAGCCACCGCTATCGGTCAGAATCGGTCCCTTCCAAGTCATGAACTCATGCAGGCCGCCTTGGCTTTCGATCAGTTTCTCGCCCGGCCGCAGGTGCAAGTGATAGGTGTTGGCGAGAATAATCTCGGCGCCGGTGGCCAGTACTTCATCGACCTGTAGACCCTTGACGGCTCCTTGGGTTCCGACCGGCATGAAGGCTGGCGTCTGAAAACTACCGTGAGCGGTGCGGACTTTGCCTCTTCGAGCGGGAGTCCCGGATTCGCGGTGACTGATATCAAAAGAGAAGGCTGTGGATTCAGCCGTCATACTGGTGTCCTGTTCGATGAATTCACGGGCGTGGCGGCGGGGAGAAAGGGCAGCATCTCAGTGATCCTTTGGCGCAAGCCGGGCCAAGCTCGCGCCGGGATAGTAGCGCGTCAGGATCTCGGACCCGTCAAGTCCCGCTTCGGCCATGCCGCGCGCGCCATTTTGACACAGACCAACGCCGTGCCCAAAACCGCGGCCCTGAATCTCAACTTTCGTGCTGGCAAGCGCAACGTCGGTTATCCAGGACGATCGGATCTGTCCCCGGCCGAGATGACGCCTGAAGTCTTTCGCACTCCAGTTTGCTCTTTCGCGATCCGAGGTACCCTCGATGAGGATGTTTGGAAAGCGCTTGCCACGCGAGGACTCAACCAGCGAGACCGAGGTGATCTGTCGAAAACCGAGTTTTCTCCTGAGCGCGTTGCGGTCGATTTTTCTCCGCCATCTTGAGTCGCGAGACCAATCGCAAAAGCCGCAGCGAACTCCGCGCAGAGCCTCGATGGGCCTAGCGCCAAACGCACTTGCGTTGTCGCGGGTGTGACCGCCACAAGTGCTGCTGAAGTAAGTTGCGAGTACCTCGTTATTGAAGGCCATGATCTGACCTTTTGTCTTGTCGACGTGCTTGCGGGCGCGACGGATCAGCTTGCTGTGGCCGCCAAAAACCTGTGAGGCTTCGGTGTCGACGAGGTCCCACCGAGCCTTTCGGCGATCGAGCATCGTGGCCACCGCATAGCCTCTAACCGCGACGGCTTGCGCCTCAAGCGCCGCGGTCGGATAGGCCAGCGGCATCTCCCGGGGTAAGACGTAGGCGACGTAGGTTTCCAAGGGAACGTGCAAGATGACGACTCCGCCTCGTGCGGCATCGGGTAACAGACGAACGTAGCCCGGGTAGTGGATTCCGTTGATCTCTAACATGGCATCACCCGCAGCTCGGATTTCGAACCCTCGAGAAGAAACATGCGTTCCGACTCTTAGGGTCTCTTTGTCGAAGCTAACCGTGTAGGCCTTTCGCCCTTCCCGCGTTTTTTCCGCCGACTGAGATTCGTCATCGAGACTCAAGATGCTGAGCTTCGCTGTCGAGGAGATTTCCAATCGATCCTTGAGCCGCGTCAACCTCACACGCACGAAGGCCTCGCTCTCGAACACTCGAAGGATGGGCAATGCGGGGTCATGAAGGTCTCGGCGGCCGAGCAGGCTCAAGACGAAAAGCAGCAAGAGCAACGCCACCGCGCTTAGCTGTGTCACGCTAACTTCGCGTTTCGCTAGATTGGCCTTGCGCCGAAGTTGGGGGCTGACCGTCGCGGATGACTTTGAGATGGCGGCCATTGGTGAATTCGAGTGGCTGGACACTATTCCAAGCCGTCAAACAACTCGGGCTGGCGAGACTGAGCGGAAGCAGGCTTGGCTCCGAGGACCTCGTAGCCTCGCGCGGTCAACTGGCGTCCCCGCGCCGTCTTGAGCAGATAGCCGCAACGGATCAAATGAGGTTCGTAGACGTCTTCGATGGTGCGATCATCTTCGCCGACGGAAACCGCGATCGTCCGCAGCCCAACGGGCTGCCCTTCGGCGAGAGCGATGGTTTCTAACACCATGCGGTCGACACGAAGTAGGCCGACCTTATCGACGCCCAACATCGCGAGGCCCCGGCCGGCCAGTTCTTGATCGATAACCGCCGCAGACTCGACTTGGGCAAGGTCGCGGATACGGCGTAAGAAGCGATTGGCAACGCGCGGTGTTCCGCGGGCCTGGGCGGCCAACGTTCGGCAACCGTCAGGGTCGAGGTTGACGCCGAGGAGTTTCGCGGAGCGTTCAAGGATCAGCTCGAGTTCAGCGATTGGATAGGGTTCGAGGCGTTCGAGGACGCCAAAGCGATCTCGAAATGGAGGCGACAGCATCCCCTCGCGTGTCGTCGCCCCGACCAAGGTGAAACGTTGGATGTCGAGGCGGACGCTGCGTCCTCGCGGTCCTTGGTCCAAAACGATGTCGATGGTGAAGTCTTCCATCGCCGAGTAGAGGAACTCTTCCACGCTGGCGGGAAGACGGTGGATCTCATCAATAAACAGAACGTCGCCGCGTTCGAGATTCGTCAAGACGCCCGCGAGGTCTCCGGGTTTTTCTAGCGCTGGACCTGAAGTGCAGTTGAGCGAAGCATCCATTTCGCGCGCGACGATTTCGGCGAGCGTGGTCTTGCCGAGTCCCGGCAGTCCCGACAAGAGCAGGTGGTCCAAAGGATCGTCGCGCATGCGCGCCGCCCGGATATAGACTTTGAGGTTGGACTTGACCCGGTCTTGGCCGACAAATTCAGCGAAGGAACGTGGGCGCAATGCGATATCGGAGTTCTGCTCTTCGAAGAGTGGTTCGGGGTCGAGAGGATTGGCGTCCACGTGATAGCTCTGAGAGGGAAAAGGCGACTTGAATCGATTAGTACAGCCCGCCAGGAGCACCGAAGGATAACGCTCTTCGGGGACTGTCGCCGCCGGGCGTAACCTGACCTCCATGAGGCAGCCGACTTTGATGTCATTGGAAGACTACGGCCGGCAGACGCGCAATCCGGCTTTCAATGTCATATTGGTGGTGGCCCTCCTCGCGGTTTACGAGGCCGGCCTGGTCTTAAGCGGGAGCCTGCGCCGCAATGCGGCCGATACTTGGTTAAAAGAGACCCTGGGCGGTTTGGGCCCCAACGGGATCTTGGCTTTTCATACCGCGGTGTTCGGGGCTTTTGTGATAGCCGCTCTTCATTTCTGGCGGCGGCGCCGCCCGCTTTTTAGGTATCTGCCCCCGTTTTTCGTTGAGGCGGCTCTTTACGCCGGGCTACTTTCCCCCCTAGTGATTTGGCTCCAACAACCGTTTTTGGCCCGCGGCGGGGCAGATGGCTACTTCTTGGACCTGGGAGCTGGGGTCTACGAGGAGTTGGTGTTTCGCTGGTTGATGATCCGTGGAAGCTTCTTCTTGCTCCACCTGGACCCTTGGCGAGTCTTCGAATTCGGTACTGGCGCACGACTTAGGGACTATTTGAGGCTCTTGGGGCCCTTGGTCGCCATCGTCGTCGGTTCATCGCTTCTTTTTGCGGCGTACCACCACGTTGGCCCGGGTGGAGAGGCCTGGTCGCTCTCGGCGGTCTTGTTTCGCAGCCTAGCCGGCCTCATTCTGGCTGCGATCTTCTTCGCGCGAGGTCTTGCGATGGCCGTCTACGTCCACGCCTTTTACGATCTGTTGGTCCACCTTGTGGGCTGAGGACGCGGAGCCGATCGCTCAGGGCGGTTCAGATTCGCACTTTGTTGGTTGTGCTTTACAGCTGAGAGCCTTGACCCCAGGGCCCCCAGGCATCTAAGCTACTCGCAGCCAAAGACTTGACGCTTTGCATGTCTCTTTGGTCCGGCACTTGCGGACCAAAGGTGACCTAGGAATAATTGCTCGCCGCCGAAGTTCGTATTTGGCAGCGCATTCTGAAGAGAAATATGACTCGGGAGACTCTCATGTTCCGAACCCAGCGAGGTTGGTTCTGCACGCTGCTGATCCTTTCGGCCGCTTTTTCCTTTACTGCCTGTGGTGGTGGCGGTGGCGGGGGTGGCGGCGGAAACGGCAACACTCAAGCACAAGTTCTCAGCCTCACGGGTTTCCCCGCGGTCGGTGAGCTTGGAGTCGCGGGTGCCACCGCGATGACGATTAGCTACCAGGCGCCTTCTAACTCCCTGCCGATGCGGGGGGTCAGCATGCCTGAGTCCGTTGGTGGCGTGAACTTCATTCAGTTGGATTTCAACCGCAGTGTGTTGGCCTCGTCGATTCTCGGTGCGGGTAGCGCGGCTAATAACGCCGTGTCCGTCGTCGACTCGGCCGGCAACATCTTGGGGCTCTTTTTGGATTCCACCGGGGCCCTTGATCCCTCGAACACTTTCCTGTCGCCGAATGAGGCGCCGAGCACGGTACGCCTCTACGTCCGTGATCCCTCGCTGGCTCCGAACGATCCGCCGCAGCCGGCGCCGTTTCCGGCCGGTAGCTACACCTTGACGGTGTTGGCCGCTACCGTCGGGGGAGGCGGTTTGATCGGCGCGGATGGCACGGAGTTCTGCTTGATTTCACAAGGCGGTTCCTGCACCAACGACGTGATCATTCGCTTCCCGTTCACCGTGGGCACGGACACCGATCCCATCGCCGGCGCGACCACCGTCTCGAGCCCCTTGGCGGGACAGGTGAATGTCGCGACGAACCAAGAGATTTCGATCTTCTTCGACGAGGCTGTTGACTTTCAGAGTATCGTCGGCTTCAACACGGCAACGGGGCTGGCTAACACCACGCAGCTTGACCCCTACATGTCGATTCCCTTCACCCTGAATGGCCCCAACGCCCTCGGCGAGAACTTGGTGGTGACCTACACGCCACCGATGGGGACGGCCGCGCCCGTGACCAGCGTCGGCTACATCGTCTACATGCCGGACCCCTTCTTTAACCCCACGGAAGTTCGTATTCGATTTGTCGACATCCTCACCGGGACCCTGTCGGCGTCGGACACCTTTCCTGCGACCCAGAACTACGGCATCGATCCTTTGGTGTACGAAAATGGAGGTCTGACGGCGCCCGTCAACCGCCTCGGCGTCGAGCTTTCGCTGCCCACGATCCTGCCCCTGCCGGGTTCGCTTGCGACCACTCCGGCGACCATGATCGCAACCTTGGCCGTCACCTTTTTGAGCATGGCCAATCCCAACGCGCTTGATACTTCGGCCGCGGCGGACGGCGTGATCGGTATTACCGATCGCGACCGCAACCCGATGCTGGCGGACATCACGGTGGGTAACTTGAACTTGGCCGTTGGCCCTCCGATTGCCAACAACCCGACGGACCGCGACTACACGGCCGTCGCCGACGGCAGTCGTTTGCGGGTGCATTCGTCGGGCCGCGACACCGTTAACGGTGCGCCTGGTAACGCCAAGCTGGGAACACCGGTTGCGGTGCCAGTGCCTTTGGACGATTTCTCGGTTCTCGGCGCGGTCCTTGATGTCGAGTTTGGAGCGACGCTCAACGGCGGCCCGAACTACACCTATCTTTTGGCGAACCAGGTCATCATGGGCGTCATTACGATTGATGCTCCGAGACGCAATGCTAGCGCGGCGATCATTGCTGCGGGTGGCGACCCCGCGATCCCCTTCCCGCAAGCTGGCGCTAGCGAAAACTCCGTCAATGGGCTCCTGAACAATTTAGTGATTATGCTTCCTCAGCCGCTGGGAACCTTCCTCTACGTGGCCGATGCTGATGCTGGCCAGGTGAAGGTGTTCAATTCGAACACTAACCAACAGCTTGGCATCTTGCAGGGCGTACCGAATCCTGGAGGACTCGGCGCGAACCCCGCGGGCACCATTCTGTATGTGACGAACCGCGATCAAGGTACCTTGCAACGCGTCGATTTGAATCCCGCATCGCCCAACTTCAATCAGGTGACCGGCATCGTGACCGTCGGCCTCGACCCCAGGGCAGTGTCGGTGCAGCGTTCCAATGAAGACGTTTTTGTCTTGAATACGGGAGAGAACACGGTTTCTCGCATCATCGTGGGTGGCCTGGTCGAGCGCATTCGACTTGCCGTTGGTAACGGTCCTCGCGATGTGTTTACGAGCCCTCGTTGGGTTTGCACGGGTTGTACTTGGGCCTATCAAGCCTACATCACGAACTTTTTTGATGGCACTGTCTCAGTGTTTGAGTCGGATTCGCTCATTCCCCAAGTCACCAACACGAACGGAGTCAACGGGAAAATTTTCCAAACGGAAATGGGATTCCAAAACCCCTCCTATGGCTGTTTTAATGGTGGCTTTGGAGCTGCTATTGGTGCCTTGCAGAAAGGGAATGGCTTTCACGTCGCAAATTCGAATGGTAACTCGGTTGTGCAGATAGAGATGGTCGGATTTAACCTCGGGCCGCAGCCGGGTTTCCAGGGGCCTCCGGCCTTCCGGACCTTCATCAACTCCCAGGAGTTGTTTGCACCGGCTGAGTTTGGAGCGCCCAACGATGCGTCAATTAGTCCCAATGACTTTTTCCTCAGGCCGTCGCCGAATCCAGCCTATGGATCTTCTCGTGGGATCCTCAATGTGATCTATCCGGGAGCATCCCGTATTGCCTGCTTTGACCGCACGACTGGGGCTTTCCTTGGCAGTGTGATCACCCCCGGAACCCAGCTATTCGCGCCGACCGACGAGTAGCCGCCGCCGACGAGGTCTAGGTCTCACAGACGCCGGGCGTCGACTCCATCAGAGTCGGCGCCCGGTTCTCTTTTGGGTCTCCCAAAGCGTTATACTCACGACATGCCAGCCCCCCGCCGTATCGTCGTTGCTTTAACCGGTGCTTCCGGAGTTCACTACGGCGTTGATTTGCTGCGGAAACTGGTCCAGCTTGAGCAACCCGTTGACCTGCTCCTCTCCGAGGCGGCCGCCATGGTCCTAAAGACTGAGTGGGGGCCCGGCGAGTGGATCAAAGGTGGTCGCGCTCAGCTCGCCGATTTCGGGCTCGAAGGCGCCGACATCCGAACGCACGATCACAAAAACATTGCGGCCGCCATTGCCAGCGGCACGGCACTTCGGCGCGGCATGGTCATCGTTCCCTGTTCGATGGGGACTTTGGGCCGGCTTGCCGCTGGTATCTCCAGCAACCTCATCGAACGCGCCGCGGATGTTTGCCTAAAAGAAAGGCGCCCTTTGGTGCTCGCTTGGCGCGAAACTCCCTTATCACTCATTCATCTGCGCAACATGACGTCTCTCGCGGAGGCTGGTGCCATCTTGCTACCGACAACTCCGGGCTTTTACGGCCCTTCGGAGACCGTGCAAGACCTTCTAGATCAGATCAGTGGCAAGATCCTCGATACTCTCGACATCGCCCACGATTTTGTGCCGCGCTGGGGGGGCGATTCGTGAACGAACTAAGCACGACTTGGGTCGGCACCTTTACCCAAACGCGGCGATTCCTCGCCTTGATTCGCTTCGAGCACACGCTCTTTGCTTTGCCCTACGCGGTAACGGGCGCCGTCGTCGCGGCCCAGGGCTGGCCATCGTTGACCGTGTGCTTGTTGGTCCTCGTGGCGATGGTGGCGGCGCGAACTGCGGCGATGGCTTTCAACCGGCTAGTTGACCGCCGCTTCGACGCCTCCAATCCGCGTACCGCAAGACGCGCTTCGGTTACCGGAGAGGTCAGCCCGGGCTTTTTGACGGCAATTGTCGTTGCCTCTGGCGCCTTGTTTGTGGCGGCGGCTTGGGGCCTTCGCGTCCCCGGAGAAAGCCCCCTAGCGTTCTATTTGTCCTTTCCCACCTTGGGAGTTCTCCTCGGCTATTCGCTCAGCAAGCGCTTCTTCGACTTTCCGCATCTAATCTTGGGAGTCGCCTTGGGGCTTTCGCCCTTAGGGGCCTGGGTCGCCGTAAGAGGAACTCTGGAACTCGACGCCTGGGCGGCCCTGTGGCTAGGATTCGCCGTCATGTTGTGGACCACCGGGTTTGACATCATCTACGCTCTTCAAGACATTGAGCACGATCGAAGTGAAGGTTTGCACTCAACTCCCGCGCGCTGGGGAGTTAGTCGTTCCTTGCAGATCGCACGCGTCTTTCACGCTGGCGTTCCCCTTTGTCTAGGGTTGGCGGGACGTGTGGCGGGCATGGGCCAACTGTGGACGGTGGCCTGTGCATTAGTGGCCATGTTGTTGGTTTACGAGCATTGGATCGTTCGCCGCGGTCAACTCGACCGCATTCAAGCGGCCTTTTTCGGCGTCAATGTGTCCATCGCATTCTTAGTGATGATCGCCGGGATCTTGGAACAAACTTGGCTGCGGAGTCAGGGGCAGTGATCAAGCTAAAAGCATGGCGCCAACAGATGGCGAAGTCGAAGGCGAGGCCACCGTATTTGATTTTGAGCGGTACTGAGGAGTTTCTGCGCGCCGAGGCCCTCGACATTTTGTTGTCGGGTATGGGGGAAGATCCCGAGGTTTGGGAAGTCGGCGCGGATGAGTTTGCCGCGGCGGATGATCCAGCGATCTTGGTTTTCGACGAGCTTCGAACTTCGTCGCTTTTCGGCAGCAACAAAGTTGTCCGCATTCCCGATGCCGCTTCTTTTCTGGCTGCGGCATCCGACGTTTTGGCGCGCTTCGCTAAGGCGGGTGCTTCAGATTCCGTCTTGGTGTTGGAAGGTGCTGAGCTAGTAAAGAAAAAGGGGCGTACTTTCAGCAAGAACGCGCTCATGAAAACCCTTGAGGCTCATGGAGCCGTATTCGTCGACTGTTCGCCTTTGGGATCGCGAACCTATGGATACGGCAAACCGGAATGGGACAGCGAGTTAACCCGCTGGGTCGTGGAGCGATTCGAGAGTCAGGGCAAAGTGATTGCGCCGCCGATCGCCATGGTCGTCCACCAGCGCGATGCCACGGGGCTCCGCGGTCTCAATTCGGAAATCCAAAAGATCTGCCTGCACCTCGGCGAACGACCAGAGGTGTTTTTGCCCGACGTCCAAGAAGTCATGGGCGAGGGCGACGAGGCGACGCTCTTTGAAGTTGTTGATGCTTTCGGCGAACGGGACTTTCGCCGCACCCTGACCGCCACCGACCGCCTGTATCGCGGAGGACTCCGTGAAAAAGACGGGGCCAAGAATTTCAAAGAGATTGACATCAGCGCTCGACTGATGCCTTTATTGGCCCGCCGCCTGCGAGAGCTCGGACGGATTACCGAGTTTGTTCACAGTGGCATGGATTTCGACGAAGCCGCGGCCATCGTGCTAGGTTCGGGTCGGCGCTGGCTGTTTGGCCGGATGCAGACGCAGTTTCGATCCCGCAAAGGGCCTGAACTCGCCGATGCTGTCCTGGGATTGAGCGATACTGAATTTCACCTTAAGACCTCGCGAGGCCGCCCTCGCGACCTTTTGCTGGAGTACCTTTCGCGGCACAGCCGACGACCGCAGGCCACCGTATCCGATAACCCCTTTGCCGGACGCAGACGACCTTGATCCGCAAACTACCCGTTCATGTCGCGAATAAGATTGCTGCCGGCGAGGTTATCGAGCGCCCCGCGTCCGTCGTCAAGGAACTCGTTGAGAACGCTCTCGATGCGGGCGCGCAGCGCATCCTGGTGGAGATCGAAGAGGGCGGTAAGAAGCTCATCCGGGTTCAGGACGACGGCTGCGGAATTTCCGCGGAAGAGTTGCCCTTGGCCTTGGCTCCCCACGCAACTAGCAAGATTCACTCGGTCGAAGACCTCTTTGAAATTTTGTCTTTTGGTTTTCGCGGCGAGGCTCTGGCGAGTATTGGATCTGTCGCCCGTTGCCGCATCACCTCGCGCCGGCGCGGCGAGCCCCTAGGCCACCGCGTTGAATGTGAGCGCAGCGAAATATCTGAAGTCATCGAAGCGGGCGGTCCCGAAGGCACCGTCGTCGAAGTCCGCGACTTGTTTCACAGCACGCCAGCTCGCCGCAAGTTTTTGAAGTCCGACAGCGCAGAAATCGCGCGAATCAATGAGATTCTCACTCGCGTCGTGATGCCTCTTAGCGATGTCAGTGTTGAACTCAGACACAACGGTCGCAAAGTCATTGCGATCGAATCGGCGGAGAACTTGGAACGCCGCCTGATCCGACTCTTCGGCCGCGATCTCGACGGCAAACTTTTGGCGGTGCAGGGCGAGCGCGACGGGATCAGGCTTAGTGGCTACATCGGTCTTCCCGAGGTTGCGAAGAAAGTTTCGAACCGCCAGTTCCTTTTCTTGAACGATCGCTTCATCAAGGATCGCAGTCTTTCGCATGCCGTGGCCCGCGGCTACGAGGGCTTTTTGATGCACCGCCGCTATCCCGTGTTTTTTTTGGAGCTCACGATCGATCCGAAGCTGGTCGATGTCAACGTGCACCCGACCAAGTCTGAGGTGAGGTTTCGCAATCGCTCCGCGGTGTTTTCTGTCATTCAGGGTGCTTGCCGGCAAGCGCTCGCTTTGGCGAGGCCGACGGGGGGCCTGTTGGCCGAGGCGAGAAACGTTCGCGAGGTGGCGGCAGGTACAGCGGAAAGCCCCCCCGCTCAGGCACCGAGTGCCCGCGAACGAGTCGTGGCGATGGAGAACAGTCTGTTTCCTTCCGCGGCCCGAGACCGGGCTGAACTGGTCCAAGAAGTTGTCAATCCCTCTTATTCGGATCGCATCGATAGCGCCGCCGGTGGGCCCGTGGAAGACATCGCAGCCGCAGCCTTGGTCTCAGCCTTACCGAATCCCGAGAACAAAACGTCGGACGAAAAACCCTTAGGGGCTTTTCTCCAAATCCACAACTCTTACCTGTTAGTCGAAGACGAGGCGGGTTTTTACGTCGTCGATCAACATGCTCTGCACGAACGCATGCTGTATGAACAGCTCCGTGAGCGGGCGAGTCGCGGTGAAATTTCCGTCCAGCGGCTCTTAGTGCCGGACGTTGTCGAGTTGGGTGCTCTTGACCACCAGCGGCTGCTGGGGATGCAAAAAGACCTGGCGGGCATCGGCGTTGAAGTCAGCGACTTCGGGGGCCACGCCATCGCGGTTGAGGCCCTCCCGACAGACCTCGCGAAAGTCTCGGGGCGAAAAATCATCGAGGCGATCCTCGCGACCGATGACCGGGCATCGAGCGAGGCCCTTGGAGAGATGCGCTTAGATATTCTGGCCCATCGTGCCTGCCGCGCGGCCGTGAAGTTCAGCGATGCCCTGAGCGATGTTCAGATTCAAGCCCTGTTGGAGTGGGAACAACAAAGCGAAAACTCCGCAGCTTGCCCCCACGGCCGTCCCACCCGATTGCGGATCAGCATGAGCGAGCTTGAGCGCCGTTTCATGCGCAAGGAGTGAGCGGTCGTTAGAAGTCTTCGTCTTCGGGGAACAACTGCAACAAGCGCTTTTCATCGAGACCGTTGAAGCGAAACGCTTTGTTTGGGTATTGGGTCGTCGCTTCTAAGGTAGGGCGCCCATTTTGGTAGTAGACGATGTTGCAAGGCACAAAGATCTTCGTCTTGCCATCGGGCAGCGTGGCTTCGAAGTGCTGCGCGAGGTCGAATTGTTCCCAGTTTTTTCGCTTCGGCCAACGGACTTGGGCGCGGACGGGATGCAGGGTTTTTTGGTCGATCCAGAGTCGAAAGCTGTAGCCGCGGCGGTCGCTGAAGGAGAGTCGGGAGGCTAGGGAATTGAAGGGTCTTTGCCCGACTTTGATTGAGATCGCTTGGTTTTCGGCCTCGAGTTTGATGCTATCGGGAACAAGGTCGAGCTGGTTGAGCAACAAGAGCCCGAAGAGTTCGTTGACGCGGCGTTTTTCCGCGAGAAGGTTGGTCTCATCTTGACGGTCTTTGCTGTTGTTCATGTAGACCGGTTTTTTTGTCTTTTTGCCAAGGACCTTTTGGCGCCAACAGGTGTTGTCCCAATCCGCAGAGAGAACCTGAGTCTCGGTGGCGAGGTCGGTGCTCAGTTCACGACGGTAGGCGGTCTGGAAGGTCGTTTCCTTGCCGATCTTTCGCGGGCGTTTTGCCCAATACTGGCGGATGTGGCCCTTGAGCTTGGTGACGGTTCCGGGTTTTGAGTAGTCGTTCATGCTGACGTCGAAGTCGCCCTCGAAGCTCGTGATCTTTGGTGCTAGCTTCGAATTGCATTGCTTGGCCTTGGCCTTTTCGAAGAGAGGCGTTCCGTCTTTGAAGCTCGGGACTCGAGGCTGGCTGGGATTGGGTTTTCCCTTGCTGACGACTTGGCCCGAGATGGGGACGCAGAAGTAGCAAAGGGCGAGCAAGAGGGCTGTTGAGGGCATGATGAGTCCGCTCCGAATTGACGGCGACATCTTAGGACCTTGCACGGACGGAGCCAACCTCGGGTCTGCCCGCCGTCTTCAAGCCCTGCCGTTGGGGCCGAAAAGAATGGATATCGCTGATTTAGGCGAAGGTCTAACCTGCGTGGAAGCTCATGGCCCGGCTTGCGGTTTGGGTGTGACAGATTATGCTCCAGCGATCAACCGAGGAGAGTAAATGAAAGAGGTCGACCTCTTCAGCCAGCACGAGCTCGCAAGTGGAGTGATTCTTCACCACCATCGTTCCAAGCAGTGGAAGAAAGAGTCGCTGCGAATCGCCTTTGTCGGCGAATCCGACGGTGACGTGGCGGAGCGCTCTTTGGGCGCATACCTGTTCCGCCACGGGCATCGCCGTCGCCGCGGCATGGACCGAGTTTCGAAGTACTTTCAGGATCTCTACGGAGGTGGTTTTTCGGTGCGCGTGTCGCGGACCGCTCGCCATCACCTTTTGGACATGAGGGGCATGGTCGTTGACGGAGCCTTTTTGCCCGGCAAACCCAATACTTTCGAGTCCTTGGTGGAACACGCGGGAGCTATGTTGCACGAGCCTTGGTTCAAGCAGCGAAACTTCGAACGCGACCTCCTTGAGCTTGAGCGGACGAACTTGCTCAGAGCCATCGACGGCTTGGTCGACAATAAGGCACAGTTTGCCGACCAGCGGCTGACGGAGGAAATGTTCGCGGGCCATCCCTTGGCCATTCCGGCCTACGGTCGCCGCGACGATGTCGCCACCGCGAAGTTCTCGGCGATTGTCGAGGCCTTGGATCGATTTGCGAAGGAACAGCCGGTTCTCATCTACTACGTTGGTTCTCGATCGGCCTCTGCGGTCAAGGCAATCTTGAAGCGTCATCTGCAACTCAAGGGTCGATCCGCCCTCCGCCTCAAGGCGTTTAAGGGCCCCGCGATTCGAAATCGGCCGAAGACTTTTCGAGAACAACAAGAAATCTCACAGTCGCGGCTGGCGATGGGGTTTCGGCTCGAAGGCTACAAGCGCAGCCAAGACCTTTATCCCGCTCATCTCGGCGATGCGATTTTCGGCGGCTCGTCATCTTCGAAGCTGTTTCGAGACGTGCGTGAAAAACACAGCCTGGCCTACTCGATCCACTCCGCTTTCGAAGGCGGTACTGGCACCCTTTATGTGACCGCCGGCACGGACAGTGCGAATCTGGATCGCGTGACGACTCTGGTGAAACGCCATTTGAAATCGATGGCCGCGGGGAAGTTCCAGGATCAAGACCGCGCGACCGCGTTGGCGTCGATCGAACACTCACTCGAAAGTAGCCGGGATTCGGCGGAGTCGATGATCGGCTTTCACCTCGGCGCGCAGTTGAGCGGCCGCAAGAACTCGCACCCCGCGAAAGTCTTGCGCCGCTACGCATCTGTGAAGCCTGAGAACGTGGCGAATGTCTTCGAGCGGTTTAAGCTGGATACCGTCTTTCGATTGGAGCCTCTGGCATGAGCCGAAGAAAAGGCAAGATGCCTTCGTTTCAAACCCAATCGAAGTTTGGGGACCACATCGAATCAACGGTGCTGGATTGCGGGCTGCCAGTGATGGTGGTGCCGAAACGGGACTTTCGAAAGACCTACGCCCTAATTGGCGTGAACTACGGGTCGATCAACAACCACTTCAAAACCAGTATCGCGAAGGGCAAGCAGCGGGTGCCAGACGGCATTGCCCACTTTCTTGAGCACAAGATGTTCGAGAAAAAAGACGGCGACGTCATGGAGAAGTTTTCGCAGCTCGGGTGCTCGTCGAATGCGATGACCAGTTTCAATCACACGGGCTACCTCTTTGAGACGACAGGACCTCCCGAGGTGGGGCTGGAACTCCTGGTGGATTTCGTGACGCGGCCCTATTTCACCGAGGAGCTCGTCCAAAAAGAGAAGGGCATCATCGGCGAAGAGATCAAGATGTATCTCGACGACCCGTCTTGGCGGGGCTTCATGGGCGTCCTGGAAGATCTTTATCCGGGGCATCCCTTGTCCATTGATATTGCGGGCAGTCTGGAGAGTATCGCTGAGATCAAAGCCAGCGATCTTCAACTGTGCTACGACGCCTTCTATACGCCGCCGAACATGCATCTGGCGGTGGCCGGGCCAATCGACCCGAAAACCGTGGCCGAGATCGCTGAGCGCGTGATTCACCGCAATGGCAAGGATGCACCGGTAGCCACCGAGAACTTCGCGGCCAAGGTGCGACGCAAGCCATTGAAGCGCCGGCGCAAAGTTTTGTCGCCGGTCACGAATCAAAAACTCTACTTGGGCATCAAGATCCTTGCGGACGAGTTGCCGAACGTTGATCCCGTCGATCTTGAGATTGCGCTCGACATCTTTTTGGGGGCTGCGCTGGGAAGATCAGCGCCGCTTTACCAAGAGCTCTTTCGCAATGGGGCCTTGGACGACAGCTTCGGCTACTCGGCGTATTCAGAACGTGAGTATGCTTTCGTGATGCTCTCAGGCGATAGCCCGGATGCCGAAGCCCTCGATCGAGCCCTCTGCAAAGGGCTTACTAGGTGCTTGGATGAAGGCCTGGCGACGGCAGATCTTAGGCGGCAACGCCGAAAGAGTTTTGGCGAGCTGGTGCGAAGCTACGACTCCATGTCATCTTTGTGTTGGAACCTGATCGAATGCCACGCGAAGGGAGTCGACTTTGCGGCCTATGGCGATCGAGTGAAGGCCCTCAGCAACGCTCGCATCATGGAGATTGCGAGGGCGGCTCTCCGTCCCGATCGATTTAGTGCTCACTACTTGATTCCGAATCGAGGCTGACCAGTGGGCGAGGCTGATCGCCTACTCGTCTTGACGGGGACGACCAGTTCGGGAAAGAACCGCCTCGGTACCCGTTGGGCGGAGTTGGTTAACGCCGAGATCATTTCCCTCGATTCCATGAAGGTTTACCGCGGGATGAACATTGGCACCGCGAAGCCCTCAGCGGAGTTGCGCGGTCGTGTCCCTCACCACCTGTTGGACCTCCTCGACCCCTTGGAACGAATGGACCTGCGCCAGTTCGTGTCCCGCGCCGAGAACGCGATAGCGGAGATCCACAGCCGGGGTCATCGCGTCGTCGTGGTCGGCGGCACGGCGATGTATTTGAACGGCGTGCTCTACGGTGTTCATAGCGGCCCATCCCGAGATCTTGAGTTTCGGACACGGTTGCGCCAAGAGCGCGATGAGGTCGGGATCGCAGCCCTCCACGCTCGTCTAAGCGAGGTAGACGCGAAGGCGGCCGCGAAGATTGATGCTCATGATTACCAGCGCATCGAACGAGCTCTTGAGATCGTGGTGCTGACCGGCAAAGGTCCCAGTGAGCAAAAGAACAACTGGTTTTGTGAGCCTCGATACTCATTTCGCGTGGTGGTCGTGACCTGGCCGCGCGATGTCTTGCGAACGCGAATCGAGGCGCGTGTCGAGCAGATGTTCGAGGCGGGGTGGATCGAGGAGGTGAAAGCGATTGAGTCCAAAGGAGGATTTAGCGACGAGGCGGCAAGGGCGCTGGGCTACCCCCAGATCATGGCTTATTTGTCCGGAGAGCTTTCGCTAGAGGCGGCCAAAGAGCGAACCAAGGTTAAGACCTGGCAGTTCGCAAGGCGGCAGCTGACCTGGATGAAGAAATATCAAGACGCGGAAGTGATCTTGAGATCAGAGGGCGATGATCTTGAAGCGCTCGCGCAAAGGCTGGCGGAAGAGTGAAGCGCGGAATACTTGGAGGTCAGGCGGAACAAAAAAAGCCACGTCAAATGACGTGGCCTTCTTATTCGGATTGGCAAACCTAAGTCAGCTCAGGTTTCGCTTTTGCAGTGCAGCGCTTAGTCGTAATCGTAATCCGACCAATCGTTGTTGAACAGATGCCAGTCGATGGTCTGTTCCATCGTGGCGAGGTCGCGATGGAGAGTGCCGCCCAAGGTGTCGTAGGGCGGGTACTTCGCGTTGACACCAAAGAAGTGGTATCCGGTGCCTTCGATGCTGTTGTCGATGCGATTGATGACCGCGTCGACTCGTTTGGAAAAGCCGCTGTGAACGCCATCGTCTTCGCTTTGTGGAGAAGGCGTAATGTCGGCAGTCGTCGTATTAGAGATGCAACCACCCAGCGTGCCCAGCATGAGCACAACGACAATCAAGGACCAAAACTTCATCGAAAGCTTCTCCGTCTTCATCAAATGACCGGGCGAGCAGGCCATAGGACCGGTCGCCTTCACCCTTCTCCGAGGCCGAACTATAGCAGTGTGCTCCCAAAGTCGTCAATCCAAATAAAGTTTGGGCGTTGTAAGGACTTAGGGCAGTGCTAGACTTTTTTCGAGGTCGGGATTCGGCCGATTAGGGCCCGCAGTCGCTAGCGTTGAGGATGAAAGTCATGTCCGGTCGGATAAAGGCCCGGATCTTCAATGGAACCCGTGATCTGATGCCGGAGGAGATGATCCCCCGGCAGAAGATGCTGAGGGTCATGACCACGGTTTTCGAGCGGTTCGGTTTCGCACCGCTGGAAACTCCGGTTATGGAGTTCATGGAGGTCCTTCAGGGCAAGTACGGCGCCGAAGGCGACAAGCTCATCTATCCCTTGGCCTACAAGGGGGGCAAGACCCTGGGGCTCCGTTTTGACCTGACAGTTCCCCTATCGCGCTTGGTCGCGATGCGGCCCGAGCTCACATTGCCGTTCAAGCGCTACCAGATTCAGCCCGTCTATCGCGGCGATCGGCCCCAACCGGCCCAAGGTCGATTCCGCGAGTTCTACCAGTGCGACGTCGACACCGTTGGCACCGCCTCTTTGATTGCGGACGCAGAAAACATCGCGGTCTGCTACGAGATCTACCGCGAGTTGGGACTGCTCGATGCTGGCCTCATCATGCGCATCAACAATCGCAAAGTGCTAAGAGCTCTCGTGGAAGCGGCCGGCCTCGACGCCGGCATGGACAATGCGGTGTGCACGGCACTCGACAAGATCGACAAGATCGGTCGGGAGAAAGTTGAAGAGCTCCTCGGCGAGGCTGGGGTCGATGCGGAGGCTCGCCGCAAACTGTTCGACCTCATCGATCTCGGCGAGGAAATCGGACCGACTGAACACCGCGCCTTGATCGAAGCCCTGACGCCGAAGTTGGCTGGCACATCCACCGGCGCGGAAGGACTTTTGGAGTTGCAGGAACTCTTCGCACACCTCGATGCCCTCGGTGTGCCGGCGGAGTTGCTGTATTTCGACCTCGTTTTGACGCGCGGACTCGACTACTACACGGGGCCCATCTACGAGTTTCGCATCACGGCGCTCGAGAATTTCGGCAGCCTCGGTGGAGGAGGGCGCTATGACGATTTGTTGAGTCTCTATGGGGCGAAGGAGACGCCGGCGACGGGAGTCTCCATCGGGCTGTCACGCGTTCAGAGTGCTCTTGAGAAGCTCGGCCGTTTGAAGCCAGAGCTGACAGCCACGAAAGTCATGGTCTTGAGGCTTGAAGACCTAGCACTTTCCGACCAGCTTGGGCTCGTCTCCACGCTCCGAAAATCCGGCCTTCCCACAGAGATCTACTACGACCTGGCGCGCTTCAAAAAACAGATCGCTTACGCCGACAAGCGTGGGATTCCCTACGTCCTGATTCAGGGACCAAAAGAGCTTGAGCGCGGAGTCGTGCAGCTCAAAGACATTCGCATTGGCGTGCAAAACGAAATGCCGCTCAGCGAGGTCGTCGCTTTCATCTCGGCTCAAGACGAAGCTGGCGAACTCGGTACGTCGTAGAGCAGATGCTCGCGTATATAGGCCTCAACCGAGGGGGCTAAGTATTCATCGACAGGCTGCCCGGAGGCGAGTCGGCGCTTGATCTCCCGGGAAGATGCTTGAATCTCAGGGGTCTCGAGGAGCTCATACCGGATGGCAGAATTTTCGCGAGCGGCCGCTTCCATGTCATCGCGATGCTCGCCAGGGCGACGCGCGACCAGGAAAATCACGAGTTTCGCGAGTTCGTCGATCCGGTGCCATTGATTGAGATCGCCTAGGCTATCGAGGCCGATCAGGAAAAAGAGCTGGTCGTCGGGAGACTCGTCCTTGATCATTCGCATCGTGTCGAAGGTATAAGACGGGCCCGCGCGGTCTAGCTCGCGTCCATCGATGCTGAGGCCTGTTTCGCCCCTCAGCGCCAAGCCCAGCATCATGAGTCGATGTGACCCGCTAGCACCGGGGCCACTTTTTTTGTGAGGTGCCTGACGGGCGGGCAAAAACACCAGTTTGTCTAGAGATTCGGCGCGCAGGATATGACGCGCCAATTCGACGTGGCCCCGATGTATGGGGTCAAAGCTACCGCCGAAGTACCCAACTCGCATTCTCAACTCTCACAATCTCTGTTTCGTGCAGCCTGACCTAAGCCGAGGCTCAGGGCAAGGCGGGGGAGCCCGTGAACCTTGACGCTTTCCAAATTGCCGGGACACCCAGCCTTTGTGCGGTCGTCTGGGAGTTGATGGCTGTGTCGAATCGAATCTTGCTTGCGCTGATGCTTTTCGGCTCCACTTGGGTGGCCTCGGCGACAGCCCAGTCCCTTGGCAAATGGCAAGTAGACCACGCCGGGGCTCGCCGGCTGTGGCTGGGCCTGAGCTTCGATCGTGGTCAAGTGGCAAAATCGACCGCGCTGTCTTTCCGTTACCAGGGCTCCGTGCGACTCGTTGAACCTTGGCCACGCGCTTTTTGGGACGACGGCTCTCTCCGCAGGGCCTCCGTTGCCTTGCCATTGAAAGGTCGTTCATCGGCCTTTCGCTTGGTTTGCCAAGCCACCAAAAAACCACTTGCGGCAAAGCGGGCTCTGATGTGGCGGATGCGTCAGGCCCGAGACGGCGGGCGGGTCATTTCGGGGCAGGGACTGTCGTTGACAATCCCCGCTGATGCCGCGCAGCTGCTCATCAACTTAAGGGCTGGCGGTGCCAAGCTCCTGATTGCGAGCATGACGCTCGGCAAAGGCCTAGGTGTTGCGGATATCACTCAAAGGGAATCTCTGTCCGACCTATTGGTGATGGAGCAAAGCGGCACCATTGAGTTCGCCAAAGACCAGGGCGAGTTTTTGCTTGCACGGCGTTACGAGATCGACTTTCGCCACCAAGAGCTCATCATTCGACAACAGCTGGAGTGTGTCCAAGCGCCACTCGCCGCTTTCGAGATGTCTCTCGATGTCCGTCTGGGTTTTTCACTTCGTTCCCTGCGCGGGTCTCGGCGAGGCGTTATCAAGTACAAACCTTCTGTTCCCAGCGCGTTTGTCGGCAGCTTTGTCTCCGGATGCCGCTTGCAAACGGGGTCCAAAGTCTTGCCGTTCGACGCCGCGGTCCTTCGCCTTCAAGGACCAAGTCCGTCGCAACGTTTTGACTTGAGCGCCGCAAATTTTGCCATCAGTAACTGCGGCCGCTGGCTCTTCAACTCCTCCCGAAGCGTCGAGATGCTCTGCACCAGCGATCAGTTTTCTTGGTCGGTGGGGAGAAGATCTACCAGAGTGTTGCGGCTGCGATGGGGGAAGTCGGCCCGTGGTCGGCCCGCCTCATTTCGCGAGGCGGTGGCTCTCAAGATCAAGCGCCCTCAACGAAGCAAGGCCATTCACCGGGGCTCCGACTGGCGCCAGGATCTTCGCGGCTACTTGCGCGGCCGCCTTCGAACCCAAGTGGATGTCTTGCATCCCTTTGACTGGCCCGGTGAGATGCGCTTTGGGGATTGGCCCTGGAGTCGATCTCACGCGGGTAACCTTGAATTCGACACGATCTGTGGGCTTTCGCGCTGGGCTGAGGCAGAACGCGATCCCAATGAGATGCGGCGGGCTCTTCGCGCCGCTCGCCATCTCGTTCGCATCGACATGGATCGGGAGCACCGCGGGCTTCCGTTTCGGCACGGCTATGATCATCGGGGGCAAGTCGAGTTGGGGCACTGTTGGCTCGAAGGACTTCAAGGTCTTGCCGACCAAAGCGGCGATGATGAGTTGGCAAAAGGAGCGGCCGCCTTCGCCAAGGCTCTTCGGCTGATCTTGCGCAAGCGCGACCCTGCGGCCCTTAACCTTCGTTCTTTCGCCTGGTCACTGCTCAATCTCGCCGTTTTGACGGCGCGTGACGACGAGCCTCGGGATCGAGAATTAATCTCACGCTTCTTGAAGACCTTAAACGCTCAGCCCGCCGCTCCCTATCCAGTTTTTGAACGCACGAGTGATCCGCCCAAATCGTGGCTCATCTCGACTTGGGTAGCCGCGGGCATCTTGGGGGAAGCCCTGTATCGGGTCGGCGTGGCCGACCGCAATCCCGCCGCGCTCAACCGCTGGTTGGAGTTCATGTCAAAGGCTCTCGAGCGTGCGTGGAAACCGCGAGACAAGATCCTCGCCTCTAGCCTCATCGTCCCCTTAGACGAGACCCGAGTCATGGCATCCAAAGCTGCCTGCCATGGCGAGCAGATGCTCTTTTTTGCCTGGGGACTCGAGCGCGGCGCCGATCTTGGGGGCCCTTCAGAATGGAGACAACGAGCTTCTGAAATCGCCACCGCGGCGATGGAAAAACTCCGCGCCGACGAAAAGACCTACTGCGGCATGGAACTATCCCAGCTCCTCTGGCTCTGCGCCCGCTGACTATTCGCCGTCACTATTCGGTACAACATCAACCCACTTTTCCGCAATCGCGCCTAACGCTGGAAAATGGGGAGGTAGCCGTTGCGGATTTGCAAGGTAAGAGCCGCGAAGGCGGCGCGGTAGACCGGGCCGTAATCGACTTCGGCGTGGCTTTGTCGACTCGTCTCCTCGAAGGTGTTGGAGCGGTCGTCGAAACGCTTTGAAAACCAGTTGACGATCATGGGGTAACAACGCTCAAGGCGTCGGCCACGGACGTCTTCATAGTCGAGGTGCAAAACCTGGACCGCGTAGAACAAACCGTAAAAGGGGAAACTGTGTTCGGCGGCCAAAAAGCCTTCAAGGCCTTGGTTCCACAGAAAGTCACGCGCTCTGCGGAGGGACTTTTCAAAGTATTGACCGCCGTAGCTGAGGGTCGCGGCCCCGGCGGCGGTGAGCTCAAAAGTTGATTTTAGGTCGCCGTTCAGGCTGTAGCGGACAGAGCCATCCGGTTTCTGGGACTTACGGATGTAGTCAAGCGCGCTCCTAATGGTCTCGGGTGGCACGGTGTAGCCGGCGTTGCGAGCCCCGCGGAGGGCTTGGATTATGCAAACCGTGATGGAGCCTTCGTCGTCGATACGATTGAAGGGCTCGTAATCCCAACCTCCTTCGAGGCTTTGGGAGCGAATGATGACGTCGGTGGCGTTCTTGATGACCCTTCGCAATTCAGCGGCACTACTGGCGTACTGGCGCTTGACTCCGAACATGCCATCAACTTGAGTGAGAGCGAGCGTGGCGAGGCCTTGGCCGTGCATGCGGGACTTCGTGTCCGCGTTGCTTTCGAAGTATCCTTTGCGGACGCCCTCAGCCGTCACGCACTTCATCAAGAACTTGACTCCCAAGGTGGCGGTTTGGTGGAACTCGCCCCTAAACTCGCTGTCGCCATGGGCGAGGAAGGCCATCGTCGCGATCGCGGTCAGGCCGATGTGGATGTGACGGGATTCGGCGCCTCCGAAAGAACCGTCCTCGTTTTGCTGCTTAGCTAAGTAGCGCAGCGAGAGTTCGCTGAGGCGATGGGCCTCACGGTCTGCCGCCGCGAGATCTAGGCCGCCACGCGGAATCTGGAGCTTCGTTTTTGGCGAAATCTTGCTGGTGCCGCTGATCGCGGAAGGGGGCGGGGTGTGCGGAGACGAGTTCTCATTGCCGCAGGAGAGCAGCAGGCAAATGACCAAAAGCCCAACTGCCGGCGAGATCGCTTGACTTTGGGCTTTTGGCATGTCTTCTTGGCTCCCCCCTGGAGCTTACTTACTTCTTGCGCCGGTTGAGACTCTTCAAATAGTCGCTGATTTCACGTTCGTAGTCCGGGAAGTAGTCCCGGAAGTTCTTGTCGATCAATAGTTGGCGAACTTCGGCCGGCAGGTGTCCCCAACCTTCCGCGTCGATCTGGACGGGAGTTTCCTCGCGGCCAGATTTGGGTGACTTTCGCCCCGTCTTGGTGTTGCGAAGATCTCCGTCGCTTTGCTGAGAGTCTTTGGGCTCTCCGTCCTCACCGGGTTTTGAGCCCTTCTCCTCCTCTGTTTTCGATTCAGGTTTGCCTTTTCCCGACTGGCGTTCTTTGTTGCGGTCGCGGCGTGAGCCCTTTTTGGGGCTTTTGCCCTTCGACTTCGAGCCATTCGAATTCGATTGTTGTTTGCCCTTCGAGGATGATGAAGACGAACTCTTGCTCTTCTTCGACTTCATTTTTTGGATCAGGTCATCAAAGCTGCTGACGACACGATCCTGGGACACCTGCATCCCTTGCAGCAGTTTATCGATATTCTCAACGACTCGTTCGCCCTTTTCAGAATCGAGGTTCGATCCGCTGAGCTCAGCCAAGTCCTCGACGATAGTGTCCAGGTCTTTTTTAATCTGCTTGATCGCGGCCCGGGGATCAAAGTCGGCCTCGTCTTGAGCCTGGGCCGACAAGGCGAAGACCAAAAAGGTCAAAGCCATCGTTATCAGTTTTGAAAGTTTTGCGGTGTTCATCCTTAGTTCTCCTCCTCGGTGCCGACTTCCGGAGGCGCTTGACCCTCTTCAATCAACTTTTCGAAGACTTCCTTGATCTTGTTTTGACGGTGTAAGAGTCGTTTGATCATGAGTTCGTCGACGGGCGAAAACTTCGCCTCGTCGCCTTGCTCGGCCTTGCGGCGGGCGAGGGCTTTGGTGACCTCGTTGACGCGAGCCTGCATGTTTCGCAGCAAGACGAGTTCCGCCATGCGGTTGACGAGCGGCTCTTTTTGGGGCGCTTGCTCATCAGGTTTCTCTTCCTCGGGCTCTTGCTCTCGTTGCTGACGGGCTTTCATCTCGTCGTCGATCGTCTGCAGCAGCAACTCGAGGTTGGAAACGATGTCTTCTTGCAAAGCCGAAGTGAAGAGATTGGTCTTACGCTTAGATAGCGACTTAGCAGACTTCTCCATGTCCCGAATGAGTTCGTCCATGACGAAAGAGAACGCCAAGACCTGCTCTTCTTTGATGGCCGTGTTGATCTCTTCTAAGCGGTCTTTTGACTTGCTCTGGCGCAGAGACAGTCCGCGCAGTTCCTTTTTCATGGCCCGTGAAAACGACCCGCGTTTTTCGCGTTTCGCCTGAAGACTCGTCGTTACCGAGTTGATGGATTTTTGCTCTTCAAGGAGCTGCTCGCACTCTTTGCGAACATTGTAGAGCAGTTCTTCTTGCTGGAGGTCTTCGTAGTTTTCCTCTTGGTCTTCGAGTTCTTCACGAGCTTGATCCAGATACTCTTCGGCTTGTTCCTGCTCTTGCTCCGTCTGCTCTGATTGCTCTTCGTCCTGTTCTTCGCGGTTCATGGATTGACTGGCTTTCTCCATGCTTCGCGAAGCTTGTTGGAGCGCCTCGGCGGCCTTCGGACTCTGCTCCTTCAGGCTTTCGGCGAGTTCTTTCGTCTTTTTCTCGATGTCCTTTTGTTGCTGCGCGAGATCGCGGAGGCGGTCTTTTTCCTCCTGACGACGCTGTTGCTCATTCTCAGCCGCTTTCTTCAGGGCGTCGGCCGCCTTCTGCATTTGTTGGGCCGACTCCATTTGCTTCATGCCCGCCTGTTTGGGTCGTCCCTGTTTGAAATCTTGTTGTGC
>JAZGFI010000261.1:0-3187 GCA_036479435.1 Planctomycetota bacterium | reverse complement strand
ACCGCGTCGTCATCGACGATCACCTCATCACCAGCCGAGGCCCCGGCACCGCCCTCGAGTTCTCACTAAGCTTGGTGAGCCTGTTGTGCAGCCCCGATCTCGCCAACGAGCTGAGCCGCGAGATGCTTTTGGGTTCACCAACCCTTCCCCACAAAGTCTGAAGGCCGAAGCCAAGCCAGTGCGCTTACGACCCAACCTCGATATTCGGGGGCGGACTCGTTTCCGGTTCCAGCTCCGGTCAAATCCCATTCAGCAGTCGTCAATGAACTTCGCAGTGATTCCTTCCGCCCTCGAATTCTTTGGAGACTCGTTAGTTTGAGTCAAGCCCCGATGACTGCCGTAAAGAGCGCGAACTGGCCACAACAGTCGCCAATCTATTTCGTCGTTTCTCAGTCACTCGCATGGTCGTCAATTCGCAGTTCAGCCTCCAGCTCCTCGATGGTTGGAAGTTGGCCTTTCAGTTCTTCAGGCAGAGCCCCGGTGAGCTGATATTCGGAAACCCCCATTGGCATAGCCACATCCTGCAGCGAGTACTCGATGCTCGTTTTCTTCTTCTTGCCACGGCAAAGAATGAGGCCAATACTCGGCTGGTCATCGGGATGGCGAAGCTGGTCGTTTACGGCTGAAAGATAGAAATTGAGCTTGCCGACGTACTCAGGCTCAAAGTCGCCCGCTTTCAGCTCGATGACCACGTAGCGCCTGAGTTGCAAATGATAGAATAGCAGGTCGATAAAGTGGTCTTCATCGTCTACCGAAACTGGATATTGACTCCCGACAAATGAGAAACCAACACCCAGCTCAAGCAGGAAGTCACGGATGTGAGTCACAAGACCCCGCTCCACATCGATTTCACGAGCCGTGTTGGACAGAGTTAGGAAATTGAAGTTGTAGGGGTCTTTGATGGCTTGCTGGGCCAGATCTGATTGTGGAGCAGGAATCGTGCGCTCAAAGTTTGTGACCGCCTGGCCTTGGCGGCCATATAGTCCGGATTCGATCTGCATCTCAAGAACGTTGCGACTCCAGCCGTTCTCGATGCAAGCTCGGATGTACCATTCCCGCTGTTGAGGCTCTTTGACCTTCTGGAGTATTCGGATGTTGTGCCCTCAGGGCAATTGGGCAACAAGCTGTTGCCCAATTGAGCCCTCCGGCCACGCGCGCGCTAAGTCGCGCATATACTTGAGATTCCGAACTGAGAGCCCCTTCACCTCAGGGAACGCTTTGCGAAGGTCGCCGCTGAGGCGCTCAAGAATCTTGCTCCCCCCAGCCCTCTCGCTCTTGCCGAGCCATGATGTCTTGGCCAATTCCCCAATAGAGCAAGACGAGCTCACGGTTGACCGCCAAGGCAGCCTTGACTCGCGCGGTTTGAATACGGGACTTGAGCTCGTCAAGAAGCTTGCCGTAACCCTCGGGTTTCTGCATCAGGTCTTTCGCCATCAAAAAGTGTTCCGCAATCTCCCAGATTCGGCGGATAGTCAGCCACCAACGTGGCCGTGCTTTCCCGCTTTGCCAGAGAGCCGTCCACCAAACGCGTTGGTGTCAGATGCCTCTGGAACAAAGGCGCCTCCAGAATGTGAACTGTCGCCCGCCCTGGAGCCGAAAAGTTTTCCGCGAGAACAACTCAGACATCGGGCCACAGGCACCGACAAAAAGAGCAAGAGGGCTACCTTCATGGTCCAAAGACTCCAGGTGCGCCGAGACAAGTAGATTGGCTTGTGGCTGCCATGGTGTTGACGAAAGATCTGATGTCCGGTGACCTTGTTTTTTTGAAGGCAAAAAATTCAGTTTGACGAGGAGGGGTCCACGTCAGTGTTTTGGGGCCAAGCCTAAGTCGGGAGAGACGTGTGGAAAATGACGGGCATATCGATCGCAGCAACGACCTTTTGAAAGGTCTCGAAAGCCGATCCCCACTTTCAATCCCGGCTTTGACACTCGCCTCCCCGGCACCGCCCTCGAGTTCTAACTAATCTTGGTGAGCTTGGTGTGCAGCCCCGATCTCGCCAACGAGCTGAGTCGCGAGATATCTAAGCCAGATTTCTCTAACCCGTCTACAATTCCTGATTGCAAAAGACCCGAATGAACACCTTGAAAGAGCCTTAAGACTGACTGCTCCTGCCGCGAAAAGTCTTCTGCCGTCGGGGGCGAGGGTATCTCTGCTTGGGTGTTGATGGATTTTCGCGAAAGGAACGGCGCCCCAAGAATCACGCCGAAGTAGATCCTTCCATTGGAGTAGGTGTTGGAATGGGGAAATTGAAGCGAGTTTATCTCGACAACAATGCAATCGACCTTTTCCATGACGATGTGGATTTGCAGGCACGGCTTCGCGTGCTCATCAAGCTCAAACGATGCGACCTCGTCGTTTCCTTGGTCAATATCCAGGAGTTGGTGGGTTTTGTGGCCAACCATGGACGAGGCGGGTTCGAGAGCAGGATTCGAATGTTGAGAGGGTTTTGTACCAGAGGGTCCCTTTTGCCCGAAACCGGAGAATACCTGGATAGGGCAGTTGAGAATGCTCGGTGTCGAGGACAAGTGCGCTCTCAAACGCTTTTCGGAAAAGGGCTACATGATGCGCCGACATGGGAGAGCGTTCTCGAAGGCCTGCCAGGGAATGACAGTAACTTTGGGGCCTTCGCTCGCAAGTGTGTAGTCGACGGTCGTGGAGGGAATCAGAGGATCAAGAAAATGAGAGGGGCGTTAGCTGAGAAGGCCAAATCTGGGAAGCTTGAGATGGAAGATGGAACTCCGTTTCAAAAATGGCGAGACGGAATCCCTTTCGAGAGAATCTCGAACCTATATCAAGGCATCGCAAGGAGCGAAGGAGCCGCGGTCGTTCGCCGTCTTGCCTCGCAGCGCGATCCGTCCACCGAGATTGTCGTTAGCTGGTTTTGATTCGACCCTAACTGGCCGGTTTTGAAGTGACCCGTGACACTTGAAGACATGGCCGATCTTGGGAGGCTGGCGACGCAGCGGTGGAAGAAGCCGAGTTGCGGCTAAACTTCAGCGATTGAGTCGGCATGAAAGTGTCGAGCGCCCAAGCTCGGATTCGAGGAACCGAAAACCGGGCTCAAGCGCTCGACGTGCCGACTGGCTTAGTTCTTCGCGGCGGCTTCCGCTTCTTTGATCAGATCTTCAATACGGGGATCGACACCTGACTGGCCCATATGGAAGTTCTTATATCGGACCTTTCCTT
>JAZGFI010000260.1:0-2432 GCA_036479435.1 Planctomycetota bacterium | reverse complement strand
CAATCATGGCGAAGCGCTGTGATGCCTGCTCGAAACGCGCGGCCATCACCGTTGCCCCCTGAGAACCGCCAACCTCTTCGTCGTGTCCGAAGGCCAACACAATCGTGCGTTGTGGCTCGAAGTCATTGGCCAACAACGCCTCGGTCGCCTCTAACAACCCAACGACAGCGGTCTTGTCGTCCATCGCGCCGCGTCCCCAAATCTCGCCACCGACCACCGCGCCGGAGAATGGCCGCTGCTCCCAGTCCGCCTGCGTACCGGGCTCAACGGGCACAACATCCATGTGAGCGAGAAACAAGACGGGCTCCAGACTCGGGTCGCGTCCTGCCCACCGATAGACAAGCGAAAACTCGCTAACAACCTCACGCTCGAGCGCCCGGTGGACGCGGGGGAACTGCCGCTCTAGCCCTAAATCAAGCGATGCCCGGGGACGCTTCCGACAAAGTCCGAGGGCTCGAGCTGGACGCGCAGCGATGCAACCAGGCTCGGCGGCGGCCCGTTGCGGTTGGTCTTCAGTTTTCCGGGAGTGAGTCCTTTCGATCGCATGGCCGGAGGTTGACGGAGGCGTCAGCCCGACGGAGGGCAGAATGGCCGACCGGCGGGCGAGGTTCACGATTCGGAAAGGCTGCGCACCAGAATGTGCAAGTCGGGACGCCACGCGAGGAATCGGTAGACGAGTCGGCGTCCCGTTCGAACGACCTGAACCGGGACGAGGATCAGCCGATTGAGGAATGTCCGAAACTCCATCCGCAGGATCCTCTGACGTTCGGCCGCGTGCTTCTCCCGCCAGCGTCCGCGGGCAGGAAGCCCGAGCGCGAACCAGGCCTTGAGACTCCAGGCCAACGAGGCCATGACCATGTACGCCCAGTTCGCCGCGAGCGTATTGACCGGGGCATGGAGCGCTCGGATTCCGCTCTTGAGATGGGCGTTGAGATTCTCCTGGTCGGCCCGATTGTTCGACTCGAAGATGACCTGCTCACGACTCATGGTTTCGTCGTTGGTGACGTAGAAAAAGTAGCGGACGACATTGCCGAGACACACCTGGCCTCGTTCTTCTCGGATGTTCTTCTTGAGCACAATCATCCGGTACGTCTTCTTCGAGCGAGTTGGTTTGTGCTCGAACTCGGCGAGTTCCTCGGACTCCAGGATCTTGTTGAGGTAGCCGCGCTCCTTGACGACCCGATCCTTGCTGCGAGGCTGTCGCGTGCGGGGATTGGTCTTGAGCGCGCGTTCGGCCTTTCGTACGAGGTCGTCGTATTCGTAGTCAGGGACGTCCTGAGCCTTCGAAATCATCGGTTTGCTCGCGTCGTACCCGAAGACGAAACGGACTCCGGACTCCGTCCAGCCGTCGAAGTAGCTCGTCAAAGAGAAGTCGGTATCGCCGCGCAATAGGAACTTGGTGAACCCCGCGCGACGACAAACATCAACCGCCTTGTCGAGCACTTCTGGTGCTCCTTCCGACGACGGGCGCGCTCCGGTTCGGTTCACCAAGAACAGTGGCTCTTGCGTGTTCGCGAGCGAGACAACCAGCGGGTGATATCCCCACGCCTTCTTGAAGCCGTTGAAGTCCATACCCTGCTTGCACTCGCCGTACGTCTCGACGAACACACCATCGGCGTCGATGCGTGCGACCTCGTCGGTCAACTCCGCGCCGCGCATACGCCAGACCTCGATGCGCGTGTCGTTGATCGCGTCCATCAACGTCCAAATGTCGTCCTCGGAGAACCGTCGGCAAAAGTCGCCGGCGGTCGTCGGGTCCGGGATCGCGCGAGCACCTAGGGCGTCGAGGTACACGCGATCGTTCCGACGAAGCTCGATGTCGTCGAGCGTTCGACCACCGCACAGCACGTTGTAGGCGATGTTGAGAACGTGATCGGACTCGTGGTACGGCCGATGAACCTTCAGCAGCGGAAGCTGCTCATCGATCCGTGCCGCCAGCCCAACGCCGTGCACCAGAGCCTGGATCGCACCGATCCCGCCTTGGGAGATGGCCCGCGTTCGGTCGGACATCTCGTAGTGGATTCGCTGCGCCCTGAACTCCGGCCCGTCACGCCGCGCTTTCATGCCGCCGAGCGCCTGCTCAAGGCGGCGCTGCATTTTCAGTTTCTCAACCCGGATTTTTCGGAGTACGTTTCGGTTCACCTGAAGGGCTCGATTTTTGTGTTCCTGGTTGGTGTCGCAACCCCACGAACACTGGGCTCTTCAGGTGAATTCCCGCTTTGGCCGGGTCTTCTGCGCTTGATTGAGGACTAGTGCGGCATAGCGCCGCCGTCATTCATGACCGCGCCGGAGTCTCGGTTCCAAAACGAGCTTCGGCGTGTGGAGACCTTGCTTGCGCGCGATCGTGGGATGGTCGGTCCCGACGCGCGCGTGTTTTGGGACGGAATTGGCGCGGCCGGCCGTAAGGCGCCTCTTGAAGCGGCGTTGATTCG
>JAZGFI010000259.1:0-3162 GCA_036479435.1 Planctomycetota bacterium | reverse complement strand
ATGACGTTTGGCAGTCGTTTTCCGACGAGAATGAGATCAAGCGCGGCTATCACTACGAAACACTGCTTCAGTTCGACCTGCAGGCATTTTTGTTCTTGATGAACTCACCGATCATGCTGCTCTTTTTAGAAGAGCTCACCGGAATTCCGAACCTCATTTCAGATCCCTACTTTGGCGGAGGCGGACCGCACCGCATCGAGAAGGGCGGGTTTTTGAAGGTCCACACCGATTTCAATCGGCATCCGAAGCTTCGTTTGTACCGGCGTCTTAATCTGCTGGTGTACCTAAACCACGATTGGCCCGAAGAGTACGGCGGACATCTCGAACTTTGGGACCGCGATCTTTCGAACTGCACTTCAAGGATCTTGCCGACCTTCAATCGCACGGTGGTGTTCGAGACCTCGGATCATTCCTGGCATGGGCACCCTCACCCGCTTAGCTGTCCGAGCGACCGTTCTCGCCAATCTATCGGTTTCTACTACTACACGGCCGCCAAGCCGGAAGAGGGCTACGAAGAAGACCATCCCACCGTCTTTCGTAAGACGCCATAGACGGTTCGGCTGACGACAGCTCTGACGGCACCGTTTTTTTTCCGTTGCAACACATTGGCCAATCCCATGTTGGCGATTCACAGGTCTTGAGAGCGCTCTGCGCGGTACCCTTCCCAGGGAGGTTTGATAATCTCCGCATCTCAGAACTGCTGGCCGCCTTGAGAAATCGGAAATGGACGCTGAAATCCTTATCTCAGATCAAGCCCTGAATTTGGGAGGCTTCGTGCTCGCCCACGCGGCTTGGAGCATTAGCGATGCCGAGGACGGTGCGTTATTGGTGCCCTTGCTTGTGGTCGAAAACAACGGCGAACGACGCATGAGTCACTTCGAAGCCGAGACCCAAGAAGAGGCGATTGCTTGCGGCTTCGATGCCATCGACCGTTTGGGAGACGACGTTGAAGTCTGGGCCTTCGCTCGCGAAGCGCTCATGAAAGGCGAAGACGAAAGCCACGACGCCCTCGTCGTTTACGTTTGGGCCAAAGGCATGAGCGATTGGATCATGATTCTTCAGCCCTACAAACCCATCGACTCCGAACAGCCCTTCCGGCTCAACTCGCAATTCGAGGTCGTCATCGGCGACGCTACCGTCGAGGACGATGCTCTCGCCCCCTTGAGTGAAGAGATCGATCGCGGCATCAACGGCCACCCCCAAGCCGCGCTCATGTGGAACCACTGGCTCGAAGCCTAGGGCGCTACTTAGATTCCAAGCTGGCCTTCGTTCCTAGGCCAAAATTCTTGATCTCTTTTTCCGTCATCCAGTGGATGCCGTCAGCTGGTGCCGCCTTGAGGGTGTACCAGTAAAAGGCGTTGTCGATTCCGATTTCGGGATAAAAGTCGAGGAACATCTTGTGACCCGGATGTTCCTTCGGGATCTCGGAGCCCTCGTCGTCGCCACCGTCCCAAGAGTGGACCCCGATCTTCGCCGTCTTAGCGACTTTGCGATGGACACCTGCCAAGAAAAAGTCAACGCCGCCGGAGGCGATCTCTGACCCTTCAGGTAACTCGGTACTCAAGCCCATGCGGTGGATGAGTCGAGCAGCCCAAAGATTTGAATCATCGTCCATCGAACCCGACACTCTCTTCATGACGATCGTACGCACCTCGGGATGAGCGAGGACCAGCTCAAGGACGCGACCAGGAGTGGTCGGGCCGATGACACCGCTCATGATGGCGCGATCGCCTTCGGCTGCAAAGCTGGCCAAGGGCTCTTCGGAAAGCAGGGAGTCTAGGATCTCTTCGAATTGCGCACGCCCATTGCCGTCTTTGTCGTGCTTGGCGAACTCCTGTCTTAGATCGGCGTCGAGATCGCGCAACTTCACGCGGCCGTCGCCGTCGCCGTCGCCGTCGGGATCGAGCTCAGAGAAATCGGCGTCGAGTTCAAGAATCATGAACTCGCGAAAACCGAGCGTTGGGGCTCTTTTGAACTCCGATCTGCTGAGTTTGCCATCAGCGTTGGTATCGATGCGCTTGACGAGCACTTGCTTGCCGTAACTCAAGGTTTCGATTTCTACGGTATCGGCTCGCTTCGAGCCGGCGATATCCTGGAACATCTCTTCGCGTTCGCGAAGAAACTTAGAGGCTACATCCCCTAACTCTCGGGCGGACAACTTCCCGTTTTGATCTTTGTCGTTTTCCGAAACCAAGCGCATCCACGCCGCGGCGCCTTCGTATTTTCCAATCGCGCCATCGCCGTCACGGTCCATGAGAATGGTCAAGACTTCGGCTGTCGATTGTCCATAACTGAGGGCAGACGATGAGACGAGTACGAAAGTGCTCAGCACAAACGCAGAGAGAGTTGATCTAAACATGGGGTGATTCCGAAATCGGGCCTACGCGCAATCTCGGACGGTGGCAACTTGCGGCCCCGCGGCTCCGAGATCAGCAGTTCAGCTTTCTCAGGCGAGCAAGTCAAGTACGGTTCGGATTCTGGCGGCTGAATTCAAAAGCAGGTCACCGTTCGATGGCGAGATCTGCCTCTGAGTAGGGCCGTTTCAATGGTGACCCACTCCAGGTTCGGAATTTTCTTGGAAGGCGCGGGACATTCCAATGCCAACCACGCTTCGATGAGTGTGCAAGGAATTGAAGCTTACTTCGACGCGCGAAAGTAAGCCTCAACTCAGCACAACAATCCTTGTTTTTCGGTCATTCAACAAGCCCTCTGCGCTCATCAAATTCGATGGGTGACAAGGCGAAAGGACAGTCGCTATGCGTCATTCCATATCTGCTTTTCTATTGGTTTCTCTTTTCGCTTCTACTTTGTTCGCTCAAGCTGAGAGGCGCTGTAGTTGGGTAGGCAGCCCCTCTTCCAGCACTACCTACACGCCTTGGGTGGTGACCGACCCCGGCACTTTTTGGGACACCAAAGAACGCACCTGTTGCCTGACGGAGATGGGCGCGGCGGTTTGGTACACCGTCCTCAGGAGCCGCAGTTGTAGTACGACCTTGGGTGCTGGCGTGTCCATCACGGGGCCGAGTGTTTCCACGGGCGGCACTTACGGTTGGTCAGAGAGCTTTGTGAACGTCGTCAACTCACCCAACGCCACGGGCACCTTAAAGACGAAGCAAACGAGCTGTTTGTTTAGCTCGGAGACCGTACTCAACCAAACCGTCA
>JAZGFI010000258.1:0-3136 GCA_036479435.1 Planctomycetota bacterium | reverse complement strand
ATGACGTTTGGCAGTCGTTTTCCGACGAGAATGAGATCAAGCGCGGCTATCACTACGAAACACTGCTTCAGTTCGACCTGCAGGCATTTTTGTTCTTGATGAACTCACCGATCATGCTGCTCTTTTTGGAAGAGCTCACCGGCATTCCGAACCTCATTTCCGACCCCTACTTCGGCGGAGGCGGACCGCACCGCATCGAGAAGGGCGGGTTTTTAAAAGTCCACACCGATTTCAATCGGCATCCGAAGCTTCGTTTGTACCGGCGCCTTAATCTGCTGGTGTACCTAAACCGCGATTGGCCCGAAGAGTACGGCGGGCAGCTCGAACTTTGGGACCGCGATCTTTCGAACTGCACTTCAAGGATCTTGCCAACATTCAATCGCACGGTGGTATTCGAGACCTCGGATCATTCCTGGCATGGACACCCTCACCCCCTTAGCTGCCCGAGCGACCGTTCTCGCCAATCTGTCGGTTTCTACTACTACACGGCCGCCATGCCGGAAGAGGGCTACGAAGAAGACCATCCCACCGTCTTTCGTAAGACGCTCTAGGCGGTTCGGCTGACGACAGCTCTGACGGAGGCCTTTTTTTTCCGTTGCAACATATTGACTATTCCCATGTTGCTGAATCACAAGCCCTGAAGGCGCGATGCGCGGTACCCTTCTCAAGGAGGTTTGATAATCTCCGCGTCTCAGAACCGCTGGCCGCCTTGAGAAATTGGAAATGGACGCTGAAATCCTCATCTCAGATCAAGCCCTGAACTTGGGGGGCTTCGTGCTCGCCCACGCGGCTTGGAGCATTAGCGATGCCGACGACGGGGCCTTGCTGGTTCCCTTGCTCGTGGTCGAGAAAAGCGGCGAACGACGCATGAGTCGCTTTGAAGCCGAGACCCAAGAAGAGGCGATTGCTTGCGGCTTTGATGCCATCGACCGTTTGGGCGACGACGTTGAAGTCTGGGCCTTCGCCCGCGAAGCGCTCATGAAAGGCGAAGACGAAAGCCACGATGCCCTCGTCGTTCATGTCTGGGCCAAGGGCATGAGCGATTGGATCATGATTCTTCAGGCCTACAAACCCATCAATAGCGAGCGCCCATTCCAGCTCAACTCGCAATTCGAAGTCGTCATCGGCGACGCGACGGTCGAGGACGCCGCCCTCGCCCCCTTGAGCGAAGAGATCGACCGCGGCATCAACGACCACCCCCAAGCCGCACTCATGTGGAACCACTGGCTCGAGGTCTAAGGCGCTACTTGGATTCCAAGCTGGCCTTCGGTCGCAGGCCAAACTTCTTGATCTCTTTTTCCGTCATCCAGTGGATTCCGTCAGCTGGCGCCGCCTTAAGCGTGTACCAGTAAAAGGCGTTGTCGATTCCGATCTCGGGATAAAAGTCGAGGAACATTTTGTGACCCGGATGATCCTTGGGGACTTCGGAGCCCTGGTGGTCGCCACCGTCCCAAGAGTGGACACCGATTATCGCCGTCTTAGCTACTTTTCTTTGGACGCCGGCCAAGAAAAAGTCAACGCCGCCGGAGGCAATCTCTGCTCCATCAGGCAACTCGGTATTCAACCCCATGCGGTGGATGAGTCGAGCGGCCCAGAGATTCGAATCATCGTCCATCGAACCCGGCACTTTCTTCATGACGATCGTACGCACTTCGGGATGAGCGAGGACAAGCTCAAGGGCGCGACCGGGAGTGGTGGGGCCGATGACGCCGCTCATGATGGCGCGATCGCCCTCGACTGCAAAGCTGGCCAAAGGCTCTTCGGAAAGAAATGAGTCGAGGATCTCTTCAAACTGTGCACGCCCGTTGCCGTCTTTGTCGTACTGGCTGAATTCCTTCTTCATGTCGGCGTCGAGATCGCGAAGTTCCACCTTTCCGTCGCCGTCAGGATCGAGCTCAGAGAAGTCGTCATCGAGTTCGAGAATCATGAACTCGCGAAAACCGAACGTTGGGGCTCTTTTGAACTCGGATCTGCTGAGTTTGCCATCAGCGTTGGTATCGATGCGCTTGACGAGCACTTGATTGCCGTAGCTCAGGGTTTCGATTTCTACAGTATCGGCCTGCTTCGAACCGGCGATATCCTGGAACATCTGCTCTCGTTCGCGGAGAAACTTGAAGGCAACGTCCTCTAACTCCTTGGCGGACAACTTGCCGTCTTCATCCTTGTCGTTCTCAAAGACCAGGCGCATCCAAGCTGCTGCGCCTTCGTATTTCCCAATCGCGCCATCGCCGTCACTGTCCATGAGAATGGTCAAGACTTCGGCTGTCGATTGTCCATAAGTGAGGGCAGACGTTGAGACGAGTACGAAAGTGCTCAGCACAAACGCAGAGAGAGTTGATCTAAACATGGGGTGATTCCGAAATCGGGCTTACGCGCAATCTCGGGCGGTAGCAACTTGCGGCTCCGCGGCTCCGAGATCAACAGTTTAGCTTTTTCAGGTCAGCAAGTCAAGTTCGGTTCGGATTCGAAGGCAGGTCACCGTTCGATGGCGAGTACTGCCTCTGAGTAGGGCAGTTTCAAAGGTGACCCACTCCAGGTTCGGAATTTTCTTGGAAGGCGCGGGACATTCCAATGCCAACCACGCTTCGTTGAGTGTGCAAGGAATTGAGACCTTCTTCGACGCGCGAAAGTAGGCCTCAGCTCGGCACGAAACTCCTTGTTTTTTGGTCATTCAACAAGCCCGACCCGCCCATCAGATCAGGTGAGTGTAAGGGCAAAAGGACAGTCGCAATGCGTCATTCCATACCTGCTTTTCTATTGATCTCCCTTTTCGCTTCCACTTTGCTCGGTCAGGCCGAGAGGCGTTGTGCGTGGGTCGGTAGCCCTTCTTCCACCACCAGCTACACGCCTTGGGTTGTAACCAGCGTTGGTACTTTTTGGGACACCAAAGAGCGCACCTGTTGCCTTACGGAGATGGGCGCGGCGGTTTGGTACACCGTCCTCAGGAGCCGCAGCTGTAGTACGACCTTGGGTGCTGGCGTGTCCATCACCGGGCCGAGTGTCTCCACTGGCGGCACTTACGGTTGGTCAGAGAGCTTTGTGAACGTCGTCAACTCACCCAACGCCACGGGCACCTTAAAGACGAAGCAAACGAGCTGTTTGTTTAGCTCGGAGACCGTACTCAACCAAACCGTCA
>JAZGFI010000257.1:0-24592 GCA_036479435.1 Planctomycetota bacterium | reverse complement strand
CGGTTGGCGTTGTAGCCGATGAACGTTTGCTTGGCGCGGGGGCGATGAGGGGCTTTTCTGTTGAACCTCAAGATGATGTCGCCAGCTTTGAACTTGGAGTCCTCGGGAGCGGAAGTCACCCTGAAGGTCGAGGCGGCGTCTTCGTCGTCGGATTCGATTGCTTCGACTTCGACCTTGGGAAGCATCTGGCCGATGGCATTGCGATCCCTTCGGGGATTGCGTTCTTCATGGTATAGAATGCCCGCCTTGGCTAGGAATTCGCGGAAGGGAATGGCTTTTTTTCCGCTCACGTAGTTGGCGAAGAACTCGCTCATATCCTGCCCGGCCGCTTGGCTGCAGGCATCGATGAGGTCGGAATCTCGATAGCCCGCCTTGGGAAGGCTGAACCTCTGATTCAAATCGCGCATGACGTCGTCGAGAGACTTTTTGTTTTCAGACGCGGCGCGGATCTCGATGTCCAAGAGCAAGCCCATGATCTTGCCGTAGTTGTAGTAGTCGAGGCCCTGGGGGCTGTAGTAGTTCCGATCCCAGATCTTCCACGACGCCTCTTCGATCGATTCTGATTGGTAAGCGCGCTTGTTTGAGAGCGAGTTGATCTCCTTTTTGAAATCGGCGAGGAGACGGTTGGAATCCCAGATCCCGGCATCGCGGCAAATTCGAGAGGCGTAGTAGTCTGTGACGCCTTCTACAAACCACAGGCTTTTTACCCGCACTGGGCCGCTGTAGTCGAAGGGGCCGAGTTCAAAGGGGCGAATGCGCTTCACGTTCCATGCGTGAAAAAACTCATGGGACACGAGGTCGGCCATGGTCTCGACGTTCTTACGCATAACGAACTGTGGAATCGCCAAAGTAGTGGAGTTGAGGTGCTCCAATCCCCCGCCCGTGTTGCCTTGGTTTTGCAACTGCCACATGAAGTAGTAGTTCTTCCAAGGCACTTCGCCGAAGAGTTTGCTTTGAGCGACGATGAGCTTTTCGCACATCGCTTGCATCTTCCGGTGGGAAAAAGACGGGCTGATGTTGTAGGTGAGGAAATAGCTGGTGTCAGCGACTTTGAATTCGTGGATTTCAATCTCGCCCAGCTCGATGGGACAATCCGCGAAGGTGTCGAAGTCGGCGGCGACGTAGTAAGTCTGCTCGCCAGTTTTTTGACGCTCTAAGCCAGTCGCGACGCGCCAATTTGCGGGCAGCTCGAAGGAAACGCGGTGCGGCGCCCGAAGGCCGCCGACGAGGTATAGCCAGTGCTCCGGTCCCTCCAGGGCCATCCAAGTTTCGAGTTTCTTGGCGGTTCGACCGCGGTAGTGAATCCTAGCGCGGCCGCCGTGATCACCTTCGATTTGCCAGCCGTACTTGCCGTTTCTTTTGACCCTCAGCTTTCCTTGCGGACTATCGGCTCTCAGGTCCTTCACATGTTTGTAGGAGTTTAGCAGTCGATAGGAGCCAGGTTTCCAAGCTGGGATCGCGACTTCAAAGTTACCAGTGGGAAGGCCCTCGAGCGTCATCGTGACTTCGTAGTCACCTTCGTCGTAGTCCTTGACCTGGGGATCGACGCGAAAGTTGTAGGAAATCGCCAGCTGGCGATCCGAGGGCTTAGAGGTCGCAGCCTTCTTCGTCGGCGCCGAAGTAACTTGGGCACACATCGTGCTCGCAAACAAAGTGATCACGAAAACCGCAAAGAATGGCGCGCGCATGGCGTCCTCCGAATGATGGGTTTGCAACCGCAACCCCGGCTATGAGTTGGAAGGACCGCGGCTGAAGCGATCGTTGTCCCAAGGGCGCGCCGTCATGGAATAGCCCCGGACTTCCCAATAGCCGGGAGCATCCGCGGTCATGAGGGTAATGCCCTTCAGCCACTTCGCGCTCTTCCAAGCGTAGAGCTTGGGAACCATGAGCCTAACCGGGCCGCCGTGCTCGCGCGAAAGGGGCTCGCCATTCCAAGCGTGCACGAGCATGACTTCGTCTTCGAGACAGTCCTTAAGCGTCAGGTTGGTGGTGTAAAACTCGCCCGTATCGGGGGCACGATCAAAACCAGTCAGCATGACATGCGTGGCGTCATCGGCGGGCAGCACGCGGTCCATGAGTTCGGAAAAGCGCACGCCGCTCCAGCGGTTGTCCTGGGTGCTCCAAGTCGTCACGCAGTGAAAATCGCGTTCGATCTCGACATGGGGCAGGTCCATGAAGTCGTCGAAAGTAAGCGAAAGCGGATTCTGCACGGCGCCATCCACCGCCAACTGCCAGTCCTTTGCCGCGATGAGGGGCTGGTCGCCAAGGTCGAGGACCGGCCATCCCCGGTTGGCCCAAGTCTGCCCCGGAGGGAGACGGACCCGCGCGGGATCTTGGGGTTGAAGGTCTGCAAGAGTACGGCGTTTTTTTTCCGCCCAAGCGGTCTTGCTTTGGACTTTCTTCAGATTGCGCTCAGTCTTGTCATCGTGGTTTTGGTCGGTCATGGAGTGATCGAAGATGGCTCGCCATTCGCGAGTTGAGGGTAAAGGCCGAGGAGTCGCTGCTGCGCGCCCCTCTGCCAAGCCCCAAAGTCAAGGCCCACGTTGGCGAACTGGCGTTCGGTCGCGAGGTCTCTTGCGCGCCACAGGGCACGAACGGCTTTCTGAGTATCACCGAGCGCGGCGTGAGTCTCTGACAAAGCATCAGAAGTCCACCAGTTTCCCGGTGCCGCTTGTTCGGCGAGCAATAGCCTTCGTCGTGCAGCAACCCACTGTGATTTGTCGTTGCGCGCCGCCTTGGCTCGCGCCAATCCGAGGCGCGCCGAGGTCATGCGCAAAGTCGAGTCGAAGGGTACCAGCTCTAAGCCCGCTTCGACCACCGCTTCTGCTTCTTCATTGTGACCGAGTTCCGAGAGCAGGCTCGACAAGGCCACAACCGAGGGGACGTGCTCGTCGTTTTCGTCCAAGGCTTGGCGAAAAGCCGCGATCGCAGCCTCGGGTTGCTGGGCATCGCGGTGAAGCGTGCCCATGGTCCACAATGGCAAGACCCTGCCCTCTTCGCCGTCGGCCGCGCCGGACTGCAACGAGGCCAAGGCAGCTTTTAGGTCTCCCCCGTCACGCATCAAGACGGCTCGGCTGGAGAGTGCTCTCGCATTGCCGGGCGACAAGACCAAGACTCGATCGTAGTGTTGCAGGGCGCGGTCGTGCCAGGCCCGTGCTTTGGGAGCAGACCGGTCACCTTGGCGCAAGAACAGATCGTGCGCTGCCGATCCCATGTTGTAGATCAAACGGTAGTCGTCGGGGTATTCGCCGACAGCCCGCTCGTAAGACTCGAGCGCACCGTGAGGATTGCCTTCGTCCAACATGAGGTTGCCCGCCATGAAGGGAGTTGGCTTCGCAATACCGCCGCCACAACTCGTCATGACAAAGAGTCCAAGGACGGTTAGGGCCCAAAACACTGACGACCTAATTTGGCAGCACTCAAGGGTCATAACGACGGCCTCGTCCGCTTTTGTGTTGTTTAGTGGCGTCGAAGGCCGCAGGAGTCGCTTCTTCGATTTCGCCGGGTCCACCGAAGATCAGCTGGGCCGGGTTCGAGCGCAAACTCAGCATCAACAGTTTGACTTCGCGTAAAGCATCGCGCGCCTGCACCATTGTCGCGTAGAGATTCGGATCGCTGACCAAGTTGTCGACGTTGCCGAGAGTGTGAATCGAAGCGTCGGTTAGCCGCGTCAAGTCCGTCTTGGCTGAAGCCACCGTACGGTCAGCCGTAGCCAGCAGTTTCTCCAGCTTCGGCAAGGTCTGTTGATCCAGTCGATTGCTAAGTAAGGCCAGGGATTCGTCGGCGTTGACCAGCAAACGGTCGACATTGGCCATGGTGTTCTTGCCGCTCTTAGTCAATTCGGCGAGGTTAGATTTCGTATCTTCGAGTAGCGATTGCAGCTCGGCCGTGAGCTTATCGGCGTTGTCCATGAATCCGTTGGGGCCGGTCAAGCGCGTGCGAAGTCCCACGACCATTTCGCGCGAGTCGGCCACGAGCCCCTTGGAATTGTCCAAAAGGTCACCGAGTTTGGGCCCGTTGTCATCGAGGAGCTTGCTGATGCGAGGCATCACTTGTTCGTTGAGGTTCACGAGCACTTTATTGAGGTTATCGGTGATCGGGTCGATTTGTTCCGCGAGTTTCTCCAAGGTCGCAAACATGTCGAACAAGGGCTTGGTGGTGATGACGTAGTTGTCGCCATCTTTTTCAAGTTCGCCGCCGACCGTTGACGGCACGATCTTGATGAACTTCGCCCCCAACAACGATTCTTGCCCCACCTGAGCCATCGTGCTCGACTTCAAGTCGCCGAAGACGTCGTCGCTCACTGTGAACTCGACTTCGACTTTGGAGACTTTCGTTCCGTCGGGGCCGTCGACAATGACAGGCCTCATCCCGAGAACTCTCCCCACGGGACGACCATTGACGGCAACTCGCGCTCCGTTCTCAAGCAGGTTCACATCGTCGAAGGTGGCGACACAGGTGGACTCGCCACCGCCGCCGCCAAGATCCGCCGTAGTGATGAGGATCACGCCGATGGCGACGACCGTCAACGCGAAGAGGCCCGTCAAGACCTCAGATTTTCGAATTCCCATCTCACATCTCTTTACATCAAGAGGTCTTGAATAAAGCGCTCGCTCGAGCCGTCAGCGTCCAAGCCCTCGGTTTCCCCCCGGACAAAGCGCTGAATGCGCTGATCCTCGGAAGTCAACAGATCATCCAGCGTTCCAAACAGAATGACTTTTCCCTTGTCCAGCATGACGACCTTATCGGCAATCCGCTGCACACTCTCCATCACGTGGGTCACAACGACGTTCGTCATGCCCATTTTTGTTTTGAGGTCGTTGATCAGCTCATCGATCACCGTCGTTGCAATCGGATCTAAGCCCGCTGACGGCTCGTCGTAAAAGACGATCTTGGGATCAAGCGCAATGGCGCGGGCGAGGCCCGCTCGCTTTTGCATGCCGCCGCTGATTTCGCTGGGCAGCCGGTCGATCGCCTCGGAAAGCCCTACTTGCTCCAGTTTTAGCTTCACCATGATATTGATGGTGTCTTCGTCGAGCTTGGTGTGGGTTCGAATCGGAAGGGCGATGTTTTGGCCCACCGTCATGGAATTCAAAAGAGCGCCAGACTGAAACAGAACGCCGAACTTGCGGCGGACGGCGTCCAGTTCTCTTTCGCTGAGCCCGGTCAAACAGGTGCCGTCGATAATGACTTCACCAGAGGTAGCCGGATGAGCGCCAATGAGGACTTTCAACAGTGTCGACTTGCCGCCACCGGAACCGCCGAGGATACAAAGCGTTTCGCCGCGCTCGACATGGCAGGTCACGCCGTTCAGGACTTTGATGGACCCAGTGCCCACCGGAAACTCCTTGCAAACGTCTTTGACCTCGATGATCGGCACGAAAATTCGCTGCTCCTAATGACTATACGGTGTAAAAGTGGCGGGCCATCAATAGCCCAAACAAAAGATCAAAAACAATAATGGCGACGAGGCTGTTAACCACCGAAATCATGGTGTTGCGGCCAACCCCCTCCGGGCCGCCGCGCACCGTGAGGGCGTTGTGGCAGGCCACCATGCAAATGATGGCGCCAAAGAAAACGGACTTGATGGCGCCCGCCACCATGTCGGTCATGTCGAGGGCGTCGCCAACTTTGTTGATGTAAGCCGCCGCCGGAAGGTTGTAGAAACCCACCCCAACGAGAAAGCCGCCAAGGTTCCCCAACAGGTAACTGTAGATCGATAGACAGGGCACCATGATGCACATCGCGATGAAGCGCGGTGCGACGAGATAGCCGACGGGATTGATCCCCATCGTTCTTAAGGCCAGCACTTCTTCGTTGATGACCATGCTGCCAAGGCCCGCCGTGAAGGCCGCGCCAACGCGGCCCGCCAGGACAATGGCGGTCATAAGTGGACCCAACTCACGGACGATGGAAAGGCAGATCATGGTCGGAACGAGGGTCTTTGCTCCGAAGCGCTCGAACTGGTCAGCCGTTTGAAACACCAAGATCGCGCCGACGAGCAAAGTCACCAGGCAGCAAATAAAGAGTGATTTGATGCCGATCTGGTACATGAGTGGAAAGACGGTTTCGCGAAAACGAGTCTTGCCGGTGAACGGTCCAATCACCGTCCAATAGAGCGTGTCGATGAGAAGATTCGTCATCGCGCCGAGACTTTTCACTCGGAGCAATAGTTCCCTTCCAATGTCAGCAAAGGGACTCAAGATGACCTTCGCGAATCCCGACATGAGGCTCAGCCTTCCTCTACCGTGAACACTGCGAGGAGTTTCGATAGTTCGAGAACAGAACGAACGTTGTCACTGATGGCGACCAAAGCGTACTCCGACCCCTTCTTCTTGCTCCATTTCATACCCTCAATAAGTACGGCGATGCCGGAGCTATCGATATAGGGCACATCTGTCATTTTCATCGACAAACGCTGGGGCTTCGACTTGAGTGACTTTTTGATCTGATCTCGAAGTTTCGGCGAACTCTCCATGTCGACGTCGCCTTCAACCACGATCCGAATTCCGTCCGCGACTTCTTGAGCTTCGAGTTTCATGGTTTTTTCCCGCCGATACTTTTGGACATGACTAGCTGCATCCGGCCTTCAACTTTGGGGTCGGGTTCGAACTCGGTTGAGTCCATTATTTCATTGATAAAGTGAGTGCCTAGACCTCCCGGCTTGACGTCGTCGAGGTCGCGCGGCTTTATTTTGGGGATATCTTTTTCACCGCAAAAGTTGAGAATTCGAAACTCGATCAACTTCTTCTTGTCGATGACGTCCAAGAGTATTCGGCCCCGGGGGCGCATCCAACTTTGTCCATGCTTGATAATGTTGGCGCAAGCTTCGTCGATCGCCAAAACCAGGGCTTGGACTTCATCATCTTCGAATCGACGTTGCAGGATTGGTGTCAAGAATCCTCGAATGGACTTGAGCCAAGTCGCGTCCGCGGGCACGTCAATGCTGAGCCTGGGCTTGGTGAGCATAGTCCTCTCGTATACCACTCGGCGGCCACATCAGCGTGATCTCGCTCCCTCACTGATGCGGAAGCTACCCCTTCAGGGTGTCGCTGTAAAGCGTGAAGACAACGCGACACTTTCATCCTGAACGTTTATCGGCCAACTCTCGAGTGCGCCGTGCCAATTCTTTCAAACCCAGCCGGTAGTAGCAGGCCTCGAGCATTCTCAAGATGCCGACATTGTTGGCGTCGTACTCGCGCTGACGTTCAAACAAGTCCGCCGCTTCACTCAATAGTCCCGCTTCAGCCAAGGTCAAGGCCTGCATCAAAGGCCCGCCCGGCAGCTTCGAGACTTTTTTGATTCGATCTTCGATCTGCGCCCTTTCGACGGCACTAATAGACAAGATTGAGGCTTCGGCGAGCCGTCCATGATCGACTTTGGGCATCAGCCTAATGATATAGGTCGCACCGGGCTGAAGATCGAGTTCACTCGGGGGAAAATTGAAACTACGTGATGGCACCTGCCGCCGAAAAAGGACCTCTCCGTTTTCCTTCAGCAAGATGAGCTCGAAATTCTTCATGCCTCGCGGCGCCGCCCAGGTGATTCGTGGCCGCGTCGAGTAGGTAAGGCCGAGGGGAGATCTGATGAACACGGCATCACGATTCGCACCGGCACCGGCTCCACCGTCAAGATCCACGGGCTTCGCCAGTTGCTCGGCCAGTCGATAGAGGCGGGACAGATTTTCATCCGCGAGGCGCAGATCAGACTCGCCGTCTTCGTCGAAATTTCGCAGCGAACCGTCGCGAAACAAAAGGCTCAAGCGGTCACCGCGATCCAAGCTGAGCTGAGTACCCCTCGCGAGCCAACTGCCAGCCTGGGCTGAACGATTGATTTCCTTCGAAGCCTCGGGGTCGACGAAAACCGGAGAGCCCGTTCGCGACACGACCAAAACCCGTTCGATGAGAACGCGGTCTTCGCCACCAAACCAATGCGAAAAGGAAAAAGGAATGAGGATCGCCGCCGCAAAAACCAATAGCGCAACGAGAGCCGCGCTGTAGCGGCGGAAAAATTGATGCACCTTGGAGTCCATCGCGCGGGTCGTGCCAGCCCGAGTTCTCACGACCGGAGCCACTCGCCCCTCGAAAGCGCGCTGAAGACGGCGAATGCGACGCCGATCTTGGGCGTTGGTGAGGGCCACCGACTCAACTCGCAATTCTTCAGCGGGGTACAAGGCCCGCGTCAGGTAGCTCGCGACTTCGTCGAGCTCGAGTACCATCCGTTGGTCACCGTCGATACCGCGGCGCCGCAGAAGTTGGTGGATGACAATTCGGCGCTCGTCTTCTTGGCGGGCCTGGCTCAATTCGCTGCCTCTCCCCGCTCGCCCAAGCGTGCCAACTCCGCTTCAGTCTCGCCAACGAAGGTCTCTCTAAGCAGATCGTCAACTTCAGATTTGGGAACTTGCGTACGCCGGCTCACTCGCCGTACGAGGCCAGACCACAGCTCGTCCAAGATGACCTCGTGGCGCTCAGAGAGCAGGGCGAGATCTTCGGGCATATCGGATAGGGCCTCGCCGCGAAGGGTCTTTTCGACGAGCTCCCGTTGGTGGCCCTTTAGCTCTTCATAGCCAGCCGCAAACTCCTCTTTGACAACACTGATGAAAGCGCGGCCGAAATCAGTCGTCGAGTGCTGTCGCGGAGCCTCCGACTCTTGCTGGGAGGTCATTTGGACCCCACCACGAAAAACCTCCCGCACGTAGCACAACAGCCAATGCCGCAAGTCCGATCGCCCCCACCACTTAGAAAGTGGGCTGTCCGCCTCATCGCCACCGCGAATCTCGGCGACAAGTTCTTCTCGCGGAGTTTCTATCTCACCGGGTGCATACCCATTTCGTATGAGGATAGTCTCGAGATAAGAGTCGTAACGCTCGCGGAATTGCAGCCAGGCCGCATCCGCGCCGCGCCGCATGCAGATTGCGAGCGCAAAGTCGCGACGACCGAGGAGCCGACGGACATGACGACTCAATTCGATTCTGGAATCGCGGCTCGGCATGGCGGCCAGAAGCGACCGGGAGGAAGTTTCGGCGACCTGGTGCAAATAATCGTCGTAGCTCAAACCGACCTGACGCGCGTTCATGCAGTGCTGAAACGCCGCCGTCGTTTCGTCCTCAAAACGCCGCGCAAAGGCGCGAAGCGAGCGTCGCGAGCCTCCCAGAATACCGATAGCGAGTGCGAGATCCCCTTGCATGCCGCAAGAATACCCGAGGCCAGCCGCAGTCTCGAATCGAAAAGGCGCAAAGACCGGGGCAGGTATAGCCGAGAAATAGATGGGAAGCGGGAGAATCGACGATGAAGACCGAACGTGTGTTCTTGCTGAAAATCGGCGACGCCTTCGAAATGGGTCTGCTCGAAGGCCAGCTTGAGGGTGATACCGCCCCCAAAGGCAATTGGGTCGAGGTCCGCACCATTGCCAGTTCGCCGGTGACGCAAAATCTGATCGATCGCCTCGAAGAACGCGGTGTCGAGTTCTTTATGCGCGACGAGCGGCATTTCAGCCGCAAAGAGCTTCGCACCGCAAAAGCACTCCATCTCGATCCTTCGCATCGAGACGTCGAATGCCGTGCCGCCAGTTCAGATACTTGGAACTGGGACGATGTTTGCGGCCGCTGCATGCGCGTGCCCGAGCAAACGGGGCCCATCATGGTCGCCCCCCAGGATCTGGAAAGCCACATCGCACGCGGCCGCCGCGGCGAGTTTTTGGTCTCTGAGCACATCGCCACGCGGATGATTCGCGACGGTATTACGGGCTGTATCCTGCGTGAAGTGCTCTTTTTTGAGCAGGATGAGCCCACCCCAGCCCCCTACTTTCAAGTATTTCCGATCCGTGAACTCCCGGTGACGGTGAGTCCCCCCACGCGATTCTTGAACAACGACCAAGATTGCGCGGTCTGCGGCCGAGGCGGGATGTTTTTGAATTCCATGCTCTATTACGACCTGCCCGTCGAAGACATTGAAGACCTCAACGTGACCAGCGAACTCTTCGGCAACGGTCCGGGCCTTTATCCCGAACTCGTGGTGTCACCGCGGTTTTTCAACCTTCTCATTTCCTGCGGCGCCGAGATCGAAGAACCCGAACCGGTGATCTTCGTCTAAGCGGCGCGCCCGCAACTCGCCCATTTGCCAGCTCATAAGTCGAGCTCTCTTAGGCATTTCGACAACTTGAAAGGGCCCCCAGCTCCTCGTATCGTCCGCCTGAAAATACGCGCGGATTTCGGGCCCCTTATTACAGGCCAGATAGCGTGTTTTCGGACCCGAAACAGCAAAGCCGAATCGCCCTAGATTCGGCTTTCCATCCGCTGGAGAACGCGGCTTTATGAGCTCCCAAGTCGAAACCCCGAGCGATGATCCCTGCCGGCGCAAGTTGACGGTGGCGGTGGAATCGGATCGCGTGGAGAGCCAGTTTCGCCAAAGTTTCGGCGAGCTGCGGAGCACGGTTCAGCTCCCCGGATTCCGTCGTGGCAAAGCACCTAAGAGCGTCTTGGAGCGCCGTTTCGGTGAGCAAATCGCCGACGATGTGAAGCGCGACCTCGTCGTTGAGGGGATCGAAGCCGCCATCAAAGAACACGACCTGCAAGTCGTGAGTGATCCCGATCTCGACTTTTCCAAGATCGAGTTCGAGCGCGGCAAGGGTTTTGAGTTCAGTTTTGATGTCGAGGTCCGACCGACATTCGACCTTCCGAAATACCGAGGACTCAAGGCCACCCGAAAGGTGCAAGCCTGGACCCCGCAGGAAGTCGACGACATTCTAGAAGACCTCCGCTCAAGGCGCGCCATGATGGTGCCGGTCGGCAGCGGCAAGATCGAAAACGAAGACCATGTGATCGGCCCCTTCGAGGTCTTTGAGGGCGACGAATCGCTACTCAAGCGAGAAACCGACAGCGCCGTCGCCGGTCATGAACACGAAAAGATCGCGGGTCTCGAACTTAAGGGTCTGTCGGACCAGCTGGTCGGCAAGGCCATTGGCGATCGGCTGACCTTCGAAACCAGCGTCCCGGCCGACTACCCCGTGCAGGACATGCAGGGAAAAAGCGTCACCTGCCACTTCGACATCGCTGAGATCAAGCGCATCGAGAAGCCCGAATTGTCGGACGAATTGGCGAAAGGCTTCGGCTTCGATGACCTCGCCAGCTTCCGCACGCAAATCGAAGGAGACCTTGAGCAACGCCAGGGCGATGCCGCGGACCGCGCGGTTGAAGAAGACCTCATTAATCAGCTCTTGGGCCAAGTTTCGGCGGACATCCCGAAATCTGTTGTCGAACAAACCATGGCCGGTCGCATTCGAGAAATCGCTATGCAGCGCATCATGGCTGGTGAGCTCGATCCAGATGTCGCCCATGAAGATCACTTCAAGACCATCCGGGACGAAGAAATGCCGGAAGTTGAGCGCGGCATCCGCGCCTGGTACCTGATTGAAGCCATCGCGAAAAAAGAACGAATCTTTGCCACCGAGACCGACATCGACGCTCGAATCGTCGAAATGGCGCAGCAAGAGCAGATGACGCCCACGAAAGTGCGGGAAGAACTGTCCAAAAATGACGGCCTCAACCGGGTTCGCAGCTCGATCTTAGAGCGAAAGGTTCGAACCTTCCTCACTGAAGAGGCCGAGATAGCCGAAGAAAAGGGTGAAGCGGCTCCAAAAGCTGCTGGGAACAAGAGTAAGTCCAATTCGAAGGCTAGCGCCGTCGAAGAAGAAGGAGGCAAGTCGGATGACTGATCCCAAGGCCGAGTACTACATTCCCTTCGTGATCGAAAAGCACGGAGGTCGCGAGCGGCAATACGACATCTACTCTAGGCTGCTTGAAGATCGCATCATCTTCATTGGCTCTGAGATTTCGGATGGCCTCGCCAATGCCATTACCGCCCAGTTGCTCTTCCTCCAGAAGGTCAACCGGAACCAGGACATCAGCGTCTTTATCAACTCTCCCGGGGGTTCGGTGACCGCGGGCTTGGCGATTTTTGATGTCATGCGTTACGTCCAGTGCGATGTTTCGACTTATTGCCTCGGCCAGGCCGCCTCGATGGGCGCCCTGTTGCTCGCAGCGGGGACCAAAGGCAAGCGCTACGCCCTGCCAAATGCGCGCATCATGATCCACCAGCCCTGGGGCGGGGCTCAAGGCACGGCCGCCGATATCGGCATTCAAGCCAAAGAAATCGGTAGGATGAAGAGAACGCTCAACGAGATTCTCGCCGACGCCACCGGTCGCGACCTTAAGCAGATCGAATCGGACACCGATCGCGACTTCTTCATGTCGGGGTCAGAGGCTAAAGAATACGGTCTCATCGATGAAATTGTCGGGTCTTTGAAAGATCAAGACGACAAGTCCGAGTCCTCCTAAACGGCTCGGGCCATCCAGACCCTTAGATTCGATCTCGATCTCGATCTCGATCTGAACAGACAAACGGACGAAAACGGATATCAATGGCTGGCAGAAAGCAAAAAGGATCCGAAGAGTGCAGCTTCTGCGGGAAACCTCGCAGCCAAGTGGGGAGCCTCATTTCAGGTCCTCCCGGCGTCAATATCTGCAATGAGTGCATCGAAATTTGCACCACGATTCTTCACGAGGAAGACCGCAAGCAGGGACTGACGACCGACGACAGCACCATCGTCGCCACGCAGGATTTGCCGCGGCCTTCTGAGATCAAAAGCCACCTCGACGAGTACGTCATCGGGCAAGAACACGCGAAACGGGTGTTGGCCGTCGCAGTTCACAATCACTACAAACGCCTGAAAGATGCCGAAAGGCGCGAGGAATCGGGCGAGTCTGGTTCCGAGTCTGAAGACGACGTCGAGATCGAAAAAAGCAACGTGCTGCTCATCGGCCCCACCGGCTCGGGCAAGACTCTGCTCGCCAAGACTCTCGCCCGCTTTTTGCACGTCCCCTTTGCGATCGCCGACGCGACCACGCTCACTGAAGCTGGCTACGTCGGGGAGGACGTCGAGAACGTCCTGCTAAAGCTGTTGCAATCTGCTGACTTCAACCTTGAGCGCGCCCAAAAGGGCATCATCTTCATCGATGAGATCGACAAAATCGGTCGCAGCTCGGGCAACGTCTCCATCACCCGTGACGTATCGGGCGAAGGCGTGCAGCAAGCCCTGCTGAAAATGCTCGAAGGCACCACTGCCAACATCCCTCCACAAGGTGGACGCAAGCATCCCGAGCAACAGTACATCGCCATCGATACGACTCAGATCCTCTTCATCTGCGGCGGCACTTTCGTCGGCCTCGATGAGATCATCTCGAAACGAATCGGCCGCCTTCGCATCGGCTTTAACGATGACGCGCATCAATCGGACGAAAGCGCGGAAATCAAAAAGAACGAGCTCCTCCACCAAGTCGAAACCGACGATGTGGTCGAGTACGGGATCATTCCCGAGATGCTCGGGCGCTTACCCGTCACGGCCGTCCTCGATCCTTTGACCGAAGACGACTTGATCATGGTCATGACCGAGCCCAAAAACGCCATCGTCAAGCAGTATCAGAAGTATTTCGAACTCGAAAACTCAAGTCTGACCTTCCAACCGGAGGCCCTCCGCGCCTTGGCCCAGCTCGCCCTAAGGCGAGAAACCGGGGTCCGTGCTTTGCGCTCCATCATCGAAAGCCTGCTTTTGGACACGATGTTCGATCTGCCCGACGCCAGTGGCGACGGCAAGCGCAAATTCGTCATCTCCGCCGACCACATCCTCGACAAAAAGCCGATTCGCCCCCTGAAAGTCAGAGCGAACAAAAAGTTGTCGACGAAGGCGAAGACCAAAACCAAAAAGAACACGGCCTGATATGACAGACCGGCGCCTATCCGACGCCACGAAGGAGGAAATCGCCTCCGTTGTGGCCAAAGCTGGGGAGCCCCGCTTCCGTACCCAACAGGTCTTGGGCTGGATCGCGGACAAGGGAGTTTTTGACCCCCAGGAGATGGCCAATCTCCCCAAGAGCCTCCGCACGGTTCTCACAGATCATTTTTCGGTGGCCCCATTAAAGCTACGCGACATCAGCGGCAGCGATGACGGCACCGAAAAATTGCTCTTCGAGATGTCCGATGGTGCCCTCGTTGAATCCGTCCTCATCCCGACCCCCGACCGCGTCACCGTTTGCCTTTCGAGCCAAGTTGGCTGTGGCGTAGGGTGTCGCTTTTGTGCGAGCGGCTTGGACGGCGTCAAACGCAATCTTACGCACGGCGAGATCGTCGAACAGTTCATGCTGTCGCGCCTCCGCGTCCGCAAGCGCGAGCGAGAGCTCACCAACCTCGTGATGATGGGGATGGGCGAGCCGATGCACAATTTCGAGAACGTCCTGGAAGCTCTCGGGCGGCTCAATTCTGAAGAAGGCGCGAACTTCGGCGCCCGTCGCATCACGGTGTCGACGGTTGGCATCCGCGAGGGAGTCGAACGCTTCACCGCCGCCAAGACGCAATACACGCTCGCCTTTTCGCTTCACGCACCGAACGACGAGATCCGATCTGAGATCGTGCCGCTGAAATCAGCCATGACCGTCGAAGAGCTCTGTGACGCGGCGGTGGACTATCTCAACCACACCGGCCGCGAAGTCACTTTTGAATACGTGTTGTTGAGAGACCTCAACGATGGCCGCGAGCACGCCGATGAGCTCGTCTATCGATTGCGCGGTATCCGTTGCATGGTGAACGTCATCCCTTGGAATCCCGTCCCCGGCCTGCCCTTCGAGCGGCCGCCGAACGCTCGTGTCGACGCCTTCGAAACGCAATTGATCGAAGGAGGACTCAATGTGGTCGTCCGACGCCGTCGCGGCAATGACATTGACGCCGCCTGTGGACAATTGGCACTCAAAAACCTAGGGCGCTAGCCAATCTCGCCTCGCTTTGACGCGGCTCAGCTCGGTCATTCAATCTTCTAGTCGGTCTTTGATCGCCGCCCAAATATCAGGGCAGAAGTCGCCGTTTGGCGAGTGTTTTCGAGATGAGGTGGGGTCTGAGGCTTGCCATTGCTCGCGACATTCGCGGTCCCAGTGGCTTAGTAATCGGCGGGTGGTGGGGTCTAGGGATTCGGCGCTAGGTGAAAATCGGCAGGTTGGGGTTTGTTGGTGATGCCGGGGCTGCTGAAGAAGCCTCGACTCGACCTCGTCGCTTTCCCAGGCATTCAGGACGGCGTGGCGCCCGTGGCGACGACCATCTTGCGGGTGTGGCAAGCTCGCATTGAAGCCTTTAGTTCGGGCGGCGGGAAAATTCGCCCAAAAATCATATGCCATGCTCGGTGCTCCACAGTGATCGCGGTCGGTCCCAACTCTCAGGCCTATTTACGACCTCGCCCCGGCGACTGATGAGATATTCCTAAATTTTCGCCGTTTTTGGAATCTCTTTTTCACCGCCGGGTTTCAAGCCGGTGGCGGCTCTCCGCCCTCGACCTCGGACATCACTGCGGGTGCGTCTCCAAAAAGCGACCCGATCTTTCGAAACTTCTCGTAGCGAGAGTCGACCAGCTCTTCGGGGCTCTTGGTCGCGAGCGCATCGAGTTCGCGGATCAAGATGGCTTTGATCGCCTCGGCCATGGCCGCAGGGCGGCGGTGAGCTGCACCCAAGGGCTCGGGGATGACTTCGTCGACCACGCCGAGCTTGAGGAGGTCTTGGCTGGTGATTTTCAAGGCTTCAGCGGCTTCCGGGGCCTTGGTCGCGCTATTCCACAGGATGGCCGCGCAGCCCTCTGGAGAGATGACTGAATAGTAGGCGTGTTCCAACATGAACACGCGGTCGCCGACGCCAATCCCCAGGGCTCCTCCCGATCCCCCCTCGCCGATGACCACCGAGATGATCGGCACACGTAAGCCCGCCATGAGTATGAGGTTTTCGGCAATCGCCCAGGCTTGGCCTCGCTCTTCGGCGCCAATACCGGGGTAGGCTCCAGGCGTGTTAATCAAAGCGATGATGGGCAAACCGAACTTTTCGGCCAGCTTCATCTTCCGCCAGGCTTTCTTGTAGCCCTCGGGGTGGGCGCAACCGAAGTTGCAAGCGAGCTTCTCTTTGGTGTCGCGGCCTTTGCGGTGACCCACAATCAGGACTTTTCGGCCGTCGATACGGCCCAACCCGGTCAAGATTGCACGGTCATCGCGAAAATTGCGGTCGCCGTGTAGCTCCATGAAGTCATCGACGATCATGTCGACGTAGTCTGAAGTGAAGGGCCGGGCCGGGTGGCGGGCAATCTGAACGCGCTGCCAGGGAGTGAGTCCGTCGAAGATCTCGCCGATGAGTTCATCCAGCTTGTTCCTGAGCGGTCGAACCTCGCCATTGAGGTTCATCTTCGTGGAACGCGACAGCTCCTCGAGTTCCTCGATCTTCGCCTCCATTTCGAAAATGGGTTTTTCGAAATCGAGGGGCGTGAGCTTTTTGCCAAGGGCCATACGAAGATCGTTCCCGCTTCTCGCCGAAGCCTTCTTAGGGCTTCGAGCCAAGGTTTTGCACAGGTCTTCTGCGCCTCAAGTCCACACCTCGGTGGAAAAAGGGCCCTGCACTGCGTCAATTCTAAGGCGAGGCCCGCCAAAAGCAACGCGGTGGTTGACCCAAGTGATACCCGATGCTAGCACCACTCAGAAAGTCACTTACCTTGGGCTGCGAGAGCCCCTGTGTAGCTTACCTTTGTCGCCCTTTGCACTTACAACACTATTTCGGCAGTACTCAGCGCCGACAATCCAGCCCGCTAACCCCAGCCCTACTCGAGAAGACCTGAAACATGAGTACTTGGCAAGTCGAGATCGGGACCCGAGCACAACTCGGAGACGCTCTTGGACAGGCAGTGGAACGCGATCTCCCCTGGTTGGACCTTGAACGCGCCGGGCCCGTGAGAACGCGGCGCCTTTACCTTTTGGATGCTGCACTGGCCCGCACGCAAGTCGATTTGTTGGCAACGCGCCTCCTCGGCGATGAGGTTGTTGAAGAGATCAAGGTGCGGAAGGTCGAGGACGGGAGCCAGCGCGACGCGAGCCTATCCGCGGTCACCGTCTGTCGTAAGCCCGGCGTGATGGACCCCGTGGAGGCCAGCGTTCGCCGCGGCGCTTCGGAACTGGGAATCGACTTGGGGGCCTTTCGCTCCGGGACCTTGTATTTGTTCGAAGGCGAAGTCAATCCGGACGAGTTGCAAAAGATCGGCGCCAACATCCTCGCGAATCCGGTCGTCGATGACATTCTTTGCGGCTCGACAACTTTGACTTTTGCCGCGACTTCGGGCGCCTATGTTTTCGAGCGCATCGACGTACCCCTACCCGACCGCGACGAAGACTTGCTGAAGCTCAGCCAAGACCTCGGGCTCTCACTCAACCTCGCCGAAATGCAAACGATTAAGGCTTGGTTTGATGAAGCGGGTCGCGACCCCAGCGATATCGAACTCGAAACCCTCGCTCAGACTTGGTCGGAACACTGTAAGCACAAGACTTTTGCCGCCGATGTTCGATTCCGCGGCGAGGTTATTCCCAATTTGCTGAAGTCGACGGTTTTCAGGGCGACGAAGGAACTCGATCGCGATTTCTGCGTCTCGGTCTTCGTGGACAACGCTGGCATCGTCGAGTTCGACGACAAACACAACCTCTGCTTTAAGGTCGAGACCCACAACCACCCTTCCGCGATCGACCCCTACGGCGGCGCTGGCACCGGTATTGGCGGCGTCATTCGCGATATCTTGGGCACGGGTCTCGGCGGCAAACCCGTCGCCAACACCAACGTGTTCTGCCTCGGCTATCCCGATGCCGATCCCAATAAACTCCCCGCGGGAACGATTCATCCGCTGCGCGTCTTAAAGGGCGTCGTGTCGGGCGTTCGCGATTACGGCAACCGCATGGGAATCCCCACCGTCAACGGTGGTTTGTTTTTCGACGAACGTTACACCGGTAACCCTTTGGTCTACGCCGGCACGGTCGGCATCATTCCCAAGGATCGTTGCCTTAAAGAAACCAAACCCGGTGACAAGATCGTGGCGCTCGGCGGAGCGACCGGGCGCGACGGGATTCAGGGTGCGACTTTTTCGAGCCGCGAACTCCACGAAGACTCCGAATCGCTCGACGGTAGCGCCGTTCAGATTGGCAACGCCATCACCGAAAAACGCACGATGGACGTCTTGTTGCAGGCCCGTGACCGAGGCCTTTACCGCAACGTCACCGACTGTGGCGCGGGCGGCTTTAGTTCGGCCGTCGGCGAGATGGGCGAACTCACCGGCGCACGTGTCGACCTCGCCAATGCGCCGACAAAGTACCCCGGTCTGAGCTATCGAGAGATCTGGATCAGCGAAGCGCAAGAGCGCATGGTCTTCGCCGTGCCCCCTGAAAACTTGGAAGAGATGCTAGCCCTCGCGGCTTCAGAAGACGTCGAAGCCTGCGTGCTCGGCGAATTCACCGACAGCAAACGGCTGGAACTCATGTTTGACGGCCACGTCATCGGCGACATGACGATGGAGTTCCTCCACAACGGTTTGCCCAAAACCGTTCTTGAAGCGGTGTGGGACGAACCCGCCGAAGAGGACTTAGCAGACTTTGAGCCCGCGCCCTTTGAAACGGTGCTAAAGAAACTCATGGCGCATCCCAACGTCGCCAGCAAAGAGTGGGTCATTCGCCAGTACGACCACGAAGTACAAAGCACGAGCTGCATCAAGTCACTGGTAGGCGTCGACCTCGACGGTCCCGGCGACGCGGCCGTCCACGCCCCGGTCCTCGGATCGACAAAAGGCTTCGCGCTAGGATGCGGCATGAATCCGCACTACGCAGATCTTGATCCTTACCACATGGCGACCGCCGCGATCGACGAAGCGCTTCGCAACGTCGTCGCCGTTGGTGGCGATCCCGACCGATGCTCCATCCTCGACAACTTCTCTTGGGGCAACACCGCCAAGCCGGATCGATTGGGCGCTCTCGTCCGCGCGTCACAAGGCTGCTACGACGCGGCGATGGCGTATCGCACACCCTTCATCTCCGGCAAGGACAGCCTCAACAACGAGTACGCTACTTCAGCGGGTACGATCTGCATCCCGCACACGCTTTTGGTGAGTGCCCTTGCGATCGTCGATGATGTTCGCCAATCCGTCACGATGGATCTAAAACGCGCGGGCTCATCGATCTACCTCGTCGGTTTGACGGGCGACGAACTCGGCGGTTCTTTGGCCATGCGGGTTCAGCAGCGACGCGGCAATCACGCGCCTCAATTAGACCGCAGAACCGCCCTGCCCACGCTGCGCGCACTCCATCTCGCAATCAAAACCGGACAAGTGCTCAGCTGCCACGATTTGTCCGAAGGTGGCCTCGCCGTCACCGCGGCCGAGTCGGCATTTGCTGGAGGCTTCGGTCTCGACCTCGACCTTGGTCTGATGCCAACCCGCGGAACTCTCGATGCCCACACACGCCTGTTTTCAGAATCGCTGACTCGGTTTTTGGTCGAAGTGGCGCCTGAGAACTGCGCGGCCTTCGAAGAAGGCTTCGCGGGACTGACGCTCACACGACTCGGCGAAAGCCAAGAGACTAAGCGTCTAAGACTGAGGCTCGACCAAAAAGTGTTGATCGACTGCGACCTTGATCCTCTTCACGAGCTGCATCGCCGCAGCCTCACCGACATCTTGGAAGGCAACCATCGTGGCTGAACCTGAAGTCCTCGTTCTGCGCGCCGCCGGAACCAATTGCAACGAGGAGACCGCCTACGCTTTTGAGCTGGCGGGCGCCAAGACGCGGCAGATTCACGTCAACCGCCTCAAAGAGAACTCAAAAATCCTGGATGACTTCGGGGCGGTCGTCATTCCCGGTGGATTCTCTTACGGCGACGATATCGCGGCCGGCTCGGTCTTGGCTCTCGAACTCGACCACGCGCTCGGCGATTCACTTCGTCGATTGCTCAGTCGCGGCGGGCTGGTGTTGGGGATCTGCAACGGCTTCCAAGTCCTGATGCGATCGGGGCTTTTACCCGGCCCCGAGGCCTCGGGGGCCAGCCTGAGTGCTTCTTTGATCGACAACGAGAGTCACCGCTACATCGATCGTTGGGTAAATCTTCGCTCAGAACACGACCATTCCCATTTCCTCCGCGCCGGCCTTGATCTCGAACTGCCCGTCGCGCACGCCGAAGGGCGCTTCGTCGTCGCAAGCGACCAAGACGTCAAAGCCCTCGAGGCCGGACGCCGCGTTGCCCTGCGCTATCTCGGCCAAAAGGCGGGCGAAGCGGCCGGTTTTCCGGCTAACCCCAATGGCAGCCTGAACGACATCGCGGGTCTAAGTGATGCTTCGGGGCAGGTCCTCGGTCTCATGCCTCACCCCGAGCGCTTTTTGTTTGACTGGCAGCATCCGCAATGGACCCGCCGAGCCAGCGACGCCAAAACCGCATCGAGCAAAAACGCACAGGGAGAAGGTTTTCAAATCTTTGAAAATGCCGTGCGCTATCTGGCATCCTAGGCCAATGCTCAACGAGTTGTTCGAGTCAATGGGAATGACGATCTAGTATGCCCAGCACAAAACTATCTCGCGTTCAGCTCGCCATCTGGCCAGCCCTAGCCATCTTCGTCGCCATGGCGCTGAGCACTTGCTCCGATCGCGGCGACGCGAACGAACAAGACTCTGCAAAAGCAGAGGAGAAACTCGAGGCTCTACATCGCCGCGTCTATTCGGAACTTTCCGCGACGCTCGAACTCCTGCGCCCGATGGGCGTCGAACCCTTCGCCAAAGACACACGATTCGCCAAAGTCACCGAACAGTTGCGGGCTTCTTACGACAATCGCATTCGCAGCGTCGGCGCCCTCGGCCCCGCGTTGGCTTCCGAGAAAGATCCGAAACGAAGAATCGACATCAGACGCCAGCTTAAGGCATTCGATGATGGCAACCGCGACCTGCACCAACGCATTGCCGACGTGGCAGAGCCATACCTGAAAGAACGCGGCAAGATGCTGGAAGTGGAGTCTCGACTCCGGCGTTTTTACGTACATCTGAAAGTCGCGCTGAAGGAGAAGCTCCAATTCTCCCGCTGGGCCAACGAAGTTGGCGAACACGAACGCAGCTTCAAAGACGCCGTCGTCTATTGGCAAGAGGCTTATGAGGGCTACCTCGCCGACGGTAAATGGGGCAAGACCAGCGACCGACGCAAACTCGCGGTCGGCATCGCCGAAAACATCATCGAGCGTTTTAGAGTCATTGACTCGGAGTATCTTCCGGCCTACCGCGCCATCGAAGGCATCGTGACCACTCGTAGCAGTCTTGAACAACGCCGCGGATGGTCGCAACGCGTCTTGGCAAAGATGAAATCCGACTCGCTCGACGCGAATACGCTTCAGTCCAAGCTGGCGCCTCTGTGGAAGACTCTCGACTCAATGCTCATTCCGCGCATCGAAAACCTCAAGGCCAACATCTTCGACCGCTCCCAGGAAAACATCCGAGAGTCCCAGGCACTACAAGTGGACTTGTCCAAGCATCTTTCCGCCGTCAACGCGCTCATCGTTCCCAAGGCCCGCGAACTCAAAGTCCCCATGCGCGGCTAGCGCCACGTCAACGACCAACCCCGAAGCACACTAATAGTTAAACTGAGGCAGCAGAATACCCTGACACCGGGGGATACCCCAAGAAACCACTCGCTTCACTTGAAGCAGCAAGGATCTATGTCGAGGAATTTGTCGAATGGTTCAATAGCAAACATCATCATTCGGGGATCTCATTTGTGACGCCTGGCGAACGGCACCAAGGCCTTGACGCCGGCATCATAGAGGCCAGAAAAACTGTCTATGAAGCGGCGCGGAAGCGGAACCTAAATCGGTGGTCCGGAAGAACAAGGGCTTGGAATCGCGTCGATGTAGTCAGACTGAACCCAAGACCAGGTGTGGCGTAACTAATTTGAAATTGGGACAACTATCTTGACATCCATCGCCAAAGGCAGCCAAGAAACCGCCAACGTTACGCGACGCAACAAGAATGGTTGCCGGCATCGGCGGGTTTCTCGGAAGAAAATGCGATGGCGAGCCTGGTCCCAAGAGTATCTGGAGAGGGCTTGATAAACTCGCGGTGATCATCGCCGTGGCTCGAATTTTCTTCTCATCTGGATAGCAGTGTTCAGCGGCAACTTTGTGGGGCACGATGAGCGGGGGGAACCGCCTTGCGGGCGGTAAGACCCAGACCCCAGACCCCAGACCCCAGACAGGGCTCCGCCCTGACCGGGACCCCTGGAGGCCCAAAAACGTCGGCCCCCATGGGGAATTCTAATTGTCGCCAGTGGGTAGAGCTACTTGACGCTGAACAGCAACGTAGCACTTGTGGCGATTGCAAGATTCCTCTTGATAAATCAATCATATGATCAGAGCGGGATCCACACCCAGGCGTTCAACAAAACGATTGAGTATCCCAAGCAACAGACATTGCCTACTCACTGCGCCTGAGCGGCATCCCGTAGCTTACTAATTTGTCCTCTCAATGCTAAAATCCGCGCGGGCAATTTCAAAGCAACGGAGAGAGTAAGATGAAGCAATTTGTGTCACCGGTCTTTTTCGGAGTCATTTGCGCCTTGTTCTTCGCGAGCGGAGTTCTGGCTCAAGGCGGCATAGTTGGGAACTTCCCGATACCCGTTCAACCAGCTGGTAATCCATCTACAGCAGCTAAAGAAACCTTGGGCAAAATCCTATTTTGGGATGAACAGCTTTCATCCGACAACACCATGGCCTGCGGTACTTGTCACTTTTCTGAATCCGGTGGTGCGGACTTTCATGCAGGCGCACCTCACCCCGGTGCCGACAATGTGTTCGGAACCAGTGACGATTTCTTCGCCTCGCCGGGGATGACCCGTCAGGACTCCAACAGCGACTACTTCGATGACCCCAGTTTCGGGTTCGGGCGACAAGTTACGAATCGCACCGCTCCAACCATGATCAACGCTGCGTTTTTCAAAGCACTGTTTTGGGATTTGCGAGCGGACGAAAGTTTTGAGTTCATCAACGGCAACGTTGTTCCAGGGATGGGCACCAATGCTGGCCTCGAGTCCCAAGTCGCAGGCGCTCCAAACGGGTTTCCGCCCGGAACGCTGGGAGGACCGCCAATCTCTTCCGTCGAGATGGCCCACGATATGATTCAATGGAACCAGATTACGTCCAAAATCAACGGTTCTGTCCCGCTGAAGCTCGCAACGAATATCCCCACACCCCTATCAACAGCAATTACAAATGCAGGGAACTCGTATGCCCTTCTCTTCAGAAACGCATTTAATCCAACCCCCCCGTTCCTCGTAAATCCGGTTGCGAGAGAACGAATCGCGATGGCCATCGCCGCTTACATGCGGACGCTCGTCTCTGACATATCTCCATTCGACCTTGGCACGATGAGTTTAGACGAAGTTCAAGGTCAAATGATCTTTCAGAACAATGGTTGCACTGGATGCCATACCAACAGTAGTGGGATTTTTTCCGACGGTCGACTTCACAATATAGGCTTGCCCAACCATTCCCGATCAGTGAAAACACCGACACTACGCAACATGGGCCTTCGCAAACGATTCATGCACAGCGGTCAATTTGCAAGCATCGATGAGTGTCTTGACTTTTACAATCAGGAAATCCCTGGAACCAACCCCAACTTTCCCTTCAATCCACCACTCAGCCCAACAGACAAATTGAAGGTCAAGGCGTTCCTTGAAAATGCTCTCACTGACCCGAGAGTCGCTATGGCGCAATTTCCCTTCGATCGACCAACTCTGCACAGCGAGATCTCACCTTTCCAATCCAACATCTATGGCGCTTCAACTTCCGGGAGCGGGGGGCAGAATCCAATCATGATCGGGCATTCCCCCGAGAATGTTGGAAATGCTGATTTCAAAATCGGAATCGGCAACGCTCTTGGCGGTGCTCAAGCCTTGCTCGGTTTTTCTTTTGCCGCCGCAAACCCAGGAACAATCGTCATAGGCATCCCCTTGCACATCGACTTGACCCCTGGGATATTTATTGGATTCGAAACCGTCAATCCATTACCTGGAATTGGAGCCGGTCAAGGGACCGCAACGCGGCACCTGCCCAATTTCACGTCACTACCTGCGCTGGCAGGCACCTCGTTTTTCGGCCAATGGTTTGTTGTTGACCCTGCGGGGCCACAAGGCCTCGTTGGAAGCTCCGGAGCCTCCTTTACGATCTTCTAAGCCTAAACCTTGCAACGCTCGCTCTTGGCCCGACCAGATTCCCTCTTAGGGGTTTCTGGTCGGGCCTTTTTCTTTTTTCTTCGTAAGCGGACAAGCACCGGCCCATTGCAGGCAGCATGACATCTTGTGCAGACTGCCGACCTACCCGACGAAGGAGGTCAGCAATGAGTACGCAAGATCTGTCACGATGGACCCATGCCAAAGCGCGCCGTTTCGAGTCAGCTTGGCGAGCCAGTGGCCTAAGCCAGTCTGAGTTTTGCACCCAAAACGGCGTGTCGCTGAGCAGCTTTCGGTACTGGCGGAGCAAACTTCGAAGAGCCAAGGGTGCCGAGGCGGGCAATGGAGGCTTTGTCGAAGTTCTTTCGACCGCGAGCCACTCTTCTTTGCCATCGCCATCGCCATCGCCATCGCCATCGCCATCGCCATCGCCATCGCCATCGCCATCGCCATCGCCATCGCCATCGCCATCGCCATCGCCATCGCCATCGCCATCGCCATCGCCATCGCCA
>JAZGFI010000256.1:0-9670 GCA_036479435.1 Planctomycetota bacterium | reverse complement strand
CTCATCCTCGCGCGCCAAGTCCAAAAACTCGTCGCAGAAGGCAAGATTGACGATGACCGTCACGACCAGTTCATCGGCCTCCAAGCGCAAGCGAAGATCGACATCGGGACCGTCTGAGGGGTGATTCAATTCGAAAGCGGTCTTGGGCACCAAGAGGACCGGCTCAGGTCCGACCCCGGCTCGGCTGAACAAGGGCAGCCAAAGACAGCAAAGCAAACAAAACAGGGTGGTCTTAAGAGGAACCATGGGGGCCTTCCAGGGGCAAGCGGGCTTGCAGAACCATAGGGAAACCATAGGCTTCAGGCAATCATAGGATTAGCGCAAGCGCCCACGGCTTTTCCGCGAAAACAACGGCGATCTCAGCCGTCTCTGTCCTGCTTGCCTCCCCTTGGGGAAGGCCAGCCCCTGCTTGCCTCCCATGGGGAAGGCCAGCCCTAGTCGAACGTCGTCAGTCACTCGAGAGAAAACAAATGCCCGCCTATCTACGCAACTCCCACTGGCTCGTCCTGCCAGCGCTACTCGTCCTGACCACGTTGTCTTGGAGCCAAGTGGTCGAGGGCGAGCAAACCGAAGCTTCCGCCGATCCGAAGATCATGCGGGCCCTTGCCGACTCAACGGAGGACGTTCGTGTTTTCGACATGCACATCAATTTCTTGGCAAGCCCCTTCCTGGAAGGCCGCAACCCCGGTACGCCAGGAGCTGAGATCGGTCGCCAGTACGTCGAGTACTACTTGAAAAAGGCCGGTCTGGAAGCCGCGTTTGCCGCGGGATCAGATGGCAGTGAGTCCAAGGAGAAGACCTTTCGCCAACGCTTTGAACTCGGCGGCAAGCGCACCTTGACCGCGCATTCTCTCTCTGTCGCTGGTACTGCGATGGAGGCCAACAAGGACTTCCGCGGCCTTTTGTTTGGCGCCATTGGTGAGGTCAACGCTCCCGTCGTCTTCGCCAACTACGGCATCCGCAACGGCAAGGGCGAGTACGAAGGACTCAGCGGCGACGAAGACTACGAAGGCAAGATCGTCATGTTCTTCCGCTTCGAACCCATGGATGGAGAAGGCGTCAGCCTTTGGAAAACACGCGGTCCTTGGAGTCCCCGGTCGAGCATCACGCGCAAGCTGCGCAATGCCCGGCGCGGAGAGGCGGCGGGTGTCATCATCGTCAATCCCCCGGGATGCTCAGACGAGCGCAGCAAAAACCTCGAGGGATTCGCCGCCCGCAGCAAGGCCGTGCTTCCCTGCCCGGTCGCCATCATGAGTTCCAAAGCGGCTGAAGCCTTGGTCGCCAACTGCGGCAAGAGCCTCATGGATCTCCGCAAGATGGCAGACAAAGACGGCAGTATGGTTGTCGACCTCAAGACCAGCGCCACGATCAAAGTCGAAGGCACTGAAGAGAAGGCCTACGCCTACAACGTCGGGGGCATCATCCCCGGCCGCGGCGATCTCAAAGACCAAGTCGTCGTCGTGGGGGCCCATATCGACCATTTGGGTCTCGGCTACTTCGGATCGCGCGACCGGAGCGCCAAGGGCAAGATCCACCCTGGCGCCGACGACAACGCCTCGGGTACCGCCGCCATCCTCATGATGGCCGAAATGATGGTAAAGCAGTACGCAGCGCTTCCCGCGGGTCAAGATGCTCGCACCATCCTCTTTATCGGCTTCGACGCCGAAGAACGCGGGCTCGTCGGTGCCGGCTACTACACCAACAACCCGATCGTTCCCCTCAAAGACCACACCTTGATGACGAACTTCGACATGATCGGACGTATCACCGATCGCCGCATTCGCATCGACGGCATTCAAAGTGCAGAAGGGCTCGATGAGCTCATTCGTCCGCTCCTGGACGCAAGCCCCCTCACCATCGTCGAGAACAAAGACGGCGCGGTCATGATGGCGAGCGACCACGCCCGCTTCTACATGAAGGAAGTACCGGTGCTCTTCAGCATCATTGACCCCTTCCACTCCGACTATCACACGCCGCGCGACACGGTCGACAAGATCAACCGAGTCGACGCGGTCGAAGTCATCTACCTCTACGACAAAGTCTTGAGGGCCGTATCGCTTCACCCCGAGCGCATGCCTTTCAAGGCCCGTCGACGTCGCAGCCAGAATTAAGCCGCGGGCTCGGATTTTTGAGCTAGACACCTTGAATCTAAGCGGCCTCGAAGACGCGTCTTCGAAGCCGCTTTTTCATGGCATGCTCAACTGGCTAACAGCCCCTTAGTGTCGAAGCCTCAGCTTAGCTGGCTTCACGCCACTGTGAAGGGTGACGTTGGTCTTGCCGCGAATACGTCTATTTCTCGATTTGGTCGTGACGCGGTACTGGCCAGCCGGAAGCCCACGGATGCGAAAGCGACCTTTTCGATCCACCTTGACCTTTTTGACGACTCGGCCGTAACGACGTTCACTCACAATGACGGAGACCTTTGACACCGCCCGCCCGCGCTTCGATTTTACGATCCCAAGCAACTCTATAGCTGGCAAGAGTTCCACAAAAACGTTGTCGTCGCCTGCCACCATGTTGACCATCGCGGCTCCCGCAAGCCACTGCCCCTCATCCGTCAACCGGGAAACGGACAGGAAGTACCATCCAGGCTGTAGATCTGACGCCAGAAAACTTCCTTCCACATCCGTCTTGAGTACGGTGCTGGAGCGAGGCCCCTTCAGGATGACTTCGGCCTCCACTGCCGGTCTCCCACTGACCTCAAAACAGCGACCGCGTAAATCAAGCGCCCGAGCAAGCTCGAAGTTCTCCTCGACGGTTTCGCCAGCGTTGATCGCGCGCACCCGAAGCGGAGTGCGTTGAAATCCCTTCACGCTAACGCTGATTCGATACTGGCCTTGGGTCCAACCGTCAATCTGATACTCGCCGTTTACGTCCGTGAGGGTTTTTGCGGTTCTCCTTTTTTGGCGACTATCTGTTTGCCTCAAAGAAACGCGTGCCCTGGGAATCGGAGTTCCCGCGCGGTCTTTGAGAGCCCCTCGAACACGCACCGCTGGCAACATTTCGACGCGATAGGGCCCAGTGACTTCGCTCAGGGCCGCGCGCACTTCATTGAGTTGCCCGTGCAAAGCTCTTTCGGCCGAGTGAGTCAATACCAAGGCATAGGAGCCGTCGAGAAGACCCGGAAGTTCAAAAGTGTCGCCGACCGGAATCTCGATCTCCTTGCGAAAACGCCCCGACAAGCGATAGGCCCCGATCTTCAGCGTTCCCTCGCTCGGCATCCCCTGCGGCCAAACGATGGCACCTCGCAGGACTCCCCCGCGATCGACCACGAAGTCTTCGCGCCGTGGGAAGTCCCCGCGGACGGCCCTGATTCTCCTGGTGCCGCCACGAGTAAAAGCGTTCTCGACCTTGACCGTCATTTTTGCCCGGCCCGGGAATGGCAGAGGTAAGCGATAGCGCCCTTCTTCGTCAGTCACGACGCCGATGCTTCGATTCTTCAATTCCCAACGGGGCATCGAATCGAGTTCCTTCCAAAGAAGGCTCCAGTCAGACCTGCGAAATCCGTTAAAAGAGTGAACCCTCACTTTCGCCCCCGCCACTTCCTCTTGACGCTCGTCCTGAACGCGGCCTTCGATGACCGGAGACGGGTGAACGGTGATCTCGATGCCCTCAATCGCTCCGGACTCTGAAAGTGATTCGATAGCTGCTGTGCCCGTCAGCATGAGTTCGGCATCGGCCGCAACCAAGCGCCGCCGTTTTTTGTACGCCCGAACGTGCCTCATCGAAAAAAGGCCCTGAGAATCGGTGGCAACGACTTCTCCATCCTTCAGCCCCACCAGCACCTTGGCCTGCGGCGCACCTTCAGCGTCGATCACGCGGCCCGACACCGCGCCAAACTGGTAGGCCTCACGCCGATATTCCGAACTATCTCCCGCTAGACCACTTGAGATCGTTCGCCCTTGAGTCAGATACCAGCGATCGGAGTGAGCTTGCAGTCGAAACTCGACGCGTGGCGGCAAGTTGAGGAACTTGAGACACCCCTTTTTGTCTGTGAATCCACCTAGACCTTCAAAGCCGACACCGGACCGAACCGCGGTAAGCGTCAATTCGAGGCCTGGCACCGCAGTTATCGATGAATCCAAGATTACCACTTGGATGCTGACTGGCAGAGCAGAGGCGGGATGGGTCTCGCCACTCTCGCGGTCTTCGCTAGGCCCGAAGGCGCGCCGCCGAACCACTTGAGGCTGGGCTTCCAAGTAGTCGCGCTCGGCGCCATCTTGGTTCTCGGCGCTCGCCGATGATGAAGACGAGCTGGCCGTTGCGTTGTCGGCCGCAAGTTGATTCCAGCTGTCGTCGGAATCGGCCGACATCAAGAGCGCCACCGCGACGATCGCGGTCAGAATCAGCCCGGAACCAAGTCCGAAGATCCAGTGACGATCCGGCACAAAGCCCTCCCTTGCAACAGTCGGTACCAGCCTACGGTACTACTGACGGTGGCAGTGAGCGTCTATTCGAGAAAATCTCAGACCTTTTGCAGGGTCACCACTAAGGGCTCAGAACCGACTTTGAGCTCCGCCCGATGCCCCTCGGCGTTTTCCTCGAAGGTGATGCTCTGAGCCAGGGTCTGATCGGAAACGTAGTCACGATGGGTTTCGACGGCGGATTTGAGTTCATCCGTCGTCTCGAGGTTGAGCAGAATGCGGTCGGAGATCTCCAGACCTGCATCGCGACGAACCGTCTGAATCAAGCGCACGACGTCGCGCGCCAGCCCTTCGCATTCGAGCTCTGGCGTCAAACGAAGATCGAGAGCCACGAGGGCATCGTTGCTCGGGAGAGCCTCGACGGCAACGTCACCGAGATCAGATTTCGGCACGAGACGAAGGACATACTCCTCATCGTTGAGAATCTGCCCTTTCACGACAATCTCCCCGGCATCGTTACGGGACCACTGCCCTTTTTTGGCCGCGGCAAGAACGGTTTTCATTTCGGCGCCCAGGCGTGGCCCCAGGACACGCGCATTCACCGCGAGCTGAAAGGTCGCCGTGGCTTCGAGGTCCTCGGAGACTCGCACGTCCTTGACGTTGACCTCGTCTTTGATGAGATCAAAGAACGGACGGAGACGGTCCGACCCCGCGCCGGCGAAAGTCAAAGTCTGCAAGGGCTGACGGACGCGGATGTTCTTTTCGCTACGAATCGCCAAGCCCGCCGAACAGGCCGCTCGGACGCGGTCCATGTCCTCGACGAGTTTCGGATCGTCGGGCAAGTCGTCGGCATTCGGCCAATCTTCTAGATGCACACTGCGGCTCTTGGTCAAACCGCGATAGATCTCTTCGCTAAGCAGCGGCAAGAGCGGCGCAACGGCTCGACACAGGACACTGAGCACAGTGAAGAGCGTGTCGTAGGCGTCTTGCTTGTCTTGGTCTTTTTCGGACTTCCAAAAGCGGTTGCGCGAGCGGCGGATGTACCAGTTGTTCATCGCATCTAAAAACCGTCGCACAACGACACAGGCTTCGGCCAATTCATAGCTGTCCATAGCCGATTGAAGGTCGCTGATCATCTCGCGCGTTTTCGCGAGGATGTAGCGATCTAAGCGGCCCGTTTGATCACTGCGTTCAGAGGCCTTGATCTCGTCGGCATTTGCATAGAGGCTAAAGAAGTACCAGGCATTCCAGATCGGGTTCATGACGAGGCGAACGATCTCGGCGATCGCTTTACCTTCGCGGTCGATCTGGAGATCGGAGCCCTTAAGAATGGGCGACGACACCAAAAACCACCGCAGGGCATCGGCGCCAGAAGTCGAGAACACCACCTCGGGACTGGGGTAGTTCTTCAGACGCTTCGAGAGTTTCTTACCCTCGCTGTCGAGCACGACGCCGTGACAGATGCAGTTTTTGAAGGGCGGGCGGTCAAAAAGTGCTGTCGACAAGACCATCATCGTGTAAAACCAACCGCGCGTCTGCGCGATGTACTCCACGATGAAGTCGGCCGGAAAATGGTCTTCAAACCACTCTTTATTTTCGAAGGGATAATGCACCTGAGCGTAGGGCATCGATCCGGATTCAAACCAGCAGTCTAAGACGTCGTCGATGCGCCGCATCGTACTCTTGCCGCTGGGATCGTCGGGGTTAGGTCGGGTTAGCTGATCGATGAAGGGTCGATGCAGGTTGTCCGGCCGGACACCGAAATCGCGTTCGAGTTCATCAAGGCTGCCGTAGACATCGATGCGCGGGTACTCGGGGTCGTCGCTGCGCCAGACGGGGATCGGAGTTCCCCAAAAGCGATTACGACTGATGGACCAATCGCGCGCACCCTCTAGCCAACGGCCGAATTGGCCATCCTTGATGTTCTCCGGGATCCAGTTGATCTGTTGATTGAGCTCGACCATGCGGTCGCGGATGTCGCTGACACGGACGTACCAAGAGCTCATGGCCTTGTAGATCAAAGGCTCGTCAGTGCGCCAACAGTGCGGATAGCTGTGCTCGTAGGTCTCGTGGCGGATAAGCCGGCCTTCATCTTTGAGCCGGCGGATGATGGGTTTATTGGCATCGAAGACCAGTTGGCCTTCGTAGTCGCTGACTTCGGCGGTGAAGCGGCCACGATCATCGACCGGGCAGACCAAGCCGATGCCTTCGGCTTTGCAGGTCAACTGATCGTCTTCGCCAAATCCAGGTGCGAGGTGGACGACGCCGGTGCCCTCTTCGGTGTCGACGAAGTCCGCGGTTAGGACGCGAAAGGCATTCGCCGCCTCTTCATGGTCGGCGAAGTAGGGAAAAAGTGGACGGTAGACTCGCCCCAGAAGCGTCGCCCCCTTGACCGCAGCGCTCTTCTCAAATCCCTCAAGTTCCTTAGCGTACTTTGCGACCGCCGCTTCCGCGAGAGCCAAGCGACGACCATCTTTGATCATGATCGCGTAGTCGATGTCCGCTCCCACCGCGATCGCCAAGTTGGACGGTAAAGTCCAAGGCGTTGTGGTCCACACCAAGATCTCCAAGGCCTCGTCGGCGTCGGTTTTCTGCAATTCGAAGGCGACGGTGATCGCCGGGTCCTGTCGCGAACGGTAGGAGTTGTCCATCCGCGTTTCGAAATTTGAAACGGGAGACTCCGCCGCCCAAGAATAGGGCATGACCCGAAAGCCCTCGTAAATCAGTCCCTTGTCGAAGAGACTCTTGAAGGCCCACATGACCGACTCCATGTAGGAGAGGTCCATGGTTTTGTAGTCGTTTTCGAAATCGACCCAGCGCGCCTGGCGAGTGACGTAGGTCTCCCACTCTGAGGTGTAGCGCAAGACCGACTCGCGGCAGTGGGCGTTGAAGTTCTCGATTCCGAAGTCGATGATTTTCTGCCGGCCAGCGATACCGAGTTCTTTCTCGGTTTCCATCTCCGCCGGAAGGCCGTGGCAATCCCAACCAAACCTGCGCTCGACACGGCGGCCACGCATGCTTTGGTAGCGCGGCACGACGTCTTTTACGTATCCGGTCAGCAAATGCCCGTAGTGCGGCAGCCCATTGGCAAAGGGCGGGCCGTCGTAGAAGACGAACTCGTCGTCTTTGGGGCGCTGGGACACGGATTCGCCGAAAATCCCCTCGGCTTTCCAATAGGCGAGGACCTTTTCCTCGATCTGGGGAAAGCTCGGTCGGGATTCGACCTCGGGGTAGGGATTTGACGCGTCGTCGGCTGCCATGATCCAGTCCTGTCAAAAGTTGCAAAATCCGCCCTCGTACGCCCACAAGCGTCGCGGCGCCGACACTTTAGCGTCCATCGTGAAGACTCGAAAGCCCCCGAAGGAGGTCTTCGTAGGCCCACGCTGAGGCCATCGCATTCTTATCCACTCATTTTTGAGGCCCGCAACACTCGATCCAAGGGTCGGGAATGTCGAGTTCGAGACTCAGGAAAAGGGGCTCCTATGCCACCTCTGAAGGGATTTTTCGGGCGCTGGGAAAAGCGCCCCCCTAGCCAGGACGATGCCGAAACCACGAAGAGTGATTCCGAGTCTTTAGCGGGCAAAGCCAAGGATTCCGAATCCCGGCGCCCACGCTTTGAGGTCGAATCCTTGGAAGCGCGCATCCTCATGTCGGCCACCTGGGTAGACGCCGATGCCGACACCGACCTCGGAGAGTCCGATGCGGCGATTCAGGCGTCTGATGACCAATCGACCCTAGCCGCGTTCGATGACGATGCTGCCGCGGCCGCAGAGAGCCAACTGTTTGACGCGCTTGATGCGTCCGAGAGCAAAGCAGCAAGCCACGATACTCCTTCCGAGTCCGATGATGCAGCTGGTCGCCCGGAAACTGGCAATGAGGGCGACACCCTCAAAATCAATTCATCCTCAGTAGCACCTCAGAGCGAGTCCCAGGCTTCGGAAGCTGGCGACGATTCGGAATCCTCGGAGACTCTGGATGGACCTGAGGGGCTGACAGTCCACAGTGCAGACTCAGAGGCCGAAGACGACGAAGGCCCTCAGACTCTGGATTACTCCGACTCAAGCTCGGCCGTTACGATCGACCTTTCGACAGGATCTGTCACCACGGCGGATGGCAGCGAGGCCAACGGCAGTGCCGAATCGGTCGTCGGTTCCGATCATGACGACAGCTTTCTATTCGGCGAAGCCTTGCCCGGCGCGAACTACAGTGTCAACGGTGGCGAGGGCTACAACACCATCGATCTAAGCGGCTACAATCGCGACGACGTCGATGTCTTTGCGGATCATATCGAGGTCAACCTTCCGGATGGCGAGTCCTTCGCGATCGAATTCTCGAATATCGCCAACCTGCAGTTTGGCGACGGAAGCGGGGAACTCTTCGTCTGGGACGGCGACTCTTCAAACGCAGACTGGTCCGAGGCGACCAACTGGAACCACGACCGAATTCCGGGAGCCACGGACTTTGTGATCTTCGATGGTGAAGTCGACGAGGCTATCACCTTCGATACCGAATTCACCGGTCCCATTGGCGGCTTGGCCATCGCTGAGGGCTTCAGCAGCACGATCAACCTCGGCGGCGACCTTCAGATTGGCGGCGACCTAAATCTGGAGGGCGGCTCCCTCCGAAGCAATGGACACGATCTGGATGTCGAAGGCGGAGTCCAGGTCTCGGGAGGTACTCTCTACGCTGGCGCTGGCACCACCACCATCGCAGGCGACTTCGTCATCGAAGGCGGCCATTTCGAGGATGGAAACGGCACCATCGAAATGGATGGCGAAGGCGACCAGCTCCTGTCGGTGGAGGGCAAGACTTTGGAGGATCTCCGCATTGAGAAGCCCTCTGGAACCTTGAGCATTGAAGGAGACCTACGAATTGGCGGCAGCTTCGAATTTGTGTCGGGAACGGTTGACGCTGAGGACTCGACTGTCGAGTTCGCGATCTTCGGCGGCACCATCGACGCCGATGGGATGAGTTTTGGAAACATCGTCCTTAACGGCAGCACCATCAACCTCGCCGCCGATCTCGATGTCGATGGCGACCTTGAGATCAAGTCCGTCACCAACCTCGATGGTGGCTTCGATCTTAGCGTCGGCGGCAACATCGTCAGCACTGACACCAGATTCAGCGGAGACGCCACCATCACCCTCGACGGTGACGGCGATCAAACTGTTTCGACCAATGGCGGCATTGGCAAGGTGCACAACCTCCACGTCGATAAACCCGACGGCCAAGTCACCTTCGCAGATCACGTCCAACTCAGCGGCGACTTCATCGTCGAAAACGGCAGCGTCGATGCCAGCAACGCC
>JAZGFI010000255.1:0-2425 GCA_036479435.1 Planctomycetota bacterium | reverse complement strand
TCTTCTTCACTTGAACGCCCTCCCCAGTGCGTTTTGTGTTGACGTTGAACACCAACATCTACGCGCAGGGAGAGGGCTTTCTTCGTGCTTTTGCGATTACACTTCACCAATCCGCGCTTGTTCGAGGCCTAGGGCGACATCAGACCAGTCACCCAAGCAACCGTGTTGAAAGGAAACGCTACGGACAACGGGAACATGAGTCGCCCCCTTGTAGCCCAAATCTTGCTCACCGGCCCAAACGGACGCGGTGCCAAGTTTCATTTTCTCTTCGTGGTTCATGCCCGAATCGTAGGACACAAAGACCGAACAGAAGTTGATATTTCATGCGCCCATATGCAAGAATATTGCATCATGACAAAACGAGCCATCGACGAATTCGACCGTGAGCTTCTGGAGTTGATCCAAGAAGATGCGACGCGCACCCTCGACGAGCTGGGAGCTGCCGTCGGCCTCTCCGGCCCGGCCGTGCAACGTCGACTCAAGCACCACCGCGAAACCGGACTGATCCAACGTACCGTGGCTCAAGTCGACCCGATCGCCTTGGGCGTTCCCATCACGGTCTTAACGCTCGTCACCTTAGAGCGAGATAGCGGTCGCAAGGCGAACGCCCTGCGAAAAAAGTTGGCGGATCACCCCAACGTCCAACTCTGTTACGAGATCGCCGGTACTTTCGATCTCATGGCGATCATCGCCGTCCCCAACATGGAAGTCTATCGGAGCATCACCGAAGCGCTGTTCAATGCCGACGACAACGTCCGGCGCTTCGCCTCCCATGTTGCGCTCAACACCATCAAGGCGACCTTGCGAGTGCCGCTTTAGTTGGAGCCTACTCGCCGAGTTTGGGCCTTAGCACCTTGGCCGAGTCCTTCGGGCCTCGAACGCTTCGGTGGGTATTGAACCATGCTTCTCTTCGGCAGGGGTCGGATGTCGCGTCCGGTCCGGTTGTGGAAACTCGACTCCTTGGCCCAACCCGTGACACGCAAAAACCAGACTCGTCTCAAGCCATCGGGTATCTCATTGACTTCGAACTCCATCGCCACGGAGTCGGCGGAAACGAGGATGCAAAAGCCATCGTCGTGGTCGCTCAAACGATCTTTGACATCGCCGTAGGCAGTCGCCAGCCCACGTGGACGAGCGAACTCATCGCGCGGTTCGGCCGGCCACAGGTAGTCTTGCTCGTGGAGCTCGGTATCGCCAGAGGTGACAGAGTAGCCGCGGTCGCTTAGGTCCGCGCGAACCATAATCCCCTGACTTAGACCTTGGTGGCGGATAGGCTCATGGGGCTCGACCGCGATGCGTTGTTCTTTGAACTCACTCAGAAACGCGAGGCGATCCCATAGGAAACGTTGGTTGGCTACCAGGCGAATCTTGCAGCCTGCTTTCAACTTCTTGGGGAAGGGAACGAGGAGGCTGCGGTCCATGCCCGCAGGAAACCCGATGTCGGGCACCAGCGCTTTCCAGCTGCCATCGTCGCTTAGGATCTCAATGCGCGGCGACTCCCAAGTAAGTCCGGCTTGAGCCATGGCGTAGGACGTGCTCGAGTCGTACCAGGCCAGTCGCCCCCAGAGTAAGAGCGCTCGTGCGTCACGATCCAATAGCAACTCGACTTCTTGCCTTGGACCCCAACCTTGGAACTGGCTGGGCCCTTCGGTGTAGGCGTGCAGGTAGTTGCCGTCGATTTCGGAGACGAGCTTGGAGACGTCTTTGCCGTCCACAATCACCGACCGAGCATTCGAAACTGAATTTTGATTCGTCGTGAAGTAGCTGAGAGGGCCATAAGCTTTTTGGCGCGTGCTCTCATCGCTGAGCACTAAGACCTTGGGATCAAGATCCAAGTAGTAGAGCTCGACACGGTCTAGATAGGTGATCTCGCGAAGCTCCTCGGTGATCGCCAAATGCACGCGACCGCCCTCGATCTTCAGTTCGTCTTGATCGAGTCGAATAAACTCTTCCGGGTCGAGGACGGGGGCCTGTCCCGGGGGCAACCACTCATCCAATGGGGCGATGCCTACGACGTCGGATTTGAACTTCCAACCTTTGGTCGTTCTGGTGAAAAGGAAGGGACAGCTCGCGACGAGTCCCTGTTTCTGTTTGATTTTGATCAGGCCGTTTCTCATGGCCTCCAAGTCTTCGCCGACAACTTGCTGACGAATACCCTGAGGCCATCGAATAGCGAAACCGTCGAGTTCTTCGTTGCCGATCCCAAAGTGTAGGGGACCCGCTTTTTCGACCATGCGCGTGGTGTGAATGCCACCGGCGAAAACCTCAACGATCGCACCGATGCCGTCGCGGTTGTCCTTGCGGCCGTCCAACAAGATGGCGACGGATCGATTGGCCTGGGGCGCTTCGAGGGTCCAGGTATGCAGGAGATCGCTTTCGAGGTCGTCATAAGAGAAAGTCAGCTTGCCGCCGGGATACCGCCCAA
>JAZGFI010000254.1:0-11609 GCA_036479435.1 Planctomycetota bacterium | reverse complement strand
TCGGAAGCCTTCGGGCAAAGAGGCTCACGACGAGGGAACTCGGCGTGGGCCTCACTTACTTGAAGGCCAACAGCGGCCTCAAATAGCGCGATGCTGGGAGCCTCAAGATGCGTGGGTGCTTACACTTTGGTTCACGAGATGGGCCACTACATCTGCATTCGGACCTACGCGATCGAGCTGTTTTCGCAGAGCTTCGACAGCGACCGCGTGCCGCAGCCTGAACGCAGGAAAAAACCGGACGACTATCTCAAGGATGGCTCGCCCCGTTTGGACGGCAATTTCGTGACATCCTACGCAGAGCGGACGCCGGGTGATGAAGAAGTGGTCGAGACGTTCACGACCTACATGCTCGTGAAGGATCTCCCCAAAGGAGACTCCCTCGTCGTGCGAAAGATCCGGTTTTTCGAAACGATGCCGGGCTACCCTGAGCTTCGTCGGCGCATCCAAGGCATCGGGTCCAAGAAAAGGTGATCTGAGGCATGGCTATGGATGGACATGACAAGACAGCTCGCGATCACTTGGGCTTTGATACCGAAGCGCTCCTCGCCGAGGCGTCTTGGGTTCAAAAGCTCGCGCATCGCCTGACCCAAGACTACGGCACCGGCAACGATGTAGCCCAGGATGCATTGGCCGTCGCCTTGGAAAAGCGCCCAAATTCGGGCGAAGGGTTGAGGCCCTGGCTTCATCGCGTGGTTTCAAGACTCGCGCAACATGAAACAAGAGGAAAGGTGCGCCGCGCCAACCATGAAAGCCGCGCGGTGTCGAAGGGTCGACAAATCACTCCCTCAGTAGATGAATTGCTTTTGAAAGTGGAGGCACAAAGGTTGCTGGCCGACGCGGTTTGCCGGCTGCCAGATCCCTATCGTGATGTTCTGCTGCGTCGCTACTACGACGGGCATAGCATTGAGGAGATTGCGCAGGCCAGGAAGCAGCAAGCCTCCACCATTCGGTCTCAACTGACTCGGGCCACGAAACGGCTCAGAGAACAGTTTGAAGCGGGCGGCGATACGATCACGCTCGGCAAGCAGCGATCGTTCAGCGCTTTGGGTTTGTTTAGCTTTGCGGCGGGCACTCGAGGAGCTGCCACGGCGAAAGTCGCTGGCAAGGGCCTGGGAACGTGGTTCCTTTCCAAAACTTCGATGACCACGTTTGCCACGATCAGCACGTTGGGTGTTGCCGCTGCCTTGGTTGCCGTTGTGTCGGTCGTTTCGTTTTATCGAGATGACCAAAAGGACGTTCTCCAGGTTGCGAGTACCGAAACTCCCGCCGCAAAGGGAGGCGACGCGCGGCGACACGCAGGAAGTTCGAAGTTCGCGGGATCGTTTACGGCAATCGGACGCGAAGACGGCGTTACGCCAACGGTCGGCGCGGGCGACGCTGCACACACCAGCCAGACGAAAGGTGCATTCGGGACCATTCGGTCCCGAATGATCGATAGGAACAACAACCCCATTCCGGGGGCGGAACTTAGCTATCGACCACCCAAGTTCTCTCCGTTTTCTCCGCAGCTCACAGCAGTCGCCGATGCGAACGGTGTTGCCGTGTTGGTTCTGAATGACGCCTTGTTGGCAACGCTGGAAGTACGGAATAGGTACCTGCCGATCGCCGCGGGTAGAGAGGGCTTCGCTGACTATCAAATGGAGACCGAAGTCGATCAATCTGCGGTTACAGACCTTGGAAACATCACCCTTAGGCCCGGCGGAACTCTGACGGGAACGGCTGTTTTCGAGGACGGTCGCCCCGCGGCGGGCGCGAGAATCATCAGCGCCATCGAGCGCGAGTGTCGCGAACCTGAGTTGCGCAAGCTCTCCGGGCCCTACAAAAACCAGCGTCGCGTCGAGACGGTCGCGGACGAGGCCGGTCGATTTGCGTGTAGCGGGCTTAAGATCGGCGACGCCCAGTTTTGGGTTCAGGCGGAAGACTCGTTGTGGACGCTCACGAAACCAAACTTGGTTTCCGCCAGAGCGACGAGCGTGGGGACGGTGGTCTTGCCGGCAGCTGATCCTTCAGAACTAATTACCGGCGTTGTGCTGTCAGGCCTTGCCCCAGTCCCCGGAGTCGTGGTTTCCGTTGAGTCCTTCGCAGAGAGTTTTCGCTCCTTCGTGATAACACGCCAGGACGGCACCTTTGTAGTCATGCCCGGTACGAAGGGACCGGTGGTGATGATCGCTCGTTCTATGGCGAGCTCGACCTTGCCTAGCCAAGTCGTCGTCGCCAAGCGTGGACAGAAAGTTGAGCTTCAACTCGATCCGGCTGGCTCGGCACATCTGAGAGTCGTAGACGAAGAAGGGGGGGAGCCCATCGAAGGGGCAGCGATTCGTCTTTGCCTTGCCGATGAAGCCAGACTCAGCCCTCTTGGAGGTGGCCCGCAACCCCTACCCGGTGCCCAGTGGATGTGCTGTGATGACCAAGGCCGGGCAGAGTTTGTCGTGCCCCGCGGGCCTTTCGGGATCGACGTCCGGCGTAGTGGATTTGAGGCGAAGGTGTTCGGGCCCTTCGAGTGGCCCGGTGACAGCTCTGTTGTCGTTTAAAAAGCACTCGCCGTCGAGGAGACCCAACAAGCGGATCAAGAAGATCCTGAAGCCGCGGTTGGCGTCCCGCCGATGCCCGTCAGCTTCCAAAGAACGCTGTTCGTCGACGGCGAACCCGCCAGGTTTTGGTCCGCCGATATCCTCCCGCGCTATGACCATGACAAGTCTCGAACCTCCGTGACGGGTCTATTGACGGATGCCAATGGTCACTTCACCGCGACTTTTCCGTCCGGTTCCTACGATATCGTGTTGAAAGGGACCTTGCCGAAAGGTGAGCGCATCACCGTGCTTCGCGAATTAACGTTGTCGGCAGACTTGCTCACATGGAAGTGCGAGATCAAAACGGCCATCGCGGAATTCGACCTTGAGAAGAGCCTCAAGATGGCGCGGGTCGTTCGCGGTGATCTCTACAATGGAGGCCGGCAGACTACGGATCTGGGGCCGCTCTCTCGTGAGCTAAATCGCGTTCGGGTTCCGGTACGCGACAGCATCCTCCAGAGCCGCCATGATGCTAAATGGGTCTTCGTCACGAAAGTTGTTGGCAAGTGAGGGCGGCATTCGATGTTAGCACGATGAACTCCACCCTTAACTAAAGAGCGTCCGTCAAATCTGATTTCAGGATCTTGTTAGCTGGTCGCGTTGTTGACCCTTTGTCGTGAAAGCGGAGAACCAAAAAGTTGTCATCATGAGTACACACGACCGGCGACTCTGTAGATCATCCACGCAAAACAGAGGAGGGCGATCACGGCGACCACAAAGATACACTTGGCGACGAACCAAAACTCACTCGAAAGCATCCGGCTTTGGCGAAGGTCTTATTCCCGCCTGCGGGCGGCGATGTTGCTGTTCGTCATGGCTGGTGTGGAGTTCATCTGATTGTTGTTGGGCGCTGGGAGCCTATCATGTGGGAATGGACAATAAACCTTCAGAATTTGTCGTGCTTGAGTTTGGGGCCTTTATCGAGATTGATCGCGTTGCCGATGAGTTGACGGTGATTGATGAACTCTTGGAACTCGATGGCAAAGACATTCTCGACCTGGGCTGTGGACGCGGAGAGAACGCTCGCGCCATCGCAGAGACGGGGTTTGATCGGCGAGTCTTTGCGATCGATGTCGACGAAGTTCAACACGCAGTTAATTTGAAGCAAGACAAGCCTTCGAATCTAAGCTTCGAGTTTGGCGGCGCCGAAGCCATCCCTGCTGACGACGATAGTCTTGACGTGGTGCTCCTGTTTAAGTCCCTACATCACGTTCCCTTGTTGTTGATGGCGAGTGCCTTCGACGAGATTGCGCGCGTGCTACGACCCGGTGGATTCGCCCTGGTTTCCGAGCCACTATTTCGAGGCGAATTCAACGAGGTCCTACGGATTTTCCATGACGAAGAGTTGGTGCGACGCAAGGCCTTCGAGGCGGTCTTAGCCGCCGTCCAGTCTGGAAAGTTCGAACTTGTTTCTCAGACGTTTTTGCGCTGTCCATTGTCGTTCGCCAGTTTCGACGAGTTTGATGAGCGTGTCATCCGCGTCACGCACACGAGCCATGTCCTGGCGGACGAAGTACTTGAAGAGGTCCGATCGACTTTTGCGCGCTATGCGAAAACCGACGGTGCCCAGTTCGAGCAGCCAGTGCGCATTGACCTTTTGCGCCCACCGTTGAAGGCTGCGATAGACCCTAAGGGAGGTTCGTCTGAATGATACTTTTCGGTGATGCTCAGGGAATGTGTCGATTTGTTGCCTGGCTTTTCATGGGCTTGGTCTTGGCGCCGGTTGCCGCGGTTGCACAAAGGGATGAGTCGAGCCAGGTCCTAGATCAAAAGCACCAAGCAAGGCGAGCGGAAGGGCCGGGCTTGGCCGCTCGTTATCCCCTGGACCGCGATATCGCGAAGAACCGCTCGGTGATTTATGCCACGGGTTTTGAAAAGGGGATTCGCGGTGGGCTGAAGAAGCGGCGACAGGGAGTCGAGATCCTTTTTGACGCCAAGATTGCTCGCGGTGGAAAGGCCTGTGCGAAGATCACGGCGACGCGCGGCAAAGACAGCGGTGGCGATCTCGTATTCGCCTGGAAGAAAGGCGTTGAGCGCTGCTACGTCCGATTTTACTGTCGCTTTGATAAGGACACGGTCACGCCGCACCATTTCGTCAACATGGGCGGACACATGCCGACTTACAAATATCGCTTTGGCGGTGGTGCCGGAATTCGCCCGCCGGGCGGAGTGGATGGAAAATTCGGAACGACGATCGAACCGCCTCAACTGGATCGCAGCCCTAAAGGTCGCAAAGGCTGGATGTTTTACACCTACTGGCACGAGATGCGAAGCTGGCAGACACCCGATGGCAAATCCGACGGTCGGCCCAACGCCTTCTACGGAAATAGCTTCTTGGCCGACGGTCAGCGGCCCTTTGTGGGCAGAGAGCGGTGGATCTGCGTCGAGTTCATGGTGAAACTCAACCAGATTGGCAAGCATGACGGTGAACAAGCGGTTTGGATCGACGGCAAGAAGGTCGGGCACTGGGGTCCAGGTTTCCCGGTTGGCACTCCGATCCGAAGTCGTTTTGTGACCTCAGGGGTTTGGAACAAAGACCCCAAGCCTTTTAAGGGCTTTGGCTGGCGGACCCATGAAAGGCTGAAGATCAACCGCACCATGTTGCAATGGTATGTCTCCGCCGAGTCGGCCCAAAAGGGGAAGGCAGACCAGAACATCGTTTATTTCGACAATCTCGTCGTGGCCACGAAGTACATCGGCCCTATCCGAGAAAAATCCAATTCGCTCAAGCCAAGCAAGAAGTGAGAATTCCAGCAGGGACTTTCGGCAACCCCCGATGAAGACCGGCTGCGATTAGTCTTTCGAAAGCTCGAGGAGCGCGGTGCGGAGTTTCGCATGCCGATCTAATAGACGCACGAAGTCGGCCTCTTGCGGGCCACCCTTAGCGCGGATGACATCGCGAAGCGCAAATCGCTGCGGCTGCGTCCATTTGGCCACATCCGGGATGGCGAGAACCAATGGGGCCCATCGACGCCACGCGATGTGTTCGCCGCGGGCTAGCTTAGAACGCGATGGAAGTCCGAGGAGTTTCGCAGTTTCGGCTTCGCAAGTGTCGAGGCCGCCTTCGCGGTCGTGGCCGAATCGTTGCGCGAGGTATTCGGAGACTTTGAGGCCGATGTTGCCGAGGGAGATCTTGCCGAGTACGTCGTTACGGCGGCCCTTAAGCTGCAGGAACATGTACTCCGACGCCATGTCGTTTAGTTTAGCTGGTGAGCTGCGATAGCCGGGTTCCTTCTTCATCCGGGCCAGTTCCTCGCGTTCGAGCGCGCGTACTTTGGCATTGTGCGGACGGAAGCCCAGCTTCTGGTAGAACCACCAAGCTCCTGAGTTTTGACCCTCGGCATTGTTGTGACCGAGCTGGTAGGGATCGATGGCAAAACTGTCGACGCCGAAGAGTCCCGCGACAACGGCGAGCACGCGACAGTAGGTGTCGGCGGCAGCGGCCCCGCGGTAAGTTTCGAAGACGTTGTAGGCGACCTCAGCCGAGTTGTAGAACGCGCTGCAAAGAACGTAGCCCACGGGGACGCCGTTCATGAGCGTTAAGAATCCGTAGACTGACTCCAGCATGAGACGACGCTCGGGAACGGCCCCCATGCAGGCGAGTTGTAGCCCATCACCAAGGTCGATCATGCGGACATCATGGGGGTCGGCGTACAAAAAGATGAGCAGGTCGCGATGCCTGGGCACCATGCAAGTGTTGGCGAGGTCGATGAGCTTCCTCGCCGTCTTCGGGTCGAGAGTGTCTACTTCAAACGCGACCTTGGGAATCTCTCGCTTGAGATTCGGTCGACCGCCCGGAGGCGGCGCGTCGCGAAAAACGACGGGTGAATCGGGCCAGCGTTCGCGCCCGCGTGCTGGCGTGTCGATCCCCGGCTCAAGCAGCATGGGGATGTCGAGATCTTCGTAGATCTTTTCCCTCAGCTGGATAAAGGCAGGCATCGCTTCAAAACGCTCGATCAAAAAAGCGGCGTCGGTTTCGTCGGGTCCCTTCAGTAGATCGATCCACTCGTCGGGATCGAACTCAAAGGAATCGAGAGCCGCGGTTTCGCTAAACGGGAGCAGAAGGTGCAGCCATTCACTGAGCTTGGCTCGGTGCTCAAAGTCCTTCCATTGAATGGTCAGGTTTTCCGGCCAACGTTTCACCAGGAAGATGGCCGTCAACCAGTAAAAGCGAAACTGAATTGCGGTGCCCGCGATACCGGTGTCGATGAGTTTCTGACGAAAACGCTCAAGATCGGGCCGTGCGTCAAACTGTCGACTGATCCGTTCGGCGACTTCGAGGATTTCGGCATTTTCGGGATAGGCTCGCATGTAGCCCGCGAGCTCGTGGAATGCGTACACCGCCTGAGAGCTGCTGAGCCGGCCGTGCTCAAGACTGGCCAACAACTCAAGTTTTTGTTCGGCAGCCTTCGAAGAACAATCGTACTTGAGGCCTTGGAGCAATTTCAGGGCGCGAGCAGGCGCGATGGTGGGCACAGTGGCTTCCTCGATGTCGGACTCGGAGGATTAGCCTGAAGACCACCGTGCATCGACGACCGAGCCGTGACGGATGGCGAACCGCAGCTCCCCCAAAAATCAACGCGGGCGTCTGAGTGAGTTAGCAACGTCCCGGGAGGCAACTTTAACAAGCATCGCGGCGGCGTTCTTGTCGTCCCGTCGCTCCAGGTCGTCGAACTGGGAAAGATGCTCGACATTGCTGACCTGGCACAGCAAGATTTGGTGGGCGAAAAACCTAGAGGTTGATTCCGGAGTGGCGAGATGGTGTTCGGATGGTGGCGATTGATCTTGGTGTTGTTGCTTGCTGCCTCGGGTCTCTTTGGGATGCAGGCCATTCAGGACACGCTATTGGTGGGGCTCCCGGAGTCACAGTTCGCCGCGCCGTCGCCGGCGAGTGAAAAGCCTGTCGTTGTCGAGTTGACGAGATGGGGGCCGTCAGCGATTGCACTCTCCGAACCGGCCACCCGAGTGAGATGGACGGAGGACCGCTTGGCAGTTTGCGGCAAGATGCTGCTGGACGGCCAGCAAGTTTCCTTTAAGGCGTTGCACGATGGCTTGGTCAAAAAACTTGGTTCGCCGGCGCCTGGGAGCGAGCGGAAAATCGAGGAGAGTAAGCAGCGACTTTCAGAGTGCTCTGTGTTGATTCGATGCGACCGTGGCCGGTCCTTTGACTATGTGATGGGTGTCATTCGGATATGCATGAGTCCAAAGGTAGCCGTGTCGAAAATCCAGTTGGCGGTCGCGGGGGAGGAAGGACCGGTTATCTGTTTTGGGTTGCGGAAGGAGCTTGGCGTGCCCGGAAGCAAGGAATCCGAGCTGCCGTTTGTGACGGTGCACTTGGACCAAGCTCTTCGGGAGCTTGACAATCGACCGATTCGAGAGCGAGTGACGCTCTATCGAATGGGCAGCGATGGCCCCGAAACTTCAAACCGTCACCGGACGCTATTGAGGGTCGGCGAGCGTCTCGCCAAATTCCAGGCAGTGAATGCGGACGGCAAGGTGCGCTTAGCTGTAGGCCCTGGGGTTTCTTGGCGGCGAGTGGTTGGAGTGCATGATGTTATCCGCGCCAAGGGTTTCGAGGCTCCCTTGCTCGTCGGGTTTCCCAAAGTGGACCTCAAGGCGGCAGAGAGCTTTCAGCGAAAAGTTCGAAAGGAAGCTGAGAACCGTCGGCCCGCGAAACCCAAGAGACCGCGTCGCTCATTCAAGGGAACGGACCATCCGGTCCTCGACGGTGCTTTGGAATGGCTGGGAAAAGCGCAGAAAAAGAGAGGCTTTTGGACGACAGGTGCGGGAGATGAAAAGGGGGCGGTCTCAGCTACAGCCTTGGCTCTTTTGGCATTCGCCGGAGAAGGGACGACTCACAGAGTCGGATCGGGTCGGGGGCTAGTGCGAGGCGCTCTTTCTTGGCTGAAATCGCAGCAGCGGATCGACGGCGGTTTCTCACCAGATCCCAGTCAGCACGCTTTGGCGACTCTCGCCTTTTGTGAGATCTACCGCCTCACCAAGAGCCCTGTCGTCAAGGGTACAGCGCAAAAGGGCCTTGGTCAGCTTCAAGTTCTCTGGCGTGAACGGCAAGACCACGACGTCTATGTCAACGCCGATGCCGAGTTCTTCGCTTGGTCCCTTTTGGCCTTCAGGTCGGCGCGCACGGCAAGGCTATCGGTAAGCGACTCAGTCAATAGCTTGCTGGGGAAAAAGCTAGAAGCGCTAGCGGATGCCGAGACCGGAAAGGTCGCGGGTGATAAACGCTTCCTGATGACCACCGTGGTCCTGCTCTCACAGCTGTATGGCGACTCCGAGACCCAAAGGAATACCGCTCGTACTAAGGCTAGTGAACTGTTGGGTGCGCGCTTACCATCCAAGCAGAGAAAAGCCGACATGCACCACTGGTTGTTTGGAACCATCCTTGCCTACAACGTGGGTGGTGAGCTTTGGAGGCGATGGCACGCGACGACGGAGGATATGATCCTCAACACCCAGAACGACGAAAGCCTGCTCCGAGGGTCATGGGATCCGAAGGGCCGATCCGTTGCTCCCCATGACCGTGCGACCGCCACGGCTCTGGCCGCGATTTGCCTGGAGATCGGCTACGGATTTGGATTGGTCGTCGGTGTTCGCTGAATCGAGCCAGGTTTTGATGGGCTCTTTCATACCAGCCCATTAACTCGACTTTTACGGTCATCGGAGAACAGATTGACGGGCTCTAAATGTCGCTATATGGTGACATGACGAGGAGGCCATGAAATGAGCCCTAAAGCAGCAAGAACCCTGGAGGCGAGTGCCGCACGTTTTGAGTTGGAGCTGTCCATTGAGGCGCCGCTGCCCGCCGTTTGGCAGGCCATCGTCGACGAGCCGAATTCGTGGTGGATACCCGGCTTGAGATGTGTGTCCGGTGATTCGGAGATGGTGCTGGACGCACGCGCCGGCGGGCATCTTGTGGAGAGAAATGACAGCGGCGGAAGCTTGTTGTGGTTCACGGTGATCGCCGTGGAACCGCAGCAGTCGATCAACCTCGCCGGTTCGATGGCGCCTCCCTTCGGCGGTCCTTGCCAAACTTTCCTGTTGATCGAAGTCGAGGAAAAAGGCGGCAGCACGATCGTCCGCATGACGAACTCGCTCCATGGCCACATTGACGAAGGCATGCTCCCCAGCATGGAAGCGGGGTGGAGAGATCTGTTGGAGAACGGCCTCAAGCGCTTCGTCGAGGGTAGGGGCTAGGCGTGAGTGCCGAAGAAGACTGGGTCTGGAAAGCGCTCGCCGATCCTACTCGCCGCGCCATCCTCGATCGGCTGGCCAAGGGGCCCTGTGTCACGGGTGACTTGTGTGATTTTTTTGCCCGAACGAGAAACGGGGGCATCGGGCGAACGGGCGTCATGAAGCACTTGGATGTCTTAGAGAAAGCGAAGTTGGTTCTGTTTCGCCGGGAGGGCCGTCACCGTTGGAATTACCTCAATCCCGTGCCGATCCAACGGGTTTGCGATCGCTGGGTCAGTCGGTATGTCCGGGGTCTGGCCCAGTCCGCCAACCGGCTCAAGGACCTGGTTGAATCGAAGCGCTAAACAGCGCTGAAGTTCGCGATCTCATCGCGAAGAGCTATAGTTCGTCTCAGACAAAAGGAGACGGAGGCGATCATGCGAATTTTGAACTCTCTTGCCCTGGCAATCGTCATGATTGCGGGCTTGTCCACTTTGGGGCTGGGCCAGTCGGGCGATGCGACGCCCGTCGAGTTTGTGCCGAACCGCGCGACCGCGCCGCCGACCATGCTCGGAACAAATTCATACAAACCCAGTGCGATGGAGAAACCCTTTCTTGATGCCGTCACGAAAGAAGAGAAACACGATTTTGCGCTTCTAAAGAAGTATGACATCGCCAAGCGCGATGGCGTTGATATTGCCTGGTTCGGGATCGTGCGAGTGATCTCGGAGAACAAGGGCGCGGGAACCACCGAACTCGTCATCGAGCACAAGTACTTTGACGGTTTGACCGACTTGCACCTTCAGATCGTGAGTTTCAACGGCTCGGGCGACTTCAAGGCGACCTTGCGCGGTCTTGATTTGGGCATACGCGAGCTAGCCTTAGTGCGCGTTTACGGCAAGGCCTCCGCAAAAAATGACGTGGTGTCGATCCCCAAAGTCGTGTTCGTGCGGCATTGGGATTGGGGGAGTTTTTCCTTCATGGGTGGTTTTGGTGTGCAACGCGGCTCTCGCAAGTGGCGTAAACACCTAAGCGCGAAAGTGAAGAAGATCTACTCCTCGAATCCCGATGAGAACTACTACGTCGAGAGGCTGGGGCCGCGGCCTGAGAAAAAGATAGCGGCGATCGAGATCAAGCTGGAGATGTTGCCGGCCAACGCACTCGATGAAGACTCAGTGCCGCAGTTTGGATATCGAGTTGGCGAAGAAGAGGTCATGGATAGCCTGGGTTTTCTGGCATTCTTTCGCAACCAAGGTGTTCGTCGCCAAGATCGTAGAAGGCCTGGGGACTCGAACCGTAGTCTCACGCGCATTCGACTTTTGGCCGAGCCGGAATTGCTCGCGACGAGGGTCTTGGGCTTGGCTACTTTTGGTGGGCGACAGGATGTTGGCATCGAGTCCTTGGAGGTCGCGATGCCCAATGGAGAATCGATAGAGCGCTGGTCTTCGGAGACCCTCCCTCGAGGTTTAGATCTAGATCACTGTCCTCGACTTTTCATCAAGGGGCCCCGTGCTCGGCGAGGTCAGATGCTTCTCGAGAAAAAAGAGAAGCGCAGCTACCTCGTTTATTCCGGTGCAGACGATCGCAAGGGACGTGAAGTCAAGGTCGGTGAACTCGAAGACCTGTTCGCAGATTGGGGCCGTGACGAACTTGAGTACCTGATCATTGGGTTTGAGGGCGACGTGAGCCTTGGAGAAGTTTTCGACCTCATCCGACGGGCGCGGTGTAAGCACCCACGCATCTTGAGGCTCCCAGCATCGCGCTATTTGAGGCCGCTGTTGGCCTTCAAGTAAGTGAGGCCCACGCCGAGTTCCCTCGTCGTGAGCCTCTTTGCCCGAAGGCTTCCGA
>JAZGFI010000253.1:0-4892 GCA_036479435.1 Planctomycetota bacterium | reverse complement strand
CTCGCTGACGTCCATGTGGTTGCTGATGAAGGTCCTCCAGTTTTGACGTGAACCATCGCTCGGTTGTTTCTTGACCATGTAACGCTCGACCGTGGACTTGGCCACGTCGTGGCCGAGCTTTCGGAGTTCGTTTCGGATTCGCGGAGATCCCCAGGTCGTGTTGTCGGTGGAGATGCGCTTGATCAGCTCGATGATCTCGTCGGTGATTGGTGGTCTTCCGCCCGAGGGTGCTCGGGACTTTCGTTTCCAATAGTAAGCGAAGCCCTTGCGGTGCCAGTTCAGCACGGTCTCGGGTTTCACGATGACGAGGTAGTCGCTCCAGTTTTCAAAGAGGCTGCAGAGAAGGATCCAGAACGTGCGGTCGCTGTCGTCTAAGTTGGCGCGAGAAACGCTATGCCGGAGGACGTAGAGCTGTTGGCGTAGGGCCACGTTTTCGACCGCGAGTCGCGCTCGGTCGGCGGCGACGGCTTCGAGAAGCGCGAAGGCTTGGGCGAGGAATTTGAGCATGGGCGCATCTTGTCAGATCGCGTTCGTTGACGGGAGGGTAGAGGTGGCTTAGGCTCGAAATCCTGAACGCGTAACCCGTGAATGGGGATGGCTTTCGAGTTTTCGGGAAGGACAGGAGGTTGTTCAGCCTCAAGGGTTTGCAGCTCGGCGGACTTTTTTCACGGTACATCCACGGCCTTTGAGCGAAGGTCTGTACCTCATCGGTGTTGAGGACTAGAGCTTGAAGTTTCACTCAGGGAGCAGAGTTAGGATTTCGGGGAGGCCCTTCAACCCCCATTTGACGTGAACGATTTCGTAGACGGGAATCTCCCAGACTAGAAACTCCGGCCAATCGCCTTTTCTGGCTTTCACGAAATCTCGAAGCGGCACGGTGGCTCCGACCGCGGGTTGAGATGCACGATGAACGCGACAACCACTAAAGTGATAGAGGTACTCTGTAATCCAAGTGTTGTAGCTGTAGCTCGTCCCCGTCAAGGCGATGCGTGGCATCGACTCTGGGTTTGGCTGTTTGCGCAATCGCCTGCGTCGTTCGTCAAAGGGGCGGATGCGATCGTAAGAATCGGGGACTATCGGTGTTCCACCGGCCGCAATTCCCAGCGCTCCAAGCAGGTCACCGGGCGCGGGGCAGCGGTACTCCACCAAGAGCCGGTTGGGACGCTCGGATTCGGGAAGCACAAGCCCCAGTTCGCGGCACGCCGCTTCGGACGCCATGACCTTGGCCCGATCGTTCCAATGACTATCAACCATGTGAAAGAGGGGGTCATCAACTTTTGAGCGAAACAAAGGCAAGAGGTCCGTCGCTTTGATGTTGTGCTTGGCCAAGACGCTCATCACTTTGGCTTCGATTTCTGGATGGGGGTCCCACCCCGAGGGAAGCCTATCGCCACGAACGACGGATCTTCGCGGAACGAGCATAATGACCAAAGTGGTCCCCCTCGCCTTCAACTTGCGATTCAACTCGGCGATCGGCGCGATCGCTTTGTCGATTCGGTCATCGTAGCCTGGCGGAACGTAAACGCGGTCTTTCAGAAAGATCCACCCGTCTTTGCCGGCAATGATCGTTTGGTTGCCTTCATCGAAAAACCGAAACATGTTCCAGGCGTACACGGGCAGTACCCAACTGCGAACACGGGACTTTTTGCGCAGGCCTTGTTCAAAACGCTTGGCGAGGCTGCCGTCGCGAAAGTGAGCGCTTCGGTCTTTGCCTTGTTCCTGCTGAGCTTCGTCGCCGATCAACTTCCTCGCGGGCAAGGAACTCAGAGTGTCGACCAGACCGGCGCCCGCCGTGCACAAGCCGAAAAACCCCAGGGTGAAAATGGCTAGAGACTTCTTCCACAGACCTTCCGTCATGGCGTCGTCATGCTCTACGAGGCGCTCACGGTTTCTTTGTTCAGAATTGATAGTAGAGGAAGGGCACATGGTTTTCAAAATGGAGTTGAGCCAAGGATAGGGCGAAAATTAACTGAACGAAAAGGACGACGAAGGAGTTGGCCGATCGAGCGAGACGATGTGAGGACACCCCGAAAAACACGATGAGGCCGCCAAGGACGAAAACAGACTGGTGAAAGAGCCGCATCTCGACGTGGCCCGTTATCGACGGCGCAAGATTGGCAAGGGATTGGTAGTACACCATCGCATCCGGAAGGCTGTCGGCCGCAAACAAGACCCAACCGAAGCACACGATGACCATCGTAATCGGAATGCGAAGAACTCTGGGAAGCTTGCCATAGAAAGGCAGTCCGCCTCGACTCCGCTCCAATATTAGCCACAGCCCTTGCCATGCGCCCCAAAGGATAAAAGTCCAGGCGGCGCCATGCCACAGTCCTCCCAACAACATTGTCACTGCTAGATTGAAGTAGGTGCGGATAGATCCACCGCGGTTGCCTCCGAGAGGAATGTACAAGTAGTCTCGTAACCATGATGACAAGGAGATGTGCCATCGCCGCCAAAACTCGGTGATGCTGCCTGAACGGTAGGGCGAGTCGAAGTTTACCGGGAAACGGAATCCGAGCATCAACCCGATGCCAATGGCCATGTCGGAGTAGCCGGAGAAATCAAAGTAGATCTGAAAGGCAAAGGCGGCGACCCCAATCCAGGCTTCTACAAAAGGCAGTGATTCTCCGGTAAAAGCACTTGTCGCCACTTGGCCCAAGGGGTCCCCCAAAAGGACTTTTTTTGCGAGGCCGATCTGAAACAACAAGACCCCATGATAGACCTTGGCCAGAGTATGTCGGCGCTCCCGAAGCTGATCGGCAACGGAGGCGTAGCGAACAATCGGACCCGCGATGAGTTGAGGGAACAGCGCGACGTAAGCCATGAAGTCGGGAAAAGAATCGACGGGTTTCGCGTCGCCGCGATACACGTCAATCGAGTAGCTCATCGTCTGAAAAGTGTAGAACGAAATCCCGACCGGTAAGATAACCTTCGCCCATTCGAGATGGCCTTGATCAGCACTGACGAGCAGGTGATTGAGAGTTTCGAGTCCGAAGTTCGCGTACTTGAAGTAGGCGAGCAAGATGAGGTTAATGACGATCGAAAAGGTCATCCAGGCCTTGCCAGTTTCTCCCCGCGCTCGTGCCGCTGCAATCTTTCCGCCGCTGGTGTAATCGACCGCGGTCGAGAACAGCATCAACACGACGAAGTCGGGTCGCCACCACCCGTAGAACAGGTAGCTTCCAAGTGCGATCGTCAACGATCGGAGACTGCGCGGTGACACCGCGTAGAGCACCAAGAAAGCAGGCAAGAACGCGTAAAGAAAGATGTGGTCAGCGAATACCATGAGCGCGGCATGCTACCAGATGCGTAAGGGACGGCGAATCAGTAGCGTGCAAGAAGTCTACCGACCTCGGATAGACGTTCTGATGCGATCTCATCGGAGGGCCACGGTGGTCAGTCGTCACGAATCGCGCCGATATACCCCGGTGATTTTCAAAGAATACATGGAGGCGGCGAATGCCGCCGGACCTTGCGCGTGAGATCTGCGGGGAATGATGGCGACAAATAGTTCAGACCGCGCGACGATAGAATGACAAGAGACCGCCGAGTCGCTCGTCGCGAATGGCGTTTCCTTCGGCGGGCATCGCAGCACCATCGATGGGCTCGTTGCCAATGCCCTGGTGATTCCGCTTGGCGTTGTAGTGCGTGATGAATTCGCGGAGGTCCTTATCGAGCGACTTACACTCGAAGAAGATCATCTTGCTCAAGCACTCGGTCCTGATGCTCTTCACGAATCGCTCTGCGTGTGGATTGCAGTTTGGCGGCCGCGCTGGAATCTTGACGAGTTGGACTCCGTTGTCGCTGAGGTGTGGTTCCCGAAAACCTAAAACGGGTTCCCAATCGCTCTTGATCGAGGTCGATTTTGGATTCTAACAAGCGGGCTGGTCGCAGACCGACGTTGCTGTGTAACTGTCCGGTGCGCCAGGCGAAGCTGGCGCCATCCAGTCAGAAGAAAGGAGCTGACCATGTAAAGAGTCGACGAAACATGTAGCAGACCGGGCGTGCGTGTCAGTGATGGCGGGTGCGAAGCCCCGGCGAGCGAGATCGCCAGCCGCAGCGTGAGCAAACCGATGGTATTAAGCCTCGTTACTTACAAATTGGGAGTGGCCAATCTCTCGGAAATGCCGAAGCCAGCACGAGCAGGGAAGACGTCGACACGTGCACCTGCTCGGCTCCTCGGGGTTCAGTCGGGCAGCGGGTGATCAAGGATGGCGTCGGAACCTGGGAGGCCCTGTTGGCCGGGTTCGTGACCCTATGAGGCGTGGGAAGACATAACCGCGTCGCAGGTCAACAGGGATTCGGACGGGTCCATAGTAGCTGTGAAGCCGGGTAACTGCGGTGGAGCAAAGGGGCCCGACTTCCATCGAGCATTTCAATGAGCAAAGAGAACCGCTTGGGCGCTCAGCGCCCCGTTACGGACCAGGGGCCAGAACCGTCGTTGAACGACTGGGGCTGTGCCGAGAAAGTCTCGGAGCTTCGAGGGGTGTTATATCGGAAGGCGAAGAGGGAGCCGAAGTTCCGGTTTTACGCACTGTACGACCGGATCTTTCGGCGCGACGTGCTTGAGAGTGCTTGGCGCCGGGTCGCCCGTAACGGCGGTGCCCCGGGGGTGGATGGTGTTCGTATTTCGGACATCAAAAGCCAAGTAGGTGGCGAGGCAGCATTGGTGGATGAACTCCACGCGGAGCTGCGCGAAAAGCGTTACCAGCCTCAAGCGGTGAAACGTGTGATGATTCCAAAAGCGAATGGGGGAGAGCGACCGTTGGGTATCCCAACGCTCCGTGACCGAGTCGTGCAGACAGCTGCCGTCTTGGTCTTAGAGCCGATCTTCGAGGCCGATTTCAAAGACACATCGTACGGATTCCGACCCGGGCGGAACGCCCACCAGG
>JAZGFI010000252.1:0-65666 GCA_036479435.1 Planctomycetota bacterium | reverse complement strand
CTACGCTCGGCGAGGCGAACGGCCTCGGCCTTCTCCTCAGCCGTGTACTTGCGGCGGTTCTTCTTCGTCATGCTAAGCTCCTTCGTTTCAGTATACGAAGGTGTCAACAGGATCGGGGTAGGGTCACAACTGCCAACAGCGTCTCTCGGAAGCTGTTCAAGTCAGCGCGGCTTTTCTATGTCACGCCGGTCAACTGATCTCGTGGATTTTGCATCGGCGTTTTCTCGTAGTGACCGTTACTGATTACACTAGCCGAGATTGCATCTCACCAAAAACGACAAGTGCCAGCCACTTTCGCGGCCACCTTGAGCGCATCAAGCGTAAGGCGACTCCATCCAGGACTCAAAGTCCGCAGTTCTCAGCTTCGCCAATCCCGTCTTCAGCTCATTTCTCGCACGCCCGTGACGCATGCGCGCAGCATCACTTGAGATACCAAATTCCTCGCCTATTTCGGAGAAAGGACAGCGTTGCATTTCGCGCATGATAAATATGTCGCGAGAATCAGGCGGCAAAAATTCAAGCACGAAACGAATGCGATTCGCCATCTCTTTCTCAGCGACCTCTTTGTCCGGTGGAGGTGTTGCACTCTCCAAATGTGAGAGGTCCAAGGTGAGGTTCTGCGAGTCATCTATATTTGACAGCATTTCGCGGCGTCGCGCCTTGAACCAGCGGTAGCGAGTTCTGAGCGAGTTTTCTATTATCGTGGCCATCAAGCGGCGAAACTGGCGGCCATTCGCAGGCTTGATGGGAGGGCCGTAGCGAAGAAACTCGACGAGAGCGTCATGGACCAGATCCTCACTGTCGAGATTCTCCCGAAGCTTTGAGCCAAGGCGGTTGCGCACGATTTGACGCAATCGAACAAGATGACGCTCCAGGATTCGGTTAAGGGCAACTTCATCACCAGCTGCCCACCGAATCATCAAAGCGGTTGTTTCTGAATAGTCTGACTCTTTGGACATTTCGATTCTTGGGTCCTTTGTTGCGAATTAATCGCCAAGTCTGAGTTCGTTTCTGGCAGAACTCGCACTCAATCGTTGGAGGCGTTTCAAATGCATGAGCAAGATGGGCCCGACCAAGCAGTCCTCGAACAAACCATGTCTGTCGTCTTGCGATTTCTGAAACAAGACGATCGAGAGGCTGCCAGCAGCCTGCTGTTGGGCATTAGACCGGAAACGGCGTTAGAAATCCAATGGCGGGAAGTCGAGGAAGAAGCCATCGACGCGTTCTTTGCCAAGCAAGCACAATCGATAGCTCCGGAACCCTCAATCTTGGGCAGCATCGTCGATGGGCGCTATAGAATCTGTGAGCAGATCGGCTCTGGCGGAATGGGAACTGTCTATGTAGCTCGAGAAAAACGTCTTGATCGCTTTGTAGCGATCAAGTTCATTCGCTCTGATCAAAAGAACCACGCGAACCTGTCAGAACGCTTTGAATGCGAAGCCAGCCACATCGCTACTTTGCAGCACCCCTCCATCGTCGCGGTTCACGCCTATGGCCTTCACGAGGGAACGCCCTATTTCGTTATGGAATTCGTTCCGGGCAGAAGCTTGAAGGAGATCGCCAGCTCAGAGTACACGCAGGAAGAACGCGCTGGCCTTGAGGTTCCCGTCCAAGGCTCTCGATCTTGGTGTGAATGGTCTGCGCGAGTAATCGCCGATGTCGCATCTGCACTTTCACACTGCCATGGGAGAGGCGTGGAACACCGTGACGTAAAACCAGGGAACATCATCGTTGATCGGCATCAACGCCCTCGGCTCGTCGATTTCGGATTGGCCAAAAGACAAGGTATCAGCTCGGTCACACGGAACGGAGAATTGCTCGGAACACTCCCCTTCTTGTCTCCGGGGCGCCTCAATGGCCACCCCGAGGACTTTGGGCAGGGCGACGTCTGGGGGCTCGCCGTGACTCTCTTCAATCTCCTGAGCGGACGCTTGCCATTTGACACTCGTTCAGAGTCCTCACTAATTAAGTCGATCACAGAGGGGCGAGCGGCGTCTCTAAAAGACCACTTGCCGCAGGCGCCAAAGGCACTGACTCAAATCTGTCGAAAGGCACTCTCAAGACGACCTCGTGATCGCTACACGTCATCGGGTGCTTTTGAAGAAGACCTACGTCGGTTTCTCGCTGGCCGCCCCTTGGCGGCTAGTGGTGCGGGGATTGCGGTAACCGTGCGTACCCATCTCGTTGAGTTTCGATGGCGGTATTTCACCATCATAGGCATTGGGGCGCTTATGGTGACGGCGGTGTTTGCCATGCGCAACTTTGAGCAACGTTCCATCTGGACCAAGAGAAATCTGGTGACCGCTGAAGTAAAGCGTTCGGAGATCTTCTTAGCAACCCCGGCCCAAAACTTCGCACTGCTTCGAGACCTTGAAGCTTGGGTCGAAGAGGGAACAGGACAAAACTCGGACCAGGAACGATGCCGTGAAATCGTCGGTTGGATTCGTTCAGGAGCTGAACGTGAGCGTACGACGGGCCGAGCCATTATTGCCAAAGGGCGACAGTCGAATCTCGAGAGTTCTGAAGCCTGGGAAACACCATCCCAGGCAAGACTGCTGAAGGCTCTGCAGAGCGTCGTCTCGGCCGAACTTCTGCTGAACCCCAACGCATCTGGCGATGCTTGGCGTGATTATCTGCCCTCACTTACAATCAGCGTTCGCGCGGCTGAAGGAGTCGTGATTCAGCGTGTCAGTGTATTCGAATTGGGTCCAGTGACGGGGCTTCCTGGTCGAACACCCATGATCGCAAGCCTTGAACACGAGGCGGGAGGGTCGATTCCGCAGGGACGATATCTCATCGTCGTAGAAGACCATCGCGGGCGTCATGCTGAGTTTTCCCGCCACATCCTTGCAGATTCAGATATTTTGGTTCGCGAACAGCATTTTCGATTTGATGAAGCGACCATGGTCCATGTTCAAGGACGCGAAGTCGTTTTTGGCGACCCGTCCGAAACCTCGACTGTTTACCGGCAAAGAAAGATCGTGATTCCATCTTTCCTGATCGACCGATGTGAAGTGACCTGCGCCGAATACAAGGTTTTCATGGATGCTCACCAATACGTAAGCCGGCCCAAGTCTTGGACCACTGAGTACGAGCCAGAATGGGCGGACTTACCGGTCGCTGGCGTTTCGTGGGTTCATGCCATGCAATACTGCGAGTGGATCGGAAAACGCCTTCCTTCGCTGGCGGAATGGCACCTCGCGGCTCGTGGCGGCAACATGGCACCTTTCCCCTGGGGGCAGAGTGCCGAAGGAATGTCCGCGAAATCGGTCGTTGGGCGCGGAGTGAGCACCCCCTTGCTGCGGGGCGTCAGCCCGGTTGGCTCGCACTCCGGAGACTGTAGCCCCTGCGGGGCTCTGGACATGTTCGGGAACGTTAGTGAATGGGTCGACACCCCTATGGTCGACTTCGTAAACCGCCAAGCTTTCTCCAACGATTCCAAGCGTGGCGTCTGCGGCAACGGCTGGTCCTCACCGCCGATGTTTGCGCCCGGAAAGTGGAATGACCTGAATTTTTTCAGTGAGCATTCGGCGCACAACCGAAGTGTCGGTTTTCGCTGTGCTCGCTCTTTGCGTAAGAACTGATGAAAGGAACAGCTGATGAGTGAAGTTCTTTGGTGGCGGCATCTTGCCTTGGGATATGAAGGTGTAGGACCCGACCGCTCCAATGCACGGGAAGACGCCCACAACATGCAGGGAGTCTTCTACCAATGCTTTCTGCCGGCTCACCTCGCAACCTGGGCAAGCACCCAAATGAAGGCTGAGACGATCGACAATCACGAGCCTCAAGGCTTGATGGACTGCATGAATGGGTTGATTTGTCGGGGCATTGGATTGAAAGGGCTCGAACTAAAGCTTGTCAATAAATATCAAGTGTTCAGCTGCTACCTTGAAGATGCTCCTGAAGATAGCGGGAAGGGCTTCACTCCGGAGATCCCGGAAAAAAGTCGTGATAGTAAGCCGCCGGGAATCAAGTGCCAGTTGCGCGGCGACACTTGGTACGACACTATCGAGCACTACGTTCAATACCGATTCAGTGCCGGAAAAGGTGACTGGAAGTTTTGGAATGGGCAGATGCCTGGTGACGATGATAGCGACGCTCCTGCCGGCGGTAATCTGTTCGTCACGGCGGCGCTTATTCACGCCTGCCCCGGGAACTAAGCACACCTGAATCGACTGCAAGGGAGGCCTTCTCGCTTCGACGAGTTGGCCTCCTATCTCCAAGGGCCCATGTCAAACAGCAATAATCGCAGCGCCTCAGATTTCCAACCGTTTTGTTGTTCGCGTTTCCATTGCTTGATCCTTAGTGATTTAGCGGGCGTATTTCGGGGCACCAGATTCCCGAGCGCCCAGCGGACAGTTGGGCACGAAAGCGTCCGATTTGGAGATTGAGAATGACAAGGTACTTTTTGCTTGCAGCAGTCATGGCCCTCACAAGCGGCTGCGCTGTCTTCACGCCACCGATCGAAAAGCCGGTTATCGAGGATAGCGTCGGGATGACGGGAACCTTGGCAACCACTGCGGACCGGCGTCTGGTGTTGGTGAACAAGAAAACTGGCGAATTTGTGGCTGAGCCCTCGCCCGATGCTTACACCGAGATTGCGAGCCTGACGAAACTCGCTGCATCTGCGGATATCGCCGGAAAAGGGAAGGGCAACGTCGAGTTTGCCCGCATTCTCGCCACGAGTTTCCAACGATTGGGGCGCCGGAGCCAAGGCGTGACTTTCTTTCGCGACGGCACCTATCGCATCGCCGAAGCGCGAGCAAACAAATGGATCAATCAAGCCCAGTATGTTCGTTTGTTGCAAGATCTGGCGAAATGCTCTAAGTTCCTGATCGAGAAAGAACTTGAAGGCAACCCGACGCTCTCAAACATCGAGTTTAGTGCGTCGCAAGTAAAGGAGCGGATCGCTCAGCTCCAGAAAATTCTGGGGGACTTGGAGAAATCTCCGGAGTAGGCCAATGGATCATGTAATCAACCAGCTGCGAGCTGCGACAAGAACGGCTGCCGAGGTTAGTTGCCCTCGACATTGATATTTGGTCGGCGGCCGCAAGCACAACTGAGTCCCGGCGCAGTCCCATCGTAATTCATGGAATAGCCAAATAGATTCGGTGAGGAAAAAATGAGCAGAATCGTCCCGACGGCAATGAAGTTGACAAGAGACAAGATAGTACGGCTAGAACAGCTGGGAATCGGCACCTACGACAAACTGCTTGAGCTAAGCCAAGACCCGGACCGAATGCACCGGGTGGCTCAGGGGATCGGAGTCGACACGCCAACTCTTTCGAGTTGGGTTGTTGGGGTTTCCAAGATCCGAGGCGAAAAGCCTCTCGCACCAGCGTTCGGACCAGGCCTATCCGAGGATACGCACGGGATATGGGAACGTCACTTCGCCATGAGAGCCGCCGCTCTGGCGGACGAACGGATTTCGCGGCGAGAGAATCGCTGGCGAGCTCTTGTCAGCGGGGTCGTCGTGGTAGCCATCGCGGCGGGCGCTTTCAGTATTCGGGATTTGCGTGATGACATTACTCAGCGAGCAGTGGACGCGAAGGAGCAAAACAGGCTCCACCTGGCTGGCCTGATTCCGGACATCACGAAAAAAGCAGCAGAGGAAGCATCAGTTCACATCTTTAACGGTTTCGACAAGAAAAACAGCGCGAAGATTGCAGAGTTCGACACACAGATCGAAGAGCAGTACACCAAACTGGACCGAACAGTCCAGTGGCATTTCGCGCTAGTATCAACTACTGAGATGGCGGAGAGAATCGAGAGAGACAGTTTCAAGAACAGCGATCGCGACCAAATCATGGAGAACCTCGACTTCATCCAAGCCGGCAAGTCCAATTTCAAGCTGCCGGCTGGCTTCGAAGCAACGCTCTCGAAGATTGTGGAGTCTTTCTATCGTGCAGACCTTCGGGACCAGGTCGACAAGATTGCGAGATGGTTCCCGAAACAGGCCGCAAAGAATGCTTTTGCTCTCGTTCTGGTGCAATCCTACGGCCAAATTGCCATTGGGCAATCGTGGTCCGACAAGAATTCGATTGCCGGGCTCAAGCTTGCCATCGCTGCTCTCAAGAAGAGCAGCTACCCGGAAGTCGCGTTGATCTACCAGACAGGAATGGCGCAGAGGTCTAGCAAATCCGCATTGGGACAATGGGGAGGGAGCACCCAGGAACTCCTAGAAACGGCAAAATCGTTGTCGCGAAGTGATCTCCGCAACTTCTTATCGATCTTGAAGACCTCGTCGAGCTTAGGCTCACTCGTTAAGGACCCGGACACCGCCGAGCCATACATGAAGAAGTTCGCCAATACCTTTGCCGAAGTCCGCGTTCAATACGCTGACCAGATTGCCGAGCTGAAGGAACTGGCTGGCAAGTAGGCACAGTGCCCAAACCTGGCGGCGTAAGCAGGACGATTTTTAGAGGAGGCCGCAACCGGACTTGCGGCCTCCTCCATAAGATCAAGTCGAGGATGCGGTGAGCGAAGATTTCCAAGGCTGTTAGAATCTGCCGGTCCATCCATCGAGCTGAGGAGCACCGGCGCACAACATGGGACAGACGAAACTAAGCGGGGTCATCTTGTCTGCGGGCAAGGGGTCGCGCATCGACCCTTTCAACACCCACTATCCCAAGCCTCTGCTCCCCATCGCCAATCAGCCGATCATGGGGCACCACCTCGAGATCTTTCGTTCGCTCGGCATTAAGGACGTCAAGATCGTCGTCGGGCATTTGATGGACAAGATCATCAGTCACTACGGGCGCGGCGAATCCGAAGGGGTCAACATCGACTACGTCGAACAGACGGCGACCCTCGGCATCGCGCACGCGGTCGGACAACTCGCGCCACTCGTCGATCAGCCTTTTGTCTTGGTGCTGGGTGATATCTACTACGCACCTAAACAACTTGAGCGCATGATCGAGATGTTCGAAGCTCAGGGCGGCGGCGCCGTTCTGGCTGTCATGCGTGAAAAAGACCCGAAGATCCTCAGAAAAAACTTCTCGGTCGAGCTTGGCGACGACGGCCTCGTTTGCCGCGTCATCGAAAAGCCCCAGATCCCAACGAACGACCTCAAGGGCTGTGGAATCTACCTGTTCGGTCCCGAGGTGTTCGATGCGGTGCGCAAGACCCCGCGAACCGCGCTCCGCGACGAATACGAAATCACTTCCACGATCCAAATCCTCATCGACGACGGCTACCCGGTCAGCGTTTGCGAAGCCGTGGCATGGGATTTCAACATCACTTTCGCGCACGATCTCCTCGACGGCAATCTGAAGTACCTCGATGAACACAAACTTGATTGCGTCATCGCAGATTCGGCGACCATCGCCGAGGGAACAACGATTGAGCACTCGGTCATCGGCGAAAACGTCGTGATCAGCGAGGCCATCGAGATACGCAACTCCGTCATCCTGGCGGGATCACGAATCGACCGCCGCGCGGTCTTAGATCGTGTCATCGTGTCTCCCGAGAATTGGTTTCAGTGCTAAGGGTCCGCAGCTTCGAACCCCGCCTTTCACATCTGCTGCTCATCGTCTTCGTCGTGTTGGCCTTTTACGGGCGCACGATGGACAATTATTGGATCAAAGACGATCTTCTCATCTCTCAGTTCACGACCGGTGGCCAACTGGACTGGGGGCGGTTCAAATTATTTCTGTGGCCCAGCCACATGGAGCGCGAACAATTCTGGCGACCCTTGCCCATTTTGACGGGATTTGCCGACTACTCGGTCTGGGGCACCAACCCCGTCGGCGCCCATTTACAAAACACCGCTTGGCAAGCCTTGATCGGCGTCTTGGTTTATTGCCTACTGCAGGCTTTGGCCGGAGGCCGCGCACGGGGGGCCGCTTTTGTGGCCAGCCTCGCTGTCGTCGTCAATCCCATCGCCCCCGAATCCGTGGTTTGGCTCTTGCAGCGCATGGTGTTGATGAACGCCGCCTTTTCCCTCGCGGCAATGCTCGCCTGGTTAAAAGCAGCAGAGTCCGGCCGCCATCGCTGGAAGCTTCTCGGCTTGGGACTGCTAAGTGCTGCAATCTTGTGCAAAGAGATCGCCGTCGTTTTGCCCGCCTGCTTTTTCCTCATTGATCTCAGCTACGCGCCCAAGGGTCAAGGAATCGGCAAACGCCTAAGAAGCGCCCTGCTGTGGACAATTCCAAACGCCATCATCTTGGGAATCTACCTTGGCCTGCGTTACTTGCTCTGGGGCCGGCTAACTCTCAAGTACGCGGGCCTTGAGCCCCGTGAATACGCGCGCCACAACCAAGTTTTCGAACGCGTGCCCGATTCCCTCCAGCACGCCATCTTACCCGTGAACGAGGCCGTCTTCGGCGAAACCGTCACGACGATTCTCCGCGCGGCCATGGCCTTGGCCCTGGGAATCGCGGGCCTAAGAGCCCTTTGCCTTTTCGTTCAGTCGCGACGTTTCCGCAAGACCAGCGCGATCCTCATTACCTTTGGCCTGCTCAGTTTCCTGCCAACGCTCCTCATTTTTTGGGTCGACCAAAACCTCTTTAACGCTCGTCTCTTTTATCTACCGGGCCTTTGCATCGCCGCCATCGCCGGCTTGAGCTTGTGTCTATCTGCAACTGAGGAAGAAACTGCCTCGCCCGCGCCAAAGTTCTTCAGCTGGGGAGTCACGGCGCTCCTCCTCGTTAGTTATGGCCTGTCCCTAAGCGGCGGCCTTGTCGCCTTCGAAGAAGCCGGCGCCCAAGTCCGCGGCATTCAAAGCGCCTTGGTAGCCGCGGCCGAAAACGATGAGTTACCCGCTGAAGATCTCGTCTTGGTCGCCTTCGACACGCCCTCAATGGCCCGTGGTGTTCCGACTTTGGAGACTTCCCTTCAATCGGCCATGATCCGCCCTTTGGCTCCGCACGACTTCGACGTCGTGGCGCTCCTGGAAACCCAAAACCTCCCCGCCACCGCCGCGGGCAACGCCAGAATCTGGTGGGAGCGCATTCAATCTCATCAGGCCAAAACAAAAAAACCCTGGTCGGCCTATCGCTATTACCGCTGCAAATACACGCCGCCTGGAATCGCGCCGCTGTTTTCAGCCCGGCACGCCGCCACCGGCGCCCGGCCCGTCACTGCTACTTCCCCCGAGGACGGACTTTGTCTGCCAAACGACTCCAAGGCCCCCGTGTTTGAATTCAGCGTTCAGAGTGATCCTGCCGGCAGCAACGACCGCTACGCTTTGGTCATCGACACCCACGACGGCCGGCGTTTCCAGTTCGGGATTCACCTGGGCCGCAACGCGCGCCGCGACGGCCAACTGATCCGCTTCGACCTTGCGAAAGGCGACCCGGACCACCCCGAACTCGACGGCGCCTGGGAAAAAGCGCTTCACCAAGTCCTCTTGGCTCCGGTCCCGCTGCGTTGGCACATCGAAACTCGCGACGACAGCAATCGCCTCGTCGGTGTCAGCAGCGACCGCCGACTCATGATCGTCAACGTCCGCAATCCCCATTCAGGCCTTTGAGAGAGCGATAGGGATTCACGAGCCACTTGTAGCCAGCGGACTCCGAGAAAAAGAGGGTGGAGCGATTCGCGCGGAGCCATTCGTTCCATTGTTGCAGCTTTGCGAAGGACTGATTCGTATAGCGCTCAAGCAGGGTGCGGGCGAGTGCGATGTCGATTTCGATGTTGCCGTCGCTACCAGCATTCAGCATCTTGACTGCGCGCACCACCATTGAGAGGTCATCGTTGGCGAAACCCAAACGCCTCAACTCCGGGTCGACGCCGAGTTGATAGGGACCAGTCGGATGGAAGTACCGCAGGTTCACGCGGAGGTACTTAGCGACCTTCGCCGGATCTCCTCCCAGCGATTCCAACTCTTCAGATGACAGGTAGTGGCGAAACGGATCAAGGCGATCTGGAGCTTCTGGCGCGGGACGGCCGAGGCTCGCGCGTTCTCTTTCACTCACGTCTTCGCCGTCTTTGATGCGTTGACGCATGACCTTTTTGAATTCCTCTACTTCGGCGAGGCCTTGGGTGAAGCGCGCGACGATAGCTGCGCCGTCGAACTTCGCGATGTAGTGTAGGGGGTTAAGCAAAACTAACTTGGCTTCATCGCTGAGGTAGGTCTGCGAAGCCGCGAATCCCCAAAGGAAAAAGTGCCCGTGGCGACCGATGGCGACCGCCTGTGGCCCTTTACTACTCACGCCACCCGAGATCCACTCAACGTCCGGAGAATCCAAAAACCCCGCGTCGTTCGAGGCCAGTCCGATCAATTGGTCGTTGCCGTCTTTGTCGCCCTCGGTTTGCACGCGCACATGGGCATAGTCGCACCGAGACCAGGTCCTTCGGGATAGCGAGAGTAGCTCGAAGGAGCCTTGCGATCCTCAAGGGTCAAATTGACAACATGAGGGCTGAAGAAAATGTCGTGTTCCATGCGCATCCCGTGCGCATGTGCGCCGAGGCACATTCACAACCAGTCGAGTTTGAGCCCCAATGACTCGCCGATTGAGGGCGAGTTTTGAGAAACTATCAGGGCCGGACGGGTGAAAGACGGCGGCAGGTAGCGTTTTTTGCCACGCTCTGCTGAGTCTCCGTTCTTGAACCTGTTGCTTGGGACCAGCAGATTCGCTTCGACTTAACGAATGGCGACACCGACCACACATGCCTATGAAAATTGCATTTCTCTGTTGCAATATACATGAACTGCGTTTCATCCGAGGTGCATTTGGATCAGCGATTTCGATTCTGTCGCAATGGATCGATAATCGTCGGAGAGTCGAGACTCCTTTTCCAAAGTGCTCCAAAACTCCAGCGCCATGCGCGCGCTGGAGCCCCACTCTGAACTGAAACGCGGGTCTCTTACCGGTGGCTTTAGATTGGCTTGGGTGGGCAACTCGCCCACAATCGGCGCCCAGAGCATCGGCGTCATGTCGTAGGCGGGCAGCAGAGAAAAACCCTGCTTATGGGCTTGCAGGCTCATGTTGCCGAGGTGCATGTCGGCGTTCCCAATCCAGGTCCCGAACAGCTGTAAAAAGACCGCGCGCTGGACATCCTCTGCTGGCACGAGCTTCTTTTTCAGGAGCGCCCGCAAAGACGTTACCCAGTCGCGGCCCTCGCCGACAAATTCAGCATCGATCGCGGCGAGCGAGATCATCGAATTGCGACCCTTGGCACCGACGCGGTCGAACCTTTCGACTTCGAGAAAGGTCCGACCCTCGAACTCAAACAAGCGACTCACCGCCGCCTCAACGTCGTTTCTGCGCAAGGTCGTCAAAGCATGATGTTCTGCGATCAAGATATCACGCCAACGGCAAACCGCCTGCCCGTCTTTTTTGGCGGAGAATTTGACGAGAACCTGTCCAACTTTTGCGGAGTAGGCGGCGAACTTGGGCTGCTCTCCGCCAGCAGAAGATCCGGGCACGGCGCCAGACAAAGTCTGCGCAGCCAGCTTGGGGTACTCATTTGGCTTAACGACCTTGGGCGAGGAGAGCGCTGCGTCCAAGGCTTTACTTCCGAACACCAGGGCGCCGGGCAAATCAGCTCCGGTTTCGATGAGCCAGGCGAAGACTTGAGACGAGCTCCAACGTCGTGGGTCCTGAGGGTAGGGTGCGCCCATCGTTCGAGCAATTTGACGCCCGATGTAGCCTTGAGGGCGAAGATCGTCGACAAAATAGGGAAGACCATCGTACAGGCCATCACCACATAGCCCGCCGAGCCAACGCTCCGAGCCAAGAGCCTCAACGTAGTAGCCGCCACCCATAATGGGGCACACATCCGCAAGATGCTCAGCGATGCCTGCGGCGTCAATCCGGAAAAGAGCTTGGCTCGTGAATAGATGGTGAGGCCTAAAATAGCGGGTATTTCTCCCCCGGCCGATGCGGACGACGCGGCTCCCCGCCGCTTCTATGAGGCGAGACACGGTGGCTTGGCTTGCCCCCAAAGCGGCCTGAATCGCCTTAGAATCGGTGATTCCTGAGTTTCCGAGCGCTTTGAGCAGGTTTTCTAGATCGTAGGCCAAATACCCATCTCCGCCGAAAACCCCCTGAGCCGGTCAAGCCCTGCATAGATAAATGAATAGATCTACGCATAGATTATCGGAAATTGGCGGCGAACTCCATCAACTTGTCTTCTGCGCGCGCAGTGCTGCTATGAGCACTTGAAGAAATCGCCCAGGCGCAGCCTGTTCGCGACGGCGAAGCCTATTGATGCAATGTCGTCTCGGATGGTGGCAGCCATCGCCATGGGTTCTAAGGGGATTGGGTCTTAGCGTCTTCGGACCTGGCGCGCTTTGCCGCGGCCATGCCTTGGGGTTGGCTGAAGATGACTTCGTTCACGCGGCCGCCCTCGCTTTTGAACTGCAGCGAGTAGCCCTTCATTTCTTTCAACTGGAAGCTGTCGTTGCGGGTCGGTTGCAAGCGGTAGGTGGGTTGTCCGGGCACGGTCACCGTCAGGGTCTTTCCGGCAAGATCAACGCTGATAGTTTGACCACCGAGTTTGTACTCGCCGACAAAACGCGCGAGGTAAGTCGGATCTGAGAGCGCCGCATCGGGAGCGCGGCCGAACTTGATCGCCGCAACGGCGGGCTCAAGGGCAACTTCGAGTTCGCTGATGTCCCCATCGACGTTCGTTCGAAATAGGAACTTCGTTCCCTTTAGCGTCGGGTCTTCTTCGTTCTTTAGCGCCCGGAAGGTCTCGTAGTGCCAATGCTCAAGGTCTGCCGTCAGACCGTTCAGCGCGACGGATAGACCATCGCCGTTGGCCACCAGATCGACGACGATACTGCCGTAGGCGGCGTGCTCATAAGTCCCAACGTAGCTCTCCAAGACCTGGGCGGGCTTTGTTCCCTCGACTCGTTTGCCTTCTACGAGCGCCTCTGACTTCTTCTCCAGGGCCTTGGCCTTGGCCTTGTTTGCCATCATCTCGGAACTCCAGTCCCGGACTTCAAGATCCAACAGACGATCCGCGATACGCATCAGCAGCAAATCGGGAAGCGGCGTGGCATTGCGGTTTGCCAAAGCCACGACGCCGAATCCGTCGTTGGGAAAGTGAGCCACCAAGGCACTGAAGCCATCGATGTTGCCACCGTGGTGAATTCGTTGACGGCCGCGATAAGAATCGATCATCCACCCCATACCGTAGCTCGAGGGCCCGATATCGTTGCTTCCGGTCAACCCTCCCATCACCATCTGCGGCGAACAAACTTCCTTGAGGATCGCTCCTGACACGATGGTCTTACCGTCGACCTTGCCTCTGCCGACGAAAAGCTTCAGCCATTGACACATATCATCAGCTGAAGAAAAGATCGATCCCGCGGGACCGACGTTGTCGATGTTGCGATAGGGGATCTCGGTGATCTTGTCGTCGCGAAGATCAAAGGGGCGCGCGATATCGCCGGTCTTTTTGGCATCAACCAACAAGACATGACTGTTGTTCATCCCCAAGGGGTTAAGCAACCGGCTTCTTACGACTTTTGGCCAACTGGTGCCGTCGAGCACGGCCGACAAATGCCCGGCGGTTGCGAACATGAGGTTGTTGTACTGAAAGGTCTCGCGAAGGTCCGCGCTCAAGTCCAAGTGGCGAAGGCTGTGGTAGATCTTTTCGATATCGATGTCTTTGCGGTTGTACCAGATCATGTCGTGGCGCGGCATGCCGGAACGATGCGTGAGCAAGTCACGCGGCGTGAGGCGAGCGGCTACCGATTCTTCGCTTAGCGCAAAATCGGGCAGGTAGGTGCGAAGGGGCTCATCCCAATCGAGTTTGCCCTCAGCCACCATGGTGCCGAGCGCTAAGGCGGTGAAGGCCTTGGTGCTGGAACCAATGGCGAACAGAGTTTTGGGTGTCACCGGGTGGTCTTGGTTTTGGTCCCGCGTGCCAAATCCGCGGCTTAGATAGACCTTGCCGTCTTTCACGATGCCGACGGCAAGCCCTGGGACTTCCCACTCTTTGCGAAGCTCTTCGATCTCTTTTTCGATGAGTTCGAGGGTCTCCAACTGGTCGGCTGCAGCCTGATCGGCGCGCGTCATCTTGAAGACGAGCTTGCTAGCACCTTGGAGGAACGAGCCTTTGACGGTCGTGCCATCTTCACTGAGCTGGCCCGAGAACCGCGGGCTGCCGGGAATTCCGGTAATAGTAAACGAGAAAATGGCCTTTTTGAGCTCGATGTCTTTGAGGGCTCGGTCCTTCAAGCCTTGGACGGGAATACTCAACCGCCCTTTCCAGTCATCTTTTGCGAACTCGAAAGTGGCCTCAAAACCGAGGTTGGCGGTTTCGATTTCGCCCTTCCAAGTACCAATGAAGTCTGACGGCTGGGGTGTTTGTCCCAGCAAACAACTCGCGGCCAGCAATATCAGACCCAAAGCCCACGTTTGTTTAAGCGCCTGATGCATGGCAACACCTCCTTGGTCGATCAGTTCTGCTCTCGCCAATCGAAGGCCGTGACATCATATTTCAAAAAGCGGTGGCGGAACCCGCCTTGACGATGCTAGCCCTTAAAGGACTTCGCGGCGTCCATCGCGGCGCGGATGCACTGATCGGAATTGAAGTAGTCGTAGTTGCCGAAACGGCCGAGGATCTCGACACCTTGACCTTTCAGCCAAGAGCGGACGCGATCGAGGTTTTCCTCGAGGTCGTGGGTGTAGAGGATGTAGGCGTACTTGTTGTTCCAAGCGCGACTAAAAAGGACCTTGTCGCGCTCTAAGATGTCGCAGTCGGCAAGGTGATCGACGATCTCGGCGAGCTTGGCGTCGTCCAAATCGAGTTCACCGCGGTGCGTCACTTCAACCATTACCGAGCTTTTGCCTTTTGGCGCGTTGCCGGGGCTGTAGTTCGACAAATGGGTCAGTCGGTTAAAGGGCCCGGTCTCCGGGTGCGGAAAGTAGATCCACGAGCGATCGGTCTTGTCGGGCGCGTCAATCGCTACGATGACACTCCAGAGGCTTGTGTATTGAAGGCGATCAAAGCTCGCGGCGATGTCGTCGGGAATGCCCTTCATCACTTTTTTGAGCTCGGGCAAGGGCAGCGTCGAAAAGAGCTTGTCGTAGTGAACACCGTCGACGTCAAAGCCCTTTTTTTTGATGACAACTTCTTTGACCGGCGCACTGACGTGTAGTCGTGATTCATCAAGCTTCGCGGCGACCGACTTGACGATGGTCTCAAATCCGCCTTCCAGCGGATACCAAAACACCGATTGGTGTTTGTAGCCCTCAGTGCGGATACCGATGGAGGCGCGCAAGACGTCATCGACGGGAGCATCCGGGATGCGACCGGAAACCCAGCTCGTGTTCATGTCCTTCAGGTCGATGTTCCACAGCTTTTCGTTGTAGGGGAACATGAAGTGCTTGGAAATGCCGCTCCCGAAGCGCCACATACACCAGTCTTTGAAATTCGTGGGCTCCGCCGCGCCAGTTCTGCGCTCAAAATCAGATTTGACGTAGCCCGAAAGACACTCATAGTTGTCGTTCAAAGGCAGGTCGGCGAGACCGTTTTCAAAGGGGTACTGGACGTAATCGCCGCGGTAGTAGATAGCGCTTTTTCGCGGCGTCTGGTGGTGATTCCCTTCGCCCAAGATCCCCAACACAAAATCGAGGACCTCTTGGTCCTTCGAAAAGATGATGTGACCGCCGGCGCAGTCGGCGACGAAACCATCGGTCGTCTCTGAACGGCAAAGCCCGCCGAGCCTGGGTGCAGCTTCGAAAAGCTGCCAGTCGACGCCTTGGTTCTGAAGAAAGTAAGCGAGGCTGACACCGGTAATGCCACCACCGAGAATCGCCGTTTTCAAGCTCATGGTTCCTGCCGCTTCGAAGACAAATCGTCTGCATCATGCCCGATCAAAACTTGATCGGCTTTTAGCCCGCAGAAGGTAGCAATTTCTCCGGCCGTCTTGGGAAACTCCAAGGACTGGGTGGTGGCGGTGAGGACTCGAAAGCAGCGCATTCCAGCCTCCAGTGCGGCTCGGGCTCCGTTCGGAGAATCCTCAAGAACGACGCAGGATTGCGGATCGCACTCCAAGCGTTGCGCCGCCAACAGGAAAATCTCCGGATCTGGCTTGGGCCGCGTCACTTCGTCCCCGGAGGCAATAACGGGAAAATACCCGCTCAGGCCGCCCTCTTCGACCACAAACTCCACGAGCTCACGATCAGATCCAGAGGCCACCGCCAGGGCGACACCCTGGGCCTTGAGTTCGTCGAGAAAAGGGATGAGCCCTTCGGCCAAGGGCAAGGTCTCCTTGAGCCTTCGGACCAGCACGACTTGGCGCTCAGCGATGTAGTGGTCCAGGGTTCCCGCGAGTGAAAAACGCTCGCTCAAGGCTTTCCAGTAGGAAACGTCATTCGTGCCCAAGTAGGGACGGTTCTGTTCCGCGCTGAGATACGCTCCCTCGCGCGAGAGAATCTCATTGGTCGCGTCAAGATGGGCGGGCTCAGAATCGATGAGCACACCATCCATGTCAAAGATCACAGCGCGGGAAGGGGTCATTTCGGCCTCGACGTCACGGGCATGGTCAGGGCCGAAAGTGTAGCCCGCGTCTTGAGTGCTCTCAACGGCGGCGCGTCAGCTGATCGATCTCTATTGAGCTGACTTTGCCAGAAGCCGAAAGATCCGCCAAAAACCGACGGCCATCTTGGTAGTAGCCTGCAGTTCGCTTCAGACCCGGAATCCGGCGACACCAGTATTCATTGAAAACCGCCATGAGGATCTCGCGGGTGTATTTAGCGAGCATCGAGGCCAGGGCGACTTCCAGGGCGCGGTCATCGCCCTTCATCCAAAAACGCAGCGTTGGCGCCGAATCGTTGAGCTCCATGCGATACCGGCTTTCCTCCTTTGACTGGTTCAAGATCTCCAAAGGTCGAAAGGGAAAACTCGCGCTGAGCTTGTCAGCGTAAAAAGTGCGCCCGCCGAGTTTGTCAATCGTGACGCGCGCGCAGCCGGCTCTAGGTAGCACCTCGTCGAGCAAGGACGCGACCTCTTGAAAAAGCGTCTCGTGCTTATTCTCCGTTTCTTCGAGGCTCAAGTTAAAGCGCCGTTCGGGGAACACGCGAAGGCGCATGCCGGTCACAGTTCCATTGCGAAAAACGAAGCCATCCGCGAAGGCCCGGCGAGCATCGCCGATCGCCGAGGCCTTCGCGGCCAAGGGCAAAGAAAGCGAATCGAGGTCATACCAGGGAGCCTCGGCCAAAGCCCCGGACCGATCGGAGTCACCGTCAAACTCCAACCAGCCTCTAACACTGGAGACTTCTTGCCCCCTAAGGTGGGCGGCCAAGCCCAAAACCGTGGCTTCGAGCTGGGCGAAGCCACGGCCGCTCTTAATTATCTTTTTCGAATCCGCAATGCGCAGCGGAGACCCCGAGCAGAGCTCGAGCTCCGTATCAGCTTTCGCAACCACAAAATCGGCGCGAGCCACGACGAGCGGGCCCAAAAGCGGACCATATCCGGCTTCGTCAATTCCGTGAATGAAAATGCAAGGCTCAGTCATGGCGGGCAGATTGACCGATAGCGATTCGGAAGGAAAGCGAGGGGCTTACTTTTCGCGGACCGCCAAGGATGCCGAAATGACAAAGGTTCTCATTGCCCTCGATGACAAAGCGATGGCGGACGTCATCGCAACCGCTTGTCGGCAATTCGAGACTCTCGAACCCTTCGAAGTTCCCCGTAACCGGTTGTTCGAACTCCTCGATGAAGACAAACGCCAAGCGACCATCATCCATTTCAACTACACTCGCGAAGGCTGTGGTGAGTTTGCTTCCAACATCCGCAAGATGGACGCCGAAATCCACATTCTCTGCTTGCTCGACAAAGATCACCGCGACCGCCACAACCGGCTCAAGATTGAACTCGGGATCTTCTCCTTCATTCCACTTCCCGTAGATCCTTTCGAACTTGCCAAGCGGCTTCAGCGCCTGGAAACTCACTACGCACCGCCTCTGATGCCGGTTCAAAACAGTGTCGACAATTCCTTCGGCGACAACAACTCTCCGGTGTCCTGAGCTGAGGATTCGTAGCCGCCAAGGCGGCCGATGAGACCCTCGTAGCCCATCAAGTCGAGCATCCCCAAGCTTTGGACCGTTCGAACGGCGACAATTTGTTCGCTCCAACTCGACGGCTGTACCGCTGATGCAAGTAGCTTCTCCAACACCAGCTCATCCGGGCTAACCTTGAGATCTTCGCGATGCGCCAACAACGACAGCGCGTCCTGTAGGGCCTCGTCGTGAAGCGAAATGGCATCTACGAATTTGCGGTAAAGGCCCTTGTCGTCAGCTTGCTCGTTAGCGAGCCAACGCCAACTGTGCTTGAGACCTCGCCGAATCCCGATCTTGGACCAAGATCTCAAGACTCCCGGTCGGCGAGGGGCGGCTTGGGTTCCCCCTTTCACCCGCGTCAATAGATCGCGCAAGCGATCCTGCGCATCCAGCAAACTCGCCGTACCATCGAGGTCTCCTGCCAGAGCCAGAGCTAAGGCGCGCAGAGCTGCCTTTTCGTGGCCAAAGACACTAGGACGCACTCGAGCGATCCAAACCTCGAAGGTTTCACCTTGAGCTGCGCGCTTTAACAAGGCCGCCAACAAACGAATGCGATGTTGACGTTCGGATTTGATGACTCGAAACTCCTCCCACTCGCGCTCAGAAGCGTTGATGCGCTCCAGGTCTGCAGCCACCGAGTGGGGGTTATTTTGGCTGCTTCGCTCGCCTGGCAGGCTGATCCCAAGGTACTCGAAATCGAAGTCCGCGCGCAAACGAATCGCCTCTAAGACCACCGGCCTCCGCATGCGGTGGATCTTTCTTTTCGCAACGTCAAAATCGGCGCGCCCGGAACTCGTCTCAAGCGGCCGCGAGTCGGGATCGATCACATCTCGAACAATAAGGAGCAAGCGGCGCGACAGAATCCGAAACACCTTGGCTGCGAAAAACAGTAGCCAAAACGGTGCTAAAAAGACGCGGCCGCGCGCACCGAAACGGCGGTAGAATCCGTAGGGATTAAAGGTCCGCTTTTCTCGCGACAACTCGTGCATCGGAAAAGTGCCAAAGACCCGACGGATTAGATTTTCACGGTCCTCCACTAACATGTTAGCGATCTCTTCGCCGTAGCGCTTGACGACTCTTGCGTGTCGCATCGGATCGTCCGACAAAAAATGGAGCGCATTGAACTCCGTAGTCCGGAAAGTCAAAGTCCCATCTGAGCTCTTGGGGGCCGAATCGTCAGCAGATTCGGGCCGTAATTCTATTCCGCGCTGTCGGGCCTCCGTGAGGCGTCGCCTCCGCGCACACCAAGCGTCGTAAATCTTGCGGTCGACGATGTCGGCGGATTCGACCTCCCGAATCGGGATGGCGTGTTGGTTGTATTCGATGATCAGCCGCGCGGTTTCTTGCGCGACGCTATGGGTGATAAAGTTGAACCACACATAGGGCCCGGTGATCCCACCCTTGCCGCGGCCGATATCCAAACGATCCAGTTGTTTCTTGCGGCGGCGGCTTTGCTTGATGCGATGACGGCGAATGTTCTCGAGTGTTAAATTCCCCAACAACATGTTTGCGACTTTAGTGTCGTTGTGGTGAAACCAAGCACCATCCACAAAATCGCGGTAGAAAAGCTGCACGAAGTCAACGCGGCTTTCGATCCCTCGTTTGTCGAAGATCGCCGCTAATTCATCGGGGCGCCCGGCGATCTCAGCACGGATCTCGGCGAGCGCCTCTGCGGTCGCCCCACTCATTACTTTCGCCTCGGGGAACAAGACTCGGTCGGCGAGAAAAACCAAGTCCTGAGCGCCGCGCTTTTCCTTGTCGATCTCGGTGAGAGCCAAGAACTGAGCCTCAGCGACCCGTTCGTAAAAGTCGGTGGCTTGGCCCGCAATACGGCGAAACCAGATCCCGAGCGCTAAAGGGATGACGCACAGCGCAGCGAGAAAAACGATGGGCCCGTCGAGGAGGTTGATGAAGGCATCGAGGTAAACGTCGAAAAAGTTGCCGACGTTGACGATCTTCACGACGACCCACAACAGGCCAATCGCGGCCACGAAGGCAAAGATGCGTTTGGTTGGCCGGGCCGTCGCCTTGATCATCTGAAAGCCGAGTCGATCGAGGAACTGCGCGCCCGTAATCGTGCCGTAGAGATCGGCGAACCAGTTGATAGCTCGCTGAGCGAAAGCCAAGGAGTCGCCCAGAACGTGACTGAGCCGCGCCGTCGTAACCAGTGGGTCCGGTACGCCAGATGGGCCGAGCACAAATCGCACGACTGGGATTTTGCGAACGAAGGGAATCCGAAAAAATCGTAGCGATGAATTTAGGTTTCGAGCGAACTCCATGCCCAAGACATCTGCTACCTGACGGTCGTCCGTCTCTCGGAGTCGCGCGATGACGTCGTCGACGTCCATCTCTTGCGATCCGGCACGAACGCGATTGGACCCCGAGGGAGAATCCTCCAAGCCATCCGCGAGTGGCAGCGCCGCTTCGACCGCGGCCATTCTCCACTGGGCGGCCTCTGACTGAACCTCGGGAATCAAATCGTTAAAGAGGGCTGAACCGGCGCGACGAATCCAAGTGTCGAGGCCGCGCATCCTTTTGTCCAAGACGTGCTCGCCCTCGTCCTTCACCGGATCAGTGAAAAAAACGATGTTTCGGTTGAGCAGCCAGGCGTTTCGTTCGACGAGACGGTCCATCGCTCGCGCAACAAACAACAACAGGCGAAACACTCGAAAAAGCGACTGCATGATGCGAGGAGCAACTCGGACCAGGCGCAGAAAACGCAGCGCTCGCACACTCGTTAGGTTCAAGAGCAAGGCGAAGGGTAATGAAGGCAGAAAATCGGTGACGAAATGCCGCAGAAAGTAACGTCCCCGCCGCGGACTGAGGAACACGCGCACCGCAAGATCGTACAGCAAGATGATACAGATCGCGGTATCAGCCCAGACCGTCCAGCTAATCTGGCCATCTGGATCCAAGTCGCGGTAATGATCAGCGACGATCAGGCCCAAAACGCCGATGATGAGCCAAAAGATCATGATCTCCCAGGCTCGCACCAATCGTGGCCCAAAGACCCCCTCGATGCGGTCTCGCATCGTGCGATCATTCGCGAGGTCGCCCAGTCGACCGGAAAGGCGGCGGAGCCGCCGCGCGCTGCTCTTGGCCCGCCGCTTTAGATCGTCAAAATCCGCTTCAAAGTGGGAACGTCCCAGCTGATTGAGTGTGCCTTTTGAATTCTGAACAACTTTCGCCATGCGCTCGCCGTTGCCTGCGAGATGGCGCAACTCGAAGGCGGGACTCGCCGAGGCGAGGTCGTAAGCGGCGAGCCGCGCCTCGTCCATGTTGTCGATCAGATGGGACGCGACCTGAAGAGTAGCTCGAACCGAGTCGGCATCCGTGGCCGCTTCAGCCCGCTCAAAAGCGCGCGCCTCAAGCTCCAAGCGCGCGGTTAGCACCCGGTCCCGCAAAGCAACCGCCTCGGATTGCTGGTCCTCACTCCGAGTGTGGAGAGCCAGTCGGCTGTCGAGGCTGCTCAGTTCTCGAACCCGGCGAAATGCCAACTCAAGATCAGCCGCGGAAGACAGGTCTCCGGTCGGCAGGGATTCAAAAAGGTCCTCGGCGTGGCGCAACAAGAGCCTTTGGCGGAGCCGTGCGATGTTGGTTCTTGCGTTCGGCGCGGCTCTTTCGTTAGGACTCGCGACCGACAGGGCCTCGGCGGGACTCGCGACCGACAGGGCCTCGGCGGGACGCGCGGCCAGCGAGACTTCAGAGGGAGCCCTTCCTCCCAACGAGTTCTCCAGGTCTGACAACTCAAAGAGCAAAAAAGGAAGTTCGTCGAGTGACGACCGCCCCACCAAGCAACGCGTCGCACGGCGCAGAAGGCGGGAGCGAAGCCGCAACACGGCGAAATCACGACCGCGTTGTAGCGGCGCCGCGAGATCATCGGAAAACAACTCGCGGGCGTCGTTCTCCAGAACTTCCAGGTCTGAACGCAGTCGATCTTCGAGTTGCCGCCGAAGATCCGGGTCGAGGCTTGGGTCGAGGCCAAGCTCTGGGGCCCCCCTCTGCCCAGACTCATCTTCGTTGCCGGCGAGGGCTCTTTGCAGCGCCTCGCTGGCGGCGACCGCTTCGTCGAACTGAACCCCAATGGCCGCGAGTTCAGCGCCGTCCTTAACCTGGCGCCAAGCCTCCGCCAAAGCCTGCGACATTCGGTCGTAGCCGGCTTCGGCCGCGGCAACCGGCAAGTCTGCAGAATTCGAGTCCGGCCCATCGGCCATGGTTCGTCGGTCCTAAGTTAATTGAGCGGGGGAAGGAAAAGGCGCGCTAAAAACCAGACACAGATCGGAATCAGGATGGCCCCGACAAGATTCAAACCGATCCCCGCTTTCATCATCGTCTTGATTCGCAGCCGCCCGGAGGCAAAGACAATGGCATTCGGAGGGGTGGCGACCGGAAACATGAAGGCACAGGATGCAGACAAGGTCGCCGTTAAGCAAAGAAGCCGGGAGGTTTCCGCCGAGCCGACCTCGGCCAACAGGGGGATCATGACCGAAGTCGTGGCCGTATTCGACGTGAACTCGGTCAATACCGAGACACTGAGGGCGATCGAGGGCAAGACGAAGAGAGGATTCGCCTCGCCAAGAGCGCCCAGTTTCGCGCCACAGTACGCGGAAAGGCTAAGCCCTTCTTCGCCACCGACGCCAAAGGACCCGGCAATGGCAAAGCCACCCCCGAGCAAAAGCAACATGCCCCAGGGCACGCGCGCCCCAATGCTCCAATCTGCCAAGGGCTGCCGTTTGGGCCCTACGCGAATCACACAGAGCAAGATGACGGCTAAGATCGACACGGCGGAGTCGCCAATAAATCGCTCGCGCAGCATCTTAGTCCAGGTCATACCCAATGCATCGAGGCCGCTCAGCCAACCGGGGATTCTGAAACCTCCAAGGTCGAGATCGCGGCGCGTCACCCAAAGCAAGACGGTGAGGCAAAATACCGCAAGGGTGGCGCGTTCCTGCGGAGACAGTCTTCCCATATCTCGCAGCTTGGCGCGAACGTAGTCGCGCTCGCCAAATCCAACCTCAGGAGCGAATTTGAACAAGACTCCGGTGAGCAGAAACCAAGCCGCGGCGACGAAGACGACAACCAGGGGAATGGCAAACATCATCCATTGAGCAAAACTCGGTTGCGCCGCGGATTCGAAGAACGCCATGAAGATCCCGTTGGGTCCAGTGCCGATTGGCGTACCCATGCCGCCGATGTTGGCGGCGTAGGCGGTGCCCAACAAAAGTGCCGTCGCGAAACGATCGACGTCCTCTTTACTTGCGCCGCAGTCTTTGAGTTGATCGGCAAGAGCTAAGCAAATCGGCAGCATCATGAGCGCCGTTGCCGTGTTGGAGATCCACATCGAAAGCCCCGCCACGGCGACCATGATCCCCAAGATGACCGCGCGCGGTTTCGAGCCGAAGGCGGAGACCACGAGGAGCGCTATTCGACGGTGGACGTTCCAGCGCTCCAGCGTCAGGGCGAGGAAGAACCCGCCGAAGAACAGGTAGATCAGATCATTGGCGTACTTAGCCGTGACCTCGGCCGATGACAGGACCCCCATGAGCGGAAAAGCCAGGACCGGCAACAAAGAAGTGACGGGAATAGGCAGGGCCTCCGTGACCCACAAGATGGCCATCGCCACCGTGACGGCCAAAGCCCGCATCCCTCGCGGGTCCATCCCCTCTGGCGTCGGCAGAAAAAGAATGCCGACAAAAGCGAGGGCCGCCGCCAAAAGGGCCGTCCGCCGACCCCGGCCCGACCCTTGGTTTTCTGATTCCGTCACCCTGCTCCCCCGTGCCTCAAAAACTGGCACACCGGCCAAATCCCAAAGAACCAGCGCTCAGTGTGCGAAATCGGGCCCGAGATGGGAATGTCGATGGGCTGATTGGTTTTGCTGAAAAGGAGGGAAAGGGTAGTGAAAATGGTCTGACGCTAATGTTGAGGGTTTGAAATTTGCTTTGGGGGGGCTCAAATGTTGTCTTGAGGAGCCGCGCTGGCAGCCTTATCATGCCGCCGATTAGCCAGAGTAGCTCAATGGTAGAGCACCGCTTTCGTAAAGCGGGGGTTGGGAGTTCGATTCTCCCCTTTGGCTCTAAGCCCGTTTGGCACGACGGGCCGATTTCAGCAGATCTTGCCCAAGCGGACGGGCCAACGCGCCCCCGTCGCGGCGGCGAGGTTGCCCGGCCGATCAAATAGACGCTCGTGGGCCAAAACCGCAAACAACATGGCTTCCTTTGAATGCGCGTCGGCGCCAGCCTCGGCAAATCGAGCCACCGGGATCGGATAGAACGCGCGGCTTAGGTGTTCCATCAAAAACAGATTCTCGACTCCACCGCCTGAAACCACGACTTCCCGTAGCGGAATCTCATCCAGAAACTCAGCGCAGGCACGCCTTACAGAACGAGCAACAAAGACGGTCAAGGTAGCTATGATGTCGACGAGTTTTAGGTGGCGATAGTCATTCAGGAGTTTGTTGACGAAATCCTCCCCAAATTCCTCGCGACCCGTGGTCTTGGGGGGCGACGCCAGCAAAAAGGGATGAGCCAACAAACGCCCCAACAAGATCTCGTCGATGTGTCCGCTCGCCGCAAACCTGCCCTCCGGGTCGTAAGAGCATTCGCCACGACTCAGCTTTTGGGCCAGTTGATCCAAAGGCAGATTCGCGGGCCCGGTATCGAAAGCTAGGGTGTCTTCAGCTTCCGCCGCCACGCAAGTCAGGTTGGCGATGCCGCCCAAGTTCAGCGCGACGGTTCCGGGTCGACGAAAAAACAACAGCTGATCCAAAAACGCCGTCAAGGGTGCGCCCTGTCCTCCGGCGGCGACATCGGCGCTCCGAAAATCTCCCACGACCGGGACCGACAAGCGTTCGGACAAAACGCTGAGTTCGCCAAGCTGCAAAGTCGCGCCCGTCTCGTAGGGGCGCCGAGGTGGTCGATGCCAGGCGGTCAGCCCGTGGCTGCCGATGAGATCCGCGCGCCTTCCTGGTAGTTCTTCGATCAGGGCCAAGGCCGCATCCGCGAAAGCCTCTCCGATTTGAACGTTCATCTCGCAGGTGTCCGCAAGGTTCCAACTCAACATGCCGCGGAGCCGGTCTTTCAATCGATCCGAGAACGGAAAGGTTCGAAACGCGACCTGCTCAAAAGGATCGCCATAGTTGCCGCCATCAAATCGCAGCAAGGCGGCATCGATACCGTCCTGCGACGTACCTGCGTTAAGCCCCAACACAAAGCGCTCGGGTTGCTGGCGCAAGGCGGCCAGTCGGTCCATGGTCTGCTCTCCTTGCAGGAGGGTTAAGTGTCGGTTCCGGCACATCGGCTTGAACCCGGCCGGACTCCGAGCGTCTTCTTAGTTCAAAAGCGCAGGCCCACCCAGGCCATGGCCTGTTAGACTGCGGCCAAGGAGATCCCGAATGGCCAAAGTTTTGATCATTGACGACGAGGAGTCCGTTCGCGACTCGGTCGCCATGATTCTGCGTTACGCACGCCACGAGACAATCGAGGCCCCGAACGGAAAAAGTGGCCTCGCCACTTTAGCGTTAGAGCCGAGCATCGACGTCGTCCTCTGTGATGTCAAGATGCCCCAGATGGATGGGCTCGAAGTTCTCGCCGAAATAAAACGTCTTCATCCCCAGATGAAGGTCATCATGATTTCCGGCCACAGCACCATCGACACCGCCGTCGAAGCCACGAAACTCGGTGCCTTCAACTTTTTGGAGAAGCCACTCGACCAAGACCGCGTCCTACTGACGGTCGCCAACGCCGCCGAATCGACGGAATTGCGCAGCGACGTCCGCAAACTCAAAACCGAGCTGCTCGACAAATGGCGCATCCTCGGGGACTCAACGACGATGAAGGAGCTGCGCTCAACGATCGAGCGCATCGCGGCGACCGACGCTCGCGTCCTCATCACCGGCGAAAACGGCACCGGCAAAGAGCTGGTCGCCCGCAACCTCCACCATCTATCAAATCGCAGCGCCGGGGCTTTCGTCGATCTGAACTGTGCCGCGCTACCGCGCGAACTGATCGAAAGCGAGCTCTTCGGCTACCGCAAAGGAGCGTTCTCCGGGGCTGACTCCGACAAGATGGGACGGCTTGAACAGGCCGACAAAGGCAGTCTTTTTCTCGATGAAATCGGCGACATGGACCTCGCAGCGCAGGCAAAAGTTCTCCGCGTGCTCGAGACCAGTGAGGTCCAACGCTTGGGCGGCAAAGACTCCATCAAAGTCGATGTACGGGTCGTTGCTGCCACTAACAAAGACCTTCAGGAGGCCGTGGCCGAAGGGCTGTTTCGAGAGGATCTTCTCTACCGCCTCAACGTCATCCCGATTCACATCGCGCCCTTGCGCGAGCGCAACGATGACCTGCCCTTACTCCTTGAGAAGTTCACCGAAGAGTTCTGCTCCAAGTACAATCTAGCGAAAAAGACCTTTAGCGCCGCCGCCCTCACTGAACTCAGGCAGCACCGCTGGCCGGGCAACGTCCGCGAGTTGCGAAACTTCACCGAGCGAGCCGTCTTGTTGGTGAGCGCCGATGAGATCGACGCCCCGGACCTCGCAAAACTGTCAACGAACCCGGCGAAGGTCTACCATGAGAGCGTCTTTGATTGTGCGACTTTCGAAGAGTTCAAAGCGACCAGTGAAAAGCTCTATTTGCAAAAGAAACTCGATGAGAACGACTGGAACATCAAGCGCACGGCTGAAAATCTCGGCATGCAGCGCAGCAATCTCTACAAGAAACTCGACCGCTACAGCCTAAAATGACCAAGGGCTCAGGCGAAATGAGCGGGGACTCGACGCAGCGGGACCCCGATCCGCAAAAGAACTCCCTCGAAGACGGCGTCACGGTGGATTCAGGTGGCGACGTTGATCCCCTGGTCGCCTCCGATCTCAAAGGGCGTCACCTGGGACGCTACCGTCTTCTGCGCCGCATCGGTGACGGAGGGCAAGGCACGGTCTACGAAGCCCAAGACGAGAGCTTGCCGCGACGCGTTGCCATCAAAGTTCTCAGCGCTCCCAATCTTTTGCGCCCCGCCGCGCGCAAACGCTTTGCGCGCGAAGCCGAGGTTTCTTCGAAACTCGAGCACCCCGGTCTTTGTACCGTTTATGAGGTTGGCCAAGAGGGACCCTATTCTTACATCGTGATGCAGCTCATTTCGGGCCAAGCTCTCGACCAAAAGATCCGGGAACTGAGAAAAGTTGAAGGCGGCGACGACTTCTCAGAGTCGACGTCAACCGCGCATTCGTCTTTGTTCAGCAAGCCCAAAAATGAGTCCGTTTCGGACCCGAGCCAAAGCACCACGCAGTCTCCGCCTCCCCGTCACTCCCATCATGACGGCTTTCGTCAGCTCGCGACTTTCTTTGGACAGACCGCTCGCGCGCTTCATGCCGCTCACGAAGTTGGCCTCATCCACCGCGATATCAAGCCCGGCAACATCATGGTCACCGAGCAAAGCGAAGCCGTCATCCTTGACTTCGGATTGGCTCGCGACGACGAGAGTCAAGGTGAAACCTTGACCCTGTCGGATGCCATCTTGGGAACACCGGCCTACATGTCCCCGGAGCAGATTTCCGGCGGGGCCAAGGCCGTCGACCGCCGCACCGACGTCTATTCCCTCGGCGTAACCCTGTTCGAAGCGATCACCCTCCGGCGCCCCTTTTCGGCCCCCACGCGCGAAGGTCTTTACCGCGCCATCCTCCGCGGGCAGCCACGCAACCTTCGCCAGCTCCGGCCCGACCTGCCCAAAGATCTCGAGATCATCGTGATGACCGCGATCGCCGAGAATTCCAGCCATCGCTACGCCACCGCCCTGGACCTCGCCGAAGAACTCGATCGTTTTCGTCGCCATCTGCCGATTCGCGCGCGCAGCGCGGGGCCCTGGCTTAAGCTCGGACGGTTTGCGCAACGCAACCCAACCACCGTGGCCCTCCTCGGTGCTTTGTTCTTGGCCCTGACCAGCGCCGCCCTCATCCTCTGGATGCAGAACCGCAGCCTCGACCAACGCCGAAACGAAGCTCAAAGCAGCCTTAGGGCCGCGCGCGTCGCGAACGTCCAAAAAGACGCGGCCATCGTCGAACGAGATCGGCTCCTTGCAGAGTGGGGACGTATGGCCGACGTGCGGCGCCTCGATCAAGCAGAAGAAGACGCCAAAAGGCTTTGGCCCATTGCGCCCGAGCTCATCCCGCTCATCGAGGATTGGGAAGCCAAACATCGCCCGCTTTTTGGTCGCCTCGCCGCCCACCGTCACGCGCTATCGCAGTTACGCAAGCACGCGAAGGTCGAAGCCAAGGAACTGCCAGGCGAATCTAGCTCTTGGAGTTTTCCGGGCGACCTCGAAACGCAGTTTCGGCACGATGCGCTTCAGTCATTGGTGAATCGTCTTAAGCGAGTCACCACGGCCAACGAAGGCTTGGAAGCCTCAATTCGCTGGCGCAAAGAGGCCTCCTCAACCATCGAAGACTTCAGCTCGTCCTCTGCCGCGCAAAAAAAATGGGCCGACGCGAGCGCGCGCATTTCACATTCTGAGAGCTACGAAGGATTGGTCATCGGGCCTCAACTTGGGCTCGTACCCTTGGGGGCAGACTCCACATCCGGCCTCGAAGAATTCCTGCACTTAGCCAGCCATGAGGGCGAAATCCCGCGTCGCGATTCCGAAGGTCGACTGCCTTTTGACTCCGACTGCGGCATCATCTTGGTGCTCCTGCCGCCTTCGTCATGCCAGCTCGGAGCGCAGTCGATTAACCCCGAGGCCCCCGGCTACTCCCAAGACGCCGCCGACCGCGAAGGCCCGATGCGCTCTTACCAAGCGCATCCATTCTTCTTCGCCAAATACGAAATGACGCAGGCGCAGTGGGTTCGAATTCGGCGTCCAAACTTGAGCACCTATTACCCGAACTACAGCGTCAGCACCCAAACCGCCAAGATCACCGACTTACATCCCGTCGAAAACGTCACCTGGAACACCGCTCGCGAAGCCCTTGGCCAAATTGCCCTGCGCATGCCCGACGAAGAAGAGTGGGAATACGCCGCCCGGGCCGGCCAATCCGAAACCCAATACCTCCAAGGCATCCCCCGCCTCGAAATCCCGCACTACGGAAACTGCGCCGACGTCAGCCTGAAGGGCCTCTACCGCCACATCGAAGCCGACCTCGACGACGGCTACGCCACCCACGCTCCCGCCAACCATTACCGCCCCAACTCCTTCGGCCTCTACGGCCTTCTCGGCAACGTCTGGGAATGGTGCGAGGGCCTGGTCGGCAAAAAATACCGCCCCTGCCGCGGCGGAGCCTTCATCAACACCATCGCCAACCTCCGTGTCTCCTCCCGCGCCTGGCACCCCGCCACCACCCGCCAGTACTACCTCGGCATCCGCCCCGCCCGCTCCCTCGACTAAGCAAACCCGCAACGTTTGCGTCAGACGAAAAACACCACCCTTGCCCTTCATTAGCAGCAAGACGAAAGCGACTTTCGTTCCTATGTCGGCTGGCGACCGCAAGATTCTCGCTCCTCTGCATTCCCCAAAGTTCTTGCTTCCCTGCACTGCCCTTGGTTCCTTGCCTTCCCCATCGTCTTTGCTTCGCCGTTCCCTGTATTGGCTGCCGTTCTGCCCCGGGATTCGCTTCAGGCAGTAATTTTTGCGGAGCGGAGCCCCCCCCCCGGACGGGGGGCTCCGCGGCCAGCGCGCCGAGATGCCGTCTGATCAAGGCGCGAGGGCTTCGGCGACGCCCCGCGTCGTCGAGCCCCGAGCAACGCAGAGCAGGCGGCATCTCGGCCCGCTGGCCGCAAAAAGTGCTGCCTGACGCGAATCCATAGAAAAGGAGGTGCCGCTTGCCTCGGCACCTCCTAGAGACTTTCCGCAAGGAAAGGTCCCGTCTCCGAAGAAGCGCCTCCTTCTTGGCGCTCCTTCTCCCCCTTCTCAGTCGATAGCAGGGATCGTCAATACCCAGCCAATTTGAAGTTTGTCTGGGCTCTTCATCAGTTTGCGATTCGCCTTGAAGATCGCGCCGGCATGACGGGCCGAACCCATGGTCTTTTTTGCGACCGTGCCGAGGCTGTCGTTCGGGCGCACCGTATAGGCCTTGTCGCCCTTTTTGTAGGTCACCTTCGACGAAACGGCCGCCGGCTTGGCGGATTTCGTTGACTTTGAGCTGTAGTTTTTGATGTAGCTGTCGGGAATGAAACTCGGTCGCGGCGCCGAGACGAGACGCGCCGGGCCGTCGCCGCTGTTTTTGGCCTCGGTCTTGCTCACATTGGCCTTGCCAGCGCGAGTTGCGCGAGCAACCTCCAGATCGGGAATGACGAGTTTGTCGCCTTCCTTCATGCTGCGCGGATTGACTTGAGGATTTGCGCGTTGGATCAGCCAATAAAGACTGGACTTGCCGTAGTACTTCTTGGCGATACGCGTCATGTCTTCGCCGTTTTGGACGACATGCTCGCGGACCGAGGAAGCTCGCGGCTCCGGTGTCTTGCCAGCGTTTGGTTTCTTGCCGCGGCCAGCGGCGATTCGGTTTTGATTTTGGTTGCGAGCGCCACCACTATCGCGACCGAACTTGGAGTTCCGGGGCGCGTCGGTGTCGATCTTGATACCGGCACCGGACCTATCGGCCTTGCTCGTGCCCTTACCAGTCTTGATAAATTTGCCGGGGGTGCCGCCTCGTTCGTTACCCCGGAAAGTCTCGGCGACACCACGACCACCCTTGACGTCGAGGTTTCGGTTGAGCCCTTCGCGCGAGGACTTAGTTCCTTTTTTAGATCTCGAATTCGAATCTGTCGACTTTGACTTCGACTCATTGCTGGCGACTGTCGTCTTGTTCTTCGTCTCCTCGGGCTCGGTGTTTTTATTCACGAGTCCAACGACGATGATGATCAAGATGAGGACGCCGACGACGGCAATACCCGCCTTCTCCATGGTTCCCATGGCGATCCCTCCCTAGCCCGATCAAAACGGTGAAGCCGCCCAGCTTCGCACCCGTTTTGCAGGCGATGGTTCATCCTCGATCTAAGTGGCACCCCTTTGGGGGGATGGGCAAAATCTCGAGAAGCCAACCGCGACTCCTCAAGCTCAAATCAAGGTTCGTATGTGACGTTTGGAGCAGCTCTCAACGAGCTGGTCGCGGACTTTCGGTCGAGGACCAAAGAACACGGCGCATGGGGGGCGGAGCAAATCTAAAAAAGATACTGACCGCACGGCAATCCCTATCGCGGGGTGTGGCCCTAAGGCGAATCCCCAGAGACTGCCGTTCCCAACTCCTTTACCACGCCGATTATCCTACCCTGGGGGACAAATTGGAGCAAAACAGAAGCTGAGAAACTGAGAGGAGAAATCCGCTTCGCTTGATTCGCGGTCTGTCGTTTTTAGAGTCGTGGGATACCTAAAGGAGAACTTGAATGAAGTTGGCCCTGCTTGCGACTCTCGGCATCGTTCTTTCCCTCATTCCGGGCTGCGGCAGTAGCGCTCGGAATAGCTCGAGCGTCGGCAACGGCGGCACGAGTGGCAACAGCAATTTTGAGGGTCTCGACCCCAACGCGGAAGCGGTCTTTGGCACTATCCGAAACGCGCGAATCATCCTCTATCAGCCCATCACGCGTACCACCATGATCTTGGTGAACCACGATCACCAGTTGCGCGAGTCCTTGAAAGGCCGCCAAAGACTGGCACTCGGCATTAAAGGGCAGGGATACAAAGTCCTAAGCGATCGCCAGATCGACGCCTTGCTGAAATCCATGGCAAGCGAAAACGCCAAGGTCATCCGGCAACCCGCGAGCCGCGAGGACTTTCGTTACCTGCGCACGGGCCCGGGGGATATCCCGGATTTCAAAGGCATTATCCTCGTTGAGAACAACGGCAGCTTGATCAAGTACGTGGGAATTCGCCCCAACAACGATCCCGTAAAGGCAAAGAAGCTGCAGATTTACGTCAACCTGAAGACTTTGGTCGCAAGATGGCACCAAGCTAACTCCCAAGTTGAGTTGCCGAGTCCCGTGATGCGCGGACGCTCAAACCCGAATCAGTTCACGGTTCCAAAGCCCTCACGCCGACTGCGTGGCGCCAACCGTTGAAGGTTCTGGGGGTGATCCCGGCCCGCCTCGCTTCCAGCCGACTGCCGGACAAACCCCTGGCGCCGGTGGGCGGGCGGCCTCTGATCGCCCATGTCATCGAAAACGCTCGTCGGGCGCAGTCGCTCGACGAGCTCATCGTGGCCACGGACGCGGAGACGATCGCCGAAGCGGCGCGAGCGGCCGGAGCGACCGCCGTTTTGACCGATCCAGAGCTGCCCAGCGGCAGCGACCGGATCGCGGCGGCCCTCCGAGACCGAGATTTCGACATCGCCGTCAATGTTCAGGGCGACGAGCCGGAAATTGCCCCCAAGGCCATCGATGCGGTCGTGAATCTCTTGGCCAAAGACGCTAACCTGGACTTGGCCACGGCGGCCTCGAGTCTCGGCTCAAAAGCCGAGTTCTTGGACCCAAATCGCGTCAAAGTCGTCCTAGACGACAATGGCCGAGCGCTTTACTTCAGTCGGGCCCCGATCCCGTTTCAACGCCGCGACGGCGCTGACACGGCAATGTCGCGGGAACGTGCAGAATGGGGCCTCGGACACATCGGCCTTTACGCCTATCGCCGTTCCGCTCTTTTTGATTTCGTCTCCCGGCCTCCTTCAGCTTTGGAGCGGACGGAGCGTTTGGAACAATTGCGGGCATTGCAGGCGGGGATGACGATTGGCGTGGTCTTGGTGGCGGAAGCTCCACCGGGAATCGACACGCCAAAAGACCTTGCGGCCTTTGCGCGTCGATGGGCTAAACGCCAAGCCTGAGGGCTGAGATGAAGCCAAGCTTGACAGCTTGGCGCCTTGACAATCTTGCCGTTTTCGTCCGGGCACCCTTAGCAGGTGGCCCGGCGCTGAGGAGCGACCATGGCTAAATATATTTTCATAACCGGCGGTGTCGTTTCGTCCCTGGGCAAAGGGCTGACGTCAGGCGCTGTGGGTTGCTTACTCGAAGCCCGCGGTCTCCGCATTGGTATTCAAAAGCTCGACCCCTACATCAACGTCGACCCCGGAACGATGAGCCCCTATGAGCACGGCGAGGTCTACGTCACCGACGACGGGACCGAAACCGATCTCGACCTTGGCCACTACGAGCGCTTCACGAACACGCCGCTCAATCGGCTTTCCAACTCAACCACGGGCTCGATCTACGACAGCGTGATTCGCCGCGAGCGCGCCGGCGGCTACCTCGGTAAGACCGTCCAAGTCGTGCCTCACATCACCAACGAGATCAAAGACTGCATCCTTCGCATGGCGGAGCAAGATCTCGATGTGGTCATCACCGAGATCGGCGGCACCGTCGGCGATATCGAGAGCCTCCCCTTCCTTGAGGCCATCCGGCAGTTCGGCCACGAGCAGGGCCGCGATCGCGTCATGTACATGCACTTGACGCTCCTGCCCTATTTGCGCGCGACCGGCGAAGTGAAAACCAAGCCGACTCAGCATAGCGTCGGTAAGCTGCGCGAAATCGGTATTCAGCCCGACGTCCTCATTTACCGCACCGAAAAATCGGTTGACGCCGAAGTCCGCAGCAAGATCTCGCTTTTCTGCAATGTCCCAGACGACGCGGTCTTCGAGGAGAAAGACGTCGATCACTCGATCTACGAGCTACCGATCATCCTCGCCAAGCAAGGTCTGGATGAGCTGATCCTCAAGCGCCTTCAGCTGCCCCGCTCTGAAAGCGACCTTTCCGAGTGGGAACGACTGGTCGATATCATCGTCAACCAACTCGACGGCGAAATCGAGATCGCCGTGGTCGGTAAGTACATTGAGCTCCACGACGCCTACAAATCGGTTTACGAGGCTCTTACTCACGCGGGCATCGAAAACCGCGCCAGGGTGAAGTTCCGCAAAGTCGAAGCCGAAGAACTCGAGGACGAAGGCGTCGAAGTCTTGGAAGGAGTGCACGGCATTCTCGTTCCGGGGGGCTTCGGCAAACGCGGAATCGAGGGGATGATCCTCGCCGCTCGCTACGCGCGCGAAAACAAGATCCCCTTCTTTGGAATCTGCTTAGGGCTCCAGATCGCCGTCATCGAATTCGCACGCAACGCCTGTCACATGAAGGGAGCCAACTCCACTGAGTTCGACGCAAAATGCGCCGTGCCCGTCATCGACCTCATGGACGAGCAGCTCGACGTTACCGACAAGGGCGGCACGATGCGGCTCGGGGCCTACGCTTGCCGGGTCAAACCGAAATCCCTCGCCTTCGAGCTCTACGGCGAAGAAACCATCTCTGAACGCCATCGCCACCGCTGGGAAGTCAACAACAAGTACCTCGAAAAGCTCGAAGCCCACGGCCTCAAACCAAGCGGTATCAACCCGGACAAAAACCTCGTCGAGATCATCGAGATCCCCGAGCACCCCTTTTATATCAGCTGCCAGTTCCACCCCGAATTCAAGTCCAAGCCCATCAAGCCACACCCCGTCTTCGGGGGCTTCGTCGCGGCCGCCATCGAGCACCAAAAGAACTCGGCTCGCCCAAGCGGCACCGCCCGCCCCTCAAAGCATGTCGAAAAAGGTGCGGAGGAACGCGGCGAATGAACACATACACGGACTCGGACTCCGCCCCTAAGCCGGCCCCCAGGGCGACGTTTCAGACCATCGTCTACACCATGGCCACTCAGGCCATGATTGCCCTCGGTGAAATCGAAAGCCCCATCTCCCACGAAACCAAAGTCGACTTGCGCCAAGCTAAGTACCTCATCGACTCCCTTCAGGTTCTCCTCGACAAGACCAAGGGCAACCTCGACGAAACCGAAAGAGGCGCCCTCATAAACATCCTCGCGGAAGTTCAAATGAAGTTCGTTGAGAAGAACGACTAGAAAAGCCCCTTCGGCAGGCGAAGAAACCGACGACTTTTTCTGAACTTAGACCGATCACCCGAATCTCCAACCCTGGAGGCCTTGAGCCCCAGAGTTTCCTCGGGAGATTGTCTTGAACATTTTCACCATCACATTGTTGGGCCTCATCACCGCAACCAGCCATGGCGGCGACTCTCGTGAATATCTGTTTCAATTTGAAGCTGCAAGCTGCGCCTGGGACGCCAGCCACGTGGTCATCCGTTCTGGACGGCAATTTCAAGGTCGTGCGCAGCCTCGGCTGGCTGGAAGGGTGCAGCCGGGCGCTAGGTCGCAATGCGATCCACTAGTACCAGTTTTGAATGGGCCCACGGTACCAGATGCCTTTGCGCTTCACCTGGGAGATGCGCTCGGGCCGGATTTCGTCGCTAACGTCTTCTTCGAGGATGCGGTAGACCTGGAGGACCCGTGCGATGAGGACGCCGGGGACCTGCTGCATGAGGGCGGTTTCAACGGTGGCGAGCGCTTCGCGAGAGTCTTCGGCGGTGAGGCCGAAACTTGCCAGCGCGACGTTAGCCGGCCGCTTGGCGACGAAGGAAAGGTCGAGTTCGACTTCTACCCAGTAGAGTACGGGTCCTTCGCCGACTTCACCTTCGTCACGATTGGTCGGCTGCATGCCGAGGCTTTCGAGGATGGAAAATTTGATGTCCAAGTCGTCCATCGTGAGTTCGTCTTTGGAGACTTCGATCACGTCGCGTGAAGTGTGGTCGATGCCGTCGAGGAAGGCGGCTTTAGATAGCTCTTCGATGCCCAGGTCACGGATGACTTTCTCGACCCGTTCTTTGGAGTCCATCCCACAGACAACATTGATACTGCTCGGTTCTTCGACGAAAACCTCGATCAAGGGTTCGTAGCTCATGCCGCCGAAGCCGCAACGGACGTCCTCTACGAAAAAGTGCCCGTAACTGTCCCAGGCTTGGAGGAGGCGTTCTTTGTCAACGAGTTCTTCGGACAGCCAGTTGTCGACGTCGCGATAGGCGTCGTTGGAAAACTCTTCGAAAGTGGCAAAGACCAGCTGCGGCAAGAGCTCCACGAACAGCTTGCGAGCGATTTCGGAAACACGTTCATGGGTGAGCACAATGCGGAAATCGAACTGATCGTCTTGTTGGCCTTCACTCGCCACAAAACGGCTCTCGTAGCCCTCAATGAGCGGTGCGCCAGGCTCTTGCAATTCGGCGCCCAGGGGCAAGGCTACGGACCCCAAGATGGTGCGCTTCAGGTCGCCCTTGATACGGACAACAGGATTGGCCAGTCGGCGGTCGGCCATTTTGGATTGCAACTCCCGTTGGTGGAACGTCGAAGGCCGCTGAAAGCGGCCCAATTCCCCTGCGATCACATCTTTAGCTTTTCGACGCGCGCATTATAGCCCGAGGTCCCGCAGGCTCCAAAGGAGAAGGTCGAAGTCTCGAAAGTCGCGGAGAATAAGAGCCCAGCCCGGAGCCTACGAAGAGAGGTTGTACAAGCGAGAGGAAGTTAAAGCGACTGAACGAGTGCCGCGGCAAGGATGGCCAAAACCACAGCCAAGCCGATGATGATGGCCGTCCAGGGCCGTTTGGCTCGCAAGCTCGGCTCCGCAGACGGCCGTGCACGGCGGGCGAGCCGAGTCCCCTTTTCTCCGGTCCCTTGTGAGTCGGGAGAACCCTGGGTGGGCCGGGCGGCGGGGATTTTCTCGTAGATCCGGTCGCGGATTTTCAGATGGCTGTTGAGTCCCGCCTTGGCGAGCTCTTCCTCATAGCCCCGATAAGTCTCCAAGACGTCGGACTCGAGTTCATCAAGGAGCTCCAAAGCACCCGTCGGCGTGGCTGGGATTCGGCGCACTTTGGGGTTCCAGTCCTGGCTGCCAACCCCGCGATAAAGGCCAGCGCGCTCTTCTGAGGTTTCCTGGTAACACTGGATGACGAAGGACATCTTTCGGGGGTCCTGTCCCAGGACTTCGAGCACCGAAAGCAGTGCATCCAGGTCTTTTGTTTCGGGTGTATCCCCGCTGCGATCGTCGAGATAGACGATGGCGTCGGCGGCCGCCAAAAGTAGCTCTTCGTTTGACGGGCTGAGCGCCTCGCCCGGCACCGTCAAAACTTCGATTCCGACCTTTAGGCCATAGATCGGATCTACGCTTGGGTAATGCCGAAAGCTGAGGACACGGTCCCCACCCGCAAAAAAGACGCTGAGGTCAGCGACGTCATCGCCGCGTTTCCGAATCTGATCGTGAAGCCCGCGCAGGTTCGCAAACTTCGTTGCGGTGCGCGAGCCGACGTAGACAACCCGAAAGATGATCTCGCTGCGCTCAACTTTGACTTCGACCATCGATCAGCGAAGCTTGTAAACTTCGACGCCACCCAAGGGGTCGTCGTAGGCCAAGTAAAGAGTCGAGCCAATAGCCGTCGCCGCGACGACCCGATGGTTGCTACGGCGATAAAGGCCCACGACCTGACCTCGCTGCGGATCAACTTGCCAAATCGCGCCGAAGTCACCGGCGATGAGCCAGTGGCCGGACGGCGATTGCAGGGGCGGTATGTCCCAGTCGGCGCTCCGCGCGGGGCCCATCTCGCTCAAGATCCGTGCCGCATTCGAGCCTTCGACGAGAACAAGGTGCCCGTCTTTGGTGTTGGCCACAAAACCACGCGCCGTAGCGAAGGGACCGGCTGAGAATCGGTCATCACCGGCCAGCTGGTAGCGCGTCTCCAGCCCCGGCCTTGCGTTCCGCCACATCAAGAGCGCACCCTTTTTGTTGGTCAACAAGACCTGACGGCCATCGCCTCCCATGGATGAACCGAAGGGTGCACCTGGCAAGGCGACCAGAGTCTCGAGCGTCGTTCCGGCGAAGACAAGTCCTTCTTCGGTCATCACCACCCAGCCGGACGGGGTCGCCGCAAGATCTTTCACGACCCCGCCAAAGGGCCTGCGTTTGATTTCTCGCCCGTTTTGGGCGTCGATGACGACCAACTGCGGTTCATCGGCATCCACCGCCGCAATGATCTGGCCGCCGCGAGTGCTAAGAGCGGTGATGGCACCGCCTTTCGAGGTCCAAGTGAAGCGCTTGCTGCGCGTACGCACGTCAAGAGCGGTCAGTCGGCCATCCGATGTCGGCACATAGATCATGCCGTTTCGAGACAAGGGCTGTGCCGTTATCGACACCAGCGTGTCCTCCGCCAAGGTCCACAAGGGCTGGGTGGAGCGCGGCCCAAAAAGGGCGAAACGCCCGTCCTTTGCGAAAGCGGCGAGCTTCCCGTCGGTGCCGACCAAAAAGACGGGAGGAAAGTCAGTACTCAATTGAGAGCTTGGGGAGCGAGGAATCGACACGACGCTGTCAAAGGGGCTTGTCAGCCAATCCAAAGTGATCACGCTCTCGCGGGATCCGGGCGCAGAGATCGTGATGTCGACAGTTGGCCTTTTGAGGCTCAAGTTCACAAAGACCGCACCGCTAGGCAGCGGCCGACCATCGATCGACAGCGTCGCCGTCGATGGCACGCGCTGTAGGCGCAGGGGCACTTGGATCGTCTCAAGGAGATTGTGGTCGATGAGGCGCACAATCGTGGCCTGCGGGTCGTCATCGTAGGCGTCGAGCAGGATGACTCGCGCGGCGGCGTAGGCCTCACTCCAACGCTTTTCGTCGAAGGGCTCACGCCAAGTTCTGAGCATTTCTTCATTGCGCGCCACGTGCAATTCCAAATCGGATATCCGTTTGGGAATCCGGCGTTTCGCCGCAACCGCCCAGCCCCGTCGATCTAGCGACACGGCGAGCTGAAGCGCCTGGCGCAGCTTTGCAAGCGCTTCGCCGTAGGCCCGATTACGCTGGTCGACCAAGGCCTTACGGAAGAAGTTCTCGGCTCGAAGCAGTTCTTTGTCCCGCCGCTGCTCTTCTTTGGCGTGTTCGTTGCGCCGATTCTCAGTGAAGACCGCCATTGTATGGCGTGCGTCCTCGGCGAATGTTCCGGCGCGGCTAGCGACAAAAGTGAAAGGGTAGCGACTGGCGAGGGCCTCGTACTCTTCTTCGAGCGCCACCCAGTCGTCTTCGGTCTGGGCCTTGGATTCCTTTTCCTGAATCGCGACAAGGTCGGCGGATGCTTTTTCGTGATAGACGAAATAGCCCGACCCCAACAAGAAGACCACGACCATCATCGAGGCGAGCCCAAAACCGAAAGCGCGCCGGCGGTTCTTTTGGCGCTGGACATTCTCGATGTCCTCAAGCCGCTGTTTGCAGTGCGCAGTGATCTTCGGATTCTGTAGTTCGAATCCGAGCACTGTCTTGTAGATGTTCGAAGCCCCTTCATAGTCTTGCGCGACGTGAAGTCGGCCCGCGACTTTGACGTAGACTTGCACGCCCTCCTCCATGAAGCCCTGCTTCGTGAGGAGGCGTGCGCGCTGCATGTTCAATCCGAGGTCGTTCGGCGCGATCTCAATGAGTGATTCGAGTAGATCACTCGCTTCGTCGTACTGTGACGCTTCGAGGTGGAAGTAAAAAAGCTTCACCCCCTGCTGGAAAAGCTCTTGGTCCGATTCGGTGTAGTGTTCGATTTCGCTAGCGAGTAGATCGATGACATGGCGCAGTGATTCAAAGTCGGTCGGCACCAGCCGGATGACATCACCGAGGACGTCGACGGCCTCCCGGCTTTGCTCGTGGAGGATGAGGGCCTGGGCGCAGGATTTGTAATGGTCGGCGGCCTTCGAGATGCTCTCGTCTTTGAGGTAGGCCTCGGCCAAACGCAAGTGGATTTCCATCCCTTCGGCGTCGTGTTCCAAGGCGCGGTTTAGAAGTCGAATCGAGTCCGCGCAGCGCCCGTCTGCCAGTAAGTTTGTGGCGACAACCACAAGTTCACCGGGATCGAGTCGGCGGATGAGCCGGTCGGTCATCAATCGGCAAAGGGCAAGATCGATGTGGTAGCGCGGCAGGGCCGTGGCCTTCATGATCTCGTCGGTGCCGCGAATGCCATCGACATGATCAAGGACGATTTTTTCGGTGTCGGTCAGAGCATCGGTAGCGGGCTGAGTCGCGAAGCTCGGCATGGGCGGACGCGCCCAAATATCCTCAGCTCCCCCGAGCAAGTCCGCGGCGCGCAACCACTCGTCTTGGCGACGCGCGGCCTCCATCACGATGAGGTCGACGCTGAACATGACGCGCGCGTCGTCCGGGGCCGGCGCTTCATCTTCTTCTAGAGTGAAGCTGATCTCGCGCCACAAAAAGATCTCGAGCAGTTGCTCTTCCTGGTAGCGCTTGGCGCCCTCAGCGATCTGCACTTGATTAACGAGTCCCTTTTGACTCAGCAGTTGGGTGCGGGAGACGTTGTACTCGCCCGCATGGATCTGAGCTTGGCGATAGCTTTCGTAGTCCAAAGCGCCCGAATCGACGAGAAGCGCCCAGACGTCTTGCTGCGGCGGCAGATCGAGGAGACCAATACGGTCCTCGTCCACGACCAAAGCTCGCTGCTTCAGCAGGTTGACCTGGTCTTGAATATGGAGGATCCCCCGCTTCCGGTTCATGGACAACATCTGGAAGACGTTGGAGAGATCGACGCTCAGCAGATCACCACGGATCGCCATAGGGCTTGGCCTTCTTGCATTAGACTCGGACTAGTTGCTCTTCCGGTATCGACCAAGGAAGGTCCGAAAATGGAGTCGCGGCGACGCCTGGTTTCAAAAGGCCCTATCCCACCGCCCCGCTATCCACCCATTATTTCTATTAAGTCATTTTTCCACATATGCTTACGATTTATCGCCGCGAACTGAGCCGATGACCAGCAACTCGTCGAGCACGCTTTCCGCCGGCATCTGTTCCGAACCCGTTTTGGCGGATAACATGCCCTTCGCGAGGTCGTCTCGTGCCTTTTTTGCGTCCGCCTGCCTGGGAATCGTTCCTTGAAGAAAACTCCGCTTTACGACCGCCATCGCGCCCTTGAGGCCCGCATGATCGACTTTGGCGGCTGGGAAATGCCCGTCAGCTACAGCGACATCTCCGAGGAACACGCGGTGGTCCGCGAAAAGGTCGGCCTGTTTGATTTGTGCCACATGGGGCGTATCGCGATCAGCGGCCCCGACGCCGAAAAGTTGGTCCAAGGGGCACAAACAAACGACCTGGGCCGCATCAAAGAGAATCAGATTCGCTACGCCATGCTCCTAAACGACGCCGGCGGCGTCTTGGACGACATTCTCGTTCACCGTCGGCCCCATGACATTTTTCTCGTCGTCAACGCCTCCAACTACGACCGCGACTACGACCGCCTCGTCGAGCTGAGCGCCGCGATGGGCAGGGATGCGAAAATCGAACGCCTCGACGAACTCGGTATGCTCGCGCTGCAGGGCCCGAAATCCGTGGACGTCCTGAAAACACTGCAAGCCTCGGGACTCAGCGACATCGACTTCGACGGCATCGGCTACTACCGCCTCGCCGAAGGCAAGGTGTTGGGCCAAGCGGCCACGGTGACCCGAACGGGCTACACCGGCGAAGATGGATTCGAGATTTACCTCGGCAACGACTACCTCACGACCCTGTGGGATGAGTTGATGAAGGCGGGCGAACCCTTTGGCCTCCAACCGGTCGGCCTCGGCGCGCGCGACACTCTGCGCCTCGAAGCAGGGATGCCGCTCTACGGCCACGAAATCACCGAAACCATCAACCCCGTCGAAGCCGGGCTGATGTTTGGGGTGCGTTTGAAAAAAGACAACTACCCCGGCCGTGACGTCTTGGCTCAAGTTAAAAAAGAGGGGCCAAATCGGCAACTTTTGGGACTCACGGTCGAAGGTCGCCGCATCCCTCGCCAGGGCTACACCGTTTTCTCCGGCGAAACCGAAGTGGGATTCGTCACCAGCGGCACCTGGTCGCCATCTTTCGAACGCGCCATCGCTACGGCACTGGTCAACTCTTCGGCAGTTGACAGTGAGCTTTCGGTCGACATTCGAGGCCGCCGCGCTGCCGCTCGCAGGGTCGAACTGCCGTTCTACAAACGCGACGGCAGCGGCTCACTTAATAGCTAAGACAAACTCACCTTCACCTCAGGCAAGAATCGAATAAAGGAGAACAGGATGCGACCGGACGACAGGAAATACCGCCCTTCACACGAATGGGTCAAAGTGGACGGCGACATCGCCTACGTGGGCATCACCGACTACGCGGTAAGCCACCTTTCGGACCTTGTCTTTTTAGACCTGCCCGACATCGGCACCGACGTCATGGCGAACGAACCCTTCGGTGAAATCGAATCGGTGAAGGCGGTTTCGGATCTCTACTGCCCGGTCACCGGCGAGATCGTCGAACAAAACGATGATCTCCAAGCCGACCTCGGCATCCTTGGCAAAGATCCCTGGAACAAGGGCTGGATGGTCAAGATCAAGATGATGACCCCCTCCGAAGTCGACGGTCTCATGGACGCCGCGGCCTACGAAAAGGTGGTCGAGGCGGAAGGTTAATGCGATACACCGCGATTACCCCTGAAGCGCGGCAGGAAATGCTCGCCGCGCTTGGCGTGAAAGACATCGAAGCGCTGCTCGCGACCATTCCGGCCGAGGTGCGCATGCGCGGCGAACTCGACATCGCGGGCCCGCTCCCGGAGGCGGACCTTCGCGCGCGTCTGAGCCGCATGCAGTCGAAGGCCCCGCGCCACTCTTTCGTCGGCGCCGGGTTGTATTCGCACTACACGCCAAGCCCCGTTGACGCCCTCGCCGGGCGCAGCGAATGGGTGACAAGTTACACGCCCTATCAGCCCGAGCTCGCGCAAGGCACGCTCGTGATGTACTACGAGTTCCAAAGCTACGTCGCGATGTTGACGGGCCAAGAGATCGCCAATGGCGGGATGTACGACGGCAGTACGGCCCTGGCTGAAGCCGTGCTGATGGCCATGCGCGTAAAGGCAAAATCCGACCCCGTGGTCTACGTCTCGTCCGGATTGCACCCTGAGTACTTGGCAACCCTTGAAACCTACATGAGTTTTGTCGGCATCGAAGTCGTCACTCTCGAACTCGACGCAGCCACCGGCCGCACCAAGATGGGCCTCGACAAAGCGACGCAGGATGCGGCCACCGCCATCGTCTACCAGTCGCCCAACTTCTTTGGCGTCGTCGAGGATATGGCGGATGTCAGTGAAGATGCACTCAGCATCGGCGTGACGACAGAGGCTTTTGCCCTCGCCATGCTCGAGCCACTGCCGGTCAAGATTGCCGTCGGCGAGTTCCAAAGCTTCGGCATTCCGATTCAACTCGGCGGGCCAACCGCGGGCTTTATGGCCACGAAAAAATCCTGGGTGCGCAAGCTCCCCGGCCGTTTGGTGGGCAAAACACTCGATGCCGATGGTGAAGAGGCTTACTGCATCACGCTCGCGACCCGAGAGCAGTTTATTCGCCGCGAAAAAGCGACGAGCAACATCTGCACTTCATCCGGACTGATGTGCCTCAGGGCGACAATTTATCTGTCGTTGATGGGCCGCAAGGGCATTCAGGAAATCGCCGAGAAAAACGCATCCTGTGCGCGGTTCTTCGCCAAGGGTTTTGAAAAACTCGGGCTAAAGGTGGTCCACAGCGGTCCCTTCTTCAACGAGTTCACGCTCGATGCCTCCGCCCACCCCGGTCTTTACGACAAGTTGCTTAAGCGCGACATCGTCTTAGGCCTTCCACTCAAAGACCGATTCGCAGGTCGCGACCACCAGTACCTCATCGCCTGCACCGAACTTCACTACTCCGACGCGGAGACCATCCTTCAGGAGATCGAGAGCCTTGTCTAAGCCCACGATTAAAGAGAAGACCGTCTTCGATCTGGTCGGACAGGAACATCCGGGCTTCGCCGTCGTCGGCGACAACGCCGCCGTCGATGCCTGCCGCGCCGAAGACTTGCCCCGCCGCCAAGACAACTGTCAGGGTATGGGGCAGGTGACCGAAGTCGACGTCGTCCGACACTACACGCGCCTTTCGACCTTCAACTTCGACATCGATCGCGGCATGTACCCTTTGGGTAGCTGCACGATGAAGCACAACCCAAAGCTCAACGAAGCCGTCGCGGCGGAATCTTATTGGGCCAACGCCCATCCCTATTGGCCCGAGCCCTATCTCGACGGCCACCACCACATTATCGACGAACTACGGCAAGACCTCATCGAGGCCAGCGGCTTTGATCAGGTTTGCATGACGCCTGCGGCCGGTGCCCACGGCGAGTTGACCGCGACCTTCATGATCCGGGCCTACCACCACGCTAAGGGCAACGATCACAAAAAGATCATCCTGACGCCCGACACGGCGCACGGAACAAACCCCGCGTCGGCGGCGATGGCTGGTTTCAAAGCGAAGCAAATCCCCAGTGGCCCCGGCGGCACCTTGCGCTTCGAAGACTTGGAGCCCTTCCTCGACGACAAGGTCGCCGGCATCATGGTGACGAACCCCAACACTCTAGGCATCTACGAAACCGACTTTAAGCGCATCGCCGATGCGATCCATGCGCTCGATGGCTTGGTCTATATGGACGGCGCCAACTTCAACGCCGTCATGGGGATCTTTAAGCCCGGCGATATCGGTGCCGATGTCATGCACTGGAACCTCCACAAGACTTTCACCACGCCACACGGCGGCGGCGGTCCCGGTTCAGGTCCCATTGGTTACAACAATAATCTCGCCCCCTTCGCTCCCGACAGTGGCGACGATCGCAGCATCGGCCCGATCAAAGCCTACCTCGGACAATGGGGCATGTTCATCCGCGCCTGGTGCTACATCCGCAGCCTCGGCGGCCAGGGCCTCAAAGAAGTCACCGAAGAAGCCATCTTGAACGGCAACTACTTGCGCAAAGGCCTGGAAGGCAAGCTCCACCTGCCCTTTCCGACCGCGACTTTGCACGAGACGGTGTTCACCGACAAAGATCTCCCCAACCACATCAGCACCAAAGACATCGCGAAGCGACTCATCGATTACGGATTCCATCCGCCGACGACTTACTTCCCGATCTTGGTGCAAGGGGCCTTGATGATCGAGCCCACCGAGACCGAACCGAAACACGAGATCGACCGCTTCATTGCCGCTATGGATTCCATCTTGAAGGAAGCCGAGGAAAACCCGGAAATCGTCAAGACCGCGCCGCACACCGCATCCGTGAGCCGCGTCGACGAGACTTTGGCCGCGCGAAATCTCGATCTGCGTTGGCAAGCGCCCGAGACCACTTGAAGACGCTGAGGGTCATCGAATCGGGTCCGGGTGCGCCGGCCGACAACATGGCCTTCGACGAGAAACTACTGGATGAGGCGGAGGACTTGGTTCTCCGCCTTTACCAATGGCAGCCATACGCGGTTTCTTTGGGTTACTTCCAGCGGCCCGATGCCTCGCTCTTGGCGGAACTCAAACAGGCCGGCCTTCCCTGCGTGCGTCGCATGACGGGGGGCGGCGCGATTCTCCACGCCGATGAGTTGACCTATTCCCTCGCCGGCCCCGAGACCCATGCGCCCTTCGATGGCGACGTCGAGAACTCGTATCGCTTCGTCCACGATGCGATCTTGGAAGCGCTCCGAGACTACGCCGACAGCTTCGACACCAACGCCGACTTCCCAGTCGACATGAACGCCGACTTCCCAGTCGACATGAACGCCGACTTCCCAGTCGGCTACGCCCGGGCCGCTCCGCGCGCGCTCCGTCATTCCGAACAGCCCTTTTTGTGCTTCGCGCGCTCTACCGCCCTCGATCTCGTCGCGAAGGGCCGAAAACTCGTGGGCTCCGCCAAGCGCCGCCGCCGGGGCCGCGCCCTCCAGCACGGCTCCATCCTACTTTCGCCCCATCCGCGCCAGCCAGAAGCCATCACCTTGGCCGAGCTATGGCCCAAAGCTCCCTCAGCTCAAGACTTGGGCCGTCGCCTCGCGACCACAATCGGCGCCAAACTGAATCGCGTGCCTCGCTTTGAGAACGGGAATTCAGCCGAGCATCCGCGCCCTTAACCCGCGTCGCTGAAGTTTCTTGCGGCGCAAAGCCGATAAATTCCGCATGAGTTGCACTGAAACAGCTCAAGTCCGCCAGTTCCTGGCCGGCAGTTTGAGTCGCAAAGCCACGCTCTGGACGCTAGACCACGTCCGCGAGTGTGAGGATTGCCGCGCCGTCATGACCGCAGAGTCACGGCTTGGGGCAAGACAGGCTCAGCCCGAGGCCTCGCCACGGCTTTTTCTGCCGTCGACCAACGATTGCAGCTACGAAGATGAGGAAGAAGCGCCCGCGATCAATCCCTGGACTCCAGCGAGTGAGGGTTTTCATGCCTTTGGCGGCAGCCAACGCAAATCTTTGCTCCGCCGCGCGCCCTTGGTTCGATTGGCGGCCTTGGGCCTGTGCATTGCCCTGCTGATGAACGGCAAGAGCCTCTTTGGAGACAAAGAGGCCAAGGCCCCAACGGCTCTCGAGATTCTGGTCGCGGCGGCGATAAGCGAAGGTCGTCCTTTTTGCGATGCACCCAAGGGCGCCATCAGCTCGCGACCCAAGGTGATGTCGCTGACCTTACCGCCCGGCGAACGGAAATTCCGCGTCCAGATTCTAAGAGACGGCACCGTGGTCTACGACTCCCAGCTTGATCGCAAAGACAAAGAGGTCTACTTCGAAGAGATCTCCGTTCGGCGCCCCGAAGGCACGCTGCCCGCCCTCGAAGTGCTGTTCCCCTTCCCTTCGGCAACAGAACTCCCCTTAGAGCCCGGAGCTGAGTATTTCTGGCTGGTTCGGCTTCCCAACGGAAACCAGTCCGCCCCTATCGCCGTCCGCATGGAATAGCATCCGAACGCCTGCATATTCTTGACGACCTAAGACGAATCGGGGCCTCGTAAATCGTGACTGTTAGCCTGTAACCATGTCCCGCGCGCAACCCGAACAAAAGCCTGACGATCGCGACAAGATTCCCTGGTCGAGGCTTTTTCGAGACGAGGTCTTGTCCGACGAAGTCGCCACTTTGGTGACGGTCTTCGCCGCCGCCGTGAACGGAGCAGCCATGGGCGACCGAGCCCTGGCTGCGGCCGCGGACTCTGAAAGTGCCGATGGCGAGGCTCTATTGGAAGCGCTCCTCCAACTGCCACTTTTCGCGGGGTTTCCACGGGGCATCAACGCCCTGGCCTCGTTTCGAAAGTACTTCGGCGACGAAATCGGTCCCAACGCAAAGACGAAGGCCGCATCCAAACCGGCGACAGAATTAGACCGCGACCCCAAGGCACTTCGCAAACGTGGTGAAGCCCTGTTTCGACGGGTTTACGCGGACCATGCGGAGCGTGTGTTGGCAGACCTGGACCGTTTTCATCCTGACCTTGGCCCTTGGATTCTCACGAGTGCTTACGGCGGGATCTTGTCGCGCCCGCAACTCGACCCGGCCACCAGGGAGCTTTGTGCTGTCGCTGCTTTGATCGTCTCGGGCGATGTCCGCCAACTATCCTCTCATCTGCGCGGCGCCCTTCACTGTGGTGCCAGTCCAGCAAAAACACGGGCCGCGGCCGAACGCGCGCGACCCTTCGTGAGTCCTGGAGCCTGGCAAAAAGCCCAGGTCATCATCACGCGAACACTCAACGCCACTCCGGGATCTACGCCCGACGGGAGACCCCATGCCCTCTAGCCGCAAGACTGCCTACGCCGGCATTTTCCTTTTGGCCGGCTCGATGATCCTGTTCCAGATCGCTTTGACGCGAGTCTTTGCGATCTTGATGTGGCATCACTTCACCTACATGGTGGTGTCGATCGCCATGCTGGGATTTGGAGCCGCCGGCAGCATCTTGACCGCGCGACGAGATTCCTTGCGCACAGATGACCCCCGCGGTTCGATCGCCTTTTACTCCTGGGCCTACGGTCTCACGCTCATCTTGAGTTTCTTTTTCGCGACCCTGGTCAAGATAGACACCCTTCGCATTTGGGAAGACAAGTCGAACATCTTGGGTTTGATGCTCTTTTACTTAATCATCGCCGTCCCCATGCTCTTGGGTGGCTTGGCGATTGGTCAAGTCCTGACTCGCATGCCCAAGTTCGTCGATCGACTTTACTTCTCCGACCTGCTGGGGTCGGCCCTCGGCGGCGCGGCTTCTGCGTTTTTGCTGTCAACTCTCGGCAACACCAACACCGTCATCGTCGCCGGAGGGATTGGCACCCTCGCCGGATTCGTCTTTGCCTTGGGACGTTGGCGCTCGATGCTCTTGGCGACCTTGCCTCTGTGCATCGGCATCGTCACCGTCATCGGATTCCTCGGTGGCTCCAGCACTTTGCACATTCCCAAGCTTGATTGGGAAATCCCCTTCGCTCCCGGAAAAGACATCGAAGACTTGGGCCCCGGCGTTGGCATTGCAATGCGCATCCCCAGCTCAACCGCCGAAGTTCAAGTTTCCGACGAAGTCGAGTTTGCCCCGCCGATGATCGGCGGCAACATCTACGCCTATGCCGCTCCCGTCGCGGCACGCTATGTCGCGCAAGATGGCACCGCGCCGACGATGCTTTATCGCGACGCCGCCTCGATTGAGAAGTTTCCCTTTTTGAAGCAATCCCAAGCGGGCAGTGCCTACGTCACCTTTGACGCCCGCGGAGGCAAAGATGCCGAAGTCTTGGTGATCGGTGTCGGCGGCGGGGTCGACGTGATGGTGGCGCTCGCCAACGGCGCCAAACACGTAACCGCCGTTGAAATCAACAAAGCCATGATTCGCATGGTCCAAGAGGACTTCGCGGACTACACCGGGAACTTATTTACACCGGGAGCTCACCAGTACTCGGACCGCATTGAACTCATCAACCGCGAGGGGCGTTCCTACATGCGCCACCGCGACAAAAAGTACGACGTCATCAATATGGCGGGTGTCGATTCCTTCACCGCCCTTTCGACGGGCGCCTACACTTTGTCGGAGAGCTACCTCTACACGGTCGAAGCGGTTCAAGAATTCTATGAGCACCTAAAGCCCGAGGGCTACGTCAACTACTCGCGTTTCATCCTCAACTACCCGCAACGCCCGCGCGAGACCTTGCGTTTAGCGAACATCGCCTGGGTCGCCCTGAAAGACCTCGGCATTGACGCGCCCGAAAAACAGATCCTCGTGTTCCAGGGCGACGACTGGGCTTCGACGATGATCAAAAAGGGCCCTTTCACGCAGACCGAAGTTGATGCCCTCCAGGTCTTCGGCGAAAAATACGGCTTTCGCGGATTTCTCTTCAATCCAACTTTGGGCCAAGGCGAAGGTTTCTCGCCTCCGGCCAAAGGTATGAACCTTGCGCGCCGCGAGTTCGAAAAGATTGTCGGCCCCACCATCGCCACTCCGCTCGGCATCGAACTCGACAAGAAACTCGCTTCGGAGTTGCTCTCCGATCTCTTCATCAAGAAGTTCGAGGGGCGCAGCTCCGAGGCCGGAGCGGCCCTCGATCAGTTCGCGCTCTCCATTCCTGAAACCAAACGCGATGACGCCAAGGCCAAACTTGATGCCCTCGCCAACCGCGCCGTGGCCTTAAGCCGCAACATCAACGCGCAGTTCGAGCGCACTCAGCAAGACTTCGCGGCCCTCATGCACGGCAGCGAAAAAGAGCGCGCCGAGTTCTTGGCGGACTACCCCTTCCAGCTTTCCGCCTGCACCGATGACACGCCGTTTTTCTTCAACTACTACCGCAGCGAAGACAGCTTCGGCAACCTCTTCGGCCAGCCGTCCGAAGAATCCAGCAACAAAAAACGCTACCACCCCGATGTTCCTGTCGGCCATCGCGTTCTGCAAGCCTCGCTTGCTCAAATCGCGCTGCTCGCCTTCATCTTGATCCTGTTACCGATCTTGCGGCTACGAAAAGAAGGTGTGCCCACCCCCGGCAAGTTCCGTTACCTCGCCTACTTCGGCTCTCTCGGTGTCGGCTTCATGTTCATCGAGATCGTCTTGATGCAAAAGCTCGTGATCTTCTTGGGCCATCCGACTTACGCGATCAGCGTGGTCCTAACCTCACTGCTCGGCTTCGCCGGCATCGGCTCCTTCCTCTCCGGCCGCACCGCCCGCCTCAACTACGGCCGACTCATGAAACTCATGTTCGGAATCCTCATCTCCTTAGCCTTCGCACTGCTCGCCCTGAACTGGCTGGTACCGCTCCTTCTTGGCTGGCCGCTTTGGAGTCGCATCCTCGTCACCGTCGCCATCATCGCCCCCCTCGGCACCATGCTCGGCATGCCCTTCCCCACCGGAATCCGCATCCTCGAACAAAACTGCCCCCAGCTTCTCCCCTGGGGTTGGGCCATCAACGGCTTCATGTCCGTCTTAGCTTCCATCCTCTGCATCGTGCTCAGCCAAGAGATCGGCTTCACCAAAGTCCTCATGATCGCCGGCGCCGTCTACGCCTTCGGCTTTTTACTGATGAAAGGCGCCACTAGGCCGAAGCCTCCAGCCGCAGCAGAGGATTTAGGTTCAAACCCAACCGCCTAAAGAGTTCGAGAAAAGACAAACTCTCGACTCGATGCGAAGAACGGAAGTGTCTTAGTCGTCTTCCCAGGGATTGACGAGGAGCACCCCGGACTCTTCAAAATCTTTGACATTGCGCGTCATCACATGCAGACCGTGTTGAATAGCGGTTGCGGCGATGATCCCGTCGAGAGGAGGAATGACCTTGCCGCGCATGCGGGCTTGAGCGGTAATCTCACCCCAAATCTGTGCGGTTTCGATGCCAACGTCCAAAATGCGATGTTCGAAATTCTCCTCCAGCTGCGCAAGAAAGCCCTCTAATGCCGTTCTCTTCCTGGAGGGGTCAAGTTGTTTGACGCCTTTTGTGATTTCTCCGATGGTAATCACGCTTAGGAACGTGTCCTTGGCACTAAGGCGCGCTACGCGATCACGGATGTGTTTCAGACCACTTTTTTTTGCGGTCTCTGAAATCACGCAAGTGTCGAGGAGCATTCTCATAGATCGAGTTCTCTCATCGGCTCTTTGCTGCGCTCCAGATCGAGGTCACTCATGTCTGGTGCGTTCAACAGGAACTCGATGAAATCAGGCTTCTCGCCCGAGAGCCGTTCAAATTCTTCTTCGGACAAAACGTAGAACGCGTCATTGCGGCGCTCGATGCGTTGCGGACCTTCCCGCATGGCAAGACGGCAGACTTCGCTAAGTTTGTTTTTGGCCTCGGCCAGTTTCCAGATCACAAGCACACCCTCCCACTTTAATCTAAATGATCTAAGTCATTATCGGACACTCCGAGGGAGAAGTCAAGTTGAATGACATGAGCCAGCGGAAATGGGCCATGGCGAGTAAGGGCCACGGGGCCCGTGACATGCCAGGAACGCTCCGGTCAAGGATGGTGACAACCCGACTACTTGAGCGGCGGGAGTTCTAGGCGACGAACGATGTCGTCTTCGGTGTCTTCTTTGCCGTCGGGACCGTAGGAGTAGATTTCGCGGTCGCCGTCGTGGGTGGCGCGCACTTGGATGACTTGGCCCCAGGGATCTTGGGCTTCCTCTTCGCTGAGCTTGGCGCGGATGTCGGCGAAGGACAGAAGACGGCGTTCGCGGCGTTCGATTTTCTCGAGCACCTCGCCGTGGCGTTCGAGGTCTTGGGCGACGACTTCGACGGCGAAGTGGCTGTCTTGGTATTGCTCGTGCGCCTCTTCGGCTCCAAAGATGATGGCCATCCCGACGAGGACCCAGATTCCCGAGCCCACAGCCCCGATGATCGTGCCCGCGACGGCAAAGCCGCGCGGTCTTGAGAACAAGGCGAAGAAGCTCATGAGCAGGCCGATGGGACACAGCAGCCCGCAAGTAAAAATGAGGCCGACTAAAGACGTGATGAAACCCGCAACGCCTAAGCCGTTGGTCTCGGGTCTTTTGATTGGTTTAGTGGACATGAAACTCCCTCGATCATGAGTCGATTAACCCCGGCCATACGGCGGGGCTGGGGAGATATTTTCTTTAACTTTGAAGCCCTAATATTAGCTTATCAAGCGACTTAGGACTCGTCGGGAACGCCTACCTCAATCAAGACGGCGCCACCGTCTACGGTTTGACCGGCGTTCACGGCAATCGCGGTCACGACCCCAGATCCAGGTGCCCGCACCTCGTTCTCCATTTTCATGGCTTCGAGTACCGCAACCGACTGCCCTTTTTCGACCGTATCACCCACGGCAACGGACACCGAGACGACGATCCCCGGCATCGCGGCCTTGATTACCACGGGGCCACCGGCATCGCTATCGCCGCTGATCATCCGAGCGTTGTGCTCACGCTCGCTCTCAACTTTTAGATCAACGCCGAGCCCGTGGGTCGTCACGGAGGTGACGTCCTCGTTCTCAACGACCAAAAGCTCATAAGAGCGACCGTCCAGGATCAACGAGCAAAGGGCGGGGTTAATGGACTGAAGGAAGTCAGCCTTAAGTTCCCGATCGCCGAGCAAAAGGCGGAAGCTTCCGTCGGGATTGTCGATGACGGTGATCTCGTGTTGCTCGCCGTCGTGGTCCAAGATGTACTTCATCGTCTGTTCACCCCCGCGCCACGAGCCGCCGCCTTCCAAGGATCGAGCCCACCGCCCTTTGTTCCCTTCAAGGCCGCGCGGGCCGCAGACTGCCGGGTGTGGCGATAAAGGACCGCCGCCGCCAAGGCGGCTTCAAGAACTTCGGGCCGCATGCCCGCGGGTTCGAAATGCGTCAGGAAGGAGGTGTCGTACTCGCCGCGCCGAAAGGCCTCGTCGCGAAGGATGGAACCTAAAAAGGGAATGTTGGTCTTTAGGCCAGCGATCTTGAACTCTGCCAAAGCCTGTCTCAATCCGGCGATCGCCGCGGCGCGGTCGGCACCCCACACGATGAGCTTGGCGAGCATCGAATCGTAGTAGAGCGAAACTTCCATACCGGGAAACAGCGCCGAGTCGACGCGCACGCCCGGGCCGGACGGGAGCGTCAGCGCTTTGACGCAGCCGATAGCGGGCAAGTAGTTGTTGTCGGGATCTTCGGCGCAGATGCGCACTTCAACCGCGTGGCCCCTCGGCACGAGATCCTTCTGTTGGAACGACAAGGGCATGCCCACCGCAACTCGAAGCTGCTCTTCAACCAAGTCAACCCCAAGGATCATCTCGGTGACCGGATGCTCGACCTGAAGTCGGGTGTTCATTTCAAGAAAGTAGAAGTTGCGGTCGCGATCGACGAGAAACTCAACGGTGCCCGCGTTCTGATAGCCGATCGCCGCCGCCGCTTGCACCGCGGCCGAGGCCATGGCGGCGTGCAGCTTAGGTGTCATGAAGGGGCTGGGGGCTTCTTCAACGACTTTTTGGTGCCGGCGCTGCACACTGCATTCACGTTCGTGAAGATGCAAGTAGTTGCCGTGGGCATCACCAAAAATCTGAAACTCGATGTGGTGCGGTCCTTCGATCGCCTTTTCGATGTAGACCATGCCGTTGCCGAAGGCCTTTTCGGACTCACTCACCGAGCGTTCGTAGGCGTCCCAAAGCTCGGATTCTTTTTGGACGATGCGAATGCCCTTGCCGCCGCCGCCGGCGGTGGCCTTTAGCATCACCGGATAGCCGATTTTCTTGGCCGCGGCTTTCAACTCTTTCGGCGTGAACTCATCGCTCTCAATTCCAGGTACAACCGGAACGCCCGCTTCGATCATCATCCGACGGGAGTTGATCTTGTCGCCCATGGCGTCGATGGCCTCGGCCTGAGGGCCGATGAAAAACAAACCCGCCTCCCGTACGCGGCGGGCGAACTCAGAGTTCTCGGCCAAAAACCCGTAGCCCGGGTGAACGGCGTTCGAGCCGGTCTCGCGACAGGCTTCAAGAATGCGATCGATATTGAGATAGCTCGCCTTCGCCTCGGGTTCGCCAATGCACACCGCGCGATCTGCCAAACGCAGCGCACGGGAATCGCGATCTACCGTCGAGTGAACGATGGCGGTCGGAATACCGAGGCGATGGCAGGCGCGAATGATGCGAATCGCGATCTCACCGCGGTTTGCAATCAGCACGCACTTTAGTTGTTCGAGCCCTTTGCCGTCGCTCATAGTGGGATGTTCCCGTGCTTTTTGGCGGGGTTCGTATCGCGCTTGTTTTCGAGCAAGGCCAAGGCTTGGATCAAGCGTTGGCGAGTCTTCGAGGGTTCGATGATCTCATCGATGTAGCCGCGCGCGGCGGCAACGTAGGGATTGTTGAACTTCTCTTCGTAGCTTTCAACCTGACGTTCGGCTTCAGCGACGGGGTCGTCGGAGGCTTTGATCTTGCGCCGAAAGATGATCTCGACCGCACCTTTTGCTCCCATGACCGCGATCTGAGCTCCCGGCCAGGCGTAGTTCATGTCGCCCCGGATGTGCTTTGAGTTCATGACATCGTAAGCGCCGCCGTAAGCCTTGCGCGTGATGACCGTGATCTTGGGCACCGTCGCTTCGCAGTAGGCGTAAAGCAGTTTCGCTCCGTGGCGAATGATGCCGCCGTGTTCCTGCGATACACCGGGCAAAAACCCCGGGACGTCCTCAAAGGTGATCAGCGGGATATTGAAAGCGTCGCAAAAACGGATGAAGCGCGCGCCCTTGGTCGAAGCGTCGATATCCAAGCATCCCGCCAACACCGCCGGTTGATTGGCGACAACCCCTACGGTCCGGCCGTCCAAGCGAGCAAAGCCGATGACGATGTTCATCGCCCAGTCTTTCATCACTTCAAAAAAGTGACCGCGATCCACGATGGCGTTGATCGCGTCGCGAATGTCATAGGGCTTGTTGGGATTGTCGGGCACCAAGGTGTCGAGCCCTGAGTCGGCGCGATCGACGGGATCATCACTGGGGATGCGCGGGGCGTCTTCCAAGTTGTTCAAAGGCAAAAAGCCCATGAGCTCTCGGGTCATCGCGAGCGCTTCGGCGTCGCTTCGCGCCGAGAAGTGCGCAACGCCGCTCTTTTGATTGTGAGTCGCGGCCCCGCCGAGTTCTTCACGCGTGACGTCTTCGTGGGTCACCGTCTTCACGACGTTGGGACCGGTGATGAACATGTAGCTGGTCTTTTCGACCATCGTCACGAAATCGGTGATCGCCGGCGAGTAGACCGCGCCTCCGGCGCAAGGTCCCATGACGACCGACAACTGGGGGATGACGCCCGAGGCGAGCGTGTTACGCAAAAAGATGTCGGCGTAACCGCCGAGGCTCAACACGCCTTCCTGAATACGCGCACCGCCGGAATCGCAGAGCCCGATTACAGGTTTACCGCCCTTCATCGCGAGATCCATGATCTTGCAAATCTTGGCGGCGTGGGCCTCAGACAAAGACCCCCCGAAGACCGTGAAGTCTTGGGAGTAGACGTAGACGTGCCGGCCGTCGATGGTGCCGTAACCGGTCACAACGCCGTCGCCGAGAACCTTTTGATCGCCGAGGCCGAAGTCGACGCAACGGTGCGTGACAAAAGCGTCAAGCTCAACGAAAGACCCTTGATCCAAGAGCAACTCGACGCGCTCGCGCGCGCTCAGTTGACCGCGCTCGTGTTGTGCCGCGAGGCGTGCTTCGCCTCCGCCCTTCAGAGCCTCTTCGCGCATGCGGAGCAGGCGTTCGCCTGCGTTTTCTTTACTCGTCATTTCCGGGCTCACTTAATTCGATCAAGACGCCTCCGGTGCTTTTGGGGTGCACAAAGGCAATGCGGCAACCGTGCGCCCCGGCGCGGGGCTCCTCGTCAATCAGCTTCAAGCCCTGAGCTTTGAAACGCGCTAAGGTCGCCTCGATGTCATCGACCTGAAGGCAGATGTGATGGATGCCCGGGCCGCGCTTGTCAATAAACTTGGCAATCGGCGAGTCGGGCGAAGTCGGCTCCAAAAGCTCTATGACATCGTCGCCGCCGCTCAACATCGCGACGTTCACCAGCTGGTCTTCGACGGTCTCGTAACCATCCACGGTCAGCCCAAGAACTCCCTCGTAAACAGCTACGGCCGCGGCCAACTCGGGCACGGCGATTCCGATGTGCGCGATCTTTTCGATCATGGCTCTCCAATCTGGGGGAAGCCCCAGGCTAATCCCTTGCCAGCGAGTCACTTGTGCGGCATTCGGCCGCAGCCGATGCCCACCCCTTCGCGGGCGAGCCCCATGATAGGCGCCTGCGGCGGCACGCCAACCGGTCTTCGCCTCATCTGGTCAAATGAAAGATCTCTGGGCTCAGTCGAGTCAAGAATCCCTCGAAGCTGGCAGGAAGATCGGCACTTCTGCAGAATACGCCAGTCGTTGCCTTTTTGGCTCTCTCGGCCCAAAGCAGAACGAATTTCCAGGCCTCCCAGCCGCCGTCCTTGTTCATGTCCTAGGCGCTCATCCATGACCCGATTCCTTACCACTCTTTTGGCGCTTGCCGTCATCTCGACCGCGATCTTTGCGCAGGACCAAGCATCCTTTGAAAAGCAATTGGAAGCGGTCAAAAAGCTGGGTCGAAAAAAGAAATGGGCCGAGCAACTCGCGGGCCTCAATGAAATGCTGGCCGAGCACGAGGGCAAGGCCTACGTCAAGGCGCGCCGCAGCGACATTGAAGAGGAGATGCGGACGGCGAGCTTCCGCACGCAACACAATGCCGACGATCCGAAGGCGATCTTCGGTGGCGAGATCAAGTCCTACGGGCGGTACAATGCGAAGTTGAAAGTCCGCTACGAAGGTAAAGCGCTAGCGAAAGCCTTCAAAGATGGTGTTTGTCAACTTGTCTTTGAGGGCCCTTTCAAACTCGAGATCCGCGGTAAGGACTACCCCGCAAGGGGTATGAGCGTGTGGGTCGGGAACCCTCAGGACGGTAGCTTCGAGGCTTACGGCGGGGGTGCGATCTTGAAAGCCAGCAAGGGCAAGACGCGAATCCGTGAAACCATGCTTTTGGACCGGCGCCCCCCCACTAGCAACGGGCTCATCCGACTGAAAACGATGGTCGCAAAACGGCCATGCGTCTTGAGAAAAGGCCACAGTTTCTCGTTCAAAATCAAATTCGACAAAAGCTACGTCGAGTTTCGCGCCAACGGCAAAAAAATCGGCCGCGGCAAAAAGTCAAAGAGACATTTCGGGTTCTTCAGCATCGAAAAGGGATTTGCATCTCGCATCACTTTCCTTGAGGTTGAGGGGTTCATCGATCGCGCGTGGCTCCAGGGCCAACTCGACGGTCGACGCCGAACCCTCATGGCCAATTTCCAAAAGACCTACGACGCCAAAAAGTCCCTCCCGGCTTGGCTCTACGAAGCCGAGGCGGTGAACGAGCAAAGACCCAAGTTCGATGCCAAAGCTCTTCCGGGGCCCAAGGTCGAGGGACTAGACGCCGAGGTCCTCCGCGTTCGTAAGGCCATCCAAGAATCCTTCAAAGGAAAAAAGACCGCGCGCGCGGCCTTGAACGCCGCCTTGTTGGCAATCAAAGACGACAAGCTACCGGCCATCACCCAACTTTGGATACGCGGACAAACCAAAGCACGGCTCGGCGACTTTGAAGGCGCGTTGGTCGAAAACGCCCAGCTTCTTGAGGAAGCCCCGGCCTTTGATCGCGGCCGACTCGAACGAGCTCAGTATTACCAGCGCCTAAAAAACCTCACTCGCTGTGGCGAGATCTTGAGTGAGCTTAGGTCCAAATACCCCAATGACCCGACGCTCATCTATGAAGCCGCAAACTTAGAACTCGTCTCGAGCCGCAACGCGAAGGGCCGCGCCCTACTACGAGACGCAATTGGCCGCGGCATCGCCGACGATAAAATCCTCAAACTCGATCGCATCCTGGTAAAAGCCGAAAAGGGCCCCAGCTGGACGCAGAAGTTCGAGATCAAACGCAGCACTACATCGTGCGCTCCAACATGAGCCGCGAGATCTGCATCGAAGCGTCCCGCGTGCTGGAAAAAGCCTACTTGGCCTACAAGGCCTACCTCCCCGCCCGCGCCACCGACACTTTGGAACGCTTCCCGGTCTACCTTTTCGCCACCGAAAAAGGCTACCTCGCCTACTCCAAGGGCGTCACTGGAACGATGCCTATGCGCTCAGCGGGGCTCTACAGTCCCGTCCTCCGCCAACTCCTGATTTGGAACCTCCCCCGCCGCATCGCCATGATGCAAACCGTACGGCACGAAGGGCTCCATCAGTACATCGATCGAGTCATGCCCTCGCCCGCCCGTTGGTTCAACGAGGGCCACGCCGAGTACTTCGAAGCCGCGCGCACCAAGGGCAGTTGGAGGTTGGGCCTAGTTCGCCGAGACCACATCAAGACACTCGGGCTCTCCCCCAAGATGTCACTCGAAGCCTTCATGAATCAAAGCGCCTACGTCTTCCTCCGTAACGCCCGTTTCAACTACGCCTTTAGTTGGCTCCTCGTGCACTACCTCCACCACGGCAACCCCAAAAACAAAGCCATCCTCAAAAGCCTCTTCCAAAACTACATCGCCGGCAAAGCCCACGCCCAAGTCTGGGAGATCGCCACCAAAAACATCAACATGCTCGCCTTCGAATCCGGACTGTGGCAGCACTTCAAGAAACTGGGCGGCGTCCACCAGCCACGCCCCAAACCAAAAAACGGCCGCTACGGCCAATGACCATCGGCTGCCTACCCGGTGCTACCCGGTGCCAGGCACCCAGCCGTCACTTTCCAGTACCAGGTCCGAATGTGATACAAGCGACCTCAGTTAACCACTACTTTCAAACCTGCTCTGGCCAACCGGCCCAAGTTTAGCGGCGTGACAACATGAAAACCGTGAGTACCCAGGTAGCGAAGACGCGACTCTCCCAGCTTCTTCAGCTGGTCGGCGAAGGAGAAGAGTTCATCATCACCGAGGCCGGCAAGCCGGTAGCAAGACTGGTGGGCATCCGTGCAGAAGACCTTGAGCGCAAAGGAAGTCAATGGAAAGGACTCGTTCAAATACACGACGATTTCGATGGCCCTTTGCCCGACGACATCGTTGGGCCTCTATAGGTGCCACCTCGTAGTGCGGAAATCTGCTCGGTAGCCATTTACCTTTCTCGCTAGGCCCGAGATCGCAAAATACGACGTCAAGGTTTTTGAGGGGCAGATATCAAGCACCTTCATCGGGAGGGTGGTACTGAATAGTGACGGCGGGGTGCCTGGCACCGGATGGGCACCGGATGTGACTAGTAGGTGCGGCGCTGGCGAGTGGAGGGGATGCTGAGAGCCTTGCGATACTTGGTGATCGTGCGGCGGGCGACTTCGATGCCGAAGTTTTCTTTGAGACGCTTAACGATGGCTTCGTCGGAGAGCGGCTTTTTTTTGTCTTCGGCGTCGACGATTTCTTTGACGCGCTGACGGACGGAGGCGCGTGATTCGACGCTGCCGTCGGTGCTGGTCGTCGCACCCGTGAAGAAAGACTTGAGACTGAAGATGCCGCGGTGCGTTTGCATGTACTTTTCGTTGGTGGCGCGACTCACGGTGGAAACGTGGATGCCGAGGTCATCGGCGATCTGCTGCATCTTTAGCGGACGCAGGTAGTGCGGGCCAAACTCTAAGAAGTCCTGTTGGTAGTGAACAATTCGCGTCGCAACGCGAAGCAAAGTATCGTTGCGCTGCGCGATGGCAGAAACCAACCAACTCGCGCTATCGATCTGTTTGCGCACTTCCTCTTTGAAGGCGGTGGGAACTGCGGAGTTAGAAAGGACTGCGGACGCTTCTTCTTTGTTGACTTTCAGGCCCGGCATCTTGTCGTTGGCGAGGCGGACCTCGTAGCCTTCGGGCGACCAATCCACGATGATATCGGGATAGATGTAGTGCGGCTCGTCATCAACCGCGGTGCGGCCGGGTTGATAGTCAAGTTCGGCAAGTTCGGCGACCAATTCGTCGAGTTCTTCGTAGTCGATGCATAGGGCCTTGGCGATCTTCGGGCGGCGGTTGCGGGCGAGATCTTCGAGATAGTCGCTAATCAGGCGACGCTTCAACTCGTAAAGGTGGTCCGTCTTCGGGTTGAGCTGGAGCAGCAAACACTCTTTGGTGTCGCGCGCGGCAATGCCCCGTGGCTCAAGGCTTTGAATGCGGTCCAACACGTAGGCGGCGTCGTCGAGATCAAACTCTGGGTAGTCGATGAGGATGGTTTCAAACTCACCCTCAAAGCGGCCCTGCCGGTTCACGAACCCGATCATCGTCTCGCCAATTTCGCGGTACTCAGGATCGAGTTCCATGATGCTGAACTGGGCAAGCAAGAAATCTTGGAGCGAGGGGCCGTGGTCGGCGGTGTTGTTCATCGCCTCCTGTTTGCGGTCCGAAGCCTCTTGATTGATGCCACTCTTATAGCGTGGGAGTTCTTCGTCCCAGTTGCCGGACGCCTCGAGCGTCCCGAGTTCGGCCACCCGGCCATCAAGTTCAGGGTTTTCGACGGTCTCGGCCGCGGCTTCAGCGGGGGAAGCTCCGTCGAGGGATTCGTCCTCTGGGGGCTTCACCTCGAGGTAGTCGTTGATGTCGAGCTCTTGATCGATGAGGCTTTGCAAATCCACGGACGGTAATTGCAAGATTTCAATCGACTGAATGATCTGTGGAGCCAGCCTGAGCTGGAGATCAAGTTTCTGATTGAGTCTGAGTTCGAGTGCCATAACCGCCGATTCTATTCAGGCTTGGAACCCAAAATGGGTTCACCAAGCTCTACCTCATCTTGCCATACAGCAAAAACAAGGCCAAGTCAGAGACTATTCCCCGTTCTAATGATCGGCGACGTCGACGCGGCCCTGAAGGGCATCCTTCAAGATCTCGACGTTGGCAAACTCAATGCTGCCCCCAGACGGCAATCCCCGGGCGATTCGGCTGATCTTGAGCGGCAGATCTTTGAGGACCTCTTTGAGCGCCAAGGCCGTGGCGTCGCCCTCAGCGTCGGGGTTGGTGGCAAGGATGACTTCTTCGACCGCAGGGTTGGTCGGCGTCTCCAAACGGTGACGTAGTGACGATATGGTCGTTTCGCCGGGGCCTTTGCCGCGCTGAGGATCAAGCCGACCCAAGAGCACATGATAAAGACCCTGGTAAGCGCCGGATTTTTCGAGGGCGATGAGGTCTTTGGCGTGCTCCACCACGCAGATTCGTGTGCGATCGCGATCGTCGGCCCGACAAATCCAGCAAAGATCGGCTTCCGCGATGTTGTGACAGACGGAACAAGGGCGCAGAGAGTCTTTGACGTCGCGAATGGCGCGCGCCAAAGCCATGGCCGGTTCGCGCTCGATTTTCAAGACGTGGTAGGCCAAGCGTTCGGCCGTCCGCGCGCCGACGCCCGGGAGTTTTTCGAATTCTTCGACGAGCCGCGCGAGCGGCTCGGCAAATTCCTTCACTAGAACATGCCCCCGAGGCCTAAGCCGCCGGTGATCTTGTTCATCTCTTCGTTGGACATCTCGGTCGCTTTTTCGATGCCGTTGTTGACCGCGACCATCACGAGGTCTTCGAGCATGCCGAGGTCTTCGAGATCGACGGCGTCCTTGTTGATCTTGATCCCCACGACTTCGTTACCGCCGTTAACAAAGACCTTGATCAGACCGCCGCCCGCTTCCGCCTCGACGATTTTCTCCTTCAAAGACTCCTGGGTCTTCGCCATTTGGTCTTTGACTTTGCGAGCCTGATTCATGATCTCGCTGGGGTCGAATCCTTTAGCCATCTTTCTTCTCCACGTTGCTAACACCGCCGTCGAAGTGCTGAATGAACTTCTGCACGGCGGGGTCTTCATGAACATTAGGTTTGGGCGCCGCGCCGGGTGCCGAACCATCGGCGGGAGCGGCGACAGATTGATCTTTGATGAACTGCACCGCCACGCTCGTGCCGAAATGGGCACTAAGGGCTTCGCCGATGCGTTGTTGAGCGTCTTTGGTGGTGAGCTGCTCGAACAAAAAGTTTTTGGCCGCCGGGACGCTCAAAATCGCGCGGCGTCCGTCGATGCGTTCGGGCTTGGCTTGGGAGAGCGCGGCGGCAACGGCTGCGCTCGTTTTTTTGAGGGACGAAAGCACTTTGGGCCAGCCTTCAAGTAAAGACGACGTCGAAAGCGGCCGCTTAGAGGCTGAGGGCGATGAAGCCGGAGTCGCGCTGCGTTGTGCCGGCTGCGGTTCTCGGGGCTCGGCGGATGCAGACGGCGCGGTTGGAATACGGCGTTCGGGGCTGGGCGCAGCGGGAGCCTGTCGGGCCGTAGGAGCCGCAGCGTGGAGTTCGGCAGCGGGGGGCGAGTCCATCCTTGTCGCAGTTGGCGCGCTAGGATTCACCGTGGCAGGAATCTCGCCCTTAGCTTGGGCAGGAATCTCGGCTCTCGCTTGGGTAGGAATCTCGCCCCTAGCTTGGGCAGGAATCTCGCCCCTAGCTTGGGCAGGAATCTCGCCCCTAGCTTGGGCAGGAATCTCGGCTCTCGCCTCGATGGGAATCTTCCCCTTCATGCGTTCGACGATCTCTTGCAAAGGCAAAAGATCCGTCGATCGCGCGGCCTTCAGACAAGTGAGCTCAACCTGAGTTCGCTCGTGGCCGCTTCGCTTGATCTCACCCGATGCGTTCAAAAACAAGCGGAGCAAATACAAGACGCGATCAAAGTTGAGCTCTAGCGCCACCGAGGCGAACAACTTGGCATTGGCGGCGTCGCGGTATTGCTCCGGATCGGCGTTGAACACCATCATCTCGCGCAACAGCTCAGTGGTCTCGTTCAGCACTTCCCGCGGATCAAAACCAGAGCCAAAGGCCCTGTGCAAGACTCTGAGCACCGCTGCCGTCTCGCCCGAGGCAATCGCCACAAAAAGTCCTTCGAGATGGTCGCGAGGGAGCAAGCCAACGGCGAGTTCAAGATCTGCGAGCGTTATCTTGTTGCCCGCGTAGGAAACGACTTGATCGAGGGCCGAGACGCTGTCGCGCATCCCTCCCTGAGACCGCGTCGCCATCGCTCGCAAAGCCTCAGGCTCGACTTCGAGGTTTTCAAGATCCGCGATGTGCTGCAGACGTTCGACGATGTCATCAACGGAGATGCGTCGGAATTCATGGCGCTGACAACGCGACAGAATCGTGTCCGGCAGGTTATTCGGGTCCGTCGTCGCAAACACGAAGCGCACGTGAGGCGGCGGCTCTTCCAGGACTTTCAACAGGGCGTTGAATGCCGGGATCGTCAGCATGTGGACTTCGTCGATGATGTAGACCTTGAACGGCGAGCGCGAAGCGACAAAGCCCGCACCGTCGCGAATGGCACGAACATCGTCGATGCCGCGGTTCGAGGCACCGTCGATCTCGATGACGTCAATGTCTTGACCCGCGCCAATAGCCCGACAGATATCACACTGGTTACAGGGCTGACCGTCGCTTTTGTCGGAGCAATTGAGCGCCTTCGCCAAAATGCGCGCCATCGAAGTCTTGCCGACCCCTCGGCTGCCGCAAAAAAGGTAGGCGTTGGCTACGCGCTCCGTCTCGACGGCGCGAGCCAAGGTCGCGGCAACGGCCTTTTGACCTACGACATCCCCAAAGGTCCGGGGACGGTATTTCAAAGTGAAGGGTTCGTAGGTCATGCGTGGGCGTCCAGCGAAGCGAAGAGGTGATTATAGACGACCAGGAGACGGGCGTGGTCACCTGGAGTCACCAACTCCCCTGGATTCATGCGGCGGGGCCGAGCCGGGAATTGAATTTGAGACTTTTGGGGGTCCCCATGGTCTGGGAACTCGGACCGTGAGGCCCACGGCACATGGCCAGCACTGCTAAAGGCTGCTCCGATCAAGGCCTGACCTGGTTCACAGGTGTCCATTGCGTGGATCACGATCCGAGTACCCAGAACATGGGAACCAAAAGGCCCAGCTCGTCGGCACCAGATTCTCCAAACGCGGTCTCAGCGCGCAAGGGCGGTAGTCTACGGCCTTTTGCGTCCCTCACAAGGAAGGTCTCAGCATCAAGCCCAGTCCCTAAACCCTTGCCGGGGACGCACTTTGAGCCGCTCTTGACTTTTCCCGCCGCCGGTCCGCCGATTTGCTCGGAATTCGTGGCCATCTCACTCGTCCAGAAATTGTTGGTCAAAAAAACCGAACCTTTTGGAGCCCTGGACATCTTGGCTCGTAGTGATGAAGGAAGCGACGACTTTGGCCATCGTCGAGAACAGATCAACGACGCGACAGCCGTCGAGAAGAGATCAACGGCTGCCGCGCCGTTGAAGAGAGGAAACATGAGTTTTTCAGATCTTCGCAAAACGACAACGCAACGATTCCGGCGCACCTACGCCGAAGATCGTCGCACAGGTCGTCGGCGACAACTCATGGAGTACTTAGAGCTTTTTCCCGGTGACGACGTCACGGTGGCCGAGGAGTACGTCAGCTTCGAGCGCAGCCTGGCCGGTTTGGCCATCGAAGAACCGGGAACCAAGGTCGCGGGATTTCCGAGTCGCATCGGCCCCTATCAACTGCGCCAAGAAATCGGCCGCGGCGGCCAAGGTCGCGTTTTTCGCGCCGAAGACTTGCGCTTGGGTCGCGAGGTAGCCCTCAAGATCTTGAATCTCTCCGCTGGCGACGCCGAGGAAGTGCTCCTGCGTTTTCGGCGCGAAGCCGAGGTCACCTCAAAGCTCGATCACCACGGCCTCTGCCCCATTCACGAAGCCGACACCGCCGACGGGTTCGCTTACATCGCGATGCCTCTCCTCGAAGGCGAGACCATCGCCGAACGCATCCGGCGCCAGCGCATCGACGCCTTGATCGGTGACGAGGACTACTTCGAAGTCGCCGGAGAATCCGACAACGGCGCCGACGCCCTGCACCTCGGGCCAAAGTCTCGAGACGAAATACGCGAAGCCGTGATCGCCGTCGAAGCCGCGGCCCGCGCCATCCACGCCGCCCACGAAGCTGGCATCGTCCACCGCGACCTTAAGCCCGGCAACATCATGCTCACCGAAGACGGCCGCACCGTCGTCCTCGATTTCGGCCTCGCCCGGCGTCTCGAAGACGCCCGCCACGCCCTCACCCACACTGGAGAACTCTACGGCAGTCCGGCCTACGCCTCGCCCGAATCGCTGCAAGGAAACCTATTAAGCACCGACCGCAGCAGTGACATCTGGTCTCTCGGCGTGACCCTCTTCGAGTGCCTCGCCTGGCGTCGCCCCTTCCGGGCGGCCAGTCGCGAAGCTCTCGTCGAAATGATCCGCCACGAGGAACCAGAATCACTCCGCGAACTCAACCCCAAAATCCCGACCGATCTCAAGATCATCGTCGAGACCGCAATGGCCAAGATCCCCGATCGACGCTACGCGACAGCCCTAGAGTTCGCCGACGACCTGCGTCGTTTCCTCAGCTACGAGCCCATTCAGGCGCGGCCGGCCGGACCGCTTCTCCGCTTTCGCCACTGGTGCCGCCGTCGCCCCCTCACCGCGGCCAGCCTCGTCGGCGCCTGGTTCCTCCTCTGCACCAGCCTCTTCCTCACCTCCTGGTTCCTCAACCAAAAAGCCGACGACGCCAGCGAACTCGCCAACGCCATCTCCGCCCTCCAACGCGAAAACACCGCCAAGCACGCCGCCCTCCGCGCCCTCGAACACGAGCGCGCCGCCAAAGAAGCCTTCTTCGACCTCGCCCTCGACGCCCTCGTCGGCGACCCCAACAACAGCGACGAAGGCGAACCAGAACTGCCGGTCCACCTAAGCAACAAAACGCCACTTCGTTAGCGCACCCCGCGACCGCCCAGAACTCCCACGATCCCAAGCCGCAGCTCTTCGCCCACAATTCGCAGACCAAGCGCACCCCGCAAGCCGCCGCCTTCTCCAGCTGCCCTCGTTATCCGCCCCACATATTCAGGCCCGTTCCTGCTACACTCGCCCCAAACCCAGTGCACCGACAAGCCTTAGGGACTACGCCAAAACAAGTGACACAAACTATCTTGCCGCGCTATCCCGCGAACGCGCGCTACCCAGTTCAGTAGAATAAGTTAGTTAGATGTGTGTGCCGGTTGATCAGGGGCGGTACTCTTCGCGGCTGCGGCAACCAAGCCTCCACCGCGTGGCCCTGGCGCCGTTGGCCAAGCGCTCTTCGGCGGTTCACTTTGTCTTCACCAACGG
>JAZGFI010000251.1:0-2780 GCA_036479435.1 Planctomycetota bacterium | reverse complement strand
ATCGGTCTTCCCCGATCAACTCGACGTGCTCAATCACTTCCAAAGCCACAATCCAAAGCTCGCCGAGAGCTGCTACTTCGCGCTCCCCGGTGAAGAGTTGGATGACACCGTACTATGGTCGTCAACTTCTTTAGACGATCGCCGCCTTGAGCCCTTTACGCGACGGGATGACTACGTCGCAGCCTACCGCAAAAGTCGTCTTCACCTTTTGGAAGACGTCTGGAACAAGGACGGCTTGGCTGAAGACAGTGAGTACCTCGAGCATTTCCGGGACATCGCCAAAGTCTCACCCTGGATCAACGAAAAGATCGGCGGAACTTTGAGTTTTCGCATCCGCGGCCGCGACGACGAGCGAACTTTCAGTCTCGACTTTAGGACGGGTGAGGCCCAAGCGGGGATCGCCGAAGACGCCCTATACGTTTTGACGGCACCGGCCTCCTGCGTCCACGCGGTCATGCGCGACGAAGCGACCTGGGACGACATCTTCTTGTCAATGCGGATGACTTTCGACGAGCGCAGCGACAAATTCGTCGCGCACTTCAAGACTCTCCTCAAGTACCTTGACCCAGGTCTGTGTAAGGCCCTTCAGGCTTTCGAAGAGGAACTGACCAAAGAGGCGACCGAGGATACTTTCGTCTTGGAGCACGATGGCAAACGCTACCGAGTGCAACGCGCCTGCCCGCACTCTGGCGTCGACCTTGAAAAAAACAGCGAGGTAAATGAAGACGGTAATCTGGTGTGCATGGCCCACCGTTTTCGCTTCGACCTTTGCAGCGGCAAATGCCTGACCGCCAAGGGCTATCATCTAGAAGTGAAACTCGAAGACTAGGACTCGGCCACTCACCCTGCTAACGGCAAAAGAAAATGGACCCATCCGGCGCGCCCGGCCGAACAAGAAGAACTCCTGAAATTTTCGAAGCAAAAGGTCGCCCTACTAACACCAGAGATTCACAAGTTTGTTGGTTCAAAGCATCAAACTATGAACCGAGAACGCCCCCTGGCCCTCCGTTCACCGCAGGAACTCAGGGGGCCAAGACGAGTCGAAAGCCCAGGTTGTTGTTCCGGTTGTCCGGGCTGTTCCTGTTGCGATTCGCGGAGCGACAGTTCTGAGCCTTGTTGTTCCAGCTGCCGCCCCGATTGACTCGATTGGAGCCCGACAGGGGCGTCCCCAATATCAGGAATACCGTGCCAAGACCTTACGGCGAATGCCAGCCGTTTTCGCCATTCGACACCAACCCCACAAGCCATCAAACCTCCGAGAGGCGTCTTCTTCCGTTATTGACTGACGTTCTAGCTCACGCTGAACTTTGGCCAACTCCCGTGAAAAACGATAGCGAGCACGCCGTCCAAGTCCCAAGCGCTGGGGCCAAACTCGGAATCCCAAAAAGTCCATCCCCCGCGCCGAATCCCCGATCAATACCGAGTCCTTCAAATCCAGTTGCAAATGCTCGCTTAGGTACTCTCGAATGCGTCTCAGGCACATCCGCAGTTCACTGCCTTGGTCCTGCCAAAGCACAAAATCATCCATATACCGAAGGTAATGCTGACATCTCAGCTCCTCCTTCACGAAACGATCCAAGTAGCCGAGAAAAAAGTTGGCCAAGTGCTGCGACATCAAACTGCCAATCGCCAATCCTCGCGCCTTTGAAACCTGATGGTGTCCCAATATCTCCGATACCAAGCCCAAGAAATCTTGATCCTTGAATCGGCGCGCCAAGAACTTCAACAACAAGTCGTGCGAGATGGAATCGAAAAAACGCGCGATATCCAACTTCAGATAAGAACGATTCTTCCGAGCAAAAACCTGAGCCCGCAAGACCGCCCGATGAGATCCTTTCCCCGGACGACACGCATAGCTGTCTTCAAACGCGAACTTCTCTAGATTAGGTTCCACCACGGCCACCAGTGCATGGTGAAGAACGCGCTCCGGAAAAGCTGGGGCGCATATCAAGCGAGGCTTGGGGTCTCTGATCCCAAACTCCGTTTGGCGGCCCAGCTCCAAGCCGCCCTCTAACAGCCCTTCTCGCATCGCCTGCAACTCCTCGTTGAGATGTTCCCGAAAGGCGATGACTTCAGGTCGATCTTTCTTTCCCCTCTGCGCCCGCCAAAATGCTTGTCGCAAGTTTTCCGGGTCGGCGGCGCGCTGAATCACATAGCCCTCGCGTTTCACGACTTTTCGCCCAGGACCCGCTTCAGAAAGTTCTCGCCATAGCGTTCCATTTTTTTGTCCCCGAGACCCTCGACATTCTTCATTAGTTCGAGGCTAAGCAAATCATGCGCCGCCATCTCCGCCAGCTGAGCATTCGTGAAAAGAGCGTAGACTGGCACGCTGTCTTCAGTGGCCATCGTTTTTCGGATCACACGCATCTGACTGAATCGCCCGAAGACCTCTTCGCTGAGTTTTTCTTTGTAGTCGACCGCCGGAGCGCTGCGCTTCGACCCGCCATCTTTCTTGGCTTCCCCGTCCAAAAACTCGACCGCCAAATACCAGGCCCCGCCACCGCCCGACTCCACAAGCGTCCGATCCACGGTCAAGACCCGGTGACTGCGGACAAAGTCATTGAGCTCGGATTCGGCCTGGCTATCGCCAGGCCGAACCACAAAAAACGCAAAAGGCATCTATTCTCTCCTTCAAAGACCGCCTGAGGCCTTATCCGCCACACTGCACTTCGCCCGATCGCTTCGGGCTCCGCCCTCACTCTTGGGGCGAAGCGCAGCGCGGCTCCGCCTGTTCTCACTTGCAGCCGCTCCGCGGCAGCTGTTCTTACTTGGGGGCCAAG
>JAZGFI010000250.1:0-7809 GCA_036479435.1 Planctomycetota bacterium | reverse complement strand
CTCTTCGAGTGCGCCAGCCGCGGCGGTGAAACTCCTGGGCTAATCCCTTGAGCGTTCCGATTCGAAGATACTCGCGAAACATCTCTGGAACCTGCTCGGCATATTCTGAATCCGGCACCAACTTTTGGTCGACGGCCCGGAATCCGTGTGGCGGAGTCCCGCCTGCCCACATTCCTTTTCTTCGGGTCGCGGCCATCTTGTCGCGCGTCCGCTCCGAGATCATCTCGCGTTCGAACTGCGCGAAAGTCGCCAGCAAGTTGAGCGTCATCCTCCCCATCGGTGAAGAGGTGTCGAAACTCTCGGTGATCGAAACCAGCGCGACTCCGTGTTTTTCGAACTCCGCCATAATGTTCGTGAAGTCCGGGAGCGAGCGACTGATGCGGTCGATCTTGTAGCAGGCAACAACATCGATCCGCCAAGCCCGAACATCTTCGAGCAAGCGTTGAAACGCGGGCCGATCAGTCGTGCCGCCGGAGAAACCTCCATCGTCGTAGGTCTCTTCGATGGCCGTCCAGCCCTGGTGCGTTTGCGATTTGATGTAGGCGAGGATGGATTCCCGTTGGCTATCGAGGCTCGTGAACGCGGCGTCCAACCCCTTCGTTGTCGATTTTCTCGTGTAGACGGCGACCCGTTTCGGCTGGTCCAGCGGAAGGACCCGAAGGTGCGAGCGTTTCCGCGCCGCTGTCATGCTCTCTTCTTCCGATTCGTGAGTTTGAACCAGGCTCTGCCGTTGCAGTGGGACCCCGTGATCTTCTTGGCGATCGCGGAGAGACTTCGGTAATGGTCGCCGTCGTATTCAAAGCCCTTGGCGAGGATGTGAACGATGATCTGAGTCCCTTTCCACTCGCGGACCAAGGTCGTGCCAGAGATGAGGCCGCCGTTGGGCTTGTCGGGCTTCAGGACGGCCTGGTCAGCTTCGTTGATGGGCTTCGAGAAATCGATGCCGAGCATTCCGATCAACTCCTCAAGCCGATCCTGGGCCTTTCGGCTGAGGCCGCCGTACTTCACTTCCTGGATCTTGCGGGCGCATCGCTTCCAGACGAAAGCGCGGTGCTTCACCCGTGATGGCTTGCCCCACAGGCGAAGGTGTTCGTCGAGTAGTTCAAGCATCGACATGGCCTGAAGCCGTTCGAGTTGCTCGGCCATGAATGGATCGGCTCGCATCAACTCCAGAGGTTTGAGCCGACCGCTTGGAAGGGGCTTGGACATTTTGGTCTCCTCGCTGTTAAACAGGTGGCGCTCATAGAGCCTCAACTTGGGGGTCGCCATCAAGTTGAATCTGGTGGCGTCGCAAGATTCCCAACGCGAGGATCTTGGGGATCTCTTCGACGCGCTGAGTTTTGCTCAGAAGAGCTGGATCGTCGGAGTTCATAGTCGTTGGGCCGCGCGCCCGGGGAGACGAGCGAACACTTGCTCTTCGATGCTGGCCCGAGCCTTGGCGTTAATGGGGTAAAGGAAAGGATGCTCGGCTCCCGATCGGTCTCTTCGTTTCGGGAAACTGAGGGTCAGCTTTCCACAACTCGTCAACCGCAGGGTCACTCCATCGACCACGATTTGTCCATTGATGGTGAACTTCACGAAGCTCAGAAGTCCGGAGTCAATGTCTGCGTCGCTGCCAGCAACGAAGGTGACGTTGCCGACGGAGATGGAGTTGTTCATGCGAAGTCTCCGGTCATGGCCTGGTGAATGGCGAACCATAGAAAAAGGATGAGGACCAGAATCCAAATGCAGCCGGAGTTGTGGGGCGGATGAGCAAATCTCTCCCGGTAGCCTGCCTTCGTGTCTTCTTCGCCTGCTATCGGTAAAGGGTCAGGGGGCAATGTGGCGGTCATGGTCTCGTGCCTCCTTTGGCGCTGGAGTTCGGTTTCGGCAATAAGATCGACTCGACAGTCACGGGCACTCCTTGCCAGCTGCACCAAGTGCAAGCGGCCCAAAAGGACGCTTTTTGGCGGCAACGTCCCAAGCAATCGGGGGAAACGAGCTCTGAACTTGGGTGGCGTTTCATTGTTGCGCCTCCCGACTCCTCGTGATGGCATCGGGAAGCGCCGCCAAGAGTTGGGTTTCGGTCTCACGGCGAGCTGTCGAACCAAGAGGGCGGATGTAGGGATGGTCGTAGCCGCTGCGATCACGACGAGCTGGAAAACTGACGGTTATCCGTCCCTCGCGGGTTCGCCGGACCATGACGCCGTCCAAAGCCATGGTCCCGTTAAGGACAAAAGAGACCCAGCCAAGAAGTCCATCGTTTTGAAACTCTTCGCTGGCGCGATTGAAGCGAACACGATCGACTCTGATTTCAGTCGCTTGCATGGCGAAACTCCTCGGTGTCAGCGACGCGGCCAGCCCAACGGCAGGTAGTGCAGACGCAATGGTGGGGTGGTCGATTAACGCAGCGGCCCAGGCAGGCCGGGCAGACGAGTTCGGTCGTATGTCGGAAACTCATGTCGTAGGTCCCTTCTTTGTTCTTGGTGGGAGTACTTCGTCGTGTTTGGTGGCGTCGGAGGATGGGAGGCAAGTGGGAGCATTAAGGGAGGCAAAAAGAGCCGCCTTCGGTGCGTTCTTGAGTCTGAAGCCTGGGAGCGCCACAGAACGGAAGACGCCTGCTGGTAGCGACTTGTGCAATATCTTGTTTAGGTAACTGGCGCTTTCGTTTCGCGTACCGCGAGTGCGTAGGGAGGATGGGAGGCAAGATGGGGTTTGGTGCTTACGCGCGCGCACATGATCAGGGTTAACCACGATTGGCCTCCCTATCCTCCCATCCTCCCTGTTCTGAAATCGCATAGCCCCTGAGGACGATCGAGCCGGACTTCGCGAACTTGTAGCCGCGAGATTCCACTTCCTTGCGGAAATGACGGCGTGCTATTGAGGGACCGGAGTCGTGTGCGAGCCAACCGTAGTAGGTCTCGTACAACTGCGCCGAAGTAACGCGGCTGTTTTCTTTTTGGACAAGCATGTCGTCGAGAAATCGGCCCAAGGCGTCTTGTTCATCGCGGTACTGATCGACCTCAAGTTGGACGCGCGGCGGCGGAGCCAGGCCGATTCTTTGGAATTCTCGTAGTCCGGCCAGGCACCAATTGAGGACGCCTGAGAGTTCATTCTCTACCAGGTATTTGGTGAGACCTTCTTCGCGGTTTTTACCTTTGAAGACCGCGTCGAACGGGATGACGTGGAGCCGCCGCCAAATACCAAGGTCTTGCCCTCGGATCGTTGGCTTGTGGTTGGTTGCGATCCATATGTGGTGAGTCGGCTTGAACTGCCAGGGGTCCTCCCGCATACGGCGGGCAACGAGCGTGTCGCCACCGCTTAAGCGCTTGACCATGGGCTCATTGATCTGATCGGCGCTTCCGAACTCCATAGCGACTGCCATGCGGATCCCAAAAAGGGAGGCTATCTGGGTGGGGTGCTCTTTGCCGTTACCAACGAGCAAAGAAGGAAGGACGGGTTGCGCGTACTCTGATCCGAGCATGGACTGCAACACTTCGAGGAATGTCGTCTTGCCGTTTGCGCCATCACCTACGCAGATTGCGAGCCCGTGGGTGCTCGTGTCACCGGTCAATGTGTACCCGGCGTACCGCTGCACAAAGTCGCGAACTTCTTTGTCTGGAAAGACCTCCTCGACGAATCGCGCCCAGCGTTTGCCGATGGCAGCCTTTCTGAACGTCACCGGGCTGCGTTTCGTAAGAAGGTGCCGCCGGTCCGGTGTTTTGAGGCGAAAAGTCTCTAAGTCGAGCGTGCCGTTCGCACAATTTAGGAGCATCGGTTGGCAATCGAGCTCGCCGTGGTTCTGCCAAAAGACTCGTTCTCCCGTTGCCGCCTCAATCATTGATTTTCGTGCGTTTAGAGACTCGCTTCTGACAGCCCAACTTTCAGCGGCATCCTTGAGATCCTTGTCGCCGTTTCTTGCTTCGTCAGGAATGGAGCGTGCGATTGCCTTACTTGACTCCAAGATCGCCTTGTCGCCGTAGAGCAGCGACCACCGGCCCTCATGCCAGTAAAGCCATTTGTGCCAGCCCATGACGTAACGAAAGTCATCGCGGCGGTGGTGGGCAAGACGTTCACCGTTTCCGGAATCCGTGAGTGGCCAGTTGTTTGTGCGTCCTGACCTTGGCTTGGATCTCGTTTTACCTTTCATCGAATGAGCTCGCGTTGCGCGAGGTGATCAACGGCGTCGCCACCTTTTTGCAGTTTTCTGACGATCGTCTTTAGGATGCGGACCCGAGAGGGCGGGTTGAGTCTGGTGAGCGAGGTCGTGACGTCTTTGGCATAGCGCGTTCCGGGTAGGTCGTTGTCCGGCCAGATCACGACGCGGCGTCCAGCTAGAAAAGACCAGTCGGTTTTGGCAGCGGCTGAGGAGCCACCGGAGGAAGTTGCTGCGATCCTTCCGGTAGACGCGATGGCGTCGGCGGCGGGTTCGCCCTCGGCGATCCAGATGATCTGGTCCGGCGAGCCAGCTACGAGGTCTGGGAGCCGGTAAAGCGGGCGCTTGTGGCCGCTAGAATAGGGCTCGGGCATTCCGAGCCTTGACCCGCCGGGATTCGTGGGCAGATAGTCTTTCTTCGGCTTTCCTGATTTGGGGTCGATGACGATCCCGCCGTCGCCGAGTCGAAACTCACGACGAATGACATCGAAAGCGGGGGTGCCGTCAGCTTCGTAATAGTGCCACCAGGCTACGGTGAATGGATTGCCTGGATTCTTGGGTCGGCTTGTCCCTTGCCCACGACCGGGCCGCGTAGAAGCCTGTGGGGGATCTGGCATTTGAGTGCCATTGAGCCGTTCAAGATCCTCTAATGCTTCGAGGTTGCCTCGGAGGCCTCCAAGTAGGCGATGGAGGTCGACCTTGTCGCCTTTGGAGCGACACCCAAAGCAATAGAAGAGCCCCGACTCCAAGTTGACTGAGCAGGATGGGGTGTTGTCGTCATGTGCTGGCTCGGGGCATTGGATGGTGCCCTGGTCGCCCTTAGTTGTCCGAACAGGAACCCCGTGGAAGCCCAAGATGTCTCTGCCGCTGAGGGTGAGCAGGTCTCGGCGCTCGCGAAAGGAGGCCCTCATCGAGGATCACCAGCGCGTTCCGAGGCGGCACGCTGAAGCAATGCGGCGATGACCGCTTTTTCGTTGAACAAGAATCGCTTGCCGACAAAAAGGCAGGGAACTCGGCCCGCCTGTGCCTCATCTCGCAGCCATGTTGCGGGAAGGCGAAGTTTTTGGGCCAGGGGCGCAAGGCGTAGCAGCTGAGTGACTTCGTATCGCATGCCGGTATTTTGTCATCGGCTGTGCGCTCAAACTGTAACTCAGACTGTGCTTTAACTGTGATTCTCGGTTTCGAAGGCTAATCGTCGGGCAAATTCAGTCGAAACATGCCTCGACTGACTTGTAGGATCATCACGTCGAACGCGGGATGTAATTCGTTGTCTTTTCGAAAGAGGTTTTTGAGCCGGAAGGGCGTCGCGACGCTTCCCGCGAGGTCACCAATCGTCGATTCGCGAATTACGGGCGTTCGATTTCGCCATTCGTTCCAGAGACCTTGGATCGCCGCAGCCTGTTGAGCCGTGAATGTGAAAACTTGGCCCTCCCAGTACACCGAAGAATAGTCGACAGAATGTCGAAACTCATTTCCAGCTTCCCGCAAAACACTGCCGTTCGTGGAATTGTAACTCGTTAAGGGGCTCTCAAGGCGATCCGCAGCAGACGGCTCATAAGTCCGAACCCAATGATCAGGAATTCTGTCGAACTTGAGCTTTTCTTGTCGCCTTACCTGGCGAATCACCGGCGCGATGCGATAGGCGCGATTTCCTCGTTCTGTTTGAAACTTCTCGATTGCTTCGTCGAGAACATTCAAGTCTCCAATCGTTGGTGCGGTGTTGTCGCAAAGGCCTTCGGCGCACTGTCGGAGGGATCTGTCGAGTGTCTTTGTGTCTGCAACGAGCCCAATTAACTCCAAACACTCATTGCTAAGCCCGTAGCGTGGCTCTTCATCGGGTTGGTCAAGGATTTTCGTGCGATGCTTGTCTGATCGAACATGTGCTAAACACCATCGAAGTAGGTCGAGGTCGTTCGTGACGCTAAACGAACTTGGAAGCTCTGCTATCAACTTGCCGATCTGCGCTTCAGTTGAAAGCGGTGGCATGCGCAATGCGAGTTGGCCAATCCCAAGCTGCTGCTCCTTTGAAACCGATGCCATGATTTTCTGGAGTTTGGCGACTTGCGACTGGAGAGCGCGTGGGACCCTGTAATTCTCAGAGTGCTTAAGCCCGTCTCCTGCAGTGAGGAAGGGTCCTGTTCTGGCCTTGGCCGTAATTTCTGAATCTTGTTGCGACTCGGAAGAATCGTCTTTGTTCTTTTGGTTTTGCTCTTCCACGGATTGCCTCGACTCGGAGTATTAGTGCTTCCGAGTGTAAAGGAGAAGGCGGACCGTCGAACACTGTTAGATGGAAGAACGGAGGCGCTCTTCATTGGCTCTCGCGTAGATCGTCGTCGATGAGATCGAGCGATGACGCAGCCCTGCTTGGACCAAAGCGAGATTCCCGGTCTTGGCGAGCAGCCTGGTAGCGAAGGTGTGCCGAAGTGCATGGGGTGAGGCAGTCCGATTGATCCCTGCTTGCTCGACCCAGGTAGCGAACCGCCGTTGTGCGCTCCTGACACCAAAGCGGTTTCCTTTGCCTCCGATGAACACCGGCCCGACGCTGCGCTCGGCGACAAACTCGCGTAGCTCCAGAGTAATCTCTGCAGGTATGAAAACCACTTCGTCCCGCGACCCTTTGGCGGTGCGAAGCCGAATCTCGGAGTGGTCCAAGTCTAAGTCCTCGACTTCAAGGTTGAGCGCCGAACCGATTCGCAGTCCCGTCCGGAGTAGAAGCCGAAAGAGCATCCGATCGCGCCGCTCGGCCCCTGTTGTTGCAGTGTCCAATACTTTGAGCAGTCGGTTGACTTCATCGTCGGAGAGTCCTCGCGGCGGGGGATCGCCACAAATCGCCCGCCGTATCAGCCGCCCGGCATTGCGGGGCGCGTAGCCCGCGGCGTGAACGAAGCAGAAAAAGGTCTTCAGCGAGGATCGGATCGTGTTGACCGATGTGGGGCGCTTTTTTTTACCCGCGGCATCATGCGTGGCGTTTTCAGAGGCAAGAAATGCGGCGAGGTCCTGATGGCCAATGTCGCGAATCTCGGTGGGGCGGTTCGTCTCGTCAAGCCAGTTTGCAAAGCTCGCAAGGTGCCGACGGTATTGGTTGATCGTGTGCCCCGAGCGCCCATCGGCAGCAAGCTGGAGCATGTAGGCTTGGAAGGTGTCTTGGAAGGTCATGGGGTTCTCGGACTTAGTTGGAAAAACGCCGGACCGGTTTAGGGACCAGCGCGGTGAAGGCCCTCAGCGGCAGGTCATTCGCTCTTTTTCTGTCGGGAGAGGTTGTCGCCGAGAATCGGCGCTTCGGCGAGATGGCCCTCTTCAGCGAGCCAGACGAGGCCCAGGCGAAACACTCGGCAGAGCTTCGCAGTGGTGATCGGGTTTTTGGGCTCGCCCTTTTTGGTTTTCGTGACCAGGTCGGATTCAAAGTAGCCCTTCACCCTGCGCGGTGTGAGGGTCGAGAGCTTCGTGTTCTCTCCGAAGTGCTTGATCGCCACCCGGAGGTCGCCCCGGTAACTCGCTGATGTGCCTTCGCTTTTGCCGACGGCGAGAAGGTGGGCGGGGTAGGCCTCGGTGTAAGCACCCACGCATCTTGAGGCTCCCAGCATCGCGCTATTTGAGGCCGCTGTTGGCCTTCAAGTAAGTGAGGCCCACGCCGAGTTCCCTCGTCGTGAGCCTCTTTGCCCGAAGGCTTCCGA
>JAZGFI010000249.1:0-39000 GCA_036479435.1 Planctomycetota bacterium | reverse complement strand
GTCCACTCGGTCCTCATCACTTAGCGAACCCGTCTAACGAGGAGCCGGATGCGTCAATCGCGCACGTCCGGATCTGTGGGGGGCTGGGGAGAAAAATCTCCCTGGTCTACCCGACGACTAAATTCTCCCGCTTTTCTAGGTCAGACACTTTTCTCCCACCTAACTGCCTTCATCCTTCCATCTTCTCCTGCACGAAGCGGATGCTATTCCCATCCGCATCCTCAACGTAAAGCTCGCGGTTCCCCCATGTCTGATCGACGGGTTCTTGAGCGATCGTCAGTCCCTTGGCCATGATCTCCCGATAGATTGCGTCCACATCTTCGACCACCAAGTAGACAGCGCACCCTGCAACGCCATCGCCGGGAAACGACGACAAATGAAGAAAAGCCTCGTCTCGCCGAAAACCCATGTAGCAGGGGTCGGTCTTCGAGTCGTCGGCTCGATAGGAGAAGTGCTTTCGAAAGCCCAGCTTGCCGCCGTAGAATTCCTCCGCCGCGGCGGAGGACGCGACATGCAGGACCGGTATCGCCAGTTTGATCATGATGAAGGCTCCTGATCGTTCACTTCGTCCAGTTTCCAAGCAAGATGCGCGACAGGTCAAGTTCAGGCAACACAAGGTGGAAAACTCATGAGCAAGTTTGGACTGATCCCTGTTGGTGTCGCTCCGAAGAACAGCGAGAAGAAACACCCCGCAATCGTATGGTTGCTAACGGGGAATCCTCCTGGCGCATGAGTCGCGTTGGGAAGTTCTAATTGTCGCTGAACACGCCGGCGGGTACGGCGCTGGGATTTGGCGGCCCAGACCACGCGGCAACGATTAGTCGGCGCGCGCATTTCGCGAGGCCGGTTTCATCACGATGTATCCCGCTCTCCGCGGAAGCGCCGGCAATCCGTGGCAGCAAGAGTCTTTCTACGGCGAAGTCGAAGACGTCGTTGCTGCGGGTCAGTTCTTGAAGGGTCTTAAGGGTGTCGACCCTGACCGGATCTATCTCGGCGGTCACAGCACCGGTGGCACGCTGGTGCTTTTAGTCGCTGGCGCCACGGACATCTTCAAGCAGGTCGTCGCCTTTGGTCCGGTTGCGAGGGCCGACGGCTACGGACCCGAAGATTGCAAGTTTGACGTTGAAGACCACCAAGAGAGCGACCTTCGCGCCCCGATTAGATTCCTGCCGCACATCAAGTCTCCCACCCTGGTCATCGAGGGGGTTTGGGGCAACTCCGGCGATGCGAGGCTTATGCAACGACACAATCGAAATCCAAAACTCAAAGTGCTCGTCGTGCCGAAGATTGGTCACTTCGGGGTTCTGGCTCCTGCCAGTGGGTACTTGGCGAGGGTTTTAGGCCGCGCCAAGGAGGGAGTCGTTGAAATCGAAGAAGCTCCAATTTTGAAGGCCTGTCTCGCCGAACGCGTCATTCAACTTGACGCATCCGTCATACGGGCCTTGGCCAGATATCGTCGCAATAGCCTGCGGATCAACGTGCGACGCAAGATCGTGTTCTCTTTTTCGGCTTCGACGAAAGCCGCCTTTGAGGCGATCAAAATGCGCGCCGAGAAAGCGGGATATAAACTCGAGGAAGCGGAAGCCAGTGAGAATTCGGACGGCGAGAAATCTTGGAGCCTGGAGTTCAGCCGACGAGTCCGGCTCGATCATTTGAAGGAATTCTTAAAAGCGGTGGCTACCGCGGATGCTTTTGCGCCGACGCTGGATGCTAGCTTTGAAGGATTCGAAGTCGTTGAGTGAAGAACTGGTCAATTGAGGCAGTGAGTCGTTGCTGACTCAATCGAGTAGCCAAGCCATTTCGCGAAATCCAGCTTCGATCATGGCGTCTCCGGGTACCCCGGGAGCTCCAGGCTGAGAGCCTGGATAAACGCGTCAGCAAAAACCCTCCACTAAGCGATCGCGTGCGGCAGGCTCAAGGTCCATGCCGTTCATGAGAATCGATGGGCTGCCTTTGTAGCTCTCGTCAATTTCGGATTCCGTCTTCAGGACCCGTGATTCAACTTCAACGGCAATGGAGTGCTGAAGAGCTATCGCCTTGATCCTCGCGACCGCGAGGGGACCAGCGCCTCAGCCGGGCGTATAGATGACAACGATGCGGTGTGCGGCTTGCAGCTCTTCATCCGCAACGTTCTCGCTGACGACAGGTCTTGAGCATGAAGTCATAGCGGCGACAAGCAAGGCTAAGGCAAGAATACGGGGCACCGGCTTCTCTCTTTCTAAAGACCACGGGTCACCATCATGGTCTGCAACTGCAAAGGCGTCCAGTCGCAGTCGCGCTGTCTTAGCGGGCCGAAACGACGACTGCGCTCGTTTTGCCCTCGAAGTGTCCATCGCCATACCGTGATCGAAACGCGGCGGCAATGGTAGCCGTCACCTCGGCGAGTCCGTTCGGGCGACGGGCCTCAATCTCATTGCGCAAAGGAGTGCCGTGGCAGTAAGCGGTTGCGGCAAACTCCGGGCTTACTGATTGGCTGACTTCGCGCCGCTGATCCAACTTGCAAGTCCCAAAACCAGCGGCTCTCAATTCGGATCGAATCTCTTCGGGGCAGCTATGCCCGTGCGGCGTGCGGGCCAAAAACACCGGAGGGTCGTCCGCAAACAGACTGTCCGTAGCGGCGACCACCAATCCTGCGAAGTCATTGTGCTCAACTGCATTCCATAGGCTGAACAAAAATGTGCCGCCCGGACGCAGCACTCGCTTGATCTCGCGATAGGCGGCCTCGCGATCTGAAAAAAACATGACCCCGAACTGGCAAACCACCAAGTCGAAAGAAGAATCGTCGTAGGGCAAGGCTGCGGCGTCCGCCTGTCGCCAGCTTACTGCCCGCGGAGTGCCCACGATCTTAGCGTGGGCGATCATCGCCTCGCTGAGATCCGTCGCAGTGAGGTCGCACTCTGTAGAAAGTGCCGTCGCAAGCGCGCGCGTGGCGACCCCGGTGCCGCAGGCAACTTCCAAGATTGTACAAGGCTGCAACTCCGCCGCCCGCTTGGCAATATCTGCCGCGAAGGGCTTGAAGATGAGCGGCACCAAAGAGGACTCGTAGAACTTCGCGAGATCATCCCCAAACGAACCGTCTGAGGGCGGCGTGGTCTCATTGCCATTCGGAGTCAGACCTAATTCTCCCACTTAATTGGCAGCTTCAGCTTGAGGTTTCGCCCCGCAACTCATCAAGGCAGTCGCAAGCAAGAACGCGAGGACTGTGTCGGCAGCCAAAAAATTCATCGTGTTTCACCTGTTGTTTGCTGTGTCTCAGCAGTTTAGCAACCATTCGAGATCAGTCGATGTCTTCCAGCTAGGCCATCCGCTTCGCGAAATGTATCGCGACAGATTTCAGCTACCCCGTTGACTCTAGCGTGCAGTCGCCCGAGGGGAAAAGTCTGTGCCGGTGGTCGTACGCCAAGTTGTCTACTGCCGGGAGGAACCAGGATTATCTGTTGTTCCTGCATCTTGCCGAACTCGGTTTGGTGAAATGAAAAGGAGCCTCTGCCTGGTGAGGGCCCTTGAGCACTCAGAGGAACGGCGAAGCGTCCATGTTCTATTGAGGATCAATCCTCGGCGTTGTCGATGTCGCTGAGGATGGCGCGGTAGTCGGCCCAGTCGGGTTCCTCTTCAGAAGCGAGTTGGATGGGGAGCTGGGGTTCTTCGCCGAAGGTGGCTTCGAGGGCGGCGACGGTGTCGTTGAGATTGCTGGCGTAGAAGTTGAACTCGACGGTGCCGTCGTAGCTGAAGACGAAGGCGCAGAAGGCGATGGCGGGTTCTTCGAGGGTGGCGCTGAGTTCGATCTCGAAGTCGGTGACTTTTTCGAAGTCGGAAGGGGAGGGGAGCCCGGTGGCCTCGGGGTCTTCGCAGAACCAGGTGATGACGAGGCGGATGGGGTGTGAGGCGGGCGTGGCGAGAGAGTCGAGATCTTTGCGGCCGCGCATGAGAGAGGGTTGGCCCTCGATCTCACCCTCGGCCAAAAACCAGATTTCTTCGCGTTCTTCGGTCGTCATCGGGAGGCCTCTTTGGGTTGGGGCGCATGCTAACTGTCCAAATCGAGCGTATCGATGAGGGGCGGAAATGGGGGCGATCGAGGGCAGAGATAGCGGGAGCGCTGTAAGTAATTTAGATGCAGTAACTTGAGGCCGCGAATGGGTATGCCGGGTGTGGGGAAAAGAGCGAAAGGATCGGGGGGTTCAGCGGTAGAATCTGTTGCAGAGCTGATTCCCCAGAATGCGGAGTGCCCATGGGCCAGGAACTGAGTGAAGTCGAAGAAGAGCTGCTGATTGGGCGGGCGCTGGAAAAAGACCAGGCCGCTTTTGGGGAGCTGACGCGAAGGTACGAGAAGTCGCTCTACAACATCGTGTTTGGAGTGGTCGGCGATACGGAGTTGGCGCGCGATGTGACGCAGGAGACATTTCTGCGGGCCTTTCAATTCATCGATCGCTATCGAAAGAACTTTCGCTTCTCGACTTGGCTGTTTCGGATTGGCGTGAACCTTGGAATCTCGAAGTTGCGGCGCGGGAAGTTGGAGAACGATGTGTTCTCGACCGAAGGCATCGCTCACTACGGAATCTTCAACAAAAAGTCGACCGCAGCCCCCGATGAGCAAGCGGTGATGGAAGAACGTGCGGCCTCAGTCGTACAAGCAATAGGCGAACTATCGGATCGTTACCGGACGGTGTTGTTGATGCGTTATTCGAATGGACTGTCGTGTCGAGATATCGGGCGTGAGCTCGGGATCTCCGCGAATTCGGTGAGCATCATTCTTCACCGTAGCAAGTTGAAGCTGAAGGAGTTCTTGAAAGTGGAGGACGCCGAATGAACCTCTTTCACCGCGACGACCCCTGCGTTTTTGTGAACGAAAAGCTCGAGCTGTTTTTGGACGGTGAGCTAACCGGGTCGGAGAACTTGGCCTTTCAAACGCACTTGAAAGAGTGCGAGAGCTGCGCTGCCTATTGGTCGGATGATGAAGAAGTCTCGACGGCCTTAATGCTGGCGGTAGCGCCAGATCGAGTTTTGGCCAGCGACCATCTGTTCTCGCCGGGGATGCCGGAGACGACGCCTTCGCGTACCGAGTTTGATCGTCGGCATGACACCGAACGCAGGCCTCCGATGCCCACACTACGGTGGAAGACCGTGGCGTCTTGGGGACTCGCGGCCGCAGCGCTGGTTGGCATCAGTTTTGGCGGCGGCATGTTCTTCGACCGCGCCTACTACGGTGAAAGTGCTGCGGTTCCCGCGCCGGTATCGAGAGTCGTGGTCGCGGCGTCAGAAGCCCCATTGCTGTCCTTGCGCGCTGGCGGTTTGCAAGTCAGGCCCGCAGGGAGCGAAGTCTGGAGTCGTTTTGACCGCGAGCGCGGACAAGCGCTTGGCGAGGGCCTGGAGTTATTGGCTGAGCAGGGCGAAGGCGACCTTGTGCTGCAAGTCGAAGGCGCTGGCATGATGGTGTTGAGCGAGGGCTCCATCCTCGGATTGAGAGCTCTGCCGGTCGATAGCGCTGAACCTTTTGATGTCGAATTGGTGCACGGTACCGCCACCTTGCACATCCGCGATCACGGTTTTGAGTTTGGGCTCCCCGCAGGACGCCTTGAGGGGCGGGATGCGACTTTGGTTCTTAGGGCCCACCAACTGGAAGAAAGTGTGTTGGTCTTGCGCGGCCATGTTGAGCTTCGAACCGACGAAGGCGTCGAGTCGCTGCAAGCTGGTGACAGCCGTCAACTGCGGCCCTCACCACAGGGCGCAGCTCTGGAGGCCATCTCGGTGTCGCGCATTGCTGAGCTTGAGTCACTCCTCGGGGGTTTGCGGGGCGAACTGGAGAGTGTTGTGGCGGCCAACCAGTTCTTGCAGTATGAACTCACGCTGCTGCGCAGCTCTAGCGAATTGCAGGCGGCGAATGAAGACACGCCCGCGGTGATCATTGCCTCTTATCTCCACGTTGTGGACCAGACGAACTCGGTGCGGCTTAACTCGCCTTCGCCATTGACGATTCAAACTGCCACGAGACTTCGCGATTTTGGCGCAGAGGCGGTGACGACCTTGGTTGGTGTCTTCAACTCTGAAGATGCTGAGCTGCGGCGCATCGCGGTGATGGCACTGATCGCGGAGATAGCACTACCAGATACGCGACGCGCTTTGGAGCGAGCCTGCTTTGACCGCGAAGCCAAGATGCGGCGTGCGGCGTTGTTTTGCCTCAATCGCTTGCCGGATGTTGATCTCAGTCAGCATTTCTTGACGGTGGCCCGCGCGGATTTGGACGAGTGGGTGAAGTATCGCGCTGCGAGCTACGCAGCAGAGCGGGGCGAAGGCGAAGGCGTGACGATTCTTGCGACGATCTACCACGAAACCAAAGATCGCTATCGGCGTTCTCACGTTGTGAGCAACGTCGCTCGCTTGGAAGGAGACATTCCGGCGGCGACCCGTTTTTTGAGAACGGTATTGGCCGACCGCAACAGTGGACGCTTTTCGCTGTTGTCCGCGGTGCGCGGGTTGGTGAAACGCGGTGACGTTGCCTCGCTCGCGGCGATGCGGGATCTCTTAGATCGCGCCGATCTCTCCCCGGACGTACGGGGGCGCGTGGAAGAGGCGATTCACGACCTTGAGATCGACTGACTGCGCGCTACGCGCCTCATGAGATAGAACGAAAGAGCGCGGCGTCGAGTTGATCGACGCCGCGCTCTTGTCAATCATCTGCTCGGGTGATTGAAATCAGCCGTGCCGGATCTGCGCCGGCCGCTCACGCAAGATGGAGACGATTTCGCCCGCAAGATCCTCCGCGAGATCAGGAAGATCGCCATGGCGACTTGTGGTGTCGGCCTTGCCACTCCAGACTTTCTTCTCCGTGGCGGCGTCGATCAACTCGATGCGTGTGCGAAGCCACCAGCGGCGGCGCTCGGTCGGTGCGTGAAAAACCGTGCCGAAGCCGCCCCCGAAGTGTCCGCCGCGGCGCCGGTAGCCCTGGCGACGATGTCCAAAACCGCCGCCATAGCCGAGAGTCACATAGTGCTCGACGTAACCCGGTGTGCGCGCGATGGTCTCTTCGTACTCGCCCCACCCGATCCAGACCAAGGCATCGTATCCGGGGTAGTCACCCAGTTGAAAGTTCTTCTTTTGGCTCTTGGATCTAGCTTCGACGTGGTGGCTTGCGATGGCGTCGTAGCCAGCATCGCGCAGGCGATCCGCCACGATGTTCTCCATCAACTGCCGGCGATCAGCACCTTCCACCGAGCAATGGACGATCATCTTTTCATAGCGCTCACCGTCGAAGGCGGGATCGCGATGAAACTCGTGAACTCTGGTTTGAACGCAGCCGACCGCAAAGAGGGCCAGCGTTGTCATCAAGACGGCAAGAGTGCGGGACATTCCGGATTCTCCCTGTGGCAACATCAACTCCGCGCGAAAAACGCAGGCGATCACCCTATGTTGGCTTCCCTTTGGGCAATTTTCCCGTTTTGGAGGGTCGGGTTTTCCCCTGACCCTCGGCAGGGTGCCGAAGTTGGTCCCGCAGCGGTGCTTAGGGCCCTAGAGGAGAAAGAGCGACAAGCAGGTCGGGGCCCCGCTGATGACGCCGATACCCACGGGTCCGGTGTTCATGTCCAAGACTGCCGCAGCGAAGCCGATACGGACGTCGAAGGGGTTCGGAAAGCAGGCCACAGGGAAAGTCGGAAACTGGATGAAGGCCTCCGCATGCCCATTGGCATCCGTGACGCCGAACTGAAAGAGCGAAAATCCCGGTGTCGATTGCGGACAGTTGAGTGCGGGGTCGAGGATAAAGGGAATAAACCCCCCCGGCGAAATCGAGGCGTTCAGCATCTGTTGCGACTGCAAAAACAGTGCATCGAGTTCGAGCGGCGTCCGCCGCGGATCGTCGATGCTAAAGGGCAAGCCTTCGCCGCGCGGACGAACCGGGTCGCCGTTGGCACATTGCCCGTTAGTCATCAGCGAAAACAAAAAGACGTAGGGGCTATTCGGATAGTCCGGAGCGTCGACGTTGACGCGGATGGTCGGTTGGTTGTCGCCAATGACGATGGCGGAATTTCCACCAACTTGAAAGACGTCATTGTCGACATTGCTGTCGATCGTGAGATCGAGACGTCGTTTCAAAAAAGCGACGTCGATCGGATTGATGTGCTCAGAACCAAGTAGTGGTGCCACGGTCTGCGGTTGCCCGTCCAAACGAAAGGAAAAGAGACCAGGCGTGCCCATGTTGCGATCGCGGCTGGCGACGTAGAGGCTGCCCCAAGAGTCGACCCAAATTCCGCCGGGGGCGTTGAGGCCGGTGATGCCCGAAACGTTCAAGATGCTCTGGGCTGTGCCCAGCCCGGCCGCTCCGGTAATGCGAAGGACATCGTTAGCCGCGATGTAGTCACCGGCGACGTAGAGGTCGTCGGTTTCAAAGGCGGCGTCCCGAGCGATGTGAATCGGCGCGTAGGCCGCCGCTCCAAATGCTCCGAGCGAACTGTGCACCACGAATACCGGGGGGGTGACGGACACATCGCCAACGAGCACATTGTTGCCTTCGACGTTGGCGAGGAAAATCCGATCGCCATCTTCACTGAAGCAAAAAGAACGCAACTGAACGAACAAGGGGTCCGTGATCGTCTGCAGCAAGAGCCCGGTGGTGTCGTACTCGCGTAGCTCGGCCTCTGTGGCATTGACACCGAAGCTTGCCCAGACATTCCCCGTGACGGGATTGATCTCGACGTTCTGAGCTTTGGTTCCCGTCGCGAAACCTGCGGCGTCGGGCACAAAAGGGTCGCCGGTGTAGCGAAGAATGCTGTTGCCGCGCGCGACGAAAAGGTTGTCATCCAGATCGAAACCGATGCCTCGGAGGGCGCCGGACCCGGCGGCCGGCAGAGTATTCAAGAACATGCCAGTATGAGTGTAGCGGCGGATCTCTCCGTCGCTTCCGTTCATCTGAGAGCCGCGATCGGCGATGAACAGATCAGTTTCGACTTCAACTTGGGATGCCAGTTCGGGCGCCAAGAAAGTGGCTCCCGCAACGGCAAGGACGAGGACAATCGACAAACGCATTGAAAGGGGTCTCCAGGGTCGGCGCTGGCAATGGTAACAAGCCAAGGCTAAGTGGAGACGAGCGCTAGCTTGGCAATCGGCAACAATTCGCCAAATTTGCGGACAAAAAACTGCCCCGAGGCGCGTTCTGGCGGGCCACGGGGCCATTGAGAGCTTGCCGGGGTCAGATTCCCTAGAAGATGTCGAGGACCTGCTTATAGGCCTCAGCATTGAGCAAGCCGAAATTGCTGTCGATCGAAACGCGACTGAAGTCCGAGCGTTCGGATTTGTCCCCGATGAGGCCGAGCGACACCACGGCGAAAGCTCGGGTGAGGTCGGTCTCGCGCCGATCTTTGACGATTTTCACTAAGCGAGCGATCACCCGGCGATCCGCGGCGCGGCCCAGAGCTGTCGCCATGCCGCCCTTCACTGCAACGCTGCCGGAGTTGCGCATGATGTTGATCATTTGATCAAGCGATGTCGAATCTTGCAGCAGAGCGAGAGCCAATCCGCAGGAGCGAACTAAGCGCGAATTTCTCGCTTGGCCCGTGACCTTGCGTATTTGTGGCAGAGAATCTTGATGGTCGAGCATCGCGAGACCGGTTACCAAGTCCGCGCGAAGCACGGGGTTGCCGGTTGCTTTCAGCAGCTTGTTGAGGGTTTCGCCCGAGGCCTTGTCACCGAGGATCCCGATCGAAACACAAACCGCGCCGCGAAGGACTTGGTCTTTTTCTTTGGCGAGGATCTTGTGCATGGTCCGAATCGACTCGCGGTCGTTCGCAATTCCCAGGGCAAGGGCCGCGAAGGCGCGCTCTTCCCGTTTCTTGGCGGTTTTCATGACCTTGCGGAGTGCGCTGACGCCGAGCGGATGGGCAAGTCGGCCCAAGGAAATCAGTAGAAACTGTCGTGTGTGCGCGTCTTTTTCGCTTCGATAGGCCGAGAGCACTCGCTTCACTTGTTTTTCGTCGCCGCTGGAAAAAGCTCGGCCCGCCAAGATCGCAGCACTACGCCGGACGTCATTATCCCGGTCTTTGAGCGCTCTGGAGACAAGGCCCGCGGCATTCGTGCCGCCAAGTTTGGTGAGAGCGGACAAGACCATGGGCTTGAAGCTTCTGTCTTTGGTTTTCGCTTTGTCGTAGGCGTTCACCAAGGAGGAGTCGTGCCCCTCGCGCTTAGAAAGACCCAATCCCAAGGCGCGAGCGCCTTCAACTCCTTTGAGTTTGGCCCGAGGAATGGAAACGAAGGGGAAGACTGAACCGAGTTTTCTCGAGAGCGCTTCTTCCGCACGATCGCCACCCGACAATCCCAGGGCGATCGCCGCTACACCGCGCTCGCGAAAGGAAGTGTTGCGCGCCTTCATGTGGTTGATGATGGTCTGTTCGGCCTTTGCATGCTTGAGTAGGCCCATTCCCAAAAGGGCCGCTTCACGGACTTTTTTGTGACTATCGCCGAGCAAGGGGATGAGGTGTTCAAGTGCGGGCACGGACGCCGCGCGTCCGACCGCGATAGCTGCCGCATCGCGAACGTCGGGATTTTTGTCCTTGAGCGCCGAAAGTAGCAGGGGAACGATTGTCTCGTTGATGTCCTTGCGTGTGGCGGGGACGTGCAGGGAGTCCTTGGCGTACTTGCCCTGATCGTTGCCTGCCTTGCTCTTGGCCGCGCGCCGAGCGCGAACATCGAAGAACTCCTCGCGGTTGCGATCCCACCAGTTGCGCCAACTCGGATCAAAGCCAGCCGTACTGCCACCTCCACCGCGGGGCGAACCCGGTTTGGGCGAGTTGCTAGGCCGTCCCGGTTGCGGCCCGCTGAACTGGCCTCCGTGGGCCAGCAACGACCCGCTAAAAAGCCCGAGGAGGACGCATGAGTAAAATAACGCTCTTAGGTGTGCGTTTCCGATCGGACGCGATATGCCCGTCGAAGGGTCTAAGACTTGGTTCTGCATAGTTCTGTGCTCCCTTGCGGCCCAAGGCCGTCCACTCCAACGGGAATTCCGCAAAGCCTGCACCAAACGAGGCCGAGAATCGTCGATTCTCGACAGGACTGGTGGCGACGACGCAAAACTAAGGACGACTGGCCTCCGTGGAAGTTTCTCAGAAGTCGGAACCGGAAGCCCAAAAATCGGCTGGAAATTGGAAAAGACCCCGAGCCAGATGGCCCGGGGTCCTCGTTGTTTCGTGAACCAGCCAGAATAGTGTTCTCGCTACCTAAATCAGGTGGGCTCTTAGGGGTGGGCTCGTTTCATTGGGGGGTAATCCCGCCGGCCTGGGTACTTCCCGCGAACTTCTGTCGGAACGGTTTGGCTCGCGCTGTAACAACATGAAGACTGACGCAAGGCTTGTGCCTAACCGGGATAGGATCGAGAACCGATCCGAAGCCGAAGCGGCGTAGCGCTTTCTGAGAATTCATGCATTCGGGAGGGAATTCAATTTTTGCCCCGTACGGGGCAATGGGGCTTAGGGAATGACCCAGGTCGGGCGTTCTCGTCGCGGCCTACTAACGCGCAATCTCTCCCACGGTGCTGTGGTCGACGATGATGCCGGGGTGACGAGCGAGGATCGTGGCCACGACGTGGTGGACTGCGCGTTTCACTCCGTAGGTGGCGCGGGGATGGCCCAGGCCACTGAGTTTGATGACCACCTGGCCGTTGTCACCTTCCACCACGATAACCGCGACTTGTTGCTTGAAGGCGCCCTCGTTGACGGTGCATTCGACCAGCCACTGATCGTCATCGATACGGTGGTAGACGCGCTGTAGGCTGACCGTGATGTCGATCTCGTCGTGGACTTCGCGGGCGCGAATGGGTTCGAAATCCGCGAACAATGGCAGCGACGGGTCGTGTCCGCTGAGAAGGACGTTGGGCATTGCTTCGGGCTCCTGTCGCGGCCTGGACGGGGCGTCCGCCGCAGTTTTCTTCCAAACGAAGAAGTGGTTGTCGATGCCCTGCGCTTGGGCTTTGGCTTGGTATTTCGTGACGAGGTGGCCTTCGAGATCGGGGACCTCGCTGCTGCCGTAGATCGAGACGAAGTTGTCTTGGTCCTCGAGGATCTTGCCAATCCACTCCGCATAACCGGCGTGATCCGTGGCGATCCTGACCTCGGCCCCGCGGCGCATTCGGGTGGAAAGAAGGGCAAAAAACTCGGCCTGTAACAGTCGCCGCCCGACATGGCGCCCTTTGGGCCAAGGGTCGGGGTGGTTGATGACAACCCGATAGAGGCTATTGGCGGGGATCAATTCTCGGAGCACGAAGGCCGCATCGGAACGGATGATCTTCAGGTTGTGGATGTCGCTGTGCTCGATGCGCTTGAAAAGGTGATGGACACAGGACCAGGAAATCTCGACCGCGAGAAAGTTCCAATCCGGAGCCTGTAGGGCTTCGCGTTCGGCGAAAGCGCCATTGCCGAATCCGATCTCAAGGCCAAAAGGGCCCGGCCGGCCAAAGATCGACTCTGGGTCCAGGGGCCAGGTGGCGGACTTCACCGGTACCGTGTGGCGGCGCATCAATTCGCTTTCTGGAGGCAGGCGCACGCGTTGGTCTTTCGAAAGGGAACAAGCGGGGGAGGCCGACATTATCAGCGGTTTGCGCTCGACGACAGTCTGCTAAGCTCCGGTCACCACGCGAGGGTGGCGGAATTGGCAGACGCGCAGGATTTAGGATCCTGTACCGAAAGGTGTGAGGGTTCGAGCCCCTCCCTTCGCATTTACGAGGGTTTCAGTAAGCCCTAACCCAAAACTGAGCTGCGGACGAAGCCGAGAGGCCTCGCAATGAGATTGAGTTGCGATCGAGGCCTCTCCGAGATCTGGCGATGGGATGTCGAAAGATCTATCTGCGGAATTTCGATAGATATGGAGCGCCGATTCGAAAGATCTAGCGCCGATTCGAAAGATCTAGCGATCTTTGGGCATCTTTTGCGTCTTTGTAGCTCAAGGAGGCGATCATGGCTCGATTTGTTGTTCCCGTAATGGTCTTACTCTTGCTTGGGGTAGGCATTTACGTCTGGGATCTCCAGAATACTCCCGACCTCGAAGAGTTCGAAAACTCCGGCGAGTCGACGCAAGAAGCTCGCTTGGACGATCGCGCGACTCGCCGTGGGCAAAATCACCGCAGCACGAGTGGATCTCCTCAGTCCGGGCGGGCGGGCTCGCAAGACCCGGGGTTGGACGCCAACGAAGCCGACGCTCCATTGCTTGCTCCTTTCATCAGCGGCCGTGTCGTCGACTCTGAGGGAGAGCCGATCGAAGGCGCCATCATCCGGTTGAAACCACAGGGCCAACCTTGGTCCGGCTTCCTTTCCGGCGGCGCCAATTCCGCGAATTGGGTGGTCCTAAAAAGTCGCAGCGATGGCCGCTTCGCCAAAAGCCGTCTTCCGGCTCGGACGAACTACGCAGTCCTGATCCGGCACCCCGAATTCAAAGATCACCGAGATGACGTTCGCCTAGCCGAAGACAGCGCGATCGAATGGGGCGATATCGAATTGTCGGCGGGTCTCGAGATCCGCGGTTTGGTCGTCAATGAAAACAACGAGCCGATGCCCGGTGTCGAAGTCAGCGCCGAAGTGGCACCGCTTCGAAGATCTACCGACATCGGCTCGCAGATCTTAAGCCGCGCCCTCAACGCCGGCGACCACCGCAGCACGCTCACTGACGAATACGGACGATTTTCCTTGCGCGGTCTCGAAGAGGGCGAAGCCATCGTACGGGCCGACACTCATGATCGTCCCGTGGTCGCCTCCAGTCGGATCAAGCTCCGTGAAGGGGAAGCGGTTCCCGAATTAACTCTGACTCTTAAGACGGGACGAACCGTATCGGGAAACATCACGAACGTGGTTGGCAAGCCCATCGCAGGCGTGCTCGTGAAAGCCACTCGCAGCTCGGGCACGCGAAGCTCGCGGATGATGCGACCTAATCGCGGATCAGGGCGTCGGGGTGCCGCGGCTCGCGAAGCGATTAGCGACGACGATGGCAACTTCTCTATCGTTGGCCTCGATGAGGCCCCGGTAAGACTTGCTTTGAGCAAGCAAGGCTATCTTGAGTCCAAAAACGAAATCGTCCCCGCCGATAAGGACTTTGTCGAGCTCAAGCTGAAGGCGAGCCCGACGGTCAAAGGCATCGCTGTCGATGTCAACAACTCGCCGATTACTTCGAAGATTGAGATCAGTATTCGCTCGCTCAGCCGCACGGCCGGCGCGCCGGCTGGCGCTTTGGTTGGCGAAGAAGCGGCCCGGCGCTTAGGCATCCCCGACGAGCCCGGTTTGTTTGCCGTCGTTGACTTGCGCGGTACGCGCGTGGAGTTCGCTATCCGCGCCGATGGCTATGCGGAGAAGACGGCCAGTGTGACCAACCTTAAACCCGGCGACGTCTACAGTGAACGCTATGCCCTTCAGGCGGAGTTTCTTTTGACGGGAATTGTTCGCAATCCCGAAGGTCTGCCGCAAGCTGGGGTGAAGGTACGCGCCGCAAAAGACAGCGGCGATTCCCTGAAGAATCGCAGTATGGATTTCGGTCAACTCCTCAGGGGCGACGATCACGCTAGCGGCGGAGCCAGTGCGAAGTCCGACAAAGACGGTCGCTTTGCCCTGCGCGGGCTCGAAAAGGGCAACTACGAAGTCACGGCCGAGCACCAAGACTATGCGAAAGGCGAGAGCCAAAAAGTCAGTTTGATTAAGCCCAAGACCGAAATCGAAATCTTACTCATCGCGGGCGCGAAACTCACCGGGACCGTGCGGGACGATCACGGTGAAATCGTTGTAGGTGCTTACGTCAAGTTGACCGAGGATGATCCGAACGCCGGCAACGAAGACCGTGTTCGGCGCCTCTTGGGCGGCGCGATGAAGGGCAATCTTGCCGCGCGCACCCAGACTGGCGGCCGCTACGAATTCAAAGTGCTCAACCCGGGCAACTATCGTCTCACCGTATCACGCGAGAAAGCCGCCAGCGACGCGACGGCCGGATTCGCGGCATTGTTGAGCGGCGCTTCCGGGACCAAAGACAAAGATCAGGGTGAAGCAGTTTCTTTGGTTTCAGGTGGTCACCTGGTGAGAAACTTGGTGCTTGTACGCAAAGCTGAGATCAGCGGCGTTGTCCGCGCCAACGGCGTTCCGCAAGCCGATGTCAAGCTCATCTTGCGATCTCTGGGACGCGGCGAACAAGCGACCATGCTCAGTCTTTTAGGCGGCAAGACGGCGACCACCAACAAGGATGGCCAGTACAAGTTCGAAGAAGTCGAAGGTGGCGAATACCGCGTGGAGCTAACCTTGCCGGGGCGCAATACCAAGATCTCTGAATCGGTCTCCGTCGCCAAGGGCGGTACGGCCCAAGCCGACCTCGAACTCCCCGGAGCTAGTATCAAAGGCCAGATAACGGACCGCTCAACGCGCCGCCCGATTTCCGGTGTTGCGATCAGTTTCGAGGCTCTCAACCCCAACCGTGAAAACGTCAACCGCGGTAACCTCGGCGCCTCACCTTTCGACTTCGCGGGCATGGTGGGGCGCGGTGCGGCTCAGATTCGGAGCGATGCTCAAGGCAACTTCGAGATTCTCTACATCGAAGCTGGGACTTATAGCCTGAGCCTGTCAAAGCCTGGATACGAATCGGTTGTTTCGCGGGCTATCGTCGTCGCATCTAGCGGCGCTGAACTCGCGGATTTTCAAATGGTGACGGGAGGCCAACTTGTCGTCACGGTGAATCGGGGCGGATCGAATGCTCATGCCTTTGCTTCCGTCCGTCTGAAACGCATCGACTCCGAGACCAAATTCGAAACGACACAATTCGGGGTTGTGGGAGCCGAGATCAACTTTCTCAGCTTGGTGTCGGGACGTTACGAAGTCATCGCGTCGGTCGAACGCGACAGCCAAACCACGACGGTCGATGTTGTTTCGGGTGAGACCAAGCGCGTTCGACTCGATCTCTAATTCAGGGGCTGGCGATCTTGTCCAAAACAAAGCGCCCACCATGCTCAAATTCAAACTGAATTTGAGTATGAGTATGGTGGGCGCTTCGTTTTTTGGTGCGGGGCGAATTCGGCTAGAAGTTCTCTGACTCTCGCGTCAGGTTTTCGGCCGAGTCAATCTTGGGGCATTGCTGCACCATTTCGCGAAAACGGTCGGCGAGGCGAGCGGGGGAGAGTCCCAGCTCTTCGAGCATTTCGAATCGCGTGCCGTGCTCGACGAATTCGTCATCGATGCCCACCAAGCGCAATCGCTGTGCGCTGAGGCCGTGGAGGGACGCTTGTTCGAGGCAGGCCGATCCAAAGCCACCGTGGATCGTGTGCTCCTCTACGGTGATGGCCACGGGGTGATTCTCAAGCGAGTCGCGCAGCATGTCGATGTCCAAGGGACGGACAAAGCGTGCGTTGTAGACCGTCAACTCGATGCCGCTTTTCGCTAGGATCTCGGCGGCTTCCATCGCGTGGTAGACCATCGAACCGTAGGCCATCACCGCGCCGTGTCGACCACGTCGCAGAATGTCGGCGCGGCCGAGCTCAAGCTCGTTCGTGCGCGGGTATTCTTTTTCGGGATTAGGCGTCGCGGTGCGCGGGTAACGGATTGCGGCGGGAATGCGTAGATCCATGGACATGTTCATCATGTCTTCGAGTTCCGAGCCGTCCGCCGGCGCCATGATGTTGATGCGGGGCAAGGCGCGGGTGTAGGCAATGTCGAAGCAACCGTTGTGGGTGGCGCCATCGGGTCCAACCACGCCAGCGCGATCCATGCACAGTAGAACAGGATTGCGGTTCAAGGCGATCTCTTGGAACAGCTGGTCGAAGGCGCGCTGCAAAAAGGTCGAATAGATCGCGGCGACCGCCGTCTTGCCGCACTTCGCGAGTCCGGCGGCGAAGGCGACGCCGTGCTGTTCGGCAATGCCGACGTCGTAGAAACGGTCGGGGAACTCAGCTTCGAACTTCTCTAGCCCGGTGCCGCTGGGCATTGCGGCGGTGATGGCGTGTACCTTGTCGTCACGGCGCGCGCGTTTGATGAGGGCGTCGGCGAAGACCTTGGTGTAGGGCACGGAGCCAAATCGAGCGAACTCGGTTTTCTTTGCTGCGGGTACTTTGGCGCCGCCAACGGCGTGCCACTTATAGGCATCCTTTTCGGCCTCGCGGTGTCCCTTGCCCTTCACGGTTTCAAGGTGAAGGAGCGCACCTTTGTTGCTCTTTTTGATCTCGGTGAAGAGGTCGATCAAGGCAAAGAGATTGTGGCCGTCGTAGGGGCCTTGGAAGAGATCGCCGATATTGAAGCCATCGAAAAAGCGACCGAGTTCGGCGTTGCTGCCGTCGCTACCGGCGAACTTGTTTCCGGATTTGGCTTCGCGTTTGATGCGTTTGAAGTAGTTCGACATGCCGCCGACGCTGGGAGCTATCGACATGTCGTTGTCATTTAAGATGACAATCAACTTCTCATCTTTGAGGACGCCCCAGTTGTTAAGGGCCTCCAGAGCAACGCCAGTGGGGATTGAGCCGTCGCCAATCAGGGCGACCGACCAAGTGTCGCCGCCGTGGTTAGCGCGAGCCATGCCGAGTGCCGTCGAAATCGACGTTCCGGCGTGGGCCCACATGAACCAATCAAAGGGGCTCTCTTCCGGTCGGGTGTAGCCGGCGGGTCCGCCCTTCAGGCGAATCTTTTGGTACCACTCGCGTCGGCCCGTGAGCATCTTGTGCGGGTAGCATTGGTGGGCCACGTCCAGAGTGAGCTGATCCTTGCGGAAATCGAACACCCGGTGCAAAGCGATCGTGATCTCAACCACGCCAAGGCTGGGCGCGAAATGGCCGCCGTTGACGGGCATCACTTCGACGATGCGATCGCGAATCTCTTCGGCGAGAACTGGCAAGGCCTCCAAAGGGAGGGCCTTGAGGTCTTCGGGGCCGTTGATGTCATCAAGGTACTGAGTCATATCGTTCTCTCGGGGTCCACCGATGCGGCTGGAAGCCAGGACCCAAGGGTTAGCTTAGTTCATTCGACTCGCTGGAAGCGAGAAGTTGTTTGGGGAGCGGGAATTTCACGTTTTCGGTCGCGTAAACGACCGTTTCCGTGTCGCCGTAGCCAAGTTCCCTGAGTTTGATCAGCAACTCATCAACCAGACTCTCGGGCGCCGATGCGCCGGCGCTGACGCCGACGGTTTTTTTGCCGGTGAGCCAGTTCGGGTCGAGCTCAGTGGCCGTAGGAATCAAGTAAGCGGCGCAACCATGGCTTTGGGCGACTTCGGCGAGGCGCACCGAGTTCGACGAGTTTGATGCGCCCAGGATCAAGAACACATCGGTGTTCGCCACCATCTTTTTGACCGCCTGCTGGCGATTTTGGGTCGCGTAGCAGATGTCGTCTTTTGGCGGCGTGTGTGCCTGGGGGAATTTCTTTTTGACGGCGGCCATGATCTCGGCGGTGTCGTCGAGAGAAAGGGTGGTCTGCGTCACCAATGCCAGTTGCTGTTCCGCAGTGAAGGAGAGCTTGTCAACGTCCGCCAGAGTCTCGACCAGGTGTGTCGAGGCCGGCGCTTCGCCCATAGTGCCTTCGACTTCTTCGTGGCCCGCGTGACCGATCAGGATGATTTCGAAGCCCCTTTTGACGAAGTTGACGACTTCGATGTGGACTTTGGCCACCAAGGGGCAAGTCGCGTCGATGACGTCGAGGCCGCGGGCTTCGGCTTCGGCCTTGACCGCGGGAGAAACTCCGTGGGCACTGAAGACCACGACGGCGTTGTCGGGAACCTCGTTAAGTTCTTCGACAAAAACAACGCCCTTGGGCTTGAGCCCTTCGACGACGGTCTTGTTGTGGACAATTTCCTTGCGCACGTAGACCGGGGCACCGTAGGTTCTGAGCGCGATCTCGACGATTTCGATGGCGCGTTCGACGCCAGCGCAAAAGCCTCGCGGTTGAGCCAAGTGTACTTTCATGGACACCTCTTAAGCACCGTGGGGCGGCGGAGAATCCTTGCCGACCCGGTGCGTCCCATTTTCGTCGAAACGAGCGACTCTAAAGTCCCATCGATTCGGCGTGCCCGTCTATTTGAGACGGCCCGCTGATCTGGCCACAATGCCGGTCAAAGCGCAGCGGTTACAACGGCAGAATTAGCGGATTTTGCCCTCTATGACAAGGTGGAAGGTCGATCTCGAACCGGTCTGGCCTGCCCAGTTGGCCTTGAGCACGCCCAAGGCGGAAATCCAAGTCCGCAGCCAGTTTGGGATAAGGGCTGGCCCCTTGAACCGGCGGGCGGTCGCGGTCATGCTCAGCGCTGCCGCCCGAGCGTAAGCGCCCGCGGAGAGGAGCGCGAACCCCAGCCCGGGGTCTTCGGCCTCTTCCTGGTCGCCCCTTAGGTTCCCAGGCGACCGCGGGGAATCGCTCAAGCGCCGTTCAGCGAGAGACTTTCGTTCATGGAAAACCGTCAGGATCAGGGGCCAACTGCCACTAATGGCGAAAAGGAACTCCCCAACTTCGTCTTGAGCCGCGCGGTGCAGGCGCTGACAGCGGCTCAAAACAGCGACGGGCATTGGGTCGGTGAGCTGGAAGGAGACACGATCCTCTCCTCTGAGTACGTCTTACTTCACTACCTTTTGGGTCGTGCCGACCGAGATCGGGAAGAACTCGAAAAATGCCTGCGATTTTTGCGGCGCGGCCAGAACGAAATGGGTGGGTTTTCGCTTTATCCCGGTGGCCCCTCGGACGTTAGCGCTTCGGTGAAGGCCTATTTTGCCTTGAAGCTTTTCGGGGACGATCCCGATGCGCCGCACATGGCCCGCGCGCGCCAGCGCATTTGCGATCTGGGCGGCATTGACGCCTGCAACACCTTCACCAAGTTGACGCTCTCGCTTTTTGGGCAGGTCGGTTGGGACGAATGCCCCGCGGTGCCCCCAGAGTTGATCCTTTTTCCGAAGTGGTTTCCCTTCAACATCTACGAGATGTCGAGTTGGTCGCGGACGATCATTATCCCGCTGTCTTTGGTGTGGGCCTTGAAGCCCTGCTGCGAAGTGCCGGCGGCGGCCCGCATCGACGAGCTTCGGGTCGATGTTGCAACCGCGGTTGACTATCAGCGCAAAGAAGTTGATGGCACTTCAAAGACTTGGCGCCTCATTTTCTCGTCGTTGGACAAGGCCGCGAAACTTGCGGAGTCCGTCAATGGGAAGCTGAAGATTCGGCCCTTGCGGAAACTCGCCATCAATCGCGCCATGGATTGGATGAAAGCGCGCTTCGAAAAGAGCGATGGCTTGGGAGCGATCTTCCCGCCGATTTTCTACAGCCTCGTCGCCTTCGATGCATTGGGATACGACGAAGACGAACCGCATTTCAAGATGGCCATGGAGTCGTTCAAAGGATTGCGCGTGCCGTCTTCCGACGACGAGATTCGCATTCAACCCTGCCACTCACCGGTTTGGGACACATCGATTGCGCTCAATGCCATGGCGATGGCCGGGCTTCCCGAGAGCCACGATTCGATGCAGTCGGCTGCCGATTGGCTGCTCGCGCGCGAAGTGAAGTCCTTTGGCGACTGGTCTCACAAAGTAAAGGGCGTGCAGCCGGGCGGCTGGTATTTCGAGTATCAAAACGAATTCTATCCCGACGTTGACGACACCATCATGGTGATGATGGCTCTAAAGCGCGTGGCGCCGGAAAAAGCTGATGGCGCCCTTGGGCGCGCAATGCGTTGGGTGTGGGCGATGCAATCGCGCGAAGGGGGCTGGGCGGCTTTTGACCGCGACAACAACCGCCGCCTGCTGACCAACGTCCCGTTTGCCGATCACAACGCGATGATCGATCCGCCCACTGCGGACATCACGGCGCGTGTCTTGGAAATGATGGGCCTGTTTGGGATTCGCAAGGACAACCTCGATGTCCAGCGCGCCATCAAGTTCATCAAACGCGAGCAGGATCCGATAGGGCCCTGGTACGGCCGCTGGGGCGTCAACTACATCTACGGTACGTGGCAGGTCCTGCGCGGCCTCACCGAAGTCGGCGAGGACATGGAGCAGCCCTACATCCGCCGCGCGGCGGATTGGTTGGAGTCGGTTCAAAACGAAGACGGCGGTTTTGGCGAGTCGATTGCGTCCTACGAAGATCCCAGCCAAATGGGACAGGGGATGTCGACACCCAGTCAAACGGCGTGGGCGCTCATGGGTCTCATCGCCGCGGGCCGCGCCGACTGCAAGGCTTGCCGCCGCGCGATTGATTACTTTACAACCACGCAACTAAGCGACGGTAGCTGGGAAGAAGAGTATTGGACCGGCACCGGATTCCCGAAGGTCTTCTACTTGCGCTACTACCTCTATCGCCTCTATTTCCCGGTCATGGCGGTGGCGATGTGGCGCGACGCTATTGCCGGACGCCGCGGCAAAGATGCTGCCACTTTTCCGGGCTCTGGTTCGAATTCCGGTGGTGAGCTCCGCGAACAAGTCTCGTGATCCTGTTCGCCCTGATCGAAGAGGCGGCACCGTTTCGCAAACTACTCGCTTCTCGGGGCTACGAGCTTAAAGGTTCGGCAAGTTCTTATCGAGCCCAAAAAGGTGACGCCGTCCACGACGTCCGTGTGATCGGTCCGGGGGCTGCGAACATGAACGAGTGGCTGGCTACGCTCGAAGAGTCGCCTCCGGCCCGCTTAATTCACGCGGGATTCGCGGGGGCGCTTCATCCCGAGTTGCCGCGCTCACAGCTTTGCTTTATTGAAGCGATTGCCGATGAAGATGCCTTCCACGAGCTGCCGCCAACTCCCGAGCAGGCTTCTTTTCGCCGACTCGGCTACCAACCGACCGTCTTGAGAAGTGTCGCCGCACCGGCAGATGCGGCCGCGAAAGCCAAGCTTGCGCTAAGAACATCGGCGGATTTGGTGGACATGGAAAGCGCCACGGCCTTTGCCTGGGCTCGCCAACACGACGTTCCCTACACCGGACTGCGCATCGTCTCTGACATCATCAGCGACGACTTGCCAAACGCCGTCGTCATGTCTTACGACGGACGGCAGTTCCGCCGGTCCTACATCTTCGGGCAGGTGCTTCGGCATCCCTCGTTGGTGCCTGAGTTGTTGGAACTAAGGGACCGCAGCCAAGTTTTGGCGCTGAAGCTCGCCGAAGCTCTCCTCGCCCTCGATCTGCCGCCGGCTTAGCGTTCCAAAAATTTCGAGCCTTTGGGAATCCCGGATAGGGGTCTTCGTCTACAAGACGTAAGGACACACTTAAGGTGGAGAAAACCCATGATTTCCAAGTCTCTTATTACTGCCCTCATCGCGGCCCTGTGTGTTGTGGGGCCCGCTTCTATCGAGACCAGCCACCAGGCCTTCGGCTCGACTCAGGACCAAAAACAAGACCAGGACGAAGCGCTTTTTAGCCTCGATCTCTCTGAGGGAATTCACTTCAAAGAGTTCATCGAACTGTACGCGAGGATGACGGACCAAAACGTGATCTACAACGCGCGGCTCTTCCAAAACCGCACGCTCAATGGTGTCGGCAAGATGAAGTTCAAGCGAGTTGACGCCGAGTCGGTGTTTCAGACGTTCTTCAAGATGAACGAGATGGCGATTGTCCACAACGGCCCCAAGCATTTGCGAATGGTGACGATAGAGGACGTCAGTACTGCGAATACGTTGAAGTCCAATGCGGCGTACATCTCCCTGGCGGAGCTAAAAAACTATGACCGGCCCGCAGAAGTCGTATCGGTACTCATGCCACTTACGAACCTTCCCTGTGAGAATGCTGAACGCGCGTTGCGGCATCTCGTTCAAGACCATCGCTCGAGTCTTGTCTCAGCGGTGCCGCAGTCGAATGCCGTCGTCATCGTGGGGTTTTCTTCGGGCGTCTCAATCATGGCCAAGTTGTTGACGGAACTCGATGCTGAAGCCGGAACGGAGCGCGCGGGAGAGTGGCGTCGATACCGCCTTGCCATGGAAAGAGAGCGCGCAAAAGCCGCGTCCGAAAAGCCTAGCGAAAAGAAATCCCGCTAAAGGAGATGTCAGGCGACTCCTCAAGTAGTTTCTTTTCAGTCACTTAGGCCGCCCTTGTAGTTTTTAGCGATAGCGTAGAAAATTACGCCATGTCGCAAGAAGCAGAAATTGGGGGAAGCGTTCGCCGCCGGCGTCGCCAACAGGGGATTACGCTCGAAGAACTGGCTTCTTTAAGCGGAGTCAGTACCGCCATGCTGTCGGAGGTGGAGCGAGGCGTCAAGAACCCCACCGTACGCCTCGCCTATCAAATTGCGCGCGCGCTCGGGTGCTCGCTGACCGACCTCATTGAAGAATCCTTCGAGCCGGTGGTGCGCGTCATACGCCACCAAGACCGCCGCGTCCTCGTCGACCCTGAAACCGACGTGGTGCGCCACGGCATCACCTCAGAGTTGATGCACCCCGGTATCGAGCTGGCTTGGTACACCATTCCGCCCAAAAAGTCGGCGGGCGAAATGGCCGCCAATCGCCACGGCATCATCGAGCACGCCACCGTGATCCACGGCCAGTTAACCCTGCTCCTCGGCGGCACCGAACACGTGCTCGGCCCCCGTGACACGATCACCTACGGTCCCCAAACCACGACTGAATATCGCAACGACGGCGATGAGCCCTGCGAATTCTTCATGTTGGCGGACACCACGCGGGTCCATCATTGAGAGTCATCGAGACCCTTGATTCTCATACCGAAGGCGAGCCGACGCGTATCGTTATGGCGGGGGGGCCCGACCTCGGTGGCGGCACAGCCGCCGAAAAAAGGGACCGCCTTGCCCAATCGCACGATCGCTTTCGACATTTGGTGGTGAATGAGCCGCGCGGTTTTGAGGCTGTCGTCGGCGGGCTTTGGATGCCGGCGGATGGTTTTTTGGACCATGGCGTTCATGGCGGCGGCAGCATCGGTCAGGTCGTTTTTTTCAACAACGTTGCTTACCTCGGCATGTGCGTCCACGGGACGATGGGTTTGGGAGCATCGCTCCGACATGCCGGGATCATCGCTGATGGCCGATACCAACTTGAGACGCCGGCGGGCACAGTGACGATGGATCTCGGCCGCGACGGCAGCATTGCCGTCGAAAACGTCGAGAGTTTTCGGATACAAGAGAAACTTGTCGTTGAAACAGACACCCATGGCCGCATCCAAGGTGACGTCGCCTGGGGCGGCAACTGGTTTTTTCTCGTGGATATCAACGACCTGAAACTTAGCGTCGATTGGGTTCCACAGCTGACCGCATTTGCAGCGGATATTCGGCGCAGTCTTCTTAGAGCGGGCATCCAGGGCGGTGACGGTCATGAGATCGATCACATCGAACTTTTTGGGCCGCCGACGCGAGCTGACGCTGACTCGAAGAACTTCGTGATGTGCCCCGGCGGCGCCTACGACCGCTCACCCTGCGGCACCGGGACCTCGGCGAAGCTGGCCTGCCTCGCCGCTGACGGCAAGTTGCAAGCGGGGGAAGTCTGGCGGCAAGAGAGCATCATCGGGAGTCGCTTTGAGGGAACCATTCAAATGACGGCCCGGGGCGTCATCCCGACCATTCGCGGTCGGGCCTTCATTACCGCCGAGAGTCGTTTGCAGATCGACCCCAAAGATACTTGGGCCGGGGGCGTTTTCGATTGAGCTCCTTGCGGGACGTGATCGTAGTTGGGGCCGGCATTGTCGGCTCGGCCTGTGCGTGGTGGCTGGCGCGAGCGGGGCTTGCCGTCGACATCATTGATCCCGAAGCCGTCGGTACCCAAAGCACGGCTTCCGCCATGGGGCATCTAGTCGTGATGGATGATTCTGAGGCGCAGTTCGCCCTATGTCATCGCTCGCGTGTGCTCTGGGATACATTTTTACCGCACTTGCCAGCCGCTTGCGAAGTCGACACCTCCGGAACCCTCTGGGTGGCTCGCGACGAGGATGAACTCGCCGCGGCCGAAGCTCGTCGCGATTTTTATCGCGACCGAGATGTCAAAGCCGAGATGGTGGCACCCGCTCAGCTTGCCGCCTACGAACCAAACCTGCGCAAGGGTTTTCGAGGCGCTCTGCTCGTTCCTCAAGATGCCAGTATTTACCCTCCAGCGGCCGCGCGATGGCTGATGGACAAGGCGCTTGAGATCGGTGCCAAATTTCATCGGGGGCGAAAAGTCGAAGCCATTGCGGACGGCGGCGTCCTGACCCGAGACGGTGAGGTTCTGAAAGCTCCAGTGGTGGTTAACGCGGCGGGGATGGCCGCTCTTGAGCTCTTGCGCGGTATTGATTTGGGCCTGGCCATGCGGCCGCGAAAAGGACATCTGGTCATCACCGACAGGGTGCCGGGGTTTTGCCGACGGCAAGTCTTGGAGTTTGGCTACTTGAAGAGAGCTCATGGAGACGAGGACACTTCCGTCGCCTTCAACATCCAGCCGCGGCGTACGGGTCAGATGTTGATTGGGAGCTCGCGTCAATTCGATGTCAGTTCGCGAGAAGTCGAGTTGCCGATCTTGTCTCGAATGTTGACTCGAGCTCAGGAATTCATGCCGCGAATCGCCGACCTGAACTGCGTCCGAGCTTGGACTGGCATTCGCGCGGCGACGCCTGATGGCTTACCGCTCATTGGCCCCATTCTTAGCGCGCCGGGTGTTTTTTTGGCGGCGGGGCACGAAGGCCTGGGCATTACGACGGCGCTCGCGACCGCAGAGTTGATTACGAACGTGGTGATGGAACGGCGTTCGCGCATCGACGGGTCCCCCTATTTGCCGGGAAGATTCGCCGAGAGCAAAGGACTACGGGATGTCAGGTAGGGTCGAAAGGGAGTTTGAGGTCTTCGTCGACGGCCGTCCTTTTGCCGCGCGATCGGATTGGACCCTGGCGACTCTGCTTTTGAACGAAGGCCATTTTCAATTTCGCCGTGCCGTGAAAGGTGGAACTCGCGCTCCCTTTTGCGGGGTGGGGATTTGCCACGAGTGCCGAGTCGTCGTCGATGACTTTCGCACCGTTCGAGCCTGCATGACGCTTTGCCGTCCGGGCCTGGAGGTTCGCACCGGTGGTGAGTGATAAGAGAGCCCAGCACTTTGATCTGGTGGTCGTAGGGGCGGGGCCGGCGGGTTTGGCCGCGGCTCGCGCCGCGGCGGTCGCGCGATTTAGCGTGGCGCTGATCGACGAAAATCCTCACCCGGGCGGCCAAATTTGGCGCCGCGATATTTGTGATGCGACATCGAAAAAAAACCAGATCGTTGACCTACGGCGCCGCGAGCTAGATCGACTCGGCGTGCAGATATTTTGTGGCGTGACCGTCGTGGGCGGAGCCCACGACCAAGAGCTTGGTGGCGCCCACGATCAAATGCTTGGCGCTAGCCAAACTCGATCTTTGGGTGCCGCTCAAAGTCACCGCCTGTTCTTGAGTCGTGGCGATGAAGCCATGGTTCTTAGCTGCGAGCGATTGGTTTTGGCTACAGGGGCCCGAGAGCGCTTTTTGCCCTTCGAAGGCTGGACTCGTCCCGGCGTCTTCGGTACGGGCGGTTTGCAAGCACTCGTCAATAATGGCTTCGACATCAAGGGCAAGCGTATCGTCGTGGCGGGGACCGGGCCTCTGTTGATCGCCGTCGCCGCCGCTTTTCAAGAAGCCGGCGCCGCGGTGCAGGCCATTGTCGAGCAGGTTTCAGCCCATCACGTTCGCCGCTTAGGTGTGGGCCTTTGGAAACGTCCGGCGAAGTTAGTTCAGGCTTTCGGCTACATGCGGAGCCTCGCTAAAATTCGGCGCGTCTACGACGCTTGGCCCCTAAAAGCTTTGGGGCAAGACAAGCTCGAGTCGGTGGTGTTGCGCACGGTGACGGGCCGGCAGGCGTTGAGTTGTGACCTGCTGGCTTGTGGCTTTGGCTTAGTGCCGGAGATTCGACTCGCGAGGTACTTAGGTTGTGAAGATCGTCTCGGTTCCCTGAAGGTCGACGACAATCAAGAGACATCGGTGGCGGGAATTTTTGCTGCGGGTGAACCTTGCGGTATCGGCGGACTTGACTGCGCTTTGGTCGAAGGTGAAATCGCCGGCTTGGCGGCTGTCGGCCGCATCGCCGCTGCCGCGAAACTGCATGCGAAGCGAGATAAGGAACGTGAGTTCGCGAAACAACTAGAAGCAACTTTCGCGCTTCGCGACGAATTGAAGGAGATGTCGCAGCCGCGAACGCTCATTTGCCGCTGCGAAGACGTCACGCGGGGCGAGCTCGACGGTTTTACTTCAGTGCGCGAAGCCAAGCTGGCGACTCGCGCGGGGATGGGCACTTGTCAGGCGCGAGTTTGCGGCCCGGCATTGCAGTTTTTGTACGGCTGGCCAGAAGAGCAAGCGAGGCTGCCGCTGGCTCCGATTTCGATGGCCTCGTTCGGCGTCTACGCCGCTGCCACGGCGAAACAGAAAGATCGACACAACGACGGACTTTGAATGACACGGCGTGATAGCGGCCATCACGACTCCCTTTGCCGAAGATAGTGAAGTCGACCACGCCTTTTTGGCCGTACACCCTCGGGTCTTGGTGGCGGCGGGCAGCACGACTTGGTTTCACTCGGGTCTTTGGGTGAGGGAGTAACTCTTCAGCTTGAAGAGAGGCTTTCCGTCATCTCGACTCTCACTGAGGCCGTTGAGAATAAGATCCCCATCATTCCGGGAATCGCCGCGTTGTCGACAGAAGAGGCGGTGGTTTTGGCTAATGAAGCGGAGGCCTTGGGATGTGGGGGCCTCATGGCCTTTCCGCCCTAGGTCTACCAAGGCGACGACCGCGAGATGGAAATGCAAATGCTTGAGATCATGCGCAGTTCTTCGCTTGAGGTCATGCTCTACAACAACCCGGTCGCCTATGACACGGACTTTGAGAGCCGGATCGCATCGCCGCCTTAGCCAAGGAACGAGCCCTCGATTGCTGCGGTCGTCTTCACGGGTTCCCAAGTCGGCGGCCGGACGCTCTATGATTTCGCCCCGATTCTCGTTTTCTCCGACCTCGGCAGCCAAAATTCACTTCTGCTCTTGCCGGGGTCTCTCGCGTTAAACCCCAAGAGATTGCGGCCGAGTATTTTTCTTCGCTGATCTTTGGCTTTGGACAGTTCTGCGCGAACCCCGGCCCCGTCATCGGGCTGAGATCCGAATCCTACGACGCTTTCCTCGGTCATCTCGGAAACCTAGCGGATCGGGCGGAACCCGGCATTGCCCTGCACCCTAAAATTGCGAGCGGTTATGCACGCGCCTTGGATCGACTTGAGGCGGCAGGTGCTGGTCTCAAGGAAGGTCCACGTCAAACCCCTGGTCCTTCTCGCACCGCCGTCAGTGCGGATCGATTTCTTCAGGATTCACGCCTCGCCGAAGAAATTTTTGGGCCGGGCGTACTTGGTGTGGAAGCGGTTGATCGCGCCGAACTCATCGCGATCTGTGAGGGACTTGAAGGGCAGTTGACGGCAACGTTGATGTCGGGAGAGGGCGACGAAGACCTTCTTTTGGAATTGCCTCCGATCCTCGAAGAGCGCGCGGGACGCATTCTCTTTGGTGGATTCCCGACTGGCGCCGAATTTTGTGCGGCCATGCAGCACGGCGGTCCCTGGCCCGCGTCGATGGATAGCCGCAGCAGCTCGGCCGGTACCGCGGTTATCGAGCGGTTCTTTCGGCCGGTTAGCTGTCAATCGGCCCCTGAACTTGTGTGATCCGGATGAGAAATTTAGGTCACATAGTTCGGGCGCACCGCCAAAAGTTTTTGGATTAGTTGTACCGGCACTTCGCAATTTTCTATGTCGCGATGGGATTGCAGAGGGATCACTCCTGCGCTTCCTGTTGATGCCCTGTCCCTCCCCGGGGACTGCGGTAAGGGCGTCTTGTTCAACGGTTGGGGGCCGACGGCTCGACTCGGTTGCGACTCGTGTAGAGGAGCAGTCTAGCCTGAGTATTTTCTTCGTGCGGTGTCGAGGAAATACATGCTCCCGCCGAACAAGGTCCATCGACCTGCCGTCGCGGAGAAAATCACAGTATGTCCTCAGCGGGAAATCGCGCCAGATTCCTTGCCCATATCACCTTTTTGATTTTGGCTTCAGTCTTTGTCGGGAACCATGAGCTTCGCGCCCAAGTTTGGGGCTTTCCGCTCCACGTCGACAACCACGCCGACGTCGTTCGGACCGGAGAACTCGCTCGGGTGAGCGTGGCCATTCCCGAAGGCCTTCCGATTTTTCACCCTCAGTTTGATCTCTGTGTCGTAGACGACCAGGGCACGCGGATTGCCTCGCAGGCCAAGGTGTTATCACGTTGGTACGGGTTGAGATCTAATCCCAGCGCCCAGGTGAAGTGGGTCCAGTTTTCCTTTAGGGCCGACATCGATCCTCTCGCATCACGGACCTACTATCTTCGTTACGGGGCGGAAGAGCAGGCCGGTATTGGCATCCAAGAGCTGTCAGGTCGCCTGGTGATTGACACCGGGGCGGCTCGCTTCGTGATCGACACCACAGAGTTCTCGTTGATTAAGCGCGTTGAGATTGGCGGCGTCCATGTCGCAGGCCCTGGCGGATTGCGAGTCGTCGACCAAAATGGTGCGTTGCCGAATGCCGTATTGACCCGGAGTCTGGTTCAAGAGGCCGGCCACCTCAGAGCCGTCATTCGCCAAACCGGGACGATTCCCAGCGTCGGCCTTGCCTTTACCGTACGCACCACATTCGTTGCGGGCCGCAGCGACTGCGAAGTAGATTTTCGCCTGGAGAATCCCGGTCACTACGGTGAAGTCGCGGGCCTTGGCCCAAATCCCGAGCACGCTTGGTTTGACACCCTTCAACTCACGATGCCGCTCGTATCTGCACCACAGTACGTGCAAGGTCCCGATGGCACCTTGCCGCTTGGTGGAAGTTCTTTCCGGCTTAAGCAGGACTGGCAAGCACCCGCCCAATCCCTCAATCATCTCGGCGGCTTTTTCTACGAAGCGCATTTCAACGGCAACGTCATCCTGAACGGTAACCGCGCCGACGGCGTGCTTGCGATTGGGGATGGCACTCGGGCGATGGCGGTCTCGGTGGATCGTTTTTGGGAGAACTACCCGAAGGCCTTCAGTGTTGACAGCGGTGGCATGCACATCGAGCTGTGGCCGGATTTTGGCTCTGGGCCTTCCTTCGGTGGACAGTGGGCGACCCTCTCATCGCCCAATCTCGACCCTCTCGCCGATAGCTGTTATCGATTCGAGGGTGGGCGTCACAAAACACACCTTTTGAAACTCGACTTTCGTTCGGGTTCAGCGTTTACTCCGAGCGAACTCGTTGACATGGCGGCTCGCGTCGCAACGCCACTCATCGGTCACGCCGACCCCGAGTCCTATTGCAAGATCGCGGCCTTCGGCGAACTCGTCGTCGCCAAGCGTGACTGGGACAAGATCTCGAACCAACGCTTTGAGCGCCTGTGCGGATGCCTCGCCCGGGACGATGTCGCGGATGCGGTCGGGTCAGTGCCGCCGGTTGGCTTTCCCGCGTTTCGGGCTCGAGGTGGCACCTACGGTGGCGAGCAGATGTACGGCTGGCAGAACTACGGCGACATCACTTGGGATGATGGCTACAGCTCGCTGCACTACGGACTGCCCTACAGCATGCTGCTGAACTTTTTCCGCACGGGGGACTACTCCTTCTTCGACATCGGCCGCGACAGCGCTTTGCATCGCCGGGATTACGACCAGGTTCATACTCTCCATCCGGCTTCAGTATTTCGCGGGGGGCAGTCTTATGAAAAGGGCTTTCACCACGGCAACTTTAGGGGGCCCACGCTCAGTCACACCTGGGTGGGGGGAGTCCTGCTTCACTACATCATCACGGGCGATGAAGCGAGCTATGAGGCTTCGCGGGAGATCGGCGAGTACGTCCTGAGAATCGGACCAGAGAACTGGGATGGATTGTGGGGAGCGCGAATCCCCGGATGGAGTCTTGAGGCTCTGGTGAACCTCTACAATTTTCTCGGTGATACCCGCTTTCTCGCGTCGGCCGTGGGCGTGGTCGACGCATGGAATTTTCAAGAAGCCGAAGCTGGAAGCTTGGGATATGTTCCCAACAACGGCTTCGCCGCAGACCCCCACGCCCAGAGCTGGATGCAGGCAATCATGCTCGGTGCGCTTGGCAAGTACTACCTGAACTTCGGCGATTCAGCGGCTCTGACCACGATGACTCGGATGTCGAGCTGGTTTGTCAACGACGTCATCGAGTCACGACCTACTGGGCCTTTGACGGCGAAGACCGCAGCGCTCGTTTGGCGAGATTTGTCGCCGACGACCGGTGTTGCAGTTCTTAGTTCCCATCACGTGTGGACCGTATCGCACGCCCTCGCTTATGCCGGAATGGCCCTCGGAGCGCGGAGTCTCGTGGAAGTGTCCGAAGACTTGTGGGAATCCAAAACTCGCTATCCCCAAATCTCAGCCGGTGCGCCAGGTCCTTTTGACTGGACCGATCCAGCGACTTTTTCTCCGATCGCCTTCAAGTTGAACCAGTTCCCGACCTCGGAATCAAAGGCCATGGGGAACATGACGCTTTGGGGTCAAGCCCCGATGGCTGCGCGAGTCTTCCTCGACGGCGCTTGGTAACGACCCGAGGGAGCGGCGCGGTGGGTGCCGCTTCCCCTCGGTCCTACTTTCGGGAGCGGCGGTGTGAGTGCCGCTTCCCAGGTCTTACTTTCGAGCGTAGGGTCTCGCGAGCCAGCCTACTTTTAAGTCTGGCGTCACGCGGCTGCGGCCATCGGCCAACCTAAGGTCGGCGGCAATGCGGCCCGAGCGGATCGAGCCTTCGAGCGTAGAAGGCCAATCGTTGCGCGTCCAGTCGCCGGCGAGCACGGCGTTGGGACAACTTGTTGCGGCCGGTGGTCGCTCCACCTCGAAGGCCGGGGTGGCGGAGAAGGTCGCGCGCTTTTCTCGGACGACGACCTGGTGCAGTAGTTTCGCTGCCTGAGCTTGCGGCAAGTAGCGCTTGAATTCCGCGTCGGCGAGTTCGGCGGCGGCATCGGAACTAAGATCCTCAAGGTGCCTTGACGCGCTGATGACGAAGGAGATGCGCTGTCCTTCGTTCTTCGATGCCGTCGTACGCGCAAAAAACCAGTGCATCGGCGATTCCAATAAAGAACCATGCTCAAGGTCGGTCACGATGCGGTCGTACCAAAGGTGAACACCGGCGATAGGCGAAAAGGCGAGGTGCTCTGGCGATGCAGGTTCGATCAGATGGTCTTCGGAGTCTCGTTGGATCTTGCTCAAAGCCGGTGCGGGCAGCGCGAAAGTCACGCCGTCAACCTTTAGGACTTCGCCGTTGTCCAAGTAGAGGCGTTCGATACCACCCTTGATTTGGGCATTACCCCGCTCAAAGCGCCTTACCCCGTGTCGCAAGCGGACATCGACGCCGAGTTCCCGGAGTTTTGCGAGCGCCGGTTCGGCGATGACGCGCCGCAGTCCGTCTTTCGGCACGCCAAAACGTGGGGCTTGGGGATGCGGCAAAAAACCCTCGAGGAACACCTTGAGGCAAGGCCCGACGGCGGCGAATTCGAGTTCTTCATTGACCGCACCGACCAGGATTGGCTGCCAAAAACGCTTGATGGCGCGCTCGGTTTGGCGATGGCGCTTTAGCCATTGGAGCATCGTTTCGCCTTGGTGAAGAGCGCCGCTAACGCGACTCCATCGGGTTAGTTGCAAAAAGGCGCGGATGATCGAGACCTTATCGACCCACCCCAGAGCACCGAATCCCAAAAGTGCAGGCAGGGCGTGCAGGGGAGCGGGGAGATTGCGGAGCCGAAAATCGTGGCGCTCACCGCCCGGCAACAAGTAGTGGAAGACCTTGGTCCATACGATCGAGTCGGCCTGACCGAGTCGCTCAATGAAATCGATGGTGTTGGTGCAACAGCCCAAAATGATGTGTTGCCCGTTGTCGACTTCGTCGCCGGTCTTGGCGTCGACAAAAGAGTGGGCCCGCCCCCCGAGTTGCGGACGTTTCTCGATGAGTGTGACGCGGCGGCCAGCTTCGGCGAGAGCCATGGCTGCAGCGATACCCGCTACACCTCCACCGACGACGACTTCGTGAGAGCTGCCATGAGATTGGAGCGCGCGTCCAGCGGTCAAGATCCGAATCCCAAGAATGCGCGGGCCGCGATGCCCAGCTTCTTGGGCAGCGGCACCCGGACGCGCGTACTCCAGATCTCATAGTCGCGCGCGATGATGCCTAAAAGGATGCTGTGGTAGATGCCGCGCATGGTTCGAAAACAGGGCCGGGCATCGGCGGCCACAAAGTGCATGAGCTCTGCCGATTCGTCGTAGAAAGCCTGGGCGCGTTTCGCTTCGAAGGCCATCAGGTTTTTGAAGGGCTCGTCGTAACGTTCGGCGCGGAGATCATCCTCGTTGATGCCAAAACGCTCAAGGTCTTCGTGGGGCAAGTAGATCCGGTCGCGCTCCGTATCCTCTTTCACATCCCTCAAGATGTTGGTGAGCTGAAAACCCTGCCCGCAAGCGATGGCGAGAGCATCTGCTTCACTCCAACGACTGGGGTTCGGATCGACGAGCCCGAAGAGACGAAGGCTGACGAGTCCCACGGTTGAGGCCACTTGGTAACAGTACGAGTAAAGATCCTCGAAGGTTTGAAAACGCGTAACGTCGAGGTCTTGTTCGGTGCCGTCGATCAACTCGTGAAAGTACTTCGGCGAAATGTCAAAGTCGCACAGGACTTTCATGAGTGCTGGCATCACCGGATGTGACGAGGTGTCGCCAGCCAAGGCGCGGTCGAAACAGATTCTCCAAGCGTGGATCTTTTCACGGCGGCCGGAGCCAACATCATCGTCGCTGATGTCGTCAGACAGCCGCATGAAGGCGTAGACGACTTCGAAGCCAATTCGCTTGGTTTTTGGGAGGGTCTTAAACGCGTAGTAAAAGCTCGTCGCAGCCCGTCGCGTGATGCCGCGGCAGTGCCGAATGGACTCGTCGATGCTCAGAGCTACACTCACGAAGTCGCTCCGTTGGCTGAAACCTTCGAGCTGCCCCCGGCGATGCCCCGCAAAAGGGCTCCGCTCAAGAGCCGCGCCTTCTTGAATTTGCCGACTTTGGGTCGCTTGCGCAAGACGTCGTAGCCCTGCGCTTCGATGGCATCGAGGATGGCCATGCCGCCTCGACTGAACAAATCGATATCAAAGCGGGCCCGACCGCGGACCATTTTGGTCAAAGGGAGGCCCTGTCGAAACCAGTCACGAGCGCGCTCGACTTCGAAGCGGATCAACTCAACGACAGCGGCGTTGGCGCTGGGCATGGCCAAGTCTTCTTCGTTGACCTCAAAACGATCGAGGTCTTCTTGGGGCACGTAGATGCGCCCGCGGCGAAGGTCGTTCTCGATGTCCTGCCAGTGATTTGCAAGTTGCAAGGCCGTGCAGGTTTTATCAGATAAGGCGCGGCGTTCCTCGTCGTGATAACCCAAGAGGGCCAAAACGAGATGGCCAACCGGGTCGGCGCTGCCGTGGCAGTACTCCACGAGTTGCTCAAAAGTCTCGTAGCGAAAAACCCGCTGGTCTTGTTCAAAGGCGTCGAGCAGACGATCAAAGGGCTCGCGGCTGAGTTTGAATTGGGTGATCGTGTCGGCCAAGGCCACAAAGACCGGATGCCCGCAGCGACCCTCAAAAGTCTGATGCAAAAGCTCGCGCCACCATTTCAATAACTCAAGCGAAAGGGCGGGGTCACCCGTTTCATCGGCGAGGTCATCCGCCCAGCGGCAATAGGCGTAGATGGCGTAAGCGTGCTCGCGAACCTCCGCCGGAAACAGCCAAGTACCGACATGAAAATTCTCGTAGTGGCTTTGCGCCAGATGCCGCGTGTAGGCGCGGGCCGACACCAGAGCATCCGCGTCCGAAGAGACAAAAGTCTCCAAGCTATTTTCGAGTCCCCGCGGCAATTTGCAGCCAGCAGGAGGGGAAGCCAAATCCATCGCGACCAAAACCTCACTCACATCACATGGTGCTCATCCGGTGCCAGGCACCCCGCCGTCACTCTGCGGTGCCAGGCACCGTATAAGAAAAAAAGGCTGAGCGAAGCCGTACTATAACGGTGCGCAAAAGAACAAAAAACCTGGACCTGCCCTGAGCCATCGATTAAACCAAGGTCGACGGCAAATGGTGAGTGGCCCAGAGGGCTTGTTCATGAAATCTGTGCTCATCGTATTCTTCGCGGCTCTAAGCTTTTGCCCTGCGAATCTATCTGCCCAATCCGGCCCTGAGTTTCTGCCCGGCGATCTGAACGACCTTGTGTGTCGAGTAGGCTCGACCAGCCAAGATGCCAAATCGGCGTTTCTGCGGATTGACGTGAAAAACAAGGGTTCGCTGAGCGCAGAACCCTTGGAATTTGAGGTCATTGCGAGCCCTCATACCAAGCGGTCGAAATCCCTGTCCAATCCCAAGACGATCGCCGTTCGATTCGAGGGCGCAAGCTACGGACGGGCTGGCCGCGGCGTGCCGGCCAAGGGTAAAGAGAAGTACTTCGTCCTACGGCCATGGACGGAAAAAAGGGACACCAGTTTCAAAGTGCGGGTTCTCCGGGCGTCGTTTTTTCGCGGAGCCTCCGTCCGGAAAAACCCCGTCAAGATCTTGAAGAAGAGGCTCAAGAAGGTCATAGACCCGGTCAATGGGGAGATCAAAGCTACTCAGGTACTCGTGCGCAACAAGTTGCCCTACCGGGTCGATGTGACCTTTCGAGTGAGGTACAGCGGACTGGGAAATTGGGGGCTGTGCAATCAGAGTTTGGCGCCCAACGAGGAGCGCTGGGTGGGGCAGGGCACAAAGAGCATCGACCCGTCGTTTAGCGCCGGGGCTGAACTCTACAACACCCTATTCGGCGAGCTGAAGAAAGTCCAAGTCGAAGACTGGAGTGTGGTGTTTGACCGCGGTGAAAGAAAGGCCCAGGCTCTGCTCGCGTCGGCTTGGAAGCGCCAAGAGCGTTGGCCACCTGGCGATCTCACGGTCAAAGGGATCATCAAGTTCAATGCGCAGAGTACTGCGTCCGGCCGCCAGACCGCGCCGCAAAAAGGTGAGGTCGGGTTCACTTGGACCCGGAAAAAGGACCAGCGAGGTTCTGTCAAGTTTGGCGAGCCTCTTGAGAAAAACCTGCGCGGGCACCTATCCAGCAGCTTGTCTGCCGCATTCGCCCACCTTACGGCGCCGACTCTCAAGGAGCTTAGTCAATACTTTCAGATAACGATGGATTCTCTCTCGCCAGGGCCGGCTGTTGCCTTGTATCGCAAGTCGCTGAATCAAGGTCCCTACCTTGAGCACCAGATTTTCGAATTCGATGGAGAACGGTTGGTCGGCGGCAAGGGTGGTGAGTCGTCTAGTTTTGCCTTCTTCAGGCGGCAGAATGAGACCAAGAGAAACGGCAAGATCGTTCCGAAACTCATTCAGGAGTTTCAGACCCATGCCGCCGGTGTTTGGAAGAAAGAGACGCGAGCCTATGAGCACAGTCGCAGGGCAGGCTACGTGCACCCCGTTCGCTTCGAGCACAATGTCTACGGCTACTCAAGCGACACTCTCGAGACGAAAGTAAGTCTGAAACTGAAGGATTTCGTTTTTGTCGGCAGCGTGAAACCGCCCTTACCACCCTCGGGTAGTGCCGTGGCGAGAGCTCGTGCAGCCTGGGATTTTGCCTATCGCTACCCGGACGAGCCGCTGCATCTAAAAGGGAGCTATGCCCAAGTTGTGACCTCGGCGGCCAACATGTGGGAAAACCAGCGCGAGTTGAAAGGCCGTTTCGAGATGATCGCTTGGACCGGGCGCGGCGTGACGGCTGGGCAAGTTTTTGAAAAGCTCAACATCAAGTTTGCGCGCAAGCCGAAGTTGGGGAAACCCAAGGAACTGGAAGATCTCATTCGTGCTCGCTATTCGATTTGGGCCCGGCACGATTTCGCCGGCCGCCGCTCGTTTGACCTAGAGTTTGTGGATTCGGTCTTGGAGCCCGATCCGAACCGAAAGAGCCGCATCCTTGTCACCGGCGGCGCGGTCAAAGCCCTGGTGATTAAGAACGGCAACGTCGCGAGCATCGAATACGCGAACGGTTGGCGGCGACAATTTGAATTCGAACAGATCGCGGGCCATTGGCTGGCCACCCGCGTGCACGCCAAGGGCGGCGAGATCGACGCTGAGCTAAAAGCGGACTTCGTGATACTAAAAGGTGGACGGCCGTTCCCCAGCCGACTCGACATCAAAGGCTGGTTTGACGCCGACTGGCACGAGGTCTACCACTTCGCCAAGGTCAAGATCGCAAAGTGATCACGAACCGTGCCAGGCACTCCGCCGTCACTTTACGGTGCCTGGCACCGAGTAGGCACTCGGTTTATGCTTTCGCGGGGCCGCGAAACTTGCGGCCCATGCGGGCGCCATAGAGGATTCCGAAGAAGCCACAAAGCGTGGTGGCGAAGTCGTACCACAGTGGTTTGAACTTGTTGAATTTCTTACCCGCGTCCATGGTCGTGAGGTCTTTTTTCTCCAACTCGATAGCGGCCGATCGGGCGGAGGCCGTGAGATCCTTCACGATGCTCGTGTTCTCCTTCTCTTGGTCGGCGCTCATGATCCCCAGCATCGCAGTGCCGAGTCCAAACAGAAGAAAGATCATGGCAAAGACCAAGGGGGGCCGCGTCCCCGGCGCCTTGGCGATGATCGAGCAGATCAAGCCACCAAAGACCGCCGCTAAGATGCCCAAGGGAATGGCGATGGCCGCCGTCCACATGATGCTGGGCAGCCAACTGCCTTTTTCAAAGGCGAATTCGGCGCCGAGAGACTGAAACGCAACGGCCAATCCAATGGCACTAATGGCGATCATGACCGCAGCGCCGATGATCACGGCAATAAAAGAACGCATCGAAGAAGTACTCCATCCGAGTTGGACCTGAGTATATCCAATGTCGAAACAAAGAAGCACGGAAGATCCCTTGTAGATCTTCCGTGCTGGACTACGTGATGTACCACGCGACCGGATTCCCGGGTATCCGGGAGGTGGCGGTCATTCCATCACAATGTCGTGCGCGTTGGTGCAGGCGACGAGGCCGTTGTCGGCGGTATTCGTCACCGCTAGGCCTTGGAGGCGAATGGCGAATCCTGCGAGTCCCGCGGGCAGGTTCACTGCGACCGAGGTGCCGCCCGGAGCGAGCGGGGCGAAGAGCGTGACGGTGAAGTAGTTCGCACTGACATGAATCTCCGGGAAGGCCGGCAAGATTCGAGTGAGCGGGAAGCCGGGCGTGTAAATGTCGCCGACTATGAAGGCGGGAAGGCCATCAAAGGCACCTTGGGGCGAGAGCATCTTGAAGACCAGAACGTCACCGGCGGTGGCGTTCAGAGCGCAGAGGTCTTGCGTCGGGCCGCCGTTGATGGTCGACTCAAAGATGAAGTCTTCCTCGGTTCCCGTCACGAGCGAGCAGGATGCCGCCGTTACTTCCGTGCTGGAAAGGACTGGTCCAAAGGGGCTGATGGCGTGGATATTGACCATGGCCTTGAGCGGGACGCCTGCAGGAACGACCCAACCGGGCAAGGTACCGAACTCGATGACGCGAACGATGGTGTCGCCGGGCTGTACCTGAGCTTGGTTCTCCATGACTTCTACCATGATCCCCGTTTGCAAGGCCGTCGGGACGACCTGGATGTCAACGGCGAACTCGGTGTTGTTGGTGAAGGACACCGTCGCGGTGGGGACGACGTAGTCGATCGGAATCGTCATGGGCACGATGGGCAGCGCAACGATGGGGCTCACGCCGGGGCCACCGGGGATTTGTGGCTGACTGAGGCCGTTGGCCGCGGAGCCCATAAAGTCAGAAGTGTAGGCAGACTCGACGGTGATGACGAAATCGTAGATCTCGGTGTTGGCACCGTCGATGCGGGTCACGATGTAGTTGTGGCTTCCGAGGTCCTCTTGGCTCAGGTCGATGACGCCACCGATCGGAATCACTTGCCCATCCCAAACCACGGAGCTGGATCCGATCCATTCGTTCACGAGACACTCGTTGGTGTAGTGGGTTTCTGCGAAGTTGACGGTTTGGTTGAGTACGGTCTCCGAGCTAAACAAACAGCTCGTTTGCTTCGTCTTTAAGGTGCCCGTGGCGTTGGGTGAGTTGACGACGTTCACAAAGCTCTCTGACCAACCGTAAGTGCCGCC
>JAZGFI010000248.1:0-2557 GCA_036479435.1 Planctomycetota bacterium | reverse complement strand
GGCAGGGTTGGCTTTCGCCGACCGTGCTGCGAATAAGAAAAGGGCACGGTCAGCTTACGCCGACCGTGCCCTTTTTGCCTTCCGCTCTACCTGGTACGACCTCGTAGAGGCCGGTTAACTGGGTTCTTCCGCCAAGGTGTGCTGGAGGTCGATGACGTCGAAGACGACTTCGCCGTCTTGGGCATCGAGTTGGACCATGTTGCCCTCGACCAAGGTCTCGTTGAGAAGCATGTCGGTCAGCGGGTCCTCGACGAGCTTTTTGATCGTGCGGCGTAGTTCTCGCGCACCGTACTCGGGCTTGAAGCCTTTTTCGGCCAAAAAGGTCATGAGTTCGTCGCCGTAGTTCAGGCCGATACCGGCACGGCGGCCGATCGTCGTGAGTTCTTCCATCATCTTCTCGACGATCTTGACGCTGTCTTCGAGAGTCAAAGTGTTGAAGATGATGACGTCATCGAGGCGGTTGATGAACTCGGGACGGAAGGCCTTTTTTAGGGACTCGAAGATCTCGCCCTTCATTTCCTCGTAGCGCATCTCGCCTTTGTTTTTGTGATCGAAGCCGATGCCGGAACGGGCACTCTCAACTTCGCGAACGCCCAAGTTGCTCGTCATCAAGACCATGGCGTTACGAAACGAGACCTTGAAGCCCTTGCTGTCGGTGACCATGCCTTCATCGAGTAGCTGAAGCAGGATGTTGTGCATCTTGCTGTGGGCCTTTTCGATCTCGTCGAACAAGATGATGCACTCATCGTGTTCTTTCGCCGCCTCGGTGAGATAGCCGCCTTCATTGTGGCCGATGTAACCCGGAGGCGACCCGATGAGTTTGGCGTACTCGTGGGGGAGGGCGTACTCAGAGCAATCCACGCGGATGAGCTTTGAGCAGTTTCCATAGAGATAATTTGAAAGTGCTTTGGCGAGCTCGGTCTTGCCCACGCCGACTTGGCCGACGAACAAAAACGCGCCGATGGGGCGTTTGGGGTCACGCAAACCAACGGCCGATTTCTTAACCGCGCGACTGATGAGATCGACGGCGCGATCTTGGCCGATAACCACCTTTTTGAGCTCGCGATCGATGTCGCTGATTTTTTGCAAGGCCGAGCGGCTGCGGCGTCGCATTTGACTCGCCATCCCGGGATCGTCTTCGAGCGAGGCGTCGCTCGTGTTGATCTCGACGGACACCTGATGAATGTCAAGGGACGGGTTGACGTCGATGCAGAGGAGATAGAGCATCTCCTCGACGTCGAGAACGCCTTCCGACTCTTCGAGGTCATGGATGCGCGGCAGGATCTCGTCGTTAAACTCCGAGATACACGCGTTGACCACCGCTCGTTGGTAGTCGGTCTTATCGCCGGCCGTCGCGGACTTGAGAAGCTGTTGAGCGTCCTCGTCCGCAAAAACACGGATCTTCACGAACTCGTCGAGTACCTCGCAGTACTTCAGTACGAGATTGAAGTCCGAATGCATCATCCCCAAGATCTCCTTTGTTCTCTCCCCAATGAAATCGGCCATCTAGGGCCCAGAATCGAAGTCAAATTTGCGAAAAGCACCGTCCTATCGTGGGGAAGGCGGATTTTGCCCCCAGCGCGTCCTGTAAGGGCAAAAAAACGTCCTTTTGAAACAGAAAATGGCGAGCTTTCGCTCCCGTGGGACCGAGAGAGTATCTTGGTGTTTTCCTCAAGGTCGGAGTCCTTATGCAACCTCGAGACCCAGACGACCTGCGTTTTGCCGCGCGCTTGGTCATGGATGGATATCTCGATCGAGACTCCGTCGAGAAAGTTCTCGAGAGTCAAAAGTCGTTGATCGCTAAAGGGCGGTCCCTCACGATTCCGCAGATTTGCCTCAAAAAGAAGTGGCTGACGCGGGCCGAGATTAGATTTCTTCTCGGCGAGGACCGGCCTCCGGCAGATCTTGTCGACGGCTGGGAAATTGAGGGTTTACTGGGGACCGGCGGCATGAGCCGCGTGTTCAAAGCTCGGCCCCAAACTGCTGCGTCTCCAAACTCGCGCCGACCCGAATCAGGCCCCTGCGCCCTGAAAGTGTTGATGCCACACCTCAGCCGTCAGAAAATGGCCCGGGAGCGCTTTGAGCGCGAAGCAGATAGGCTCATTCAGTTTGACCACGAAAACATTGTCAAAGGCTACGAGTTTTTCGAAGCCGATGGCTTGGTGGTGTTGGCCATGGAGCAGGTCCCTGGCATCGAACTTTTGCAGCTCTTGGACGAGCACGGCGCGTTTCAAGAGGACGCGGCTCTTTATGTGGTATTGCAGATAGCGCGGGGGCTGCGTCATATGCAAGAGCAGGGCATCGTGCACCGCGATATCAAGCCGGGCAATGTTCTCATCACGCGCGATAACACCGTCAAGATTTGCGATCTCGGACTGGCCGTCAAAGAGCAGGGCGAGGATGGTGATCTCGATGGCGGCGTTACGGCGGGCACAGTTGCCTATATCTCGCCAGAGCAGGCTCGGGGCGAAACGGATCTCGATGTGCGGTCGGATATCTACTCCCTCGGCGTCACGCTCTACCAGCTGGTCGTCGGGGAGTTGCCCTTTGAGGGTGA
>JAZGFI010000247.1:0-16878 GCA_036479435.1 Planctomycetota bacterium | reverse complement strand
TTGCTCAGACTAGTCTCGGCGATGCTCGCTGAGAAAAGCGAGGAATGGGAGACCGGGACAATCTATTTGGCGATGGGATCGGAATGACTCGCTCGTGGAAATTACAGAAGAAATGTTGCGTCATCGTGCCGCCCAAGGATGTCAAGAGGATCTTTAGAATCGAAGCCAGACCGATTCTCATTGGATAGAAATCCGGTACCACTTGCCAGCGTTGGATGAGCAGGCAGAAAACCGAGGCGGCTGATTGTTGGCCAAGTCGCAAGTCCCGAGATTCGATGGGTTTGCGCGGGCTGCGGGACTGGGGTTTGGGAGCCCGAACGCTCCCAGCGTTCCACACGACTGAGGCTTCAACCTCGACGAAGAGGTCGCCCGTCTCCACCTCGGCAAGCTCGGCGCCAAACTCACCACCCTCAGCAAAAAACAAGCCGAATACCTAGGCCTCAATCCCGAAGGCCCCTTCAAGCCCGAGCACTACCGCTACTAAGCCCAAGCCTTTAGCCGAAACGACTGCGAGCCCCCATCTGATCACCAGCACGATCAGGCGGGGGCTCGCGTCATTTCAACTTGGCTTACGTCGCTGGCGGCTCACACCAATTTAGATTGGGGTAACGACCAAACCCACGGTCACAGGTCACCCATTGGCAACCCGACTCGATGGCCAAGGCCGCGAACCAAGCGTCCGGAACGAGGTTGCCCTTCACGTTCGCACCTCGGCAAAGGCCAGTGAAGATTTCCCAGTGCTTCGCACCTGGCGAAAGCAGCACACAATTGGGGCGCGCAACAAGTGCTTCGGCAAATGAAAGAGCATCTTGGATGGGATCGGGCTCGACGAAGATCTTCCGATTGCTGACAATCCTCAAGAATCCCGACAACGCGAGTTCAGCCATCCCAAAGGGTGCGGGGTCATCGACGAGCGCTTCAAACCAGGGGCGCACCCGCTCATGATGAGAGCTGTCAGCTCGGTAGGCGTAAACCAGGATGTTGACATCGAAAAGTTGCATCTGAGAAACGCCTTACCGCAACTTGCTTAGATCGGGCGCCTGGCCCTCCGAATCTCCCAAGAAATCCGCTGTTGCAGCATTGTCAGAGAGATCGATACCGGGCCGAGTGCCACTTTTGCCAACCCGGCTGAGCGGCAAGGGGGCTTGCTTGTTCGATTCGGTGGCCTGTCGTGCTCGGCGATCGAACATTTCGCGCAAAGCATCGTTGACGATATCTGCAAGCCGTCGCCCCCGCTCAGATGCAAGGGCTTTCGCACGTTCGAGCAAGGGGCCGTGAATGTCTACTGTCGTTCTCATCTTCACATTATTCCAGAAAGAGCATCTTGATGTCAAGAATTGATGTTTTGGTGCATTTCCTCATAGGTGACGCCGGATGCAAGAGCCTCTTTGAGCCACGCACCCCTCCGATCGCAATAATCCAGAGGCTCACTCTCATTTCACCCTTGCCGCGGAATCCGACCTTTGGACTACCTTCTCTTGGATGCTGACATGGGCTTGAAGTTCTGGATGCGAAAAGTCGTACGTGCTTCAGCGCCGAGCGCCTCAAGCACGCGACTTGCCCGCTCGACGGTTACTCCGTGATACTCGTTGCGCTCGTCTCGTGAGATCGATGATTCGTCAACGCCCAGTCGTTCCGCCAAATCGCGTTGCGTAATGCCGCGAGCCACACGGAGACCCACGAGTCTTCGACCCAGCCCAACGAGGTTCGAAAGTTCAGCAAACTCACCCCTCTTTAGGCCTTCGTATTCTTCGACTTCTTCTTTCAACTGAAGATGAAAGGAAAGGAAAGGGTCGGTCAGCCGCTTGATCTCCTTGCGACTAAGGCCCTCAGCCGCGAGTGCCGCCTTTTTACCGCGAATGCGCGCCTCTTCGTCCTCAAGACGCTCCGTCGCGTCTCGGTATTGCTTTTCGTTTTTGATCATCTTGGCCTCGATGGTTTCACAATTCCCTTGGGGCGCCCTCGCTCCCGCGACATCCGAAAAGCCGATGGAACTCATCGTCTCTTTACTTGACAAATTTGTCAAACTTGCTCCGAAGTCATCATTCGACCTTGATGGGTAGAACCAACGGAAGAGTCCACGAACTCGTCGGATAAACACAAGGTACGGTGGGGGTTCTTTGGGGTTTCGCTTGCTGCGGATAGCTTAGGATTCGTTTGTGACTTGGAGCTGGATGACAAAAGAGGGGCGAGAATGACGATGCTCAGCCACAAGAAACCGAGGCTCGCCGCGATCGCGATGTTGGTGCTTTCCATGGCGTGTGTTTCTTGTATTGAAGAACCGCCTTTGGGGGCTGGCCTGGATCGAGAACGGATGAAGGCATTCGCCAAGGCCCAAAGGGAACCGGGCACCGCGGGTGCCGCGGATTTTCTGGGCGTGATTGAGTTCGAAGCGCTGCGCGAAGACATCGCGGGGAATGATGCGCCCAAGATCGCGGGCTGGCTCGCGAAAGGTGCCGCCGCTAGCGACGTGAAGGGAGAGGCTCTCAACGACCAGTTTTTCAACCTGATGCGCTCGAGTCCCGCTCTTTGCAGCTCTGCCATTGCGGCTCTTTACCTCCGCGACGCCCCGAGAGCGCGCCGTCGTGTTCTCGACTATCTCCGGAAGCCCGATGCGAAACCGGCACGCGTTGAGGTCACAACGCCCTTTGCTTGGACCCTCATGGCGACTTCGACATCGCGCCAAAAAGCCCAAGACCTCGGCGTGCAATTGCTTCAGCGTAGCGACGATGAGAACCGCGAAACGGGTCACATTCTTTTGACTCTGGCTACCTTACGGATTGTCGGCTCCGATCCCTGGACCGTTCCCTTTGGCGCCGCTGATCGCAAAAGTCTCAGCCTCGATGCCTGGAGGCCAGTGTTGGAACGCATCAAAGCTTTGTCGCCTCAGGAGTTCTTGACCCGAGCGCTGATCGAGGGCAGTAACGGAAGATCGATGACCACTGGCTACATTCACGAAATCATCGGGATCTTGTGGCCGAACCAACGCTACGAACTCGCTGCAGCTTTCAGGAGGAACACTGGCGGCGCCAAGCTCCCCGAACTCTCGGAGGCCGACTTCTTTAAGGCGCACGCGCAAGTGTTCGAGGCCTCGCGGCTTCAGTAAAGGGCCTGCGATGAGACGCGTTCGAGATGAGCCGCAAGTTGTTGAGGCGGAATAGTCATGAGTGCTTTTGGTTTGGACGGCTACTACGAAGTGCTGCATCAAGGATGCCTGCCGCTGGAGGCGGTGCAGGTACATCGCCTCCCTGAACTTGGGCATCGCTGGACGGCAGTCGAAGAAGAGGTTTGCGAAGAGCTGGTAGCGCGTCGGCTTAGGCGCGGAGAGCGGCTCATTGTTCTGGACGATGGCGAGTTTCCGGTGCTCGATCGACTGGATTCGTTTGAGGTCTTAGAAAGTGGCGAGTGGCGTTTGCGGCTGGGGCCCACTCACTACCCCGCTCACCTTTTGACCAACGTTGAGCATCCAAAGTGGCGCGAAGCAAAAGGGGATGCGGTCATGGCGGATGCCTTGGCCGTGTGCGCTTTGACAACGACGGTGGATGGCTATGCGGTTTGGGGGCGACGGGCGGCGGCGATTCCGGAGGGAGCCGGGCGATGGCATGTCGTGCCGGCGGGGCATCCCGAGCCACCTCAATCAATGGCGGAGGCGCTGTTCGCTGAACTCGATGAAGAGCTGGGAGTTGCGGCCGATGAGGTCGAAGAAGCGACCTTTACGGGAATAGTGCGCAGCCTTCCAACCTTGAAACCCGAGCTGACGGCGCGGTTGAGACTGAAGCTAACTTGGGATGAGTTCGAGGCTCGGCCCGCCAAAGACGCTTGGGAATCGGAGCAACTCGTGGGGATCAAATGGAACGCCGAGGCCGTGGCCGAACTGCTGGTTGAAGAGTGCGGCCATGCGATCCCCAGCGGGCACGCGGCGACCTATCTCGCCGCGGCGCAAGATTTTGGGCCGGAGTGGGCGGAGGAGACGCTCGCGAAACTGAGGGCTTGAGCCTCGAGGGTTTGAGGCATGAGTCCTCGCCCCGGGGCAGATATCTGAAAATTTAGGATCGTTTTTGGCGACGGCGTTCATCTCATGGGCAGATATGGACACGCGGACGACGGAAATTGAGGTTCAAGCCATCGCTGGCGATCGCGGGGCGATGGATGCTTTGTGGCGCCATCACCGGGTTTGGGTGCAAGCACTCTTGCGGGCTCGCTGTGGCCCGGGCGCCAACCTCGACGATGTGCTGTCGGAAACGGCGCTGACTTTTGTGCAAAAGATCGGTCAGCTCAAAGACCCGAAGCGCTTACGTGGATGGCTGCGGCAAGTCGCGCTGAACTCAGAACATGAGTACCAGCGCAGGGTTCTGCGCCGCGAGGGGCACGAAGCTCGGGCGCAAGCCGGTCAACAAGATCTCGGCCAGGGCAAGACGAGTGAGTCCCTTGATCGAACCATGGATGCCATTGGGCATCTGCCTTTGGACCAACGCGAAGTCTTACTGCTGCGCGCCTGCGATGGACTGAGCATGGCTGAGATTGCAGAGGTCTTAGAGACCAGTGACGCCACCGCTCATACGCGGCTGGCCCGCGCCAGAAAAGCGCTTCGAAATCGATTGGGTATGACGCGAGCCTTGGGAGACAAAAAACCATGAGCGAAAACCAAGACCTGGACTTAGCGATCAGTCGCATTGTCGATCGCCGAGAATCAGAAGCTGACTGGGCACGGATTGATCTGGCTCAGGACGGCGGAGCGGATGTTGTTGCGAACATCGTCGCGAGCCTGAAAGCTGACTCTTCTTTGCGTTCCTTCATGCGAGGCGAGAGAGCCGGTCTTGAAGGTATCGAGTTGCCGCTTCGACCCCGGCCTGCACGCCCCAAGAGCAAACAGTTCACACGAATCTTGAGTCACGCCTTGCCGGTGGTTTTTGCTGCGCTGGTCGGCACATGGTTGGGAGCACAATCGCTACGCGAAGAGAAGACCGCGAGCCCCGCGACGCAAGAAGTTCGATCAAGCGATCAAGCCTTCGCTGATTATGTGCAACAGGCGCAATCAGAAGGCCTGCAGTTGCGCCAGCTCGCCGAGCTTGTGGTGAGTGTCAACGCCCGCGATGAAGACTCAAAGTTTGTGCTCACGACGATCAAACGCGTTTTGGAACGGCGCGTGGTCGACGGAGTTTTGGAAACAAATGTTGACGACGGCGGGCGCTTGGTCGCGATGCCGGTCGCGCGTGAGCGACTTCAAGCTCCGCGCTCGTTTTGAATTTTGATTTTGGAGAAAAGGAAAACCATGTTCAGTAAATTCATCACCCTTAGTGTGCTCTTGCTCATCGCGAGCGCTTTCAACCTGCTAACGGCCCAAACTCCAGATGGCGGCGTTCAAGCGTCTGGGGCGGGCATCAATGTCATCCAGGTTCCCTTCGAGGGGAAGATGATTGAGATCACCGTTCGCGGCCAAGTCCTTGGCGTCAAAGTTGACAAGAAACTAATCGGTCACTCCAGGCCGGATGCAAAAGGCGTTTGGAAGTTCCGCCCAGGCCCAGGCCCAGGCCCAGGCCCAGGCCCCATTATGCTGCAAGTGACCCCCCAGGTCTCAAAAGACAGGAAAGGGGTTTTCCTCGGCGTCGTCGTTAGGCCCGTCGATGAACCGGTGCGCACCCAACTCGGCCTGGACAAAGTCGGGCTGGTGATCACTGGCGTCACCCCCGACAGCGCGGCGGCCAGGGCCATGATCTTGCCGAATGACATCATTGTCACCATTGACGACGAACCGGTCGGACAGTTGCATGATCTTCAGGTCATGTTGCGCAAGAAGATCCCCGGCGACAAAGCCAAGGTCTCTTTGTTGAGGGGCGGAAAAGTCGTCGAGTTGGACGTCTCGCTTGGCCAAGGCATCACGCCCCGAGCGAGTATCGGCACCGACGGTTTTGCCTATTTCGTAGACGCCGCGTTGCCCAAAGACACGCAACGCTGGACTTCCCAGGTTCATGGACTCGTCACCACTGATGTTCTTCATTTGGTGCAACGAAAAAAAGCAGGCGATAAGCACACGGCTTGGGTCACGGATGTAAGGACAGATCGCAAGGGCCATTTCGAATTCATCAAGTCTGACCGAGGCACTTATCTACTTCACACGAAAACACACGATGAGCGTGGCGACGCGCAGGCCTACTTCCACGACGTGCAAGGTCAGATGACGGGATTGGGGAGCATCGTGCACTCGGGAAAAATCAAACCGAGTCTCGAAACACGTCTAGCCCGCATCGAAAAGAAGCTCAAGAAACTTGTGAAGCTGCTCGAGGACTAGTGCCACGCCGATCGTATTTTCTGCGTTAGCTAAAAGCCCTCGCGACCAACGCGAGGGCAAAGGCCAACAGAAGCCCGACGTAGATCCGCTTTAGTACGATCTCTGCCGCACCAAGACTGATGCGACTTCCCAGATAGCCGCCGAGCGTTTGTCCGAGGACCAGCGCCCCGGCGGCTTTCCAATTGATGCTGATAGTCAAGGCGTAGATGACCATCGCAACGAGGTTGCAGGCCCCCACGATCGTCACCTTGGCCGCATTGATACGAGCGATCGGCCAGGCCAAGCGGCTCGACAGCACCGCCATGAAGACGAAACCGATACCCGCCTGAATGAACCCCATGTAGACGCCAAGGGCAAAGAACAAAAGCCCGCGGAGCCAAGCTGGCGAGTCGGTTTGAGAGCTTATGGCGGCACTTCGCCTGCGGACTGCTCGAAACCCCTGCCACAAGGGGCGAAGCGCCACGACGACCAAAATGCAGGCGATCAAAGCTTGGAACACCTCGTCGCCGCGCACATCGCTGTGCAGCAGGTAGCCCATAGCGGCGCCGAGAGCGGCCCCGGGCAAAGCCATCATGCCGATGAAAACAAGCTGGCGCCGAAACTCAGCGTCGGCAAAAATGCCGCCGCGCCAAAATCCGGCGACCGCGGCAATGTTCTGCGCGACCAGGGCTGGCCGGTTGGTCGCATTGGCGACGGTGGGTGGGATGCCCAAAAAGATGAGCAAGGGCACCGCGATCAAAGACCCTCCCCCGGCAAGAGTGTTGATGACCCCGCAAAACAGTCCCGTCGCGGCGAGTAGCGCGAACTCAAGCAAGTTCATGAGGCAGCCGTTTTTTCCTGCGACAGATCAAAGCTGTCGTAGCGGCGCTCGGCCACCCGGATGATCATCAAGTTCTCTAGCACCAAAACCGCGCTGAAGGCGAGCGCCGCGGCGATGCCCGCCGTGCTCCAATTGGTCTTGAGCCCGAGACGCAATCCCGCCCCGATCAAGCCCGCCACCAAGGCCGGGGCTAACAGTTCGAACGCCAGCGCAATGCTACGGACAACGGCACCAATAAACTGCACGCCCATTTGATCGATGCCGACTTTCACACCACGACCGAGTTTGGTGATGCTCGGAAAATAGAGAGCAATGAGATTGGCGATGGCAAACAGTGCGAAGTTAAGCCCGGCTAATCCGATGACGAGCGCCACGGCCAGTACGGCAATTTCGGTGCTCCCTAACTCGCTGGCCTTGCCACTTCTGATGAGAGCCACCGCCCCGACTGACACCAATAAAGCCTGCGCGATGGTGGCCAAAAAGGTGCCCGCCAAAATCTCACCGAACAACAACTCGCGACCGCGCACCGGCAGAGACTTGATGAGATCAAAGTGCGGAATGTCGATGCGGAGGTCGACCCGAATCATCGCCGGCGCGAGGATAGTTAGATACGGCAAGAGCACGGCCACTGCACCCAAGATCGCGTTGGATGTTCCGGGGGCCATCTTTCCAAACACAAAAGCGCCAATGCCGCCGAAGTAGAGCGAAAAGACAAGCGTCATCACGATGCGCCGGCGCCCCAGGCGGCCAATGCTCAACAGATTTTTCCAGACGATCGCACGCCACAAGGGCCCCTTGGTGGCGAGATTCAGCAAAGGTCGTGAATTCTCGGCCAAGACGAAATCGCCATCGTCCTTCAAGGCGTCAACACCTTCGGTCTTGACGCGGGATAGCTTCTCGGCGCGGCGGATGGCCTGGTCTTCGAAGGCGATGTCGGAGCGCAGAACCAAGAGCGCCTGAAACCCGAGCAACCCCAACAAAGGCAACAGGCCCCGAGCAAAGCTGGGAAAGTCTTGGGCGAGCGCGGCGTCGGAGAAAACCGACAGCGCGTCCCACACTTGAGAGAAGGGAGCATTCACCAGCAGGTAGAGCGGCTCGAATTCGCCAGCCTTGGTCAGCGATCGATAGGTCAACCACAGCGGAATACCGAGGCCCGCCAGCGGAAGGCTTTGCAAAACCCAGCCGGAAAGATCAGCCCAAAGCCCCTTTTGCCGCAACCACTGCATCATCAGTCGCACCCAAATCTGGTGGAGATGCACAAGGTTCCAGGCGATGAAGACACCAAAGGGCGCATAGAGCGGATGGCAAACGGCAGAAAACAGCGCGAAGACTCCGACCAGACACGACAAGATGAAGACCGGCGGCATCACTTGCAGCCATTTAAACAACAAGATGTCGCGCCGTCGCAGGGGCGCGGCGAACAGGATGTTGGTCTCTGAGTTTTTGAAGTTGAAGCCTCGGCCGGTGCGCGAGAACAGCCAAATAATGACGATCTGCGCGACAAAAAACACGCGCACAAAGTCGGTGATGCGAAAGGCCAGGCCTGCGCCGGGCTCGGCTCTCCCCATATTGCGCAAGTTGATCGACATGACCCAAGTCAAGTAGGCGGCGATCAACAAGAATCCGACGAGGTAGCGCGGCTGACGCAGTCGTTTCACGAATCCCCGCAGTGCGTTTTTGACACCGCACTGAAAGTAGAATTCGTAGGCCTTAAGCACGCGCATTAGCTGGGGTCGACCTTCGCCGACTTCTCGGTGACGCGGAAGAAAATCTCCTCTAAGGAGCTGCCCTCTTCGACACCTTCCAAGCTCGCGCGAATATCGCCGAGGGAACCCGAAGCGACGTGGCGCCCTTCGGCGATGACGAAAATCTCGTCGCAGATCTCTTCGATCAGCTCAAGTTGGTGAGACGAGATGATGACGGCGGCGTTCTGTTCGCGGGCCCTGGCGACGATGGCGTCCTTCATGCTGCGGATGCCACGCGGATCTAAACCGGTTAGGGGTTCGTCGAGGAAAATGGCGCGGGGGTCGTGAAGGAAGCCGATGCAAATCACGACTTTCTGCTTCATGCCGCGCGACAAGGCTTCGGGCAGATGCCGGCGCTTGTCACTCAAATCGAAAGCTTCGAGGAGTCTGTCGGCGCGTTCGTCGATATCACCGAGCTGATGCACCCTTCCCAAGAACTGCAGGTGCTCTTCGACGCTGAGGTAGTCAAAAAGATGGGGCGTATCGGGCACGAAAGTCAGAAGCCGTTTCGCGGCGACAGGGTCTTTGCGCAAATCCTGGCCGAAAATCTTGATGCTTCCGGCCGTAGCGGGGATGATTCCCGCCATACAGCGCATTGCCGTGGTCTTGCCCGCGCCGTTTGGCCCTACGAGCCCGAGAATGCGGCCCGGGGGCAGGGCAAAATCAAGATCCCAGGCCGCTCGCATGCCGCCGTAGGCTTTTCTGAGGCCTCTTACGTCAATCGCGAGTTCCTCGGTCTCAGCTTTGGTTCCCAATCTCGTCCCCCCAAGCTGGCCGAATCGCGGCTCGCGGTTTATAAACAACGCGCGCAGTCTGCCAAAAATCGGCGGATTTCGTTCATCGCCCCGCGGCGCGCCCAGATTACCAAGACCGAGTCAATACTATGGAATTCTTCGTCGACACCGCCGACCTCGATCAGATTCGCGAGTCCTACTCCTGGGGCATCGTGGATGGCGTCACCACCAACCCGTCTCTGATCAAAAAGGCGGTGGACAAACTCAAAGCAGATGGCTCTTCGATGGGAATCGAAGAGTACATCAATGAGATCCTGCGGGCCGCAGGTTCCGACCCCGTCAGCCTCGAAGTCATCGCCGCCGATCCGGAGGCGATGTACACCCAGGGCATGTTTCTCTACGAGAAATTTAATCCGGTCACCGGCAACGTCGTGGTGAAGATTCCGGTCTGCCCCAACATGGGCGGCGGCGAAGATTCTTTTGGTGGCCTTAAGGTCATCAAGAAACTCAGCGAACAGGGAATTCCGATCAACACCACTTTGGTGTTCACGCCCGAGCAAGCCTTGCTCGCGGCCAAGGCCGGGGCGTCTTACGTCAGTCCTTTCGCCGGTCGCATCGATGATGAGCTGCGCAAAAAAACCGGCCGCGAAGGCGACGGCAAGACCGCCTACTATCCCGAAGAGGGAATCGACGACACGAGCGACAACGGCATCTTGTCGGGGACACACTTGATCGAAGAGTGCGTCGGCATCTTGGCGATCCAAGGGTTTGACGGCTGCAAAGTTCTTGCCGCCAGTCTCCGCAACTCGCGTCAAGTACGCGAATGCGCGCTTGTCGGCAGCCAGGTTGCGACCGCGCCCTTTGACGTCTTGAAGCAAATGATCGAACATTACAAGTCAGCGGAAGGCATGAGGGCATTTACCGCCGACATCGTGCCGGAGTACGAAGCGCTCTTCGAGTAGAACTCGAAGAGCGACGGAGGCACATGGAACGCAACATCCTGGAGTTCATCGAGGGCCACCTGAAAACGGCGGTCCCTTTGGAAAAAGAGTTCAACGAGGCTCGATGGAAGCTGGCGTCCAATGGGCGCCCCGCTGACGAAAAACGTTTCGACGAGAAATATGGCGAACGGCAGAAAGTCTACGGCGACCGCGAGAGCTACGCCCGCATTCTCACCTACGACGACGGCGACCTTACTGAAACCCCTGAGACCGCTCGCCAGTTGCGACTACTGCGACTGCATTTTGCAGAGCATCAGCTGCCGCAGACGGCACTCGATCGGATCAAAGACGACCAGATAGAACTCGAGCGCAAGGTCGGCGATCATCGCATAGTGGTGGATGGCAAAGAGCTAACACCGGCAGAGGCCGCAAAGATCCTTAAGACCAGCGACGACCGCGAGCAGCGGCAGAAGATCTGGGAGTCGATGCACAGCATCGGCGATGAGCTAGGGCCGATGCTGCTGCGCGTCATGGGCATTCGCAACCGTGCGGCGCGCGATCTTGGATTTCGCGACTACTATCGCATGGGGCTCGAGCTCCAAGAGATCGACGAGACCCAGCTCCTCCTGACGATCGAAGAGGTCTTGAAGGCCACGGAAGAGCCCTACAAGAAACTGAAGACAACGCTCGACCGGGAATACGCCAAGCGGTTTCGGACGATTCAAAAGAAGCTAAGACCTTGGCATTACGTCGAGCCGATTTTCGCCGGGGCTCCGGGCAAAGACGCCGTCGACCTAGACAAGTTCTATGGCCGCAAATCGGTGGTAAAACTCGCCGAGAAGTTCTTCGCGGGGATCGGGTTCGATCTCAAGTCGGTGATCGCCAAGAGCGATCTTGGCGTGCGCGAAGACAAATCATCGCGTGAGTTCTGTCTTCACATCGACCGCAATGGCCGCGACGTTCGGGTTTTCTCGAGCATCGGTACTGGGCACAAGGCCATGTGCAAGGCGCTTAGACAACTGGGAGCTGCAAGCTACTACCGCCATCTGGCGAAGAACCTCTCCTTCATCGTCCGCGAGCCCGCTCACCCCTTGTTCATCGAAGCGGTCTCTTTGATCATGGAACGCAACGCAGATGACCCCGAGTTTCTGGGGGAAGTCGTCATGGCGCACAAGGCGACCGTGACCAAGGCCGCGCCAATGATCGAAGAGCAACGGCGGATGTCGATGCTGCTCTTGGCCCGTTGGGTGCCGGTCTTGGTGCTCTTTGAGCGCGCCCTCTATGAAAAGCCGGGGCAAGACCTTAATCGCACTTGGTGGACCTTGGTCGACCGCATTCTCCACATTCAACCGCCGGAAGGCCGCGAAGGCCGGCACGACTGGGCGGCGCATCTGCCGTTTTCGCTACAACCGCTAAACTCGCATAATCAACTCTTCGGGCACCTCGTCGCTTCGCAACTGCGCGCAGCCATGGTTCGCGAGAATGAGAACTCGAATACGAGTATGGTCGGGAATCTTGAGGTGGGGCAATTTCTCACCCGCAAGCTCTTTGCGACCGGCTCCCGCTTTCAGTGGGCAGAAACCTTGGTTCGGGTGACCGGAGAAAATCTGACGCCAAAACACTTCTTCGCCGAGTACCTTCAAGACTAGCCAAAACTTGTGGCATCGCCCGTCCCAGTCGCTACCATTCGCGCATGCAGTGTCCGAGTTGCGGTTCCGGAATTGAAGCTGACGAGCGCTACGGGCACTTTCGGGTCTGCCCCTACTGCCAGTCGGCGCTGCTGCTCGACAAAGAAGCCGCAAAGATCTCCGGCAAGATGGCCGTTCTGGCCAAGCCCAAGGGCCCGCTACATCTCGGTGCCACCGGAAACGCGAAGGGTCGCGGCTTCCAAGTCATCGGACGGGTTCGTTACGGCTATCAGCAGGGGTTTTGGGACGAGTGGTACCTAGTCTTTGAGGACGGCGACAGCGGTTGGATCGGCGAAGATGAGGACGAGTTTACGGTCGAAGTACCGGTCGACTGGCAACCCTCCCCCGAACTTCATGAATCGCTAAAGCCCGGCGACGCTTTGCCCTATCCCGATGGCGACTTCAGCCTCAAGGAAAAGGGGGTCGCAATTTGTGAGGGCGGAGAGGGACAACTGCCCTTCGCCGTTGAAACCGGTGAGAAAACACCCTTTCTCGACGCCGTCGGCCGCGACGAGAACCAGTTCCTGAGCGTTGAGTTCGGTGAAGAGGGTCCCCGCGCGTTTTTGGGACAGCAACTCGAACGCGACGAATTACACGTTGACACCGCAAGCTGGACTGAGAATCGCTTCCGCACCGAGGCCGCCGAAGGCACACGACATCGCGTTTTTCAAGAAGCAGACCGCAGCGAGGCCATTTCTTGCGATTGCTGTGGCGGCAACCTTGGAATCCCCGACCCCGGCGCCACGGAACTCACTTGCGAGTATTGCGGTTCCGAAGTCGATCTCGGTTTAGAGCGCATCACCTGCAAGACCTGCACCCACCCCATCACCCTGCACCAGGCCGAAACCGCCGAAACGACGATCTGCCCCAACTGTCGTACCCAGATGGACCTCAGCGGAGATCGCACCGCAGTCCTGGCGCAGCTCACCGACAAAGACCGACCGAACATCCCCTTCAAACTCGGGCAACGCTTCAAGTTCGAAAACAACGAATGGCGCATCGCGGGGCTCATTCGCTACACCCAAACCGACGAGGGCGTCGACTACCACTGGATCGACTTTTTGATGGTGTGCCCCGAACGCGGCTACGCCTGGCTCGGTCTTGAGAACGGCCACTTCGTGTGGGCCGCAGAGATGAAGAACCACCCGCGCATCAATCCGCGAATGGGAAAACGAAAAGCGGCCGTCGAACACGCCGGCATGAAGTTCAAGATGTTCGAGCGGGGCTCTGCTCGCGTCACTTGGGTCGATGGCGAGTTGCCATGGATTGCGCAGCTTGAAGATTCCATCGGGTTCTACGATGCCATCAACCCTCCGTTCTCTTTGAGCGCGGAGTGGACAGAAGACGAGATTGAGTGGTTCCAAGGCCGTTACCTCGACCACGCCACTGTGGCCAAAGCCTTCGATGTCGCCGAGAAATCTCTGCCGAAAGCCTATGGCGTCGGCGCCTCTCAGCCCTACATTAACGGAGACTTTTCGAAGGCCGCCGTCAAGATCATGAGCCTGTTGTTGGTCGTGTCTTTGGTCTTGATCATTTGGTCAAGCATTGCTGGTGGAGGGAGCGCGACCGAATTCAGCCTCAGCCATGATCAATTCTCAAAACCTTGGCTCAGTCAGCCCTTCGAACTGGGAGGCCCGGAGCTGTGTACCCTCAAGATCGAAGGTGCCGGCCTTAAAGACGCCTGGAGTTACTTTGACATCGCCCTTGTCAACGACGCCGACGAAGTCACCCACGAGTTTTCCACCCAAATCTCTTACTATTCAGGTGTCGAAGGCGGTGAGAGCTGGTCAGAGGGCAGTCGAAGCGATTCGACACCCTTCGTCGTGGAAAAAGCCGGGACTTACCGCCTACTTGTTCAAGGTCAGGCCGGTCACGGCGAAAACGCGGACATCATCCGACCCGGTTCTTATTCGACGACTTTCAGCGTAAAAAAGCGTGTCGTCTTGACGCGCTACTTCATTATCTTGGCCGTGCTCGCTCTGATTTGGATCGCCTGCTACTGGATTCCGAAGTTGTCCTTCGAGGCCAAACGTTGGTCTGACGAATGAAAGGCCCCTCGCTACTATGAAGAAAAAACTCATCGGTCTCATTGCCGGCGTCATCGGCACAACCGGGGTCGCGGTCAAGGCCTCGTCAGAAGGATGGGGAGTCGATAGGCCCTTGAAGGAGCCCGTCAGCATTCGCGAAGAATCGATGAAGGGGCCGATGGGGTCGGGACGCCTCGCCACTCGTTACTTCATCGGCGGCGGGCCGCGACGCGGCAAGTAGGCCATTAGGTTTTGACCGCGGCAAAAAGCAAACACCAAGAAAAGTGAGAGTTTCATGGACTGGAATCAAGAATTACAACAGCTGGGGATGTCGCTCATATGGGTGGCATTGGGCCTCGTCTTGTTCGGCGTCAGCATCTTGCTGATGGACAAACTGACTCCTTTTTCGGTTCGCAAAGAAATCGAAGAAGACCAAAACACGGCTTTGGGCATCGTCATTGGCTCCGCTTTGATCGGCATTGCGATCATCGTCGCAGCCGTCATTCGCTAAGCCGAGCCGGGCTGCAACCGGACTAAAGCGATGACTGAATCATCGAGCGCTTCCGCGGGCTACGAGTCGCGCACCGTCGGCATTTTGCTCGGCTCCGTTTTTGTGGTGGCCATCTGCGGGTTGGTCTACGAACTCATTGCTGGCGCCCTGGCGAGCTATTTGCTCGGCGATTCGATCACGCAGTTTTCAATCGTGATCGGCGTGTTCTTGACGTCGATGGGCGTCGGCTCTTTTTTGAGCCGCTTCGTTCGCAAACACCTTCTCTTCACCTTTGTCGCCGTCGAAATCGGCGTGGGCCTCGTCGGCGGCTTCTCCGCCTTGCTGGGATTCGCAGCCTTTGCCTACCTGTCGCAGTACTCGATCGTTTTGCTTGGGAGTGTCGTAGCAGTGGGCGTTTTGGTCGGGCTCGAGATCCCGCTGGTACTGCGCATCCTGAAGGAAACCGACACGCTCCGCGTCACTGCTGCCAATGTTTTAGGGCTCGATTACTTCGGCGCCCTGGTGGCGTCCATGGCCTTTCCCTTCTTTCTGCTGCCCGTCTGCGGCATTGTGCGTTCCGGGCTCTTCACTGGCCTTTTGAACCTCGGCGTCGGGGCGATTCTGCTCCGCGTTTTTGGCCCCTCGATGAAAAGCGGGCGGCGATGGCTTTGGGCAACGATCTTTGTTGGGACGGCCGCGCTCATCATGGCCTTAGTATTTGCCGGTCGATTCGTCAGTCACCTTGAAAACAGAAGCTACCAGGACGAAGTGATCTTCGCGAAGACCTCCGCCTACCAGCGAATCGTGCTCACGCGTTGGCGCGGCGACCTGCGGCTTTATCTAAATGGGCACCTCCAGTTTTCAAGCGTCGATGAGTACCGCTACCACGAAGCGCTCGCACATCCGGCACTGGCCAGTGCCGAGAATCCGCGCCAGGTCTTAATCCTCGGCGGCGGCGACGGTCTTTTGGCCCGCGAGGTTTTGAAGCACCCCGGCATCCAAAGCGTCACCATCGTCGATCTCGATGCGGCCGTCACCGACCTGTTCAAGAGCACAAAGATGCTCACCGATCTGAATCATGACTCGCTCAATGATGCCCGAGTTCGCATCGTCAACGAGGATGCGTTCAAATTTCTGGACGACAGCGAGTCCATGTACGACGTCGTGCTGGCCGATCTCCCCGACCCCTCCACGCCGGCGCTGAGCAAACTCTATTCGCGCTCTTTTTACACTCTGATCGGACGCCACCTCGCCGACGGCGGCACTTTCGCTACTCAGGCCACGAGCCCCTTCAGATCCCGCGAGGCCTTTTGGTGCATCGCCCACACCCTCGATGCGACGCCGCTACCGGCGGCGACCAGTACTACATTCCAGGTCGCGCCTTACCAGCTGTCAGTGCCGACCTTCGGTACTTGGGGCTTCGTCCTCGCTTCGCGCAGAAAAATCCGCCCGGCGGCCATTCTCTTGAACGACAAGATCGAGACTCGCTTCTTGACGGAATCAACCTTGCCGTCGTTGTTTGTCATTCCCAAGGATATGGGTTCCGTTAAGACCCCCATCAACCTCCTCAACGATCCCTGCATCGGCAACCTTTACCGCCGCGGCTACAACCGTTATCTCCACTGATCATGAAATCGAACCCGCCCCACACCATCATCGGACAACACCTGCTCGCCGACCTGGCCGAGATCAAGGCCGAACACCTGCGCGACGCCACCGCCACGACAGACTTACTAGACCAAGCCCTGCGCCGCGCCGGCTTCCAAGTCCTCGACCGCATCCTGCATCGCTTCTCAAAAGGCGGCGCGGGCTTCAGCGCGGTGATCTTGCTCTCAGAGTCTCACGCCTCACTGCACACCTACCCCGAGCACGGCTGGCTAGCCTTCGACCTCTTCTCCTGCGGCCAACAAGACCCCCAAGCCGTCCTCGACGAACTCGCCCAAGCTCTAGAAGCCAAAATCCTCAAGCAATCCCTCATTGCCCGCCGACTATGCCCCCATTCCAAATGAACCGGTTGTGTCGCGGTAGGGACCTCGGTCACCCGAGGCCCCCCGCACAGATCCCAGCGAGCGGAATTATCGCACTGGGCTCCTGCCTTAGGTAATGACGCACAGGCGTTGTCCCGGGTAGGGGTGGAAGATTTC
>JAZGFI010000246.1:0-5581 GCA_036479435.1 Planctomycetota bacterium | reverse complement strand
CGCGCGCATCTAAGCATCGATCGCTGGCAAGTTTTTGGGGGTTCTTGGGGAAGCACCCTGGGGATCGCTTACGCCCAGTCCCATCCCGAGCGCGTTACGGAGATGGTGTTGAGGGGAATCTTCATGCTGCGGCGATCTGAGTTGCTTTGGTTTTACCAAGATGGCTGCTCGCATTTGTTTCCCGATGTCTGGGAGAGCTTCCTTGAACCCATCCCGCTCGTCGAGCGCGCCGACATGATCTCGGCATACTATCGACGACTAACTTCGGACGATGTCGAAGTTCGAATGCGGGCCGCACGCGCCTGGAGCCAGTGGGAGGGAGCCACAAGTAAACTGATGCCCGACGAAGACCTTAAGGCGACCTTTGGTGAAGACGAGTTCGCCGCTGCCTTTGCGCGCATCGAATGCCACTATTTTGTGCACGGGGCTTGGTTTCGGCAAGACGACCAACTCCTGGCGGACATCGACAAGATCAGGAACATTCCCGCGACGATTGTGCAGGGCCGTTACGACGTCGTGTGCCCGATTCGCAGCGCTTGGGATTTGCATCGCGCATGGCCGGAGGCGACTCTCGAGATCATCGCGGACGCTGGGCATAATTCGAAGGAACCGGGTATCGCATCGGCTCTCGTCGCCGCGACTAATCACTACCGGAATTGAGAAAGAACAACACTATGCTTGACTCACAACCGCAGCATCCTGGCGAATCCACGATTACGCGCCGTCGCCAGTTTCGCTGGCTGATCCTCGTGTTGATGGCGGTAATCGTGACGGGCGTCGTGCCGCGCATGCCCCGAGCGGGCGCCGACGAAGGGCAATGGCCCCTTAGCCAAATTGCGAAGCTCGGACTCAAGGAAAAGGGTCTCGAGATCCCGGTCGACCAGATCTTCAATCCGAATGGCGACAGTCTTGTCGACGCGATTTGCCGCGTGGGCGGCGCCACCGGCTCCTTCGTTTCGAAGGAAGGGTTGATCTTGACGAATCACCATGTCGCCTTTGGTGGCGTACGCTCTGCGAGTACACCAGATCAAGATTATATCAGCGACGGCTTTCATGCCGCCACGCGAGCCGAAGAAATCCCCGCCGCGGGCTATCGCTGTCGCATCACCGCGGGGTATCGAGATGTATCGAAGGAAGTGCTTGCCGGCTTAGACCCGAAACTGACGCCAGCAGAGCGCGCCAAGGCCATCTCAGAACGCCGCCGCGCCATCGTCGTAGCCGAGGACAAAAAGTTCCCCGAGATGCGGGCTGAAGTGGCCGAGATGTTTCAGGCTGTCAGTTACGTCTTGTTCTCATACCGCGAGATACTCGACGTCCGCTTAGTGTGCGTGCCTCCGCGGGCGGTTGGAGAGTTCGGCGGTGAAACTGACAACTGGGTCTGGCCGCGCCACACGGGTGACTTCGCATTTCTTCGGGCCTACGTTGGTCCCGACGGCAAGCCCGCGGCCTACGCCAAGGAAAACGTTCCCTTTGAGCCTCGCGTGCACCTAAGCGTCAATGCGAAAGGCACAGCCGCGGAGGACTTTGTCTTTTTACTGGGCTATCCCGGCCGCACCTTTCGAAATCAGTCCGCCGCGTTCTTGGCGCACGAAGAAGAGCTACGCATGCCCTTTTTTGTCGCGCGCTTTCAGCAGCAGCTGAAGGCGATGCAGCGCATTTCAGAGAAGGACCCCGCTGCGGCGATCAAGTTGGCATCGGCCATGAAGAGTCGTGCCAATGTAGAAAAGAACTATCGCGGTAAGTTGCTCGGAATGTCGCGACTGAGACTCGTGGCCAAAAAGCGTGCGGAAGAGGCCGAAATGAAGACTTGGATCGCCGCTGATCCCGGTCGCAGCAAACGATGGGGCGGTCTCATCGAAAAGATCGATGACCACTATCGTGCGCAGCGCATCACGGCGGAGCGTGATCTTGCTTTGGGGCGACTCGCGCGCGCGACAACTCGCGTGACCCTTGCCCTCGGGGCATTCGCCAATGCCGAACAACTCGCAAAGCCCGAAGACCAAAGGAACGTTGGGTTTCGCGAGCGCGACCTTGAGTCCCGCCGGCAGGCACGTCTCGCCCGTCTGCGTGACGACGTTCCGACCATCGAGGCTTGGAATCTCATCCGCGACCTTAGAGCCTTGACGTCGGGAGAGGTGGAGGGAGAGCTTCAGAATTTGACTTGGTGGCTTGAGGCCCAAAAGAAGGGCAGCGGCAAAACTGAGATGCCAGCTCTTGTCTATTCGATTCTAAAGAGATCGAAAATCACGGATCCCGTGTTCCTTGAAAAGATCTACGCGATGCCGCTCGAGGAGCTGGAGAAAGTCGACGATCCGATCCTTCACTTGGCGCGCGCCATGAAAGTCGGTCTAGTCGCGTCACAAGCTCGTAGGCGCACGCATCAAGGACGCCTTGGGGGACTCATGGCGGCCTATCTCGCTTTGCGCCGCGCCCACAAAGACACGGAATTTGTCCCCGATGCCAATAGCACTTTGCGCCTTACCTACGGTCGTGTACGTGGCTATAGCCCTCGTGATGGAGTGTGGGCGACGCCCTTTACCAAGGTCGAGGGCATTCTTGAGAAGAATACCGGCCGGCCTCCATTCGACGCACCCGCGGGTCTCATTGATCTGATCGAAAAAGGTGATTTCGGTCGATTTGCTCACCCTAAGCTGAACTCGATTCCGGTGGGTATGCTCTACGACTGCGACACGACGGGTGGAAATTCTGGCTCACCGGTGCTCGACGCTAAGGGACGTCTCGTGGGCGTGAACTTCGACCGTGCCTTTGAGGCCACCATCAACGACTTTCAATGGAGCGCCGACTATTCGCGATCCATCGGAGTGGACATTCGTTATGTACTGTGGATAACTGAAAAATTAATGGGCGCGGGGCATCTCGTGACCGAGATGGGGGTCAAATCATGAATGCCGCTCTTGAAATTGTGCTCGCGCTGTTGCTTTCGACGTCAAGCGGACTTCAGCTTGATGTTGAGGCGCTCGCGGATCGTCTCGCGAATGCCGATGTCGTCGTTCTGGGCGAAGAGCATGACAACGTTTCCGGTCACGACATGCAAGGCCGGATCTTTAAGGCTTTGGCCGAACGTCGTCCCGATATTGTGTTGGCCACCGAGATGTTCGAAAGAGACGTCCAGGGCGTTTTGGACGACTACCTCGCTGGCCGCATTGATGAGAAAGTCATGTTGAAGAACGCGCGCCCTTGGCGCGACTACAAGCGTTTTTATCGCCCGATGGTCGAATTGGCGCGCGAGCGAGGATTTGACGTCATCGCGGCGAATGCCCCGACGAAAGAGATGCGAACCTTGGCGTTCAAAGGGGCAGACAAACTTAAGCCAAGCCGTTGGCATGCGAGTGTTAGCGAGGCACCGAAGGACCGCTATTGGAAACTGTTCCAAGAGGCGATGGCGGATCACGCCGGCGTCGGTTCTGAGGATTCAATCTACGGGGTCTACAAGTCGCAATGCATGAAGGATGACACGATGGCCGAGAGCATCGTTGAGTACCTGGACGCACGACCGTACCGCAGGCCCTTAGTTGTCTTTTTGTGCGGTAAGTTTCACTCCGAGTATGGACTGGGCACGGTCTCGCGGATCTTGAAGCGCCGTCCTTTGACCCGAATCGAGGTTTGTACCATGGTGTCCGCGGAGGACCCGACTGAGATAAAGGGCAAAGAGTATCGTGACCGCGCTCACTACATCTTTGCGGTGCCCGCGGAACCGGAGAAGGAAAAAAAGACTCCCTCGGCGAAAGCGAAGAAGGACTCCGAGTCAGAAGATGCTGGCGGCAAGATCGACAAGAGTGACGTAGTCTCCATAGTGGCACCGTCCAGCCAGCCGACGAGCCGAGGCGTGCCGACGTCGGGACCCACGACCCAGGCAAGCTCCGGCAAAGGCGCTGGCTCGAAACCGAAACCTCCCGTTGACCCCGATGCACGCCCCGCACTGGGCTTCATGCCGCAGTATGAAAACGAAGAAGATGGCGTTGCGATCGCCACGGTCGTCGAAGGCGGCCCTCTTGAGGCGGCGGGATTGCAAGACGGCGATCTCATCACCGCAATCGGCAAGGCGAAACTCATCGACCTTGAGGACTACATGAACGCGATGGAGGAGCTTCGACCCGGCCAAAAAGTCAAGGTCACTTACAAGCGAAACGGAAAGCTGACGAAGGTGGATGTGACGGTCGGATCTCGTTGAAGCCAGGGCGACAAGGACCGGGACCGGCTCAGGCAGTTAGGTGAGGAATGAGGAGAATAAATGGCCGAGCTACAAAAAAAAGTCTGTGTTCTCGGTGCCTTCGCGGTTGGGAAAACGAGCCTCGTGGGCCAGTTCGTTCACCATAAATTCTCCGACAAATACCTGACGACCATGGGCGTCAAGGTCGATCGCAAAGTGCTCGACATCGATGGACAGGGCCTTCGCATGCTGCTTTGGGACCTGGCGGGGGAGGATGACGCTCACCAAGTGAGGCCCTCTTATTTGAAGGGGATGTCAGGGTATCTCCTGGTCGCAGATTCGACGAGAAAAGCTACCCTTGACGTGGCGTTGTCGCTGCGTGACCGGATTACGGAGAGTTTTGGGGCTCTGCCTTACTCCTTGCTCATCAACAAGGTCGACCTCAGCTCCGACTGGGAGCTTGAGCGTGAGCGACTGGCCGACATGGAGGGCCGAGGCGTGACAGTTGTTCATACCTCTGCCCGAACCGGGGTTGGAGTCGACGAGGCTTTTCAGTCTTTGGGTCGCTCCCTACTGAAGGAAACTAGATGAAGTTGCCGAGCCCTGTAATCCGTTATGTCTGTGATCATGCCGTAAAGACCCGCCGCGGTGCCTTTTTGTCCGTTGACGACAAGGGCCATCTCCTTGAGAGCGGTGGCAGCCTCGCCCTGTACGGATTGAGTGATTTGAAGGCTGGAGTCCCGGTGGCCGACCATGTTGATTTTTTGCAGGGGATGTTGCCGCTAGAGGGCAATGCTGAACTCCTCCTCGCGATCGAGGTCGCGCCGGGAACTTACGCAGAAGCGCACTTTCTTCCGGCCGATGGCGCGGACTGGGTCATCCTCTTCGACAGCAGCGAAGAGACGGCGATCGACCAGTTGCTTCAACAACGAACTTACGAGTCGAGTCTTTTGCGTGAGCAGCTCGACCGCGAGCGTCAATCGAAGCAAGAAGCAAAACGAGTCAAGGGTAGTCTTCGAGACGAGCGTGAAAAAGCCCGCCACTTCTTGGGCAGCATCTTGCCAGACGCCATTATCGAGCGCCTTAACCGCGGCGAGAAGAGTATCGCTGACGAATTCGAGGACGCCGCTTTCCTTCACATTGCGGTAGCCGAACCCGAGAGTCTCTTGGCGGGGTTGCCCGTTGCGGCGCGGGCTCAACTCTTGGGCGAAATCTTCGCGGTCGTAGATCGGCTCGTCCAAAAGGAACTCGGTGGCATCGTGAAGACTGCAGGCTTGGCGTGCTTGGTTGGTTTCGGCGTGCCGGTTTCGCTTGAGGGCCCGCTCATCCGCGCGGCGCGCGCAGCCAACGACATCGCATGCCGTTTTCGAGCGGTAACGGCCGGCACCAATGAGGCGCCCGTCGCGTTGC
>JAZGFI010000245.1:0-10957 GCA_036479435.1 Planctomycetota bacterium | reverse complement strand
CGAGGTTTTCAAAGGCATGGCTCGGATGCCGACCACCACGCTCTTTGAGGCTCAGAATCCAACGAGCCTCAAAGAGCGTGGCGATAAATCGCCGAATTGCCCTCGACTAAGTTGGCTGCTGACACCTCGGCGAGCTCACCGAGCGTGCCTACTTGGGCGAGGACTTGCTGAGGGTGTGACTTCGTGGTCGAAACTTTCGCTTGTGCCTTGGGGGTGCTTGGGGTTCTCTTGGAATTGGCGTCCATCTGGACCTCCTCGGTTCGTGGTGATTTGCGTGGACGCCATACACGCTCCAATCCAAGGGAATGGGAAGTCAGATTCCGATATTTAGATCAGTCGTCAATAAGCTCTTCAGAGCCCTGAGGTTTCCCAGGGGATCTTGGCCCCGAACTGGTGGAATCGGCCAGAGCCTCGGCCTCCGCCTTCATGGCAGCGTCAATCTCGGCGAACACGGGCGCAGATTGCTCGCGGTAGCGGGCATGAGCTGCAAGCCGGTCGCGAACCGCCATGGTGGACAACTCGACACCGGCGATGTCCTCTGCAAAGTTCGCTGGCAAAAAGCCCATGTCTTCCGGTGGCGCGACTTCGATGAGCCGTGACAGGCGTCGAACCCGCTGCTTCAGCCTCATGGTTTGTCCTGCCGCTTCAATTGCTCTTCGAGTTCGATCAGGCGCTTTTCAAGATCCTCAGTTTCAATCGACGTGCGAACTGCCTCCAAAACCATGGCGGCTTTCTGCGCGTCTTCCGGCGCAAGGCTTCCATCGGCGATGCTCTGCAAAAGTGAGTTGGCGGCCCGGCGGATATCGGTCGTGGTCTCCAGGCCGTTCGGGAGGTCCAAACTGACGGGGCTTAGGGGCTCATTGCGCGCACGCCCCAGCGAACGTTCAATCAGAAATCTCGCGGCTCGCACATCGTCTTTTTGGACTGCATTCTTAAACATAGTCGCGACCAGGGCCTTCATGCGTTGCGGCGTGATGACTTCCCGAAAGGCATCCTGCAGCCCGTTGACGCGGGTCACCTCGACAGCCTGCTGCGCCTTTTTTTGTTCGAAGGCTTGCTCCCGATCCGGTCGTTCCAGCTCCTCAACTCGTGATTGCCAATCTTCCTCAGCCGCTCTCCTGGAGACCGTGCGTTTCGAAACCTCGAATAGTCTCGCCACCGCGATGTAGCTTCGCTCTGCCCCCAAGGAGAGGTAATAGTCGACGGCTTCACTTGGGAGCTTGGTGCTCATCAGTCAGCGCGGCGTTCCGCGGTGGTTATGAAGTTCTCTTTGCTCGACTCAAGAATCGCTTCCTGCCCCGTGGCCTTTTCCCAACGAGAAATGATCACATCGCAAAACCTTGGCGTTAGCTCCAAACCAAAACAACGCCGGTTGAGCTTCTCTGCTGCGATGATGGTCGTACCCGAGCCCAGAAAAGGGTCATAGACATCATGGATGTCATGATTGCGTAGGGGTCGCAGCATGCACTCCAAGGGCTTTTGCGTTGAGTGCTCGGTTTGGTCGTCCTTGTCATGTGCGATGGGCCACAGGGTGCATTGAGCGTGGTCTCCGCCCCATGATGCGGTGGCGCTCGATCGAACGACGTAGAAACAGGGCTCGTGCTGCCAGTGGTAATGGCCTCGGCTGATCGCAAAGCGGTTCTTGGCCCAGATGATCTGCGAACGGATGTCGAAACCGACGTCCATGAGTTGCTGACCTACCGATGGTGAATGTACACCCGCGTGCCAAACGTAGGCGACCTCGCCGGGGAATAAACGCCAGGCATCGGTCCAGTCCACGCGCTCATCGTTGGCGACTTCGGCTGTCTTGCCGCCGTCAGCCAAGCCCGCTTCTTGTCGCCACTCCGGCCGGTAGCTCACGCCGTAGGGCGGGTCGGTGATCATGAGGCCAGGGCGCTTGCCCGCAAGAAGGGTCTCGACGTCGCGCTCGTTGGTGGCGTCGCCGCACAACACGCGATGCTTGCCGAGTAGCCAGAGATCCCCTTTCTTCGTGAAAGGGTTTTCCGGCGGCTCTTCGGCTCCTGCATCTTCGAGATCCGATTCCTCTAAGACCGAGTGGAGGAGGGCATCGATCTCCTTGTCGTCGTAGCCAACGCCTTCGAGGGCATCTTCGTCTCGCAGCTGGCTTAGGAGCTTCGCCAAAGCCTCGTCATCCCAGCTCGCAAACTCGCCGGTCCTATTGTCGGCAATCCCAAAGGCCACGGCTTCCAGATCATCGCCTTCGAACCACACAACGGGGATCTCCTGCATGGAAAGAGACTGGGCAGCTAAAAACCGAGTATGCCCGGCAATGATCTCGCCGCTCATCTTCGCGACGATGGGCTGCTGCCATCCGAAACGGCGCAAGGAAGCCGCAACGTGCGGAATGGCCTCGTCGTTGAAGCGGGGATTCGAAGGGTTGGGGAAGAGGCGATCAAGTTTGACCGTCTCGGTGATCAAAGTGTCAGTCATGTCCAGTCTCGCAGTCGGTGAATATGGCGACTTGGAATGATGACTCGGAAGGAATGCCATTGAATTAATAGCACATTACGGGGATACTCGCTACGAAGCTTCCATCGGCGTGGAAAACGAAGAATGAACCGGAGTGATCCCACTATGGCCAAGCAAACAAGAATTGAGAGCGTTATCACCGGCGCTATCGAGAGGGTAAATGCTGAGTTCGTCAATAAAGCGCTGGCGGCGATTCCGCAGTCGGCGACCATGGGCGAGATCATCGATGGATTCAAAGCCGCCGACTTTGCCGCAGAACTCAACGCACTCAGCGTGAAGGAGTTTTTGACCGCGGTTGGCGGTCAGCCCACAAAGCGCGGCCCAGGTCGTCCCAAAGGGTCAACCGCGAAGGCTGCGGTGAAGACGATGAAGGACCGCGCCCGCAACACGCGCACCGCTGCCGGAAGAGAAGAGCTGGTGCGAGATGTGTTTGCGATCTTGTCGGCAGATGGTGGGCAACTCGGGGCCGAATCGGTTCGAGCGGAAGTCGGTGGCGAGTCCGTGCAGGTGCGCAGAGCCTTGCAATCCTTGGTGGATCAGAAGATGGTAAAGCGCCAGGGACAGGCTCGTGGGACCGAATATCACGTAGCTTAGGCAAGTGACAAATTGCGAACTGGGGAAGGGCGGTCCGTGGTGGCTGCCCCTTCTTTTGCGACCGCTTGGGGTCTGAAGCCTAGTGCCAACGCTCCAAAAAGCACTCCCGCTGAATAAGCCCCCCCTCCCCCCATGACGCTTTCGGTCATCGGGATCATCGGAAGTGGGCTAAGCCCGACAGACTTGTTTTGCCTCGCTCTGCCACGACGCGCTTGCGCCGCCCCCGCGAGGGATCAACCGCCATTTCACTCGACGTGGTTTTGGAATGGCCAGCGGTTAGCCAAGCCCGGACGAACCGGTTACGCGCTACGTCGGGTGACCCCAGCGCGGTGGCTCGATGCGGTGTCTTGGAAGGGTGTCTCGGAATGCGCCGCGATCGTGCGCACGGGCTTAGCTTCTTCCTTGGCGGGGACGGTCGAATGAAGAGCTGGAGTGGGGCAATAACGACATCTCTTCGGGGACATGAATTTGTGCTTTAAGGGTGTCACCGCTTGGCACCGGGTGCCATTTTTTGCGCTCGATGGTGCCATTTTTAAGTCCCGCCCCATTGGTGGGTTAGGGCAGAAAACTCGAAAATGGCACCATCCGTTTTTTGGTTTAGGGGGTGCCAAGGGTGCCATTTTTCTCTGGGATTTGGGGTTACCGCGGCCTTGATGGTGCCAACCAGACCTGGCCATGATGGGCCGAATCCATCGCATAGTGGGGCAAAAGTATGGTCAATCGGCGTAGTCGCATTACACCCGAAATGCGACCTTGAGGCGGTTTGACCATATCACCAAGATCGAATGCGCTCAGGAACCGGCGTCACAGAATCGAAGAAAGTGCGGCCTCAAGACTGTGGTCACTCGAAGCCCTCAAGCTCTGGTTTTCGGCGGTGAGCCGCCGAAATCTGACTCCAAATGGAAACTTGTTGACGCGGCGGATCGCAGGGGCTACGTTTCGGCCGATCACAGGCAGACACCACAGTTTCGAATTCTTCTGACGAATCGTGGAGTCAATTTTGAGGCGGCTCATGTCAACGGCGACAAACGTGTTTGAGCGCGAGTATCTCGCGACCGATGGGAGCCCCATCAACATAGGTGTGCGGGAGTCTGCTCCCATCGAAGTCGTCGGCAACCAACTTGCCGTTTCGACCACGAGCATCTTGGCACGAGGCTCTTTCAGCATGTTTGTTGATCTCTACGGCAGCAATGACGGCGTGGCTTGGAACCGATTGGATGGTCAAACCATAACGGGGTTTGGACATTCAACGTACGTTGTGAGCAAGGTCGCCGCAGCTTTCGTTCGAATCAGCATTCTTCTTTCAGGTAGCAGTTCAGCTGTGCTTTTCAGCTCAACTATTTCACAAAGCGAGCAGTAGGAGAGGTTTCATGAACATGTCCATGCAGGTCTTCAACGAGCAATACGTTGAATCAACGAGTTCTTCGGATCTTGGCACCATTACGTCTTCGCCCGTGGCAGCGCGCGGTAACAAAGTTGTGATGGCAGCAACGGTGATCAATCTTGCCGCCGCCGGATCAGAGACACTCTCATTGCAGATGCAAGGCTCTTATGACGGCAAGGCCTGGGAAAACACGGGCACCGCGATCAAGGCATCTAGTTTCGGATACTACGACAGCTCTCAAGCGAACTTGGATTTCGCTTGGATTCGCATTCGCGCAGAGGGCGCATCGATAGGAACGTCGCTCAAGGCCGTGTTCGACGCCTTCTTGGCGTTCTCGGAGCAGTAGGGTGAAAAGGCATCCGCTTTTTCGTGTGTTCAGCCGGTCGTACTTAACGGGCAAGGGAGGGTTTGTTTCACACATCCGTTCCACGCCGGTAGCTGTCGCTGGCAACGCTCTTGTCGTCTCTGCGACGCTCTTGAATTCCACAAACCTCGGTACTCAATCAAGCTTGGCTGTTTCAGTAGAAGCTAGCTATGACGGGCGAGCGTGGTTTGTGGCGCAAGCCGATGCTGTAGAATTTGATGCCCAGGGTGTGGTGGACAAAAGCGGCAGCAAGCTCAGTTCCGTCGATTTCGCGTTCGCGCGGCTTGCCGCCGAAATCAAGAACGTCGATAGCTCGCATTCCGCGCTTTTCGATGCGAGCGTCGTGTTCTCGGCGCAATAATTGGAGGCCTGACCGTGATCAATCAGTCTTACACGCTTCTGCGGAACGCGTTGCTTTCAAATGTTGTCACGACGCCGGCGCTCGTTGATGAGATCGACTCCGAAGCAGTGACCGCACCGACGCACTCGATGAGGGTCAACGTTGCGATTCTCAACCTGGAAGGAACGTCAGCGTCCCTTAAAGTCGCAGTTCTTGGCAGCTACGACGGCGTTGTTTGGCAGGTGAAGGGTCTGTCAGGTGCTACGGTGACAGTGAACGCTGCTTCCGATGCACCGCCGGTGACTGAAGCGTCGTCTGCGGTGGTTGATGTGGATTACCCGTTTATTCGCTTACGGGCTGCCGTATCGGGTACGGGAGCAACTGTTCGATTTGATTCCGAATTGGTTTTCTCTGACCAATGAAGAAGAACCACCATGAGTTGTGAAGCGATTGCAGCTGAGGTCGAAAATTGACCAAATGTGGTTGAGGCATGAGCCCAGTCAACTTTGGAGAGAAGAAAATGGAAAAATCAAACTTCGAAAATGACGAGTGGACCCGAGGCAAAGGCCGCGGTCAAAAGAGGGTGGTGCGAGAACAAGAGACTGCCCCCGTTGTCGTTTTTGATCAGGGCGGAGATTCAAGCCAACCAGCGTGCGCCGATTGTGGTGGCGGCATCTTGCCTGGTGCGAACCCCGATGAGCCTGATGTTTCTTCTCCGCAGCATTTGCCTCGCCGGGCGACCCCATTTGAACCTGTAGTGGTGAGGTTGGGGGCAGGCGTGGGATCCGGTTCGATTGCGAAGCAAGAAAGGCCGATGTTCGGTCTGCCAGTTGGGGCTTATCCCGACCCAACGTGTCCGCCTCCTCAGGTCAGATTGGCGAATGGAGATTGCTACAATTACGGTGATCCAGCGCCGCCGGATGGGTGGCACAACTCTACTTGTCCTCCGCCGCTCTTCACGCGGTTGGCGGACGGGTCTTGTTTGATTGTAGACCCTACTTGCCCGCCACCTCACGTTAGAATGGGGCCGAATGGTGACTGCTTGAGGTACGCTGAGACTCCGATTCCAGAACCAGCGCCTGGCCCCGCTGGCCCGCGCCCAGCCCCGCCTAAACCGATTCCGCCGGAGTTGTTGGAGATCCTAAATGAAGCTCCTGCAGGTGTAGATCTCTGCGAGTGGATAGGCAAGGAGATAACGAAGTCAAAGAAAGCGGTCGCTGATTTGGGAGATAAGACGATCATACTTGCGCGCCATAAACGCGACGTCGTGGCCGAACGCTGGTCCATTTTTCGCGACCAAACCGGGAACTATGCATGGATAGATCAGCTTTCTGAACATAGCAGTAGCTGGGAAGAAGTCGCCGTCGCGCTGAAAGATGCGGTAAAGAAAACGAGAGAGGAGCTAATCAAGGGACGGAGTCGTCTGGCAAAACTGGAAAAGTCGTTTTCGTTAATCTGTCAATAATGATCTGGTGCTTCGGGGTTTCGAGTGGCTATTGCGTGTGGTCTTTGAGCTATTGTTTTTTCGTCGCGTCCTACAGGAGTTTGTGTTCTTGGCTATTGAGCGACAAAAAAATCAAACGCTCCTATGCTAGGCGTTTCCCCTCTGTTGAGAGTCACAGCTGTCGCGCTGGCATTGACAGAGAATGCAAAGTTGAGGTTGCCGTGAGCAGTGTCTCCGAGTTTCGCGTTTGCCCCGTCCCGAGTGCGGCTCGAAGAGCCCTGGCTACGCCCGTCGCGACCAATGAAAGCGTCACCTCGACACTCTTGCGGGTACGACGTGATCGTCGACGTGCTTTGGGGCGAATGCGTCGCGCACGGAGTGAAGCAAGTCGAATTGCATTGGGCCGCGCCGGACAGTCGCTTCACACGGCTTCTCGTGGCCTTGGTGGTCGACTGGTTGAAGCAGACCGGCTTCGTTGGAGTGGCTAAAGGTGAAGAAGTGCAGCTGGAGCCAAATCGATGGCATTTACAAGTGTTTCCGAAGTGCGCAGTGCGGGGAATCCGCGTGCTGCGTGCAAGGTGGAGGAGGCCGATTGCCGAGCTGAGAACAACCCTACCTTGGGCACGAAGGGGGCCTTGGCATTGACAGCGAGTGCCTCTCGGACCACAGTGCCCGTCTTGTGGGCTGCCTGACCTCAGATCGCGAGAGGAGCTAATGACGAGCTCATCAAAAGCACATTTCAACAGAGTTTTTCTGCTGATTGCAATCATAGCAGTGCCTTTCTTGGCGTGGATCTGCGAGACGCTTGGTTCCAGTAGCCTTCTCGACCGGGAGGCTGTTTCCGGTCAAGAAGGGCGAGTGAGTCGAGAGGACGCGTCAAGAGGTGGGCTACGGTTTTTTTGCGACCGAACTGGCATCGAAGTCTCAATCGCGCAATCAAGAGGAACGACAATCCATCGCTCGGGGAATATATCTTATAATAGTGTGCCCCACTCGCAAGTAACCCAATACATCGAGTTGTTTGTCGGCGAGCTAAGCCTCTATCGGGCCAGCTTTCTGAAGAAGGCTGGCCTTAGGCGAGTAGTCTTATGCTCTGCACTCAATTGGTCAGGTGAGGAAAGGAGCGGACTCGCTTGTAAGCAAAACTCGGAGTTATACTTCGATATCACGGCTGCTCAATTCAATGATAGATATCAACGAACCGTAATTCACCATGAACTCTATCACCTCGTTGATTTTGCCGAGGATGGGCAAGATACAGTGGATGAAACTTGGCGGCGGCTTAACGGGACGAGCTACGTCTATAAGAAACGCACTCTCGACTTTAGAGCCTCAATGTTGGTCGGTTCAATCGAAGGCTTCTTGACGAGCTATGCGACCACTAACGTTGCAGAAGATAAAGCTGAGACCTATTCTAATATGGTAGTTAGCCCCAAGAGGGTACGAGAGCTAGCGGCTTCGGATTTGGTTCTTTCTGCGAAGGTGTCGCTGATTCGAAAGAGGATGTTAGTATTTCATGAGGATATGAATGGCGTGTTCTGGGATGGCGTAGACGTACGGGACAACTATCGCAGCGTGCAAAAGTCTCGTGTGTCCCGAAATCCCCGCGCGGGTCGTGGTTCCGAAATCTCAAAGCCGGTTGTGGTTCCCGAAAACCCGAAACGGGTTCCCAAGCGCCTGTGATCGAGGCCGATTTGGATTCTAACAAGCGGGTCGGTCGCGAACCGACTTCGCTGTGCGATGATCGAAAAGTCGCAACGGACCCGTACCCGTAGCGTGCAAAAAGTCAGCCGACCTCGAATTGGCGTTCCGATGCGATCTCGTAGGAGGGTCACGGCGATCAGTTGTCAAGAATTGCGCCGACACACCCCTGTGGTTCCCGAAAACCCAAAACGGGATTTCAAACGCCCTCGAACGAGGTCGATTTTGGATTCTAACAAGCGGGCTGGTCGCAGACCGCGTCGCTGTAGGTTGATCGAAAAGTCGCAACGGACCTTGGGCGCGAAATCAGAGGTTCATTCGGCCATTCTCGGCTTAGGCTGCGCGGTGATATCGGTGGTGAAGCCCGCCGAGCACCGGCGTCGAGATCACCTCGCCGTGCGCTTCAGTTGGACGCGGGGTCGGCGCGTCGCCGTCGAGCGAGAGATGACAGCGAGCGGGATGGTAATAGTTTTTGATGAACTCTTTGAGGGTTCGACGCAGGTGCTTTTCTGAAAGGGCAATGACGTGGTCAGTGCATTCTCTGCGAAGCGTGCCGATGACCCTTTCGCAAAAGGCGTTTTGCCAGGGCGACTTTCGCGAACTGACGACCTCCTCGATGCCGAGTGCTTTGATCTTTTTCTTGAAGACATCGCCGAAGATCGAGTCACGATCACGGTGAAGGAACCGTGGTTCTTCTCCGCATGGGAAAGCCTCGACGATCTGCTGGGCAGTCCAAGCCGCGGTCGGGTTCTTGGTGACGTTGAAGTGGACGATGCGGCGTCGATCGTGCGAGAGTACGACGAAGACATAAAGCACTTTGAAGGTCAACGTGGGAACAGTGAAGAAGTCGCAAGCTGCGCTGACATCCATGTGGTTGCTGATGAAGGTCTTCCAGTTTTGACGCGAACCATCGCTCGGTTGCTTTTTGACCATGTATCGCTCAACTGTGGACTTGGCGACATCGAGGCCGAGCTTTCGAAGCTCGTTTCGGATTCGCGGAGATCCCCAAGTTGTGTTCTCAGTAGAGATGCGCTTGATCAGCTCGATGATCTCGTCGGTGATTGGCGGCCTTCCGCCCGAGGGTGCTCGGGACTTTCGTTTCCAATAGTAGGCGAAACCCTTGCGATGCCAGGCCAAAACGGTCTCGGGCTTTACGATGACCAGGTAGTCGCTCCAGTTTTCAAAGAGGCTGCAGAGAAGGATCCAGAAAGTGCGGTCGCTGTCATCCAAGTCGGCGCGGGCAACGCTTCGTCGGAGGACGTTGAGCTGTTGGCGTAGGGCCACGTTTTCGATCGCGAGTCGCGCCCGGTCGGCGGCGACGGCTTCGAGAAGCGCGAAGGCATGGGCGAGGAGCTTGAGCATGGGCGCATCTTGTTGGATCGGTGTCGTTGACGGGAGGACGTGTGTGAATTAGTGTCGGAAACACAGGCGTGCAATCCGTGATTGGGGATGGCTTTCGAGCTTTCGGGAATGACAGGTGTCGGTGCGTTGAGTTTCTTGACGCAGAGGTGGGGAGCTGTGGCATGAACCGAGGGTTGCTGGCCGCGCAGACCGATTGTTGGATTTGTGATGAGAACTCGTCAAGAAATCAACGATAGGTCCCCGTGGATAGAAGTGCTCCACCATGGAAAAGGCAACTCAGCGCGCGGTGGCGCGAGGCCCTGTGGTTCCCGAAAACCCGAAACGGGTTCTCAAGCACCTGTGAACGAGGTCGATTTGGATTCTAACAAGCCGGTCGGTAGTGATCCGACGTTGCTTCGCGTAGGTCAAAAAGCCGTGACGGATCCGGGGCGCGAATTCAGAAGTGTGATCCGCCGTTTTCGGCTTAGGCGGCGCGGTGATATCGGTGGTGAAGACCGCCGAGCACCGGCGTCGAGATCACCTCGCCGTGTGTCTCGGTTGGGCGCGGCGTCGGCGCGTCACCATCGAGCGACAGATGGCAGCGGGCGGGATGGTAATAGTTGTTGATGAATTCATTGAGAGTGCGACGAAGGTGCTTTTCTGAAAGGGCGATGACATGGTCAGTGCATTCTCTGCGAAGCGTCCCGATGACTCGTTCGCAATAGGCATTTTGCCAAGGCGACTTTCGCGAGCTGATCACTTCTTCGATGCCGAGCGCTTTGATCTTCTTCTTGAAGACGTCGCCGAAGATCGAGTCTCGGTCACGGTGAAGGAACCGTGGTTCTTCTCCGCAGGGGAAAGCCTCGACGATCTGTTGGGCAGTCCATTCCGCCGTCGGGTTCTTGGTGATGTTGAAATGAACGATGCGGCGTTGATCGTGCGAGAGTACGACGAAGACGTAGAGCACTTTGAAGGTCAACGTGGGCACGGTGAAGAAGTCGGAAGCCGCGCTGACGTCCATGTGGTTGCTGATGAAGGTCCTGTGGTTCCCGAAAACCAGAAACGGGTTCCCAAGCACCTGTGAACGAGGCCGATTTGGATTCTAACAAGAGGGCCGGTCGCGAACCGACGTCGTTGCGCGCTGATCGAGAGGTCGCAACGGACCTTGGGCGCGAAATCAGAGGTTCATTCGGCCATTCTCGGCTTAGGCTGCGCGGTGATATCGGTGGTGAAGACCGCCGAGCACCGGTGTCGAGATCACTTCGCCGTGCGCTTCAGTTGGACGCGGGGTCGGCGCCG
>JAZGFI010000244.1:0-8961 GCA_036479435.1 Planctomycetota bacterium | reverse complement strand
CGTGCTGGCCTATTGCGTTTTGCATTGCATAGGTAGCAAGGATGGCCCCAATTTTCTAGCCCGAAAAAGACCTAAGTCTATGTTTAGTAAGGATATAAGTGTCGTCGCAGAGGATCCGCACCCGTTTAAGTTTCGCTATCGCCTTCGCGATGGAACATGGTTTCGCGTTCCGGATACTGCGTCCCGTTTTTGATGGAGTCAATCAACACCTTGATCGGTCCCTCGTCGGCGCCGTCGAAGCGGTCTTTGCTGCTCATCCCGTTCTCCAGGTTCAGAACCCCGCGGGGGCAGACCGCCGAGCACACGCCGCAGCCGACGCAGGAGGCGCGCACGATGTTCTCACCTTTTTCCGCGTAGGCTCGAACGTCGATTCCCATTTCGCAGTAGGTCGAGCAGTTGCCGCAGGACATGCACTGATCGCCATTGGTCGTGATGCGAAAGCGTGACCAGGTGCGTTGTAAAATTCCCAAGACGGCGGCCATCGGGCAACCGAAACGGCACCAAACGCGGCTTCCCATGATGGGGTAAAAGCCCACGCCGATGACGCCGGAGAAAATGGCGCCGATGAAGAACCCGTATCCTTTGGCGAAAGCGAAAGACCATTCACCCCAAAGCCCGCCTTGCTGATAGGAGTTGATCCACACCAGCACCGTTGTCAGGCCAATGAACCCCAAGACGCTGTAGATAAGAGCCCGTTCGATTTTCCACGCCAGAGCGGATTTCGAAGAAAGCTGACGCCAGGGATCTCCGAGAGTTTCCGCCAGCCCCCCACAACCACAGACCCAGGAGCAATACCAGCGCTTGCCAAAAAAGAACGTGAGGATGGGTGTCGCAAGAAAGCTCATGGCGGCGCCCCAAAAGACCATGAACACTCCGAGCCGCCCGGAGTCGCTGAGATACTCAACTGTGCTTGGGAACAGATAATCGTATTTGAGGGGCCAAAAGTAGCTGAAGTAGAACTCCGGTTGTTGAAAGAGCATCAACAAGTTTGGCAGCAAGAACGCGAAGCCAAGTTGCGCGATCATGACCGACGCGGTTCGAACCTGCTGGTAGCGGTTGCCGCGGTACTTCATGAACATGCGAAAGCCAAAGACCAAGATCGCGGCGGTGTAAAGGAATCCGTAAAGGAACCAGCGGTTCGCGGCCTTACCGGCCAAAAGTTGCGACAAGGGATCGAGCATCCGCGTCGGTCGCTCCAACACCAAGGGCATGCCGTGGTCGAACCTTAGATCGTCGTAGAAGTAGAGAACGATGTAGAAACCCGTGATGAGGATTCCGAGCCCCCAGGCGATGAGGCCGCGGCTCGTGACATCGCGAAAGAACACCGCGTCGTGCTTGATACCCGGAGGAGTGTCCTTAAGGCGGAGCCAAAAAAGCCAAGTCGTGCCGCCGAGAAGGGGGGCGAAGGCGCCCAGGATGCCCGCCCAAGTGCCGAGCAACATCCCCGCGCCCCATTGCAAGCCCAAGACCAAAAGTCCGATAGCGATGAGGGCAAAGGCGAGCCTCTCGGCGGGTGTAGCGTTAGAGTTCGGCGTTGCAGCGGGCTCGCCGAAACCGAAGTTCTCTTCATCGTGATTGTAGTTAAGGACGGCGCGGTCCATCAGGCTCCCCCCTCGCTCAGAGATAGACCTTTGGCCAAGGCCAGGCGAATCTCGGATTCGTAGCGCGGGAAGAACTCGGGGTCAAAGTTGGCTTCGGCTAAGTGTTCTAAGACGTATTCGACCGACCGCTGTTCTTCGATCCATTTTTGGCAAACGCGGTGGCGGGAGCGAATCCCCATCGTTTGGTAACCGATGACACCTTCGTCCTCGGTGTGCACAATACGCAGCGATTTCTTGGCGCTTGGGTGTTGCCAGTACAAGTTTTGCTCGTTTTTGACGCGCATGTTCACTCGACCATAAGTCTGATACTCAAGGTCAAAGAACTTGGCAGAGTTGTACCAGGTGACAAGCTCGTAGCTCCGGTCTTTTCCGCAAATCGCGTCGCCGACGACTTCGCCTTGCATCTTGCCGGTGTACCAGACCTGTTGAATGACGTTGCGTTGGCCTTCGGGAGTTTCAATCTCTGCGCAGTCGCCGGCGGCGTAAATGTCTTGGTGTTTGGTTTCGAGTTTCCAGTTCACCAGCAGTCCACGACCGGTTTCAAGGCCGCTCGCTTTGGCGAGGTCGACGTTGGGGCTGACGCCAGCGGTGAGGCCGACGATCTCACAAGTGACCTCTTCGCCGTCCTTGGTGCGAATCGCCCGGACGCGGTTGTGGCCGTCGTCGAGGATCGAATCAAGCTCAGTCTCAAGCCGCAAGTCGAGGTGGTTTTCGCGAATCACCTCGTTGACGAGCTGTGATTCTTCCGCGTTGAGGACGTTGTCCCAGTAGGACTTCTCGCGGACTAAGATCGTGACCTTGATCCCTCTTGAGTGCAGCATCTCCGCGAGCTCGATTCCGATGAGCCCACCGCCGACGATGACCGCGCGCTTGGCGCTTTGACAGTTATCGTAGAGCATCTTGAGATCGGGCAGGCCCCAGAGTCCTTGCACACCATGGAGGTCCTGGCCGGGCCAGCCGAACTTGTTTGGTTTAGAGCCGGTGGCGATCAGCAGCTTGTCGTAGGCCAGAGGCTTGCCGTTGTGAAGGCTGAGCTGTTTCTTATCGACGTCGACGCCGGTGACCCAGTCTCGGACGAGCGTGATTTTCCGCTCTTCCCACACGCGGTCTTCGTAGGGCTTGGTGTTCTGATAACTCATGTGCCCCATGAAGATGTACATGAGAGCGGGGCGAGAGAAGTGGTAACGCGACTCCCCCGAGATCATCGTGATGCGACAATCTGGGTCTTGCTCGCGCACTCGAAAAGCTGCGCTGACACCAGCCGCGCCGTTGCCAATGATGACGAGATGCAATTTGAGGCCTCCACGTAGATCAGCTCTGGTTGGACCAAGTTGCAGTCGGGCCCATCGGGACTCACCTAACCCAAAGCATGGCTTCTGTCTTCAAGGATTCTGCCCAAAACGGGGAAAAAGTGTGGAGACGTTTGAGACGGGCGAATCGCAGTACGATATCGACTTCAAGAAGGCGTGTTAGCACTTTCGCTCCTTTCAGCGCGTCTCAGGCTCGGTAGGCACAGCCAAGAGCCCAGCACAAAGATCATGGACGCGGCCATGCAGGTCAACAAACCGCGACGGCCGAGCCCGCCCGCTTGGTAGAGCCATCCTGAAAGCAGGGTGCCGACCAGCCTTCCCGCGGCATTGGCCGCGTAGTAAAAGCCGACGTCCCTTGACACGTTGTCGCTTTTCGCATAATCGACGATGAGGTAGCTGTGCAGCGCACTGTTTACCGCGAAGATGACGCCAAAAAGAGCAAGGCCTGAGGCCAACACGCCGCCCGTGGCATGACCGTTGGCGATGGCCGCGGCCAGGGCCGCCAAGGGCAGGATCAAGATTCCGGTCCAAAAGATGAGGCTGCCCCCGTCGGGAGCCTCTTCGGCTTTCCTTGCGTTTCGAATCCATCCGGGGGTCGACGCTTGGACGACGCCATAGCCGATGATCCACAGGGCGAGAAAAGCCCCGACTCCTTCTCTGGACCATCCCAAAGTTTGGGCCAAGAACACCGGCAGGGCGAGGACAAACCAAATGTCGCGCGATCCGAACAGGAAGAACCGAGCGGCGGCCAACCAGTTGATTCTAAGATCACGCGACCACAAAGAATCAAGCTTCGGTTTTGCGCTGGCGCGCCCCGGAGCCCTCGGCAGCATCGTGGTCGCGAAAATCAACGCGAGCATGAGCGCCCCTGCCATGAGTTGGCAGGCACCCGCGAAGCCCAGCCCTTCCATGAGGAAGGCGCCGAGGAAAAATCCGAGTCCCTTCAAGGTGTTTTTCGATCCGGTGAGGATCGCGACCCAGCGCATGAGTCCGTGTCGATCGTGCGCGGGAACAACGAGCTTCACGTAGCTTTTGGCGCTCATCTTGGTGAGGTCTTTGGCCACGCCGCTCATCGATTGGATTAGGGTCAAGCGAAAGATGGAGAGTCGCGATGGATCAACCGTGAGTCCGAAGCAGGCGGCGATCTGGAGCGCGAGGCCGAAGAATAGCGTGGTCTTGAGCCCAAAGCGCGCCCCGAGCCATCCGCCAGCAACATTCGTCAAAACGCCGAAGAACTCATAGAAGAGAAACAGCGAAGCGATCGCAAGCGGTCCCATCCCCAGCTCGTGAAGGTGCAGCAGGATGAGCATCCGCAGCGCACCATCGGTCAAGGTGAAGACCCAGTAGGCCCCGGTGATGACCAGGTACTCGTTGCTTGAGTTTTTCATCGCTCCCATGATGTCAACGTTCCCCGAGGATTCCATTCCCCGCGAAGATGAGGGGCCAATCCCACAATCCACATTTGGAGTAGGATCATCCTTCATCGGTGTTTTGGTGGCCGTCTTTCGCGCCAAGACGCTCTAAGTTCCATCAACTTCCCTCCCCCCAGAGGAATTGAGTCATGTCTGCAAAGCCCTTGTTGTCGGGTGTGTTTGCGGTCTCGATCTTAGCCCTGTGTTCGTCGATTCTGGCCCAGTCCGGCCCTCGAGCCGTGAAAGTCATGAGGCCAATGCGCGCCGATGTCGATCGAACGATTGAGCTGCCCGCTGACGTCATGGCCTATCGCGAGACCATGGTTAAAGCTCGGACGTCAGGATACCTGAAAGAGGTCTTGGTAGATCGAGGTGATCGCGTGAAGGCGGGTCAAACTCTGGCGGTCATCGACCGTCCGGAAGACAAGCCGATGCGACGCGTCATGGAGCGTGAGCGCGAAGTCGCGCTTCAAGAGATTCAGCTCGCCCATGCCGCCGTCGCGGTGGCTATGAGCCGGGTGACCGCGGCAGGATCGGGGCTGGACGCCGCTCGCGCTGAGGTCGAGGCCAAAAAAGTCGCCTTGGAGTTGTTAGAGAAAAATCTCGTCCGCTACCGCAGCCTTAAAGCGGAAGGCTCGGCGACGGCTCAACAACTGGACGAGGCGGAAGCCGCCGTTCGGCAGGGACACGCCGCGCATGTTACGCAGAAGGCTCAGCTGTTGGTGATCGAGGCCTCGATCGCCGAAGCCAAAGCGATGCAAACAAAAGCCGATGGCGGAGTCTTACTGGCTCGGGCTCATGCCGAGGCGGCGAAGGCCCGCTTGGAACTTTTCCAACGGCGAACCGAATTGAAAGTCGTGCGCGCTCCCTTTGATGCCATCGTTGTGAAGCGCATGGTGCACGAGGGCGCCTTGGCCTTGGGCGGCGATGGCAACTCGAACCCGACGACGCTTTTTCACCTCATCAGTTCTGATGCTCTGCGCGTCGTCATTCCTATTCCTGAGTCGGAGATACGCTTCGTCAAGAAGGGTTCGAAGGTGGAGATCCGCGGATCGGGAATCCACGGCGAGGCTCTTTTGGCGACCGTGCAACGAGTCTCCGCGCTGTTGGACATGAAGAACCGCTCATTGCCGGTCGAAGTCTTGAGTGACGATCCGCGACTCGTTGCCGGCATGGGGGTCTACGCCTTGATTACCCTGGAAACTAAGACGTCGGTGATGACCGTGCCCAGTGAGGCCTTGTCATTTCGAAAAAAGAAAGCCTGGCTGTGGGCGGCGGTGGACGGCAAGGCCAAGAAACTTCCGGTGAAGGTTGGCTACAACGATCTCATCCGTGCGGAAGTCTTGGACTTGAATCCCGATACTCAGGTCATTGTCAATTCAGCTGGCCTCAGCGAGGGGGCGCCCGTGCGGGTGGTTTCGACTGACGGGGAAGCCAAGTGATGGTCGGGGTCTGGCGATCCTCTCGCAGCGTTTTTTTTCTGCTGGCTTCGAGCTTGGCTCTCATCCTCGCTGGCGGATGCGCGGCAAAAGGAGGTCAAGCTCGCTTTGATGAGTCCGGCCTTTTCCCAGAAAAATCTGGCGCCCCGGTGACATCCCTTGCGCGGGGGGCGGCGACCGGGGGTTCAGCCCGAACGGCGGCGGCTGGCGCCAAAGTGCTGCGTCTTGAGCTCGCCACGATCATGACTGCAGCGGGAGCCAGCGACCTTGAAATCGAAAAGGCACGGATTTGGGTTCGAAAGCTCGATCACCATCTCGAACTCGCAGAAGCTCGCTTCTTCCCCGATCTGCGCCCCGGGATTTCCTTTCGCGTTCGCAACGGGCAGTACATCGATACTCGCGGTGCTTTCGTCGATGTCAATCGCCAGGAGACAATCGCGGGCTTGAGAAGTGTGCTGCGTTTGCCTCTTGGAGAAGCTCTTTACGGATTGGATGAGGCGAAGACGCGTCGTCGCGGCGGCAAGGACTACTTGGAAACCGTTAAGCGCGAGCGAGTCTTGAAGGCAGTCATTGGCTACTTCGATCTTTTGGCGGCGGCGCAAGAGATTGCGATTGCGGACGAGGCTTTGGCCTTCGCCGCCGGTCTTTTGGCTTACCACGAAAGCCGCAGGCGGGCGGGAGTTGGTCTGGAAGCTGACGTCGCCTCTGCGCGCGCCGAGCGCGAAGCGGCCAACATGGAAAAGGCTCGCAGCGAACTTGGGTTTCGCGAAGCCTCACTGCGGCTGTCAACACAACTTCGTATGAACCCTCGCGTGGTCTTGTATCCGGCCGAAGAACGAGCTGAACTTTTGGCTTCGCCGGAGGCGAACGGGTCGGTCGAGGACCTCGTCAAGCGTGCGCTAGCTTCTAATCCGAGTTTGAAAGTAGCGCGCAATGAACTCGCCGCCGCCGACATTCGGGTTGCCGCGGCCGAAAACGCTTGGAAGATCCCCAACGTTGTCTTTGAAGCCCTTCTCGACGAACGCGGTGAGCACCCCGGCCGTTTCGGCGGCACCGGCGAATTCTTCGCAGGTTTGGAATGGAAACTGGACGTCGGTATCGGGGCCCGCAAACGAAGCGCGGCTGCCGACCGCGATCGCGCCGCCGTTGACTTTGCGGGGGCGCGCGAACATCTCGTGGCCGCGGTGATCGGCCTCCACGATAAGACAAGACTTTCGCGGCGTTTGGTCGAGGCCTCGGCGGTACGCATTCGGGCGGCCGAATCCGTCTTGGAATTGGCGCAATCCAAGATGCGCAATGGGGCGGGCTTGCTCGTCGAAGTGCTTGATGCGCGCTTGCACCTGACGGAGGCGCGGCTCGCGCGACTCCGGGCGGTAACCGAACACAACCAAAGCCAAGTCACCTTACAAGTCTTAGCTGGACAAAGCCTTCAAGGCGCCGGGAGGATGTCCAAGTGATTTCGACTGCCATCAAAAACCCCTATCTCGTCATCGTCGCGTGCTTGCTCGTCACGGTTTTAGGCGCGAGTTTGTTCACCAAGATCCCGGCGGACTTGTTGCCGGTGTTCGATACTCCCGCCGTTCAGATCGTTACCTTTTATCCTGGCATGCCACCCGAGGTCATGGAACGGGACATCATGTCCCGTCTGCAACGCTGGACGGCGCAGTCGGTCGGCATCGAGCACCAAGAAGCAAAAGCGATGCTCGGTGTCTGCATCGTGAAGGATTTTTTTCGCGAAGACATTTCCTTCGACACCGCGATGTCACAAGTGACGTCCTACGCGGTGTCGGACATGTACTATCTGCCACCGGGCACGGTGCCGCCCATGGTCATGCCGTTTGACCCAACGGCGAGCGTGCCCTTGGCCTTGGTGACGGTTTCAACCACCGACAACAGCTTGAACGAAAAAGAGCTGTATGACATCGCCTACTACCAGCTCCGCAACAACCTGCAGTCGATTGGCGGGGTTATCGCGCCTGCGGTCTACGGCGGCACTTTGCGCCGCATTCTCTCCTATGTTGACCCTGACAAGATGCGTGCCCACGGCCTGACGCCGATGGACGTGGTGCGGGCGCTCAAGAAAAATAACGTCTTGGTACCCGCCGGAAACGCAAAGATGGGGACGCGTGATTGGCAGATCTTCACCAATGCCATCCCCAAAGAAGTCGAAGATCTGAACCGCATGCCGGTGAAGGTGATCAACGGGAAGATGATCCTCATGAGGGACATCGGGCGGGTCGAAGATGCCAGTCAAATTCAGTCCAACATCGTGCGCATCAACGGGTCGCGGCAAGTCTACATTCCGATCTATCGCCAGCCGGGCGCCAACACCATTGAGATCGTTGACTCGATCAAGTTTGAGCTCTCAACCATCCTCGGCAACCTCCGCGAATCCGACCCCAAGGCAAAAAACCTCGTCCTCGAAGTGGCGATGGACCAGTCGGGATATGTGCGCAAGAGCATCGAGGGCCTTCAGCTGGCGGCAATGCTCGGGGCGATCTTTGCGGCGCTTGTGGTGTTGGTCTTTCTGCGCAGTTTCAGTTCGACCTTTATTGTGTTCTTGGCTATTCCAATCTCTCTGATCGCGGCGATCCTTGGCCTTTACGCAACGAATCAATCCTTGAACGCGATGACCTTGGGCGGTCTGGCCTTGGCCGTTGGGATTCTCGTCGATCAGTCCATCGTGGTCTTGGAGAATATCTCCAGGCACCTAAAAATGGGCAAGACGTCGATGGAGGCGGCCATTGATGGGGCTCGCGAGGTCTTTTTCCCGGTGCTGATCTCGACTCTGACTTTTGTGCTGGTCTTTTTCCCCGTCTTGTTTTTGACGGGCATTGCGAAGTTTCTGTTTACGCCCCTCGCCCTGGCGGCAGGCTTTGCCATCGTTGCGAGTTTCTTCGTCGCGATGACGCTCATTCCTTCGTTGGCGGCTCGCATGCTGAAAGCGAAGGGCGGTAGCTTGGTGGTTGAGTCCGGCCGTGGAGGGGTGTTCGGCGCCATTATCAAGTTGCGTTATCTGGTCCTTTTGATCGCGGCCATCATGGTGTTCGGCGGTTGGAAACTCCTGGAGAACCGCGGTACGGAGCTCTTCCCCAAAGTCGACGCACGCCAGTTCACCATGCTCGTTCGTATGCCCTCGGGCACGCGCATCGAGATTACGGAAGAAACTGTCGCCGACATCGAGGCCCTTTTGATTGCA
>JAZGFI010000243.1:0-105226 GCA_036479435.1 Planctomycetota bacterium | reverse complement strand
TTCTACGCTCTTCATTGCGATCACTCCTCAGGAACAAAAGAGGAGGTATCTTGTGCTCTGTCAGCGCGACAAAAAGATGGGGTTCACCGGACAGTTACGGACAACTGGATCCTACTCAACTGGTTTGGTCAACAGACCCAAGCACAGTTTGGTACGGATATCGCCGCGATGTCAGACGTCAACGCCGACGGCGCCAAGGATTTAGCGGTCTTGGCCCCTGGAGTCCTCTTCGGGCAAAGCACCGTGAGCGCTCATTCGTCCTTGGGTGGCCAAACGCTTTGGACAGTAAGCGCGACAGCTACGGAACGATTCACCTACCTCCAGAACGCGGGTGATACCAACGGCGACGGCTTCGACGATCTGGGCCTTGCCGTCATCCTCCTTGATGGTTCTTTTCTCGGTATCTACACCGCACGGGTGCTTTCAGGGGTAGACGGTCAGGTGCTCCAAGACGGTCTCATGCCAGAATTCGCGACGCCGGTTAGCCCTTCTGTGCTTCAACAGAGGATTGCGATCGGCTACCCCGGTGACTTAAACGGCGACGGGATCAGTGAGATCTCACACATCACTTCAGCGTCAACGGTCTTGCAACCCAATCAAGTCATGCTGCAGGTTTTCGCAACTGCGACTCACGGCGCGGAAGCCTACGGAACATCGACGCCCGGAAGTTCGCTTGAGCTTTCCTGGTCACCCAACCCGGCCGAACCACGCCTTGGCTTCATCGAGTTGGATGGCGCTTTGCCAAACGCAGCCCTCTTTTTCGGGGTGAGCCTAGCCCCTTGGGATGGCAGCACTTTTGGCGCCAACCACCCCCTGTGGATCTCGCCGATTCCGCAGGACCTCATTATCACGGCTTCGGTGATGGCCGATTCGCAGGGGCAATTTCGGTCCTTTGATTCTCTCTCGCGACCAGCGATTGCGGGCACGCCGCTCTACATTCAGGCCGCGCAAATCACCTCGCCCGATGCGATCAGCAACGGCCTTCAGATGCTCTACGGTCCTTAGTCTTTTCGAGGATCGGCACGGCAAGAAAGCTCTTTTGGCCTTCTGCGACGTCGATAAACCGCCGACTTTTCTTCACTGGCAGTGGCGAATTCTCCATCGCCGCTGCCACCTCAAGAAAACTTCATCCAAAAGCACCTTCTCGACGTTTGACGATGGACGAGCCAGGGCCTTCCAGTGGGAAGCAGGCTGCTCGGTTTGCGTTGATGCGGCAGCACGCATTGTGGTGTGGTAGAATGGCACCATGGATAATCGAGCTATCCGAAAAGGCGTCACCACCCGCGTCATAAGACCGGGGGATAAGACCGACGACGATGACAAAGTAGACTCCACCATGGAACAGCGCATCGAAGCCGTCTGGCAGCTGACCCTTCTTTGCTACGCCTGGAACAAGGAGGACACCGTTGAACCACGACTTCGTCGAACTGTTAGCCGGGTTCAACGCAAAGGCCGTTGAATACATGGTCGTCGGTGCGCACGCCTTAGCCGCACATGGTCATGTTCGTGCAACTAAGGACCTCGACATTTGGATACACCCCAGCCGAGAGAATGCCGTTCGCGTGCTCGCGGCGCTCTCGGAGTTCGGCGCACCACTACACGATCTGTCGCTTGCTGACTTGGCTGTCCCTGGAGTTGTGTTTCAAATCGGCGTGGCCCCCGTCAGGATCGATGTCATCACGAGCATCGACGGCGTCGTTTTCTCGGATGCTTGGCCCGACCGAGTGATCTCTCGATTTGGTGGCGAGTCGGTCCCGGTGCTTTCGCGCGCTCACCTCATTGTGAACAAGAAATCGTCAGGGCGGCTGCAAGATCTTGCGGACGTGGAACGCCTCGAGAATTCAGAACCTCATCCCGGCCATGGTTCAGGAAGCCCGGATTGAGGACAAAGGTGGAGTGATGGGACGTTGCGTTAATCCAGTTCGATGGTGGTTACTTCGCGTCGTGTCGATTGTCTTTCTCCTGGCGGCCTGTGGTCCGTCGGAGTCGAATTCTCACACCGAATGCAAGACGAAGACCTACTCGCAGGCCGAGGCCGTCGCCCTTAGTAAGTTTCTGATGGGCCGTGTCGCCAACAATGGTGATCGAGCGGGCAGCATCGTCTTTGATCGAATGAGTTTTGAAATGAACCGAGAAGCTGGTCTTCGAAGGCGGCAGCTGGACCCCACCAGCGTTTGGATCCCGCCGGAGGGCTTCCTTTGGTTTCCCGACTCACCGAGTTTTGGGATTGATGTCACCGCCGAAGAGTCGGCAAGGCGCCAACAGGAATTCAGGGAGCAACTAGACGAACGCCCATGGGAGATCTATGGACAATGGATCTACTTAGACTCAGGCCTGAAACTCAAACTCGGGCGCGGCTTCTTCAACGAGGATGATTTTCGTTCCGCCGAGATCTCGAAAGGAGTGTATCAACGAGTATCTGGTGGTGCCTGGCACTGGTCCAAAGGCCTCAAGCTTCATCTTTGCTCCAAGCGCCAAGAACTCATGGCCAACTTCAGCAAGAAGATCGTGGGCAACAATGTCGTCGTCATCTTCGACGGCATGGTCTTTCATGTCGCAACTGTCAACGGCGTCATTAGCGAGTTCGTTGAGCTCACTCGCGGTGGCGGCGACTACTCCAAAAAAGAACAACTACAGATATTGAGAGTCATCAACAAGTAACCTGGCATGGTTCTCGCTCAACCCGAGGTGAGCCTTTCCAAAACCTAGCCATTCGAGTCAACTGGCATGACTGCGGCGTGAGAACGCCCAACTCCAAAAACCCATCATGATACTGAGGGCGACGATGAGGATCGCAGCCAGCTGGTAGGTCTTGGGGGACGGGCCGAGGCTGGGGGCCTTGAGTTGCGATAGGTTCGTGGACCTTAGGCCGAGGATGTGGGCCCAGGCTTGGTGGACTTGTCGGGGGGCGATTTCAGGTTGCCAATTGTTGGTGGCAGACTCGGTTCCTTCGCCCGCCATGACGATGATGGGTGGGTAAGTTTTTGACTCGGCGATGAGGCAGATGGCGGCGTTGGAGCCGGCGAGTTCGATCAGGCCACGGGCAACCAAAAGGACGGATTGGAGGCTGCGGCCCCTTGGACTGAGATGGCGAGTTGAATCTTCTCGCAAGGGCATGGAGGTGGAGGAAGTGACGGCGCCGCTGGTGAGTTTGAGAGATAGGAAACGCCAGCGGTGTTGGGATAAAAAGCCGTGGGCTTGGCGGATGAGAGCCTGGTCGGATGGGTTGAGGTCGGTGTCGCGGGCCCAGGGGGATGGTGGGTAGGAAGATGGTGGCTTGGCGTTTCGGATTGAGAACGGAGCCAGGTTGGAGTGGGTTTCGAGATGGGCGCGTTGGGCGAGGGAGCTGAGGCTTTCACCTTGCCAGTCGAAGCGGCGGTTTAGGGCGTTGAATCTTGTGCCGGGGTTCGTTCCCAAATCAAGCCCGAAGCCCAAGGAGTCGGGCGGGGAGTTGCCAAGCTGTAGGGCAGACCGGCGTCCTCTTTTTTCGAGCTCTTCGAAGAGGTCACCGAAGGGGTTGGTGGCGAGGATTTCGGAAGTGAGGCCGGCGATGCGGATGACGAGGAGGCCTTGCGCCCGCGGGTCGCTAAGACCCACGGGCGCTTCGCTGAGGGTTTCGAGCTTTTTGGCCTCAAGGGCGCAATAGGAACAGAAGACGGCGAGGGATAGACCGATGACCAGGGTGATGGCGGCGCGCTTGGTCATGGGCAAAGGGCTCTAGTGGACGAAGAGCATCTCGCGATACTTGGGTAGGGGCCAGATTTGGTCGTCCACGAGTTCTTCGAGGCGGTCGCCTTGGCTGCGGACGTAATCCATCGAGGGGATGATTTCGTTGCGGTAGGTGACGGCCGTGTCTTCGTCGGCGCCGTCGGCGTTGTCGAGGGCGGTGACGCGTAGTTTGAGATCGTCGAGGCCGCGTTTGAAAGCGCTGATGGTCTCGGTGAGGTCGCCTAAGTGGGCTTGCTCGGTTTCAAGGTCGAGAGCGGGGCAGGCCTCGCGGACTTTGATGATGGAATCGGCTAGCTCGCGTTGGAAGCGGATGGCGGCGGGCAAGATTGAAGAGAGGCCAAGGTCGTGGGAAGAGTAGGCCTCGATCTTGATCGCGCTGCAGTAGGTGTCGAACAGAACTTTTTGGCGAGAGAGAGCCTCGCGGTTCGAAAGAACTCCGAGGTCATCGAAGAGATCGAGGTTCTTTTTAGCTGAGAACTGAGCGAGGGCGGTCGGAGTGTCGCGAAGGTTGGGAAGGTCGCGGCGTTCCGCTTCCTGTTCCCATTCTACCGCGTAGTTGTCGCCGTTGAAGAGGACCCGGCGGTGTTTGGCGAGAGTTTCGGTGACGAGCTCTTGCACCACTTCGCGCAGGTCGCCGCGGCCCTTGCGGCCTTCGAGTTCGTCGGCGAGGAAGTTTAGGGACTCCGCGACGACGGTGTTGAGGAAAGTCGCCGGGTAGGCGGCGGACTGGCTGGAGCCGACGGCCCGGAACTCAAACTTTTGTCCAGTGAAGGCAAAGGGCGAGGTGCGGTTGCGGTCGGTGATGTCGCGGGGGATCGACGGCAAAGAGTCGAGACCGAGTTTGAGTTCTTTGCTGTTGCCGGCCGCGGCCGGTGAGCGCTTGTCGACGAGGGCGTCGACGATGCCTTCGAGTTGTGAACCCAAAAAGATCGAGATGATCGCCGGAGGGGCCTCGTTGGCGCCCAGGCGGTGGTCGTTGCCGGCGTGGGCAATCGCGACGCGCATGAGGTCGCCGTGCAGATCGATGGCGCGGATGATCGCCGCCAAGATCATCATGAACTGAGCGTTGTCGTGCGGCGTGGAACCCGGTTCGAGCAGGTTGTGGCCGAGGTTGTCCTCCAAAGACCAGTTCATGTGCTTGCCGCTGCCGTTGACTCCGGCGAAGGGTTTTTCGTGAAGCAAGCATTTGAAACCATGGCGATCGGCGATCTTTTTTAAGACCTCCATGGTCAACATGTTTTGGTCGATGGCGACGGCAGACGGGCGGTAGATCGGCGCGAATTCAAACTGGAGCGGAGCCACCTCGTTGTGACGGGTGGTGATGGGAATGCCGAGCTTCCACAGCTCAAGCTCGACTTCTTGCATGTAGCCCAAGATGCGAGGGCTGATGGTGCCGAAGTAGTGATCGTCGAGCTCTTGGCCCTTGGGCGGTCGCGCGCCGAAAAGCGTGCGGCCAGAGCAAATGAGGTCGGGGCGCAATTGAACGAACTCGCGGTCGATCAAAAAGTACTCTTGCTCGCAACCGATCGTCGAATGAACACGCGTGATATAATCGTTGCCAAGCAGGTTGACGAGGCGTACGGCGGCTTTGGAGATCGCTTGGTCGGAACGGAGCAACGGAGTTTTTTTGTCGAGGGCTTCGCCGGTCCAAGAACAAAAAGTCGTGGGGATGAGGAGAGTAAAGCCGTCGGGGCTTTCGCGAAGAATCGCGGGCGACGTCGGGTCCCACACGGTGTAACCGCGGGCCTCGAAAGTGCTGCGCAGACCCCCGCTGGGAAACGACGAGGCGTCGGGCTCGCCCATGACGAGGGCCCTGCCCGAGAACTCGTTGATGATGCGATCGTCACCGGTGAGCGAGATGAAGGAATCGTGTTTTTCGGCGGTGAGACCGGTCATAGGCTGGAACCAGTGCGTAAAGTGCGTGGCCCCGCGCTCGACGGCCCAATCGCGCATGGCGTTGGCCACGGCATCGGCGATCGAAAGGTCTAAAATTTCGCCGGTTTCACGCGTCTTTTGCAGAGCGCGGTAAGTCGGCTTGGGTAGACGTTCACGTTGCACCGTATCGTTGAAAACGTTGTCGGCGAAAATGTCGGTGAGGGGGCGAGGTGGCGAAGGCTTGTCCGGAGATGCGGCGGCGGCTTTTTGGGCGGCTGCACGTTTATCATGGCGCACGCCAATGCTTCGGATGGCCGCGTTCCGTGCCGGTGAGGGCATGCTGGTGTTCCTCGAGATGGACCGATGTCGGGGTGATCGTAGAGCGTTTGGGAGACAGTAATAAGAAGGACCGGAGGCTGCGAGTCCGGCTTGCGCGTAGGCCTCAAAGGGCCGAGAATAGCACTGGCCTTGGGGGTCGAGGTTTGTGTTTAGCCTGCCCTTTCTATGGCAATTGAGGTGTTGACCCGTGGTTTGAGCTAAGCGGCTTTGACACGAGGATTTGAGGAGAATCAGATAGATGGACTCTGCTGCATACCGCGCCCGGCGCGACGCCCTGAGAGCGGTTGCCGGGGACGGCCTGATCTTGATCCCGGGGGCCCAAAATGCTCCCCGAAATTATCGCGATAACATCTACCCCTTTCGCCAAAGCTCGCATTTTCTGTATTTCGGGCGGGTGAACCTCGATGGGCTGGCCTTGGTCATCGGGCCGGAACCGGTTGACGATGTGGTCTTTGGGCCGCCCGCAGACATCGACGATGTGGTCTGGCACGGGCCTCACCCGACTTTGGAAGAGGTCGCGGCCGAAGCGGGGATTGAGTCCGTTCGCAACATCAAAGAGCTGCCGTCTTTTTTGCAGGAGGCACGAGACAACCGCCGCGAAATCCGCTACGTCGCCCCCTATCAACCCGGCGTGCTGATTTGGTTGGCCGAGGTGCTGGGTGAGCCCTTCGAGACAGTTCGACGCGGGGCTTCTTTGGAATTGGCCGCCGCCATTTCCGAGTTGCGAATCAAAAAGAGTACTGCCGAGATCGCCGAGATCGAAAATGCCCTTGAGGTTAGCGCGCGGATGCACCGAGCCGCGATGCGGGCGGCGAAGCCCGGGGTGAGCGAAGCGTCCATTGCCGCCGAGATTCAAGAGATCGCTTTGGCCGAAAACCGAGCCCAAGCCTACAACCCGATCTTGTCGGTGCGAGGAGAGGTTCTTCACAACCATGATCACGGCAACACCCTTGAGTTGGGGCAGCTCCTCCTCAACGACTCCGGTGCTGAATCACCGCTTGGTTACGCTTCGGACATCACGCGGACGACCCCGGTTGGCGGTCGCTACGATGAGCGGCAGCGCGCGGTCTACTCGGCTGTCCTGGCATCCCAACAAGCCGCCATCGAAGCCGTGAAGCCCGGAGTTCAATTTCGGGATCTTCATCTGCTCGCCGCCAAAGTGATGACCGAGGGTCTGATTGAAATGGGGCTCATGAAGGGCTCAGCTGAAGACGCCGTAGCCGCCGGGGCGCACGCCTTGTTTTTCCCGCACGGGCTTGGCCACATGTTGGGACTGGACGTCCACGACATGGAAGACCTTGGCGACTTGGTGGGCTACGCTCAGGGCGACGCCCGCAGCGAGCAGTTTGGTTTGAACTTCCTTCGCATGGCGCGCAAGCTCGAAGAAGATCACGTCTTCACGATCGAGCCGGGGATTTACTTCATCCCCGCGCTTATGGATCGCTGGCAGGGCGAAGGAAAAAACGCTGAGTTCGTGAACTTCGACGCCCTGAAAGACTGGCGCGATTTCGGTGGCGTTCGCATCGAGGACGATATTCTCTGCACGGTGGACGGTGGGCGTGTGCTGGGGCCGGGGATCGAAAAGACGATCGACGAAGTCGAGGCCTTGATCGCCAACTAATTGAGGTTTGCCAAAAGCGTGGCGGCCTTGGATTCAGGCTCGTCTGCCGCGCAGGCGAAGGCTGCCGACTTCGATGAAAATGTGATTCGCGCCGTAAACTTTTTCGCGGATTCGGTCTTCGATGCGGGCGATCAAGGTCTCTAATTCTTGAGTCTTCATGTCGTCTTGAAAATCAAGAGTCAGGGCGACCAGGATCTGCGAGGGACCGCGTTGGAGCGTGATCAACTCGATGCACTCGTTGACTTGGGGCTCCGAGTCCACGATCTCGCGAATCGTGGCTTGATCTTTCCTCGATGCCGATTCTCCAACGAGCAGACTGTGGCTTTCCACCGCCAAGAACCAAGAAACGCCGACCAACAAGACGCCGATCAAAATAGAGGCAGCGCCATCCCAAATCCCGTTGCCCGTGAAGTAGGCGATGGTAATTCCCACCAAGGCGATGATGAGGCCGACGAGGGCTGCAGCATCTTCAAACAAGACCGTCGGCAGGGTGGGATCTTTGGTGTCCTTGAGACTCTGAAAAAACGTGCCGGGGTTATTGGCGCGGAAGTGTTTGAATTCGATGAAGGCCACGCGCAGCGCGAAGCCTTCTAAAAACAAGCCCATCCCGAGAGCGATGTAGACCCATTTGACGTTGGTGACCGGCGTCGGGTGAGACACCTTGTGAACGCCCTCGTAGATCGCAAAAGCGCCGCCCACCAAAAAGATGAGCAAAGAAACGAGGAAGCTCCAAAAGTAGCGCTCTTTGTCGAAGCCGAAGGGGTGTTTTTCGGTAGCAACTTTCTTGCTGCGCTTCAGCCCCACGGCCAGCAGAATTTGATTGCTGGAATCCGCCATCGAGTGCAAAGCCTCGGCCAGCATCGCCGAGCTCTGCGTGAAGAACCAGGCGATGAGCTTGATGATGCCCAAGCCCATGTTGGCCACAATGCCCGCGATGAGAGTCTTGATGACCCCGGCATCGGAGTGCTTTTCGTCGGTCATGAACGCGGCTCGAACGGCAAATTTGTGGAGCCGGACACTATGGAAGCTCGTAAGAGATGGCCGCCGGAGGCTTTGATCCACCCGGACCCATCAAGTAGTGATTGAACCACCGCATCTGACGTAGGGCGTAGTCGAGTCTTGCCCCGCGTTTGCGGTTGCCGTGACCCTCGCCCGGATAAAGCAGAAGACGAACTGGCACGTCGCCTTTGAGCTTGAGGGCTCGAAAAAGCTCCATGCTTTGGGTCGGTGACACGCGGGGATCGTCTTTGCCGTGCGCGATCAAGATGGGGGTTTTGGCGCGGTCGATGTAGTAGAGCGGACTCGATTCCAAAAACTGCTTCCAGTTGCCACCCCAAGGCCGCTTGCGCCAGTGAACTAAGTAGCTCTCCTTGGGGATGTCGGTGGTGAACACCTTGGAGATCTGATCGGAGATACCGACGAACATTACCGAAGCCGCGAAACGGTCGCTGTAGAAAGTGGCGGCCCAGGCGGCGGCGTATCCACCGTAGCTGCCTCCGGTGATCCCAACTTTTTTGGGATCGATGAGGCCGTCCTTGGCGAGGTGGTCGATGCCGTCGACGATATCGTCGAACTCTTCCAAAGCCGATCTTCCTTGGCCCAGCTTGGAAAAAGCGACGCCGCGGCCCGTGCTGCTGCGGTAGTTGGGATAAAAGACGGCGTAGCCCTTGGCGGCGGCAACTTGGCCGGGCATGGAGTAGGCACTAAGCCAACCGTTCGAGTGGTGAGCTTCCGGGCCGCCATGGATGACCATGATCATGGGCGCTGGCCCCTGAGGTTTGTCCAAGGGGTGGACCAAGACCCCTTCGATCATGAGCCCGTCGCGGGCGGGATAGCGGACGACCTCTTGCTTGGCGAGGCGGCGCTCGGCCAGGACCGGGTTGCTGACGGTGAGGCGCTGAGTGGTATCGGAGCCCGCACGGCCCGCAAAGAGCTCGCGTGGGTACGCCGGGCTATCGCCAATGAGAGCGATGCGTCCGGTCTGAAGTGATAAGGACCAGTGCTGCCAGTTGCCGCGACCGAGTGGGATGACATGCTTAAGACTGTTCCAGCCCTCATCGACACTCAGAGTTGCCAATGACCTTCGGCAGCCCATCGAGGTGATGAAGCCGAGGGTCTTGCGGTCGAGCCACTTGAGCTCGGCGGGATGGCCTTCAAAAGTCACTTTGCTGAGGCGAACGACTTTGCCTCCCGCACTCGGAACAATGTCGATTTGGCTCTCTTTGGGATCGTTAATGTCATGGGCCGCGATGAAGGCGATCTTGCTGCCATCTGGACACCAGGCAAAGTTGCCGACTTTGCCTGGATTGCCGGCGAGGAGTTTGAATTCACTGTCGTTTAGATTGGCGACGTAGAGTTTTTTCTCCATGTAGCGATCGTCAACCCGGGCGGTGGGGCTGATCCATGCCGCGAGGTGCAAGCCGCTGGGAGAAAAGCCCAATTCCCAGGCAGCGCCGGGTGTCTTTAGAAGTCGCTCGGTCTTTTTCTCTCGATCGTAGAGATAAAGCTGCACCGTGCGCTCCTCTTCTTCGAAGACGATGCGGTCGAAACCTAGCTTCGATTCTTTGCTGCGCTTGGCATCTGCCGCCTCCAAACGGGTGTAGGCGACGAAGCGAGCGTCGGCAGCGACGGCCCAGTTGCGGACCGATGCCGACGGTTCGAAAAAGGGACGTGACTCGCCACCACCAATGGCAATGGCGTGAACCTTGGTCTTTTTGTCGCCGGACTTCCTCATGCTGAACAGGATGTCTTTGGAGGTCGCAGTCCAGCCTAAAGTCCCCACCGAAACGGCCCCGGTAATGAACCCTCGCCGCGTCTTGCCGTCGAAGGAAACGACATGCAATTCGGTATAGGCCGAACCGTTGGCTTGGTCCGCGCGCCGCGGCACCACGAGGGTATAGGCGATCCACTTTCCGTCGGGTGAGATCGCAGTCGCACTCACTTGCTGGAGCGACAAGACGTCGGCGGTTGTCAAGCCGGACTTGCCGGACTGCCCTCGAGAACTCGAAGACATCCATGCTAGGCCGAGCACGTAGAGGGCCAAGAGCAAGGCGACATTGCGAATCGACATGACGCTTATCCACTCCGGGGAAACTAGAAAAAGGCGCCCGGGATTCCCCGGACGCCTCCTGAACGTTTGTGATCTATCCGCGCTGACTCATCGGAACAAAATCCCTTAGAGCGGAGCCCGTGTAGATTTGGCGCGGTCGGCTGATGCGGGAGGAATCTGCTTCGTGCATTTCCTTCCAATGTGCCATCCAGCCCGGCATTCGGCCCATCGCGAACATGACGGTGAACATGTCGGTTGGGATTCCGATCGCGCGGTAGACGATGCCACTATAAAAGTCGACGTTGGGATAGAGTTTTCTTTGGATGAAGTAGTCGTCTTTGAGGGCGACTTCTTCGAGCCTCTTGGCGATGTCGAGCAGGGGGTCGTCGACACCCAAGGTCTCAAGAACACGGTCGCAGGCGCCCTTGATGATCTTGGCGCGCGGATCGAAGTTTTTGTAGACGCGGTGGCCAAAACCCATCAGGCGGATGCCGGATTTTTTGTCTTTGACCTTCTTTAAGAACTTGGTGCCGTCGTCGCCATCGGCGGCGATTTGACCCAGCATCTCGATGACTTTTTGGTTAGCACCGCCGTGGAGCGGCCCCCAGAGGGCGCAGATTCCAGCCGAGATTGAAGCGTAAAGGTTGGCATCGGAAGAGCCGACCATTCGCACGGTCGAGGTGCTGCAGTTCTGCTCGTGATCGGCGTGCAAGACCATGATCAAGTTCAAGGCATCGACGATATCCTGATTGACTTCGTAGTCTTCACAGGGCGTGGCAAACATCATGTGCAGAAAATTCGCGGTGTACGAAAGGTTGTTCTGCGGGTAGATCACCGGCTGGCCGATTGACTTTTTGTAAGACAGAGCCGCGATGGTCGGCACCTTTGCCAACAGCCGAATATAGGAAATCGCGCGGTGCTCGGGATTGTTCGGATCCTGTTCGCCGGGGTAGTAGCTAGCGAGGTTGCAAACCATCGCGGCCAAGACGGCCATCGGATGCGCGTAGCTCGAAACCGCATCGAAGAAATGCTTCATGTCTTCGTGAAGCATGGTGTGCCGATTGACCTGGGCCTTGAACCCGGTTAGTTCGGTTTTCGTCGGCAACTCGCCGTGCAGGAGCAAGTAAGCGGTCTCAAGGAAATCAGTCTTTTCTGACAGCTCCTCAATCGGGTACCCGCGATAGCGAAGGATTCCCTTTTCGCCATCGATGAAACAAATAGTACTCTCGCAGGAGCCGGTATTGACATAGCCCGGGTCGAGCGTGATGTAACCCGACTCGGCACGTAGCTTGCCAATGTCCAGCCCCCTTTCCTTCTCGCTGCCGTCAACGACGGGGAAAGTTAGGACTTTGCCATCAATGTCAATCTGAACGTCTTTCGCCATGTCTCTCTCGTTCGAAATTCGATTGGGCGCAGGACTTGCGCACGGTTCGAAGTGTAGCTGAAGTCACCCTTTTTTGTCGCCGCGACCACCGGGCAAGTGTGACAGAGGGGGGTGATAGAGGATTTGAATCTTATTTCCGTCCGGATCCAGCATGTAGAAGGATCGGGCGCCATCGCGGTGGGTCTTCAATCCCTGGACGATTTCGACCCCGAACTCTTCGGCGCGCTGGGCCCAGCCATCGACGGCATCGATGTCGGTCAGGACGAAGCCGAAATGATCGAGCGCCTGGTCCTGCGACCTTTCGCCTCGGGAGGACATCGAGTCGTCACGATGAAGAGCCAGATTGTCTTGGCCGGTCGTCAAATAGATGCTGTCGGGATCGGGCTGCCACTCAATGGAAAAGCCCAAGAAATCGCTGTAAAAGCGCAGGCAGCCTTCAAGGTTATGAACGCGGAGCGCCACGTGCCGAATGCCAAGCCAGCTGGGGTCTTTCATGGGCCGAGTCCTTTGTTTTGACTGGCCCATCTTACGACTCCTTCACCCCCAAAAAAAAGCCCGCAGCTTCACGAAGAAGCTGCGGGCTTTAGAGCGGCTAGGAGGTCTTCAAACTAGGGAAGGATGCTCAAACGCACCGCTTCCGTCGAAGCGAAACCGTTGGTAGCGGCCAAGTCGACGACGAACCACTGCGCCGAAACGACGAATCCAACCAACGCGGGGTTGTCGCTAATCGAGATCGTGAAGGAACCGAATCCATCGCCGGGGTTAGCGCCACCCTGGGTGATGATGCCGGTGATCTCAAGCTGTGCGTTGTTCTGGATGAAGACCGGGAAGGGGATCGATCCGACAATGCCGGAGGGTTCCAGGTCACCGGAGACCAAATAGGCCGTGGTGTTGGAGTTGGTGTTGCCAAGTCCAATCGTGAAGAAGGTGTTCTCGCGACTCGGCGGACCTTCGACGAGCATCTTCGGGGTGTGGCCCGCCGCGTGTTGCAGCGCAGCAAGACCACCGAAGAAAAAGCGTGAGGACGTTGCCGGGTTTTGCAGGGCATCTTCTTCCGAGCGGAGAGTCGGGCGACTGAAGACGCCGGTTTCACTCGCGGCGCGGGGGTCAGTGAGACCGAAGCGCAAAAAGTCGGCGATATCTGCCACGGTACCGGCGCCAAGTCCCAGAGCGAAAATAAGCGGCGAAGTGTTCTGCGTGAAGTTGGGGCCGGTGTTGTAGAACGACACCACGTTCGTGAGGCTCGAGCCGTTGCCGACGCCATGGTGGAAGAGGCCCGTGGGCTCGCGCAAACCAACGTTGCGAAGCCCGGGGGTTTTCATGAGTCCAAGGTCTAAGGAGTCCATGGTGACGGCCATGCGTCCGATGTCAATGTTCGGATCGACCACGCCCGTGTTGAAGAATTGACCCGTCGAAAACAGCTCGCCGGCGTGACAGGTGGTGCACATAGCGGCGCCCTGGAAAGCCGTCAGGCCGTTTTGCTGGGCCAGGGTCAAAGCCGACATGTTGCCCGCCACGAAATCGTCGTAGGGAGTCTGGTCGGAAATGAGCGTGCGCTGGTAAGTCGCGATGGCAAAAGCGATGCGCTTTGAGGACACCAAGGGATCGCCCGGCATCGCCGGACCGAAGGCCGCCGCAAAAAGGGCAGGGTAGGTTGGGTTGACGGCCAGGGCCGCTTGGATGTCAGGCGTGAGGTTGGTGGCTAAACGCAAGGGGTCGACGCGATCAATCTTGAAGACGATTGAATCCCAGCCGCGATTTCCGTGCGCCATTTCGACGTTGGAAAGGGGTGGTCCCACGGACTGGCTTTCGAGTCCACCACCAGCGGCGATGGCGACAGCGCCCGTTTGCGGATCGATGAATTCGCTAGTGGCGCGGCCGTCCCAGAACAGGTCAGGGAAGTTAGTGGCGTCGAGGTTACTGGGCGTTTTGCGACCGGTTACCTGCACGTTCGGGAAAAAGGTTCCGTCGTCGTTCAGTTGACCGCCGAAGCTGGCGGACAAAACACCTTTGGAGCCGATGGTCTCGTCGCCATCGCCAAAAGTGCCGTTGGCACCCGGGTGGAGCGAATCGTCATCGCCCGAGCGCGCGTCGGTTCCGCCCTGGGACGGAAAGTGGCAGGTGCCGCAAGCCATTGAGTTGGTCGAGCTGAGTTGCTCGTCCCAAAACAAGATCTTGCCGAGAATCGCTTTGTCAACGGTAATGGGGTTCTCGACCGGTTGCAGCACCGGCGGGTATTGCGCCATGGCTTTGGCGCCAAAGGCTCCAGTGAGCGCGAGCGCAATCAAGAGGGTCTTGAAGTTTCTCGACATAATCTCTTCCTTGAAAACTGGGATCGACAAGCGGGGGAGGAGCCATCCTCGATTCCGCGTGCCAAGTGGTTGAGGGCTGTTACCAGCCATCGTTGATTTTGACTTAACTTAACTTGACTTGCTGACTTTCATGTGGCCGAAGCGGTTCAGCTTTGGCGCTCGCCCCCGAATCTCTGTGGGGACGAAACGGCGGCAGGGCCAAAGCCTCTAGAGGCGCGTTTTGGAAGTCGGCTCGTATCGCCACTGCGAGGGGCAGCAGCCAAAACGTGGATGATCGAAAGTGAGTATAGGGATCGAGGGCCGTGGGCAGTAGAGTTCGGCATAAAATCCACAAATCTTGTTATTGGGCTCAGCCGCGAAAACGATCGTGTGAGCCGCGTTTGGAGGGCATGCGAGGTCATCAGGACCCAAGCTAACTCCAGCTACAAAGGGATTTAACCCGATACGCCGCAAGGGCCAGGAGTGTGGGGAGCACCATTTGTCATCGCTTTTTGAACTCGTCTTGACCTTCGGAATCCTCGTTCTGATTGGATTCCCCCTCCGCGCGGTCGCGCGCCGATTCAAAGTGCCTCCTGCGGTTTCCCTCATGACCTTAGGAGCCGTCGCCGCCGCATGGCTACCGGCATCGTGGCAAGACGTCGCACCCTACCTTTCGTCCGGCGCTTTTGTCGTGTTGTTGGTGCGCGCGGGTCTCGGTCTTTCAACGGAGATCATGAGACGGATTTTGGGCCCGGCCCTGTTGCTCGGGGCGTTGCCAGTGGCGGCGGAGTTCAGCGTAGCTGCGGTCGGTGTTCGCTGGCTGATCGTTGACAATTGGAGTTACGCCTTGTTGGCGGGTTTTTTGGTGGCCGCCGTCTCTCCAGCCGTGGTGTTGCCGACGATGCTCAACCTCCGCGACGAGGGGCTCGGAGAGCAAAATCGAGTGCCGGACCGCATCATCGGTCAAACCCTGGTCAACGCCCTCATCGCGCAGACAGGAATATTGCTCCTCTTAGGCTGGCTGGATCCCGAAGGTGGCCGCCTCAACCTTTGGCTATTCCCCCTCGGGCTTTTGATCGGCGCTCTGGCCGGCTGGCTGCCGCGGAAGCGTTTTGCCTCGGGGGCCAAAGAAACGCCCATCAAGATTCGTCTTCGGGCCCTCATCGCCTTGGCGATTGGAGTCGCGGTTTACTTCGGGAACAAGCACTTTGGGCTCGAAGCTGTTTTCGCCACCGTCATTATGGCGGCCTTACTCGGATCGAAGATCGGGCCCAGCGCCGTCAAAGTTCGGCGTGAGCTTTCTCACCTCTGGAAGGTCGCGGAGATCCTCCTCTTCGTCAATCTTGGGGCGGTGATCGACTTGAGCGTGTTGGGAGAATGGACCCTCATCTTGTGTTTGATAGGCATCCTCGTAGCGGCCTTGACGCTGCGCTTGGCGACGGCTTGGTGGCTGCAAAAAAAGACGAGTCTTAGCCGTGATGAGCGCCTTTACGTCACGTTGGCTCACGTTCCCAAGGCGACCATCCAGGCGGTGTTCGGCGTGGTCATCCACCAACGGCTCAGCGGGCTCGGCGAAAGCGAAGATTCTGCAGCCCAGTCTTTACTAATTCTTGCCGTGCTGGCGATTCTGACGACGGCGCCAGCGGGTGCCGTGCTGCTTGAGAGTCTGGCGAAGCGCTTGCTGCCGTCCCGAAGGCTAGGGTAATTCCCCGGTATTTTTTGCTGACTGCGGTTGAGCAAGATATCAGAGGATTCACGACTAGGCCCGACCCAAGGCGGCTGGTCGGCGTTTTCGGCCGAAATAGCCCCAAAAGAATGCTGCTTGGTTGCATCAAGATGCGGCAAAAACTTCCACTGAAACCGAATCTATGGAAGTTTGGAAGGTTGCCTTTCTATGCTCCCTGGGATGAGTCTACGGAGCATTTCATGCGTACCATCTTATTTGCCATGGCGGCATCGTTTCTTGCCATCAGTGTTTGGTCCCAAACCCAGTATCCGGTGATCTCGGAAGTCGGTGGACCGACGGCCCTGTCTGGTTTTGGATACTCCGTGCGCTCCTTGGGAGATGTCGATAACGATGGAGTCCCGGACTTTGTCGCGGGCTCGCCGTTTTTGTTCCAAAACACGGGGGGCTTTGGCGTGTTTTCGGGCGTGGATACTTCGCTCCTACACTCTGGCCTCGGTCAAACGGCCGGGGAGCAGCTCGGCTTCTCTGTGGCGGCGATCGGCGATTTCGATGGCGACGGAACCCCAGACTGGGCGGTGGCAGCTCCCACTTGCCCGAACGGCGGGCGCGTCGATATTTATGCGGGGGCTACTGGTTCGTTAATCATGTCGCTCAATGCAGAGAGCATCGGCGACCGATTTGGTTACTCAGTCGAAGGTGCTGGCGATGTCAACGACGACGGCTTCGACGACCTCGTCGTGGGAGCGCCGTTTTGGGATCGACCCTCTGGTGACATTGACACGGGCAAGATCTACGTTTTCCTCGGACCGAACGGCAGCTTGTTTGACTCGGCCGAAGGCGAGGCTTTCGACGATCTTTTCGGTTCGGCTTTGGCATCCCTTGGTGACATCGATGGGGATTTTAAATCGGACATTGTGATCGGCGCGCGCTGGCACAACTCCTTAGGGTTTTCGAACAACGGTCGGGCCTACGTACGTTCGCCGGCGACACAAACCACGATTTACACCTTTGACGGTGAAGTTGGCGGTGACCAACTGGGTGTCGCTCTGGGCGGCGGCGGCGACGTTGACAACGACGGCACCCCAGACATCTTGATCGGCGCGATGCAGAACGACACCGGGGCGCCTAACGTGGGGCGTGCCTACGCGAGATCAGGGGCGACCGGTGCTTTGCTCTACATGTGGACCGGGGATCTTGCCCAGGATCACATTGGATCCGCCATCGCCGACGCTGGGGATGTTAATGGCGATGGTTTTGACGACATCGTTCTCGGGGGGCTTACTTTTCCCCTCGGAATCGGGACCGGCATCTTGCAGGTCTATTCGGGAAAAGACGGCTCGCGATTGTTCGAGGAGATCGGCGATCTCGCTGGAGACTTCTACGCCTATGCGGTGGACGGTGCTGGCGACGTCAACGGCGATGGCCTCGATGACATCGTCTCGGGTGGGTTGTTCAGTTCCGCCATCGGCGGTCTCGGTACCGCGGGCATGATTCGAGTGTTCTCGGTCATGGGAGCACAACAATACGGCACGTCGACCGGAGTTCAGGGCGATCTCGAACTCTCTTGGGATGCCTTTTTCGACGGGTTCTCTGGAGGCGAAATCCGGGCAAGTGGGGCGGACCCCTTCGCCTCCGGAGTGATACTCGTGGGTTTGGCTTCGGCTCAAACCTCGTTCGCCGGCGTTCCGCTGCTCGTGGACCCCGCGGCCAGCCTTACCCTGGTGCTTGACAACATCACTTATGACCAGCAGGGTGAGTTTCGCGTCCCGGTGAACCTTAATGTGGCTTCCCTCCACGGAATTTCGCTTTATTTGCAGGTTTTCGAAACTTCTTTGAACATCGAGACTTCCAACGGTCTTCAGTTGCTCTTCTCGCAGTAAATTCAAGAGACCTCATCAGCCGAACTCCCTTTGAATCCGATAGTTATTTCGGAATTCGGTTTGAGGGGAAATGCCATGGCGACGGCGCTGGATACTCTGCGTAGCGAACTTGAAAAGCGTCTTAATCAACGCGACATTGAGCTTCCACTGATCCCAGAAACCGCGGCCGCAGTCATGAAGATGAGCGCCGACCCGAATTGCGTAGCGTCGGAGCTTGCCGACCTCATTCGCCACGACCAGTCTCTTGCCGCTCAGGTCATGCGTCGGGTCAATTCGGCTTTGGACGCTCCCATGGTGCCCATCGCCTCGCTCCAAATGGCGGTTAGCCGTTTGGGAATGGCCAAGGTTCGGCGCCTTGCGATCACGGTTGCTTGCAAGTCCAGAGTTTTTGACGCCGTGGGCTTCGAAGATCGCCTGTCGGCCTTATTTCGACATTGCCTTGCAACCGCCGGGTTCGCTCAGGAAATTGCCCGTGTCCGGCGTGAGAATGTTGAAGAGGCCTTTTTTGCCGGCCTTCTCCACGACGTCGGGACCGCCGTCATATGTCAAACTCTGAGTGACCTCTACGGCAGTAATTTTTTGCGTGTCGATGAGGCAGAGGTCGACGGCATTATCGACGACTTGCATTGCGACTTTGGCGAAGTCTTGCTGCGTGAATGGAACATGGCGGAAGACCTGGGGCTAGTCGCGCGTTTTCACCACCAACCCGAGCTGGCGTGTAGCGCCGAGAATTTGGCGAGGACGGTTCATTTCGCCCAAGATCTCGCGGATGTTGTGTCCTGCGAAGAGACCTTGCGCGAAGTGGCCTTCGAGCACGATGAACTTGCGGCGCTCCTGCTTTACGAAACCGATGTTGAACAAATCATAGGTGCCCGAGACTCCGTTCTCAATCTATTGGAGACGATGTAATGGCCGATCACGAACGCTACGACTTCATCGTGATCGGCGGTGGCCCCGCCGGACAGGCCGCAGCTATCCAAGCTGCACGTCACGGAAAATCGGTCCTACTCGTCGACAAGGCGGGATGCCCCGGGGGCGAGTGCGTTCGCCACGGAACGATTCCGAGCAAGGCCCTGCAGGAAGCCGCGAGTGCCGCTTTTCGAGCCAAGCGCTCCACGGCCGAGCTGTTTCGCGTCAAGCCGGTCGAGGAGATTCCACTGGCATCGCTGATGCACCGCGTGCGCGACGTCGTTGTTGCCCACGAAAGGACCGTGAAGGAACAAGTGGATAACGCGGGCGTAGAGTTTTTGGCCGGGGAAGCGCGTTTGGTCTCGGCCGAGGTCGTCGAAGTGTCGCCTGCTGGCGGCAAAGCGCGGAGTTTCCAGGCCGGTAAGATCGTCGTTGCCGCGGGATCGAGACCTCGTCGCCCCAGCGACATCTTGGTCGATCATGAGAACATCGTCGACAGTGATTCGGTGCTGTCGCTCCAGTACTTACCGAAGTCGATGGTCGTCTTAGGGGCGGGCGTTATCGCTTGCGAGTACGCGACGATCTTCGCGCACCTTGGCGTTCAGATTGACATGGTCGACCGGGGCTCTTTGCCCTTGGGGTTTTTGGACCCGGAACTGAGTCAGAGGTTTCTCAGCTCTTATGAGGCGAGCGGTGGCCGCTTCCACGCTGGCCGCCAGGCCAAAGAAGTCATCGTCGATGACTTCGCGCACATCAAAACGACATTGGATGACGGAACCGTCATCGAGAGTGAAAAAGCTCTTTTCTCTTTGGGGCGCGTCGCGCATCTGGTCGGAATGGGTCTGAGCGGAGTTGGTGTCGCCATGACAGCGCGAGGCCTCATTGAGGTCAACGACGCTTTTCAGACCAACGTCCCGAACATCTACGCCATTGGAGATGTCATTGGGCCACCGTCCTTGGCCGCCTCGGCGATGGATCAGGGCCGCCGCGCGGTCCTGGGAGCCCTCGGACACGAGGAAGCCACTTCCACGGCGCCGATCCCAGTAGGTATCTATGCGATCCCAGAGGTCGCCACGGTCGGGCTCAGCGAGACGGCCGTCGTCGAACGCGACGGGGCGGTCATGACGGGTCGGGCCCATTTCGCCGATTTGGCCCGCGGGCAGATCGCTGGCAACTTGGACGGCATGTTGAAACTCATCGCCGACCGCTATGGTCGCAAGTTGCTCGGGGTCGAGGTTATTGGCGAGGGCGCTACTGAACTCATCCACATGGGCCAGATGGCAATTCTTGCCGGCGTCGAGGTCGATACCTTTGTGCAAAACGTCTTCAATTTTCCGACCTTAGCCGAAGGCTATCGAGTGGCGGCGCTCGACATCGTCGAGCAGCGGCAAGCCTGCGAGATGATCTTGGTCTGACTTCAGGAGCAGCGGCAAGGCCCTAAGCGTTGCGTCCGAGATTGGTGCCGGTGGCTTGGGCATGGCATGCTTTCGGATAGGAGGCAGCCATGCGACTTCGTTCGGCGAATTTCACCCGTTCTCTCTTCATCGTTTTTCCCCTGCTCGCCATTGGCGTTTGGATGTGGCCAAGGATTTCGAGTCCGCTGAACCCGGCGGCCCAGGCCTCGCCCGGGACCGCCTGGGAGGCCTTACGGCCGGCGGGGGTACCGGATGCCTCTTGGCGCCACGATGCCTTGTGGGACGATGGCCTCGCCGAGTACTCGGCCTATGAAGCCAAGTGGTACCGCTACGGCCGACTGAATCAGGGCCGGGTGCTCCTCGTCGCCGTCAAAGAGCCTTGGCGTCCCGATCTTGAGGTCAAAGCTGATCGCGAGTCCGACGCCAAGTTCGATGTGATCAAGCTCAACCATCAACGTTCGGTTCAGACCGGGATTTATCGCTACGAGCAAGTGGCCAGCGTCTTCATGCGCCGCCAACAAGGGCAACTCCAAAAACTCTCAACTGCCAGTGCGGAAGGCTGTGGCCTGTCTACCGCCCACATGACTAAAGGGCTCCTTGAGCTTCGCTCATACTTCGATGGACAAGCTGAACGCAGAATGCCCTGGCCTGCCGCCGCGATTCCCGAAGACGGGCTCGCTTTGTTCCTGCGCGACTATGTAAAGGGCGTCCTGCCGGAGTCGATCAAGGTTTTTCCCTCGACTCTACACGGAAGATTTCTGCCGGCCGAACCCCTGACCCTGTCGATGCAACGCAGCCAACCGAAAGATGTCGTCGTCCCCGCCGGCCGCTTTCGCATCGTCGAATTGACGCTCGGCAAAGACAACCCGGACCGCTTTAGTTTTGAGATCAAGGCGCCACACCGTCTGATCGAAATGACCCTCGCCGACGGCACGAACTATCGACTGGCCAAGTCAGAGCGCATCGCCTACTGGGAAAGGCACGACGCCGGCGACGAGAGCTGGTGGCCTCAGTCCCTTCGCTAGACTCCCGCGATTAAGTGGGAAAAATACGACTGACACAGTGAAGCGTGAGAGTTAAGACTGAGACCGCATGGTGGGTTTGTGGTTACTTTTCGATCGTGATTTTGTTGTTCTTGCGGTTGATGTCAAGCGTAGTGAGGTCGGGGTCGGTTTGGACTTCGCTGACCTTGCCGGCGAACTTTAGGATCTTGGTTTTGTGGCCGGCTAACCACCATTGTTCGGAGATGGTCTGGCGGAGTTTCTCGCCGGAACTCAAGGTCACTTCGACAACCGTGGGGCCGACGGCGGCCCCAAAGTTTTGGATGACAACTTCGGACTTTTGGCGCGAGAGAATTTTGATGGAAACCGGGGCCACGTCCATGGTCCAGGTTTCGTACATCCAGGTGCGAAAATACCAGGCGAGGTCGCGATCTAAGCTGTTCGACATCGAGGCGAAAAAGTCCTCGGGGTAGGGGTGCTTGTAGGCCCAGCGCTGGGCGTAGTCGCGGATTGCGGCATCGAATGCTTCGTGGCCCACCATTTCGCGCAGTTGATGAAAAACGGCAGCCGGCTTGGTGTAGGCGGCGAAGCTGAAAGCTCCCGATGACATGTTGAATTGATCGGAGTGCCGCATGCAGGGCTCTTCGAAGGCGCTCCCGCCGCGGCGGGTGTAGCCTCGGGTCGGCAGACGTTTCGCCCGGTTCTTTGTGAAGTCACGAACGATGCGGCCGGAGAAAAAGGTGGTCATACCTTCGTCCATCCAGGCGTAGCGTTTTTCGTTTTGGCCGATGAGCATCGGGAACCACATATGCACGAGTTCGTGTGAGATGGTTCCCCGCGTGCCGCGTTCCGACCTTGAGCCGACGACGGTCATCATCGGGTATTCCATGCCGCCCCCAATAATCCCCTCGCAGGCGGTCATGTGCGGCCAGGGGTAGGGATGGACGTTTTTGGACATCCACTCGATGGTGAAACGTGCGTACTCTGCCGCGCGCCGCCAGGCTTTAACCTTCGGCTCGTAAAGCGCATGAATGGCACAGTAAGCGTCACGGCCCGGGCCATCTCGGTCCTTCACAAGGGCGCGGGTAGCGTCCCAGTGGTAGCGGTCGGAAATGGAAACCGCGACGTCGCGAACCTTGGAGGCTTTGAACTTCCAGGTCAGCAGACCCTGAGCGTCTCCCTTTCTAAGCGCGTCTTCGGCTTCACGATCGGGGCCGATGATGGAGACCACCTCGTCTTGGCTCGCGGCGCGCTTCAAGGCTCGCCGTGCGGACTTGGTGAGAACTTCTGAGGGATTCTCAAGCGTGCCGGTGGATTGGACCATAAAGCGGCGGGGCACCGTGAATTCGATGTCATAGTCTGCATAGTCCATGTAGAACTCGCCGTTACCGAGGTACTGGTCTGCAACCCAACCCTCGACGTCGTCACAAACCGCAAATTGGGGATACCAGTAGCCGAGGTAAAAAACGTGATGGTCCTCGTGGCCGTTGCGCGGAGCCTTGCCCGCGGTCGGAACTTGGTAGCTCCATTCGATATCAAGAATCGTCGTTTTTCCCGGCGCCAAAGGCTTGGGCAGGCGCACACGCATGACGCTGCCGCGGAGCGAATAGCCCTTGCGAAAGCCCTTTGTCAGCTCTTTGCCCTCGAGCTTGATCGCACCGAGCGTGACACCCTTATTCGTTTCGACCACGCGAGTGCGGCGAATACCGGCCCGGTGGAGGTTCTGCCGTAGGTGCACCACGAGTTGCTTCAAGGACTTTGGAGAGCCGTTGGTGTAGCTGAGCCGGGCTTCACCGCTGACGGTTGCGGTCTCGGGATCCAAGCGGACTTTCAACTCATAGTGGGCGCGGTTGCTCCAGTACTCGGGCCCGGGGTTTCCGTCGGCAAGTCGCGTGCCGTTTTCGATCGCGCTACGCCAGCGTGGCGATGCGGGGATCGCGAAGGGTTCGAACGGCGAAGTCGGTCCCTGACAGAGGACAGAGCTGGCCGCGAAGGCAAGAAAAAAAAGCAATAGGCAAGCGCGCATGGATGGATTCCTGGGGAAGACGGCGATGAGTCTTAGTTAGCGTCCACCATTTTCTTCAAGGTGGTCACGCAGAAACTCCGAAGCACCGCGAAGTCGAAACTCCACCTGTTCACGCGAGAGTTCGAGGATTCTTTCGATCGACTCGACGTCGAGGTCTTCAACGTAGTGCAAACGGAAACACCGTCGCCAATCTCGGGGCAGTTCGGCTAGCCGCGCCCCCAGCAAGCGATCAAAGTCATGAGGAGTCGGCTCACCGTCTTCGACGAAAAAGGCCTTGAGCAGGGATGCGGTGCTACTCAGATCGTTGGCCCCCGCCTGCGGTTGGACCTTTGGAGCCTTCGCGGCTTCCTCTTCGAGCATGCGAAGCCCCACCTCAAAAAGCCAACCCCGGGCGCTAACCCGGCGCGGCTTATCCTCACCTTTGCTGATGGCCTCCTCCATCACCCGTTCGCAGAAAGAGCTTTGGTCAACTTTGAATTCGGGTTGGCGCTGCTGCAAGAGGCGAATCTCGAACTCCAAGAAATCCTCTAGGGAGCGGCGCGCCTGCTGGGCGTCCTTTCGAAAGACCTCAAGTTCGTGTTCGGGAGAAGCGTAGGGAAAACTCGCTGGCGTCGGCGCGTGTCCGGCCGCTGGCGTCTTGCCCTTTAGGTGCTCGCGGCGGAGGAGTTGTTTGAACTCATTCAACTGGCGCATGAGTTTTTTGAAGGCGCGATCGAAAGCTCCGCGAAGGTGTTTTTCTTCGGCGTGTCCCACGAGCGTAGCGTTGGAGAGATCCAAGGAAATCGTGAATCGATGGGTGCCCTCGCGTTCGGAATGCTCTTGGGAGATATGGCAAGAGCGCCGGGGGAACTTGCGAGTCCAAAGGTCCAGTTTCTCGATCTTTTTCGCGATGTACTCGAGAGAACTCTCGCGAAGTTTGAAGTGACTTTGGTCGATGACGACGTTAAAGGAACTCGGCTCCATAGGGGATTCTCCACAACGGCTTTCGGCGCCAGCCGGAATTGGCGACGCGAGAAGGATATCTAGACCGAACACTTGGATCTCGGATCTAACTCTGCGATCGTACAGCTTGCAGAACGACTGTGGGGAATTATCAGGGGGTGATGCGGTGAATGGGCTTTTAACGACTCTTTTGGCATGTTGTCTGGTGTTGAGCGTCGGCTGTGCGGCGGTCGCGGACGGCGAAATGAGCCCCCGGGACCACCCGTCGCCAGCCTGGGCCCTGGCACTCCACGGCGGTGCAGGCGTCATCCCGAAAGATCTTCCGGCCGACCAGATTGATGGCTACCGCCAAGTTTTGCGTGCGGCTTTAGTGGAAGGTCGGCGCCGGCTCGAAAGCGGAGGGTCGGCGCTCGACGCCGTAGAGGCCGTCGTGCGGCGCCTCGAGGATGATCCGCGATTCAACGCAGGTAAGGGAGCGGTGTTTACTCATGACGCAACGCACGAGTTGGATGCGTCGATCATGGACGGGCGTGACCTTTCTTGCGGAGCCGTGACCGGAGTGAGGACTATTCGGCATCCCATTACCCTGGCAAGGCGCGTCATGGAGAACACCCGGCATGTCTTTTTGATGGGCGATGGGGCGGAAGAGTTCGCCGACACGACCAAGGTAGAGCGCGTACCGAACCACTATTTTTCGACCGCGAAGCGCCGCCGATCTCTCGAGAAGGCTCTTCGCCGCGACGATGCCTCAACTGAAACCCGCAAAGGCACTGTCGGTTGCGTCGCGCTGGACAAGATGGGGAATCTCGCCGCTGCCACCTCTACCGGCGGGATGACCAACAAACGTTGGGGCCGAATCGGTGATTCCCCCGTCATCGGCGCTGGTACTTGGGCGGACAACAACAACTGCGCGGTGTCTTGCACCGGGACCGGGGAAGAGTACATCCGGCGATCGGTGGCGAGAGACCTTGGAGCTCTCGTTGAGTATCGCGCCATGACGCTCGAAGACGCCGCGCGTCACATCGTGTTTGACAAACTCGAGCGTGGCGATGGCGGGCTCATTGCGGTGTCGGCTCGTGGAGAAATCGCCATGATCTTCAACACCAAAGGGATGTTTCGCGGCGCGGCGAATTCAATGGGGCGGTTTGACATCGCGATCTGGGAGTAGTCAAACTCGCCCGATGTCCCGGTTGAAGGAGGTAACGATCCGCCAAACCAACATAACGGCGACGATTCCCAAGCCGGCACATAGTCCCCACCACCAACCGCTGAAGCCTTGCGAGGTTTTGTAGACGAGTAGTGCCCCCAATGGCAGCCCCAGTCCCCAGTAACCCCCGAGAGCGAGGAGGGCGGGGGTCTTGGTGTCGCCCAATCCTCGCAGGACTCCCGAGGCGATGCACTGCACACCGTCAAAAAGCTGAAAACATCCCGCGATTGGCAACAAAGCAATGGCCACGGTTTGCGTGTCGCGGTCTTCGCTGAAGATCGCGGCCAGGGGGGCCGGGAAACCCAAAAAGAGGGTGGCACTCAGAATCTGGATGGCGCCACCGACGACGAGAGCGACCTTAGCGGCCGTCTTGGCGCCGAGCTGGTCACGTCTCCCGATAGCCTGACCGACACGGGTGGCGGCCGCCATTCCCATCCCGAGCGGAACCATGAAAGTTAGGCTCGCCCAGACAATGGCGACGTTGTGCCCGGCCTGAACCGCAATGCCGTGGGTTCCCATCAAAAAAGTCACCGCAGAGAAAACCCAGAGTTCTACGCTGACGTGGAGGCTTACGGGCACTCCAAGGCGAAAGATGCGGCGGTATTCCAAAAAAGAGTGCGCCCGGCGATTCCAACCCTGCCAAAACTCGGCCATGAGGGGACGCGCCGCCAACAAGATGGCGGCGGCCATGATCCACCGCGAGATCGAAGTCGACCAGGCTGAACCGTAAAGCCCCATCTTGGGGAATCCCCAGTTGCCGAAGACCAGTAACCAGTTGCCAGCTAAGTTGATGAGGTTGCCGATAACGATGGCCACGATCAGTGGTTTGGTGCGCCCCAAGGCCTGAAAGAACTGCCGGCAACCGACGACTAATATGAAGGCCAAGCTGGAGCTGCCGACGGTGCGTGCATATCGCGCCGCTTCGGGGATGATCGTCTCATTCTGCTGAAACCAACGCATGGGGGCATCGCCCCACCACATCGTAAGAGAAGCCAAGGGGCCGAGGGCCAAAGAAACCACGATCATCCGCTGGAACAAGTCGGACAGCGTGCTCGCTTCTTCGGCTCCCTTCGCTTGAGAAACGAGGGGGTCGAGCGCCATCAAGATGCCCGCGAACATGAATAACAAGGCCGAAGTATAGGCGTGTCCGAGAGCCGCTCCCGCGAGGGCTTCTTTGGAAACGTGCCCGACCATGATGTTGTCAACACAGCCCATCGCCATGAGGCCCACCTGGATGCCGATGACGGGACCGGCTAGCTTCATCAGGTCGCGGGCTTCGCGGCGAAAACTAGACAGTTCGCTGGTCTCGATGGATGGTGTGGAAGAAGATGGCACGGTCTTTTGAATCCAAGGGTCGAGCGTCGGATGACTTGATAGCGACCCTTAGAACCACAAAAAAGGGGCGCTTCCGAAGAAGCGCCCCTTGAGTTTAGTTCTCGCTCGGAGCGACTATTCCGCTTTCGGTTTGTCTTTCGAAAAGATCGAGACCGTGTTGGACTTGATCTTGGCGGAACCGTCGAGCTCAATGATCATCTCGCCTTGTTCCATTTCGCCGGTAAAGTTGATGTCGCCCTTGGCATCGGCGCGGTAAACCCACTTGTTCTCGAGGCCCACGAGCAACTCTCCGGTCGGTGAGCCTTTGATTTGGAGTTCGGGGCCGCCCTCGGTTTCGGGTGAACCGTCGAGCTTCATTTTGACCTCGAAGACGCCGCACTCATGGCCCAAGACCTTACGAGTTCCCGTCAGGGTCATGCTGCCGCTGATGAATTCTTTCGGATCACCAATTTGATCGTCATCGGTCATCCCGAGGATGTCGGCGATCAAGTAAGGCGTTAGTTCGATTTTGGTGCCAATCTTCATCGCGCCATCTGGGATCGCCTTGGAGACGTCGGGGCCGAAACCAATGAACTTGCCGGATTTTGAAACCAATCTCTCGCGCACGGTCTTGGCTTCAGATTCTGGTACCTCCTCGCCTTTTAGGTCGGTCACGGCAATGGGGGCCGCGCTAAGGTTGAGGAGAAAAGACTTGCCATCCAAGGCTTGGACTTTGGCCGACTTGGATTCCACACCCTGCATTTCAGCCATCGGGTCTTCCTCTTCGATCTCGATCTTGTTGAACACGATCGAGACTTTGGTGGGCTTGCCCTCCTTGGCTGCTTTCACCACACAGGTCGAGCGGATGTTGGATTCCGTGCTGGACTTGTTTTCCATGAGCACTTGACCGTCGGATTCGACCTTCATGGTCTGGCTCATGCTCGACTTGCCGGTGACGACAACTTTGTCGTTTACGGCTAGGCCTTTTGACTTGAAGGTGACGCTTTTGACTTCTTCTTTGGCGGGCGCCGACTCTTGGGCAAGTGCCGGAGCCATGGCCAATGCGAAGACGGCAAGTGATGACATGAATTTGGTGCGGAGGTGCTTCATTAGTGGTTCCTCAGTTTGGGAAGGAATTCGCTTCTTGTGGGAATGCTCCCAAGAACGTCCTTCCGTGACGGCTTCTATAGCTTTCTTTTGCCTTTGGCATCAAGAAAAGGCTCGAATCTGATTTTCGATACAGAATACGAGGAAGGGGGAGACGAGGCGAGATAGGAGCTGCTCCCCGAAATCTTCGCCAATTCTTCTCGTTTGTGGCTCTGGGGCGGCGTGGAGCCGATCTGCCCCTCCAAGCCTCTAATATGCTCGCTTTCGCTCCTTGGGGATGTCCCTTGTCCAATGCCAGACACATTCAGCTAGCGGGTCGCCGTGTCGTTTGGCGTTTACGAGCGAGTCGGCGAGCCCAAAGGCTCCAAGTCTCGGTCAGCTATGCGGAGGGGGTGGAAGTGGTCGTGCCGAGCGGCCATGAACACCACCTCGATGCTGAGGCCTTTCTGCGAGAACAGGCTGACTGGGTATTGGGGAGACTCGAAGAAGTCGACCGCCTGCGCGAACAAGCGGCGCCACGGCAGTACGGCGACGGGGGGTATTTTCCGCTTTTTGGGCAATCTTGTCCCTTGGACGTCAAAGGGAACCGAGACCGGCCGAGCGCTCGCTATCGACAAGGGCGGGTGGAACTTCAGTTGGCCGATCCGCTGGACGTTGAGGTGATCAAGAGCGCGCTCGAGGCACTCCTGCGATTCATCGCCCGCGAAGTTTGCGAATCTCGCTGCCGCTATTGGGCCCGCGAGCTTGGGGTGACGGTGGGGAAAGTTCGGATTGCGGGCCAAAAAACGCGTTGGGGGAGCTGCTCCAACTCCGGGACCATCAGCTTCAACTGGCGTTTGGTCTTAGCCGAGCCCAAAGTCTTGGACTACGTCATCGCCCACGAACTGACGCATCTCATTCACTTTGATCATGGTGCTGGCTTTCAGGCAACTCTGGATCGAGTGTGCCCGGGGTGGCGCGTCCAAGAGGAGTGGTTGGCGGCCAAGGGCGAGTTGCTTCGCCTCTAAGGGCTCGGTCAAGAATAAGTTCGCAGAATTCGCACTCAGATTTGCGGAGCCCCAAGTGCGGTCGAATATCAAATGGCAGTTTAGCGGCGAGGGCCGCGAAGTACGCCCAGCAGGACTTGAACCTGCGACCTACGGATTAGAAATCCGGTGCTCTATCCAACTGAGCTATGGGCGCCGATTTTTGAATCTAAGAAAAAGGAGGTGCGCGCCGCGCACCTCCCAAATCGGAGTACCCCCGTCAGGACTCGAACCTGAACTTCCGGCTTCGGAGGCCAGCGGTCTATCCAGTTAGCCTACGGGGGCTCTGCTCGATGAACGAGCCGGCATCGTTTGCTTGCGACACCGGCTCGTTAAAGCATCCGCGGATGAGTTTGACGACCCTCGGACCGGACTGCAAGCCCAGCTGTGGATCAACTAGCTCAATACCGAACTCTTTTTTCTAGACGTCGTGAGCGCGAACGGTGGAGCGCTTGTTGTTTTGCGCGCGTTCGCAGGCACCGTCGAGGATTTCGTGAACGGTCTTGTTGAGGGCTTCGAGGAGTTCACCCGAAGTCATGCAACCGTTTTCTTTGATGGCGGCTTTGACTTTGCTGCCGACGATCAAAGTGTCGAGGCTCTTGCGACCGCTAGTTTTCTTTTTTGCCTTTTTAGCCATTGTTCCAGTTCCTTGTCGTGACCGTTATCTGCACAAAAGGGTTGGGAACCGCTTTCCCGCCCATTCCGGCAAATCCTAAGTCGCTTGCCCGACAGAACAAGGCTCAAAATCGCGAATAGGGGCCAAATTCTTGCGAGAACCGTGGTTTTTAGCCCTCAGAACCACAAAAATGGGTCATCTGGCCTGAAAACGCTGGGGCTCGACACCGGTGGGGACGATCTCATGTTGCCTCTGCGCGGGGCTCAAAGCGGGGATAGCTTCGCGCTAAGGCCTCGGTTGAGACCGCATTTGCCGTCCTGATCTCAAGTCTTTTGCTGGCTTTCTTGACGCTCCTTTTAGCCTTGGATAGTTTACGCCGCCCCTAGTCGGAACTGGAGCTCAGGCTCTTGGTTGCGGCGGTTGCTCGGGCAAGGGAACAAAAGCCCGACCCGAGCGATGACTCGTCTTCGTGACGAGGGTGTGGAGGGCGTAGCTCAGTTGGTTAGAGCATCCGGTTGTGATCCGGAAGGTCGGGGGTTCGACCCCCCTCGCCCTCCCTCGGTAAGCGGGCGGCAAGCGACTCTTTGGGGTCGCTTGCCGCGGTTTACGAGGACGCCCGCATAGCTCAGTAGGCAGAGCAACGGATTCTTAATCCGTGGGTCCCAGGTTCGATCCCTGGTGCGGGCACCTTTAGGGACGGCGTAGCCACTAAGGCTATGCCGTCTCTTTTTATCCCCGCTGCTTTCGTCCAAGATGGTGCGGGTCGATCCTGATCCTGTTCAAGGCTACTTTTAGCTCTTCGCTCCAATCAGCTCACTGGAATACAAGGCATGTCGAAGCCAAGCAAAAATGTGGCCCCGTCGCAGAGTGCTCCGAGGCAGCACTTGCCGATGTCGCGTGAAGAAGCGGCCGACCGTGGCTGGAGTGAATTCGATGTGATCCTCGTCAGCGGCGATGCCTACGTCGATCATCCCTCTTTTGCGGCGGCGATCTTGGGCCGTTCCTTAGAGGCCGCAGGATATAGAGTCGGGATCATCGCACAGCCGAGCTGGAAAACCGCCGACGACTTCCGCCGGCTCGGGGCTCCGCGTCTGTTCTTCGGCGTTTCTGCCGGGAACATGGATTCGATGATCAATCACTACACGGCGAACCGAAAGCCGCGATCTGACGACGCCTACTCGCCGGGGGGGAAATCGGGACTGCGTCCTGACCGTGCGACTAACGTCTACGCCCAGCGTTGCCGCGAAGCTTTCCCCGGCGTTCCGGTGGTCGCGGGCGGCGTCGAAGCCTCTTTGCGTCGCGTCGCGCACTACGATTTTTGGAGTGATACGGTCAAGCCATCGATCCTCGTGAGTTCAAAGGCCGACCTAGTTGCCTTTGGCATGGGCGAGTCTTTGATCGTCGAAATCGCGCGCGAGTTAGATGCCGGGAAAAAAATCGCTGAGTTGCGGCACTTGCGGGGCACGGCCTACTTTCTGGGAAAGACGGAAACGCTCCCAGAGTTTGACGCCGTGATGAATGGGCCCGGTACTCCTCGGGACTCCAGCGCTGAACTGCCGTCTTTTGAAGAGGTGAAGGCCGATAAGCGCGCCTTTGCGAACGCGACGCGGATCATTCACCGCGAAAGCAACCCCTTGAACGGCCGGCGCCTGATTCAAAAACACGGGGATCGCACGGTGGTTCAAAACCCGCCGTCCTTGCCACTCGACACCGCGGGCATGGATGCGGCCTACGACCACCCCTACTTGCGCACCGCGCATCCAAGTTACCAAGGAAAGATTCCCGCCTACGAGGCCATCAAGAACTCCGTGACAATCATGCGCGGTTGTTTTGGTGGCTGTACTTTTTGTTCCATCACCGCCCACCAGGGACGAATCATTCAATCCCGCTCGGCCGCTTCCATCAAGCGCGAAGTAGACGCCTTGGAAGGTCAAGAGGGATTCACCGGAGTGATTTCGGACATTGGCGGCCCGACCGCCAATATGTACGAAATGCGCTGCACGAAGCCCGAGGTCGAGGCCAAATGCCGCCGCTTATCCTGCGTCCACCCCAAAATCTGCAAACTCCTCGGCACCGACCACAGCCCACTAAAAAAGCTGATGAAGGATGTGCGCGAGAAAAAGCACGTACGCAAAGTGTTCGTCGCGAGCGGTATCCGAACTGACTTGGCGCAGCTCGACCCGGAGTACGTCGAAGAACTCGCCATGCACCACGTCGGCGGGATGCTCAAGGTGGCTCCCGAGCACACGCACCCCGACGTACTCAAGGCCATGAAGAAACCGAAGATCGACAACTTCTCCGGTTTTGTCGATGCCTTCAACGCGGGTAGTCGCAAGGCGGGAAAAAGACAATTTCTCGTTCCCTACTTCATCTCGTCCCATCCCGGGAGCGGGCTGGAGGAGATGATCGACCTCGCCCTTTACCTTAAGCGCCACGGCCACCGACCCGATGCCGTCCAGGACTTTATCCCCTCGCCAATGGACGTGGCCGCGACCATGTACTACACCGGGATAGATCCGATCACGATGAAGCCGATCAAAGTTGCCACCAAGGTTCGCGATCGCAAGATGCAACGCGCCTTGTTGCAGTTCTTTAAGCCCGACAACTACTTCGAAGTGCGGCGTGCGCTCGAAGAGGCTGGCCGCAGTGATTTGATTGGTGAAGGCAAGGAATGTTTGATCTCCGGTCGCCCTCCACGCGAGGCGATCTTGGCGCGCCGAGCGAAAGCCCAGGGAGCCGATAAAAAGTCAGCCCGCAAAGACTCGGTGGGGTACCGGCCACATCGAGCGGGATGGAAGAAAGACAAGCCCTCAAAACCGAGACCTACGAGAAAGAGAGACGACAGATGACGGAAGCGACTGACCTCAAAAGAACGTTGGATTCTTGGTCCAGCTCTCACCTCGACATGGACATGCCGATCGTTCACTACGGTGAAGGTGGTACGCCAATCCTATTTTTCCCCACGGCGGCGGCGGACTATCTTGAGTACGAGCGCTTTCGGCTCATCGACTCAATTGCTCATTTCGTCAAGGACGGATTGATCAGCATCTTCTCGATCGACAGCGTCAACAAGACGGCTTGGCTGAACGAAGAGATCGATCCGGCTGAGCGTGCGCGAAGGCAAGTCGGATACGATCGCTATGTACGCGAAGAGGTTGTGCCCTACATTCATCACGCCTGCCCTATCGACAAAAAGATCACGACGACCGGCGCGAGTTTTGGCGCTTTTCACGCGATGAATACGCTGCTCAAGCACCCCGACGTTTTCGGCGGAACGATTTCGATGTCGGGCTGCTACGACATCCGTTCCTGTTGCGACGGCTATCACGATGAAAATATCTATTTCAACAATCCCGTTGAATACCTGCCCAACATAGAAGATGAAAATATCCTCGCGCAGATCCGCGAAGCAAAGATCACGGTGGTGACGGGTCAGGGCGACTACGAAAACCCTGACTACTCCAAAGAAATGGCGGCAGCACTCGAAGCCAAAGGTATCCCCGCCAACCTCGACCTTTGGGGCGAAGATGTGAAGCACGACTGGCCCTGGTGGAACCGCATGCTCAATCACTTCATTCCCGAGCACCTCGGATAAGCAACGATGTCGAGGTGTCGCGTTTTGGGCGCGGCGCGGCGAGTTCTGCTTCACTCAACGCGGCGGATGTAGTCCGCCGCGTAACTGCGGATTTCTTTGCCGTTAAGGACGTGGAAGGTGCGAAGGCGGTCGATCACCGAAGTTGAGAATCGGTTTAGGGGAAGGTGGATGATGGACTTGCCGTAGCGCCGCGCGAGCTTTCTCCATGACGCTTTGATGGTGCCTGGACTCACGACGGCGACGTGGCGCTCTTTGGCGTGAGCGAAGGCACCGGTCAACAGCCGTTCTTCGAGTGTTTTTGCGTCATTAAAAGCCGGGTCTTGCCAGATATCGACGATGGGGCGCGGCGGATAGATGAAGAAGGCCCCGCCATAGGTCGCCTTTGCGATGCCAGGTCCCACCAAGTCGCTCATGAAGTTGGTGGCAAAAAACACCAAGGTCGATTCGTTTTGGTGCTCAGCGAACCAAGTACTCCGCCAGGGGTAGCGCTCGGTCTCGGCGGGTACGTCAAACAAGAATACGGTGACGTCGATGTCCGAGCGCGAAGGTGGGAGCTCACGCACATAGATGTCGCCCGTGTGCCAATTCCGCAGAGTCTCCCGGATGTCGATACCGTCTTTGACCGACGATCGAAACTTCTCGACGTGCGCGAACTCACTCGTGAGGATCTGTTTGGCTTGTTCCCGCACATGACGGTTGAAGCTCTCGATGCGGATGTCTTCCGGTGGATGCGAACACTGGGATTGGGGGTTCCAAACCTGCGTCCACTCGGCCTGATCTGGCGGCTCGGGTTCGGGGTGAAGGTCGATGTTTCGCCAAGTCAAAAGGTCACCGGGTAAACGGCTGTGGACCGGCCGCATTCCCGCCTCGGGGATGTCGGCGATTCCAGGCGCCATTCTCAAGACAGCTTCGTCGAAATCGGGCTGCTCGGGGTAGTCCTTAGCCGTCTTGATGAGTTCGATGGCGTAGTCGTCGCCGAAGACTTGCTTGGCAGCCTCGATAAGCGTGAAGAGATCCGGTCGCAATCTTCGTCTCAGCAAAGTGAGGTTGCGAACGTATTGCAGATAGATCCGCATGGTCTTTAAGGTGACTCGAGACATCGCGGACCGGCTGCGTTTGGAGAGCCGATCTCGGGTTTCGACGAGAAGTTCTTTGACCCCGTCGATGCCGAGCGACTGTTCTACATCCAGGCCGTGTCGAAAGCGCTCGTAGAGATGCGTGATGTAGGGCAGCTCGCCCAAGAAAAAAGACAGGGTCTGCTTGTCGACGGGGTAGCTGTTGATGGGAGCGTAGCTGACGTCGCCAGTGGGAAAGGCCGCGCGCTCGTCAAAAGCTCGTTTGATCCAAACCCAATCCAACATTGACGGCAAAAACAGAATGCGCTCGAAGTCGAGTTCAAGTTTGTGCAGCTCAAAAGCCATGTGACGCGCGCGCTTGTCCGCCATGCTTTCGGCCTTTGGAGCTTCAAGGGCCGGAAGGACGGCGGCGGCAAACTTCATCGGAGAAAGAGACTTCAATGCGTAGGGGTCGGGATGAACGCTCATCTCCGCGCGCCAGTCTCTCACTTCCAGGTCGATGAAGCGAAGCGCGATGCGCTCTTGAAGGGCCATCCTGATGGCACGGATGACGGCTTGGGCGGGATCGATCGGGACGTAGGAGAAGTTCGTGTCATCGTCGTCGCACGACTGCACGACCGCACGCACCTCAGGGAGCTGTTTGACTGACTCGATGACTTCCTCGCGGAAACTGTCGGGCAGGGGCACGGCGATGCAGTCGTAGCGATTGGCAAATACCTCATCGCGCACCGCCAAGGCATAGTCGGCACTACCGTGGAGAACGGGGAAGCACGTGACCCGATCGCTCAGGGCGAAGAATCTCTTCGCGGCATCGCCCTTGTCGTTAGGACGATCATGATGCGGATCACGAGCGGAACTCACAGGATCATCTCGTCGTCTTCATCGTCGTCGTCGTCGTCGTCGAGGTCATCGAGATCGGGGTGGAGGGGGTCTCCGCCTCCGAAGAAGAAGTCTGCGATTCCCGCCGGCAGGGCACTGGTGCCGAGGACCTGGTTACGGCTTTCGGCCAAGTTGTCGAGATCGAGTGCGTCTTCGCCCAAAACCGCAACCAAAGACTCTCGCCAAGCTTCGTCGCGCGAAAGCGGGTGCTCGGGATTCTGAGCGAGTCGCTTCAGGGCGTAGCGCAGCATGTTGATGCCATCACGGGGCGAAAAGTCGAGCCTGAGTTCGTGGGCCTGCTGCAAAAAGTCCACCGTGAGCTCGAGCATCTCGGCTTCGGCGAAGGGCAAGTGGTAGCTGAGGATATCGAGTTCGTCTTTGCGCTTGGGATAGTCAATGGCCAAGGTGGGCTGCAAGCGCGACAGGATATAGTCGGGTATCTCGAAGGTCGATTCATCTTGGTTCATCGTCACGCAGCAGCGGAAGTCCTCGTGCGCTGAGATGGTGATGCCGGCAATGATCGACTCGACGTAGCGGCGATGATCGAGCAAGGGCGCTAAGGAGGCCCAGCTCTTTTCGTTCATGCGGTTGCCTTCGTCCAAGATGCAGGCGCCACCGCGAATCATGGCGGTGACGAGAGCCGAGGCGTGGTAGCTGATCTTTCCCTTCTCCGAGAGGACGGGGGTGATCAGCAAGTCTTCGGGGCGCGTATCGGCGGTGCATTGGAAGATGTAAAGCTCTTGATCGCGGCGCTCAACTGCGGCCATCCCGAGGGTCGTCTTGCCCATGCCCGGGAGGCCGATGATGCGGGGCGAAAGCGGGCGATCAGAATCGTCAATGACGAGCCAACAGGCGAGAAGTTGCTCCAAGACGGTTTCCTGGCCGATCCAGTTCTGCCGCATGGTCACCGGAGGCGCCAATTTCAACTCAACATTGTTGATGACACATCGAGAATCGTCAGTCATGGCGAAGAGACCTTTCCAGGGCGCGTTGAACGAGGTCGCGGGGGAAGCCCTTGGCTTCCAGAACGCGGATGGCATTGCGGCTTACGGCGGGGCCGCGGTTCAAGTGATAGTGGAACACCATGCCTCCGTCTTCCAAGTCTTCGTTGAAATGAAAATTGCGGATGCCCAAGGCGGGCTCGGCAAGTTCGAGTTCGGTGAATTCGTGATCGTGCGTCGCGACGAGCGACAGAGCACCCGTCGCCGCTAAGTGTCGGGTTACTTCGATGCCCGCGGCGACCTTCTCGTGGGTGTTTGTGCCCCGAAACATCTCGTCCAAGAGCAGCAGCGAGAATGGCTCGTCGGCTACTTGCTCGATCATCTCTCGAATGCGGTCCACCTCGACCGCGAAGTAGCTCTGGCCGTCGTCGAGTGAATCGCGAACGTTGATGTCACTAGAGAGTGAAAGTGGCGTCATGTGAGCTGAAGTCGCGCGCGTCGAGGCTCCGATCTGAGCGAGGATAGAGTTGAGGCCGACCATTTTCAAAAAAGTCGATTTTCCGGCCATGTTAGAGCCGGTGATGATGAGCAACGGTCCCTTTGAGTGGAGCGATACACTGTTGCCGACGGCGGCACCTGAAGACAGGTAGGGATGCAAGCCATCATCGATTTCCAACTTCGGTGTTTCGCGCTCAAGAATCACGGGTTCTCGGTATCCACGCTGTTCTTGCCGAAGATTGGCCATTGAAATCAAGGCTTCAAGTTCGCCGAGCGCGCGAATCGCCGCTTGAGCGCGCGCGCGATGCTCTCGGAAAAACGCCGCCAAGGGAAAAAGGAAGAACAGATCGTAGAACGTGAGGAAGTTGAAGAAGACGTAGACGAGGCCAGCTCGATACAGGCCGAGCCAGCGCAGTCTCTTGAGCTGTTTTGGCAGTGATTCCAAAGAAGAACCGGCGGGATGACAGAAGTCATCGAGGCGCTGTTGGATCGACTTCAAAGATGTGGCTTCGGGCTGTTGCTGAAGGTACTCACCCAAGCGAGATCTCGCGGTCAACACCACCTGCCAAACGCCGGAAAGCTCCGTTAGACCCTCTCTGATCTCGGCGGTTTTTTGGAGTCCTTCGCGAAACAGGCGATGACCGATGATGACCGCAACAAGGCCCAGGAGTGTGAGCGGCCAAAATGACAATAGCTGTCCGGCCACGAAGCCGCCGACAGCCAAGAACGACGCGATGCCTACTTTGATCGGACCGGGATTGCCCCCGGGATCCAAAGGATGCTGACTCAAAAACTCCAGTTGCGCGGCACTTGGGAGGCCTCTGATCTCGGCTAAGTCTTGCTCGAGCTTTTCCCGAAGCAGCTCGTCTTGGCCGAGGATCTCGACGGCTAATTGCCGCTGCCGGATTTCGTTGGCATCGAGTGAGGGATGACGCAGCCAATCGGCCAGGACCAAGCGCCCCAAACGACTTGGGGCGGTGTCGACGAGGGCAAATAGTCGCGTGCGACCTTCGAAGATACCCAGGTCCTCTAAGACGTGAGCGGGAAGCTCCCAGGATGGGCAAGTTGGCGCGGTGGGACTCAAGATTCCCTTGGCCACGGATTCCAGCTTGTCTTCGGCCGGTGCCCCACGGTCTTCTGAGTCGAGTCGTGCGGTTTTGTCGGCAACGAGCCGGGCGAGGCGGCGCAAGCGCGCCAGGTCTTTTTTGACCGGGCCGTGGCGCACGACGAGCCCGATGAACATCAATAAGGCGGGCAACATGACGGCATAGGCCCAAAACTCTTTGCCCGTCGAAGCGGTGACGAAGAAGAACAAGACCGCAATCGAAAAACTCAAGACGCGCGCCGTCATGAACCGCCGGCTAGAGGCCACTTTCTTGGCGATTCGCTTCGCGAGCTCGGCGCCCGAAGCTTCAAGTTTTGAGCGAAGAGCCTCTAATCGGTCGTCGTCCTCGGTGCCCAATCGCAAGAGCGTGGCTTCGCTCGAAGAGTCGACGGCGTGGTCTGTGCCCATCACCGGGAACCGGTGGCGGGGCTTCGATTGAATTTCACCCGCAATCCGATCTCTCGTTCTTCTCGTTTGATCACATGCGTGAAGAAGTAGTAGCAGATGGGCAGGCCGAGCAAGAGACCCCACACGCCGAGCGCGTGGTGGCCGATAACCAAGATGATGAGGACGAGAACGGGATTGATTCGAAGGGCCGCGCCCATGATCCGAGGGTTCAGGACGTAGGCCTCAAGAAAGTGAATGGCGGTGATGAAAGCGACCAAGATGCCCAGCATCGGCAAGCCGTGGGAATACAAACCGACCAAACAAATCGGCCCCGAGGAGATAAAGACACCGGCCACGGGGATAAAGCCGCAGACAAAAACGATCAAGCTCAAGATCCCCACATTGGGAACGCCGAGGATCCAAAGACCAAGCGCGGTGAGCAGGGAATTGACCATCGCGATGACGGCCTGTGCTTCCAAGACTTTGCCGAGCACGGAGCCAAACTTGACGAGATCTCGTCCGACTTCGGCGTAGACGTTGTCAAGCCGTGTCGATTCGAGCTTGCGAAGTTCCCGGCGGAGGTTGTCGAGATCGAACACGATCAAAAAACTGAAAAGCGTCGCCAAAAACAACAAGGTCAATACTGCCATGAGGCTCGACACCACGTCGGTAATCCAGCCGGGTAATTTCTTGACCGTGGCACCGCCTTCGAGGTCCGCCAATAACTCCCGGACTTTTCGTACCTGAAAAAGGTGGTTGCGCTCGCGCTGGGTAACCGATCGTTTTTCGGTTCGGGGCTGACGCTTTTCATCAAGCAGCACTTCGCCGGTGACATCGGTCATCTCGACGTCCAAGGTGACGACTTTACTTTCGGTCACCAGTTGTTTGTAGGGCGGAAACTTCTCGTATAGCCAGGGATCGACTTTGTCTTTCCAGATCGTGGGGAATTCGCGGATGGTGTCCTTCACTTCGTAATAGCCCGCCGTGACGCGAGGTACTAGCAACGCGATCATGATGGTCATCAGGACGAAGAACAGCATGAAGACCGCGATGACACGTGCCTTCCAGGGGATCTGCGGAAAGTAGCGACCCAAAAGCTTGCAGAGGCTTTGGGTGATGAAGGAGAACACGAAGGTCAAAAAGAGCAGCGGGAAGAAAGCTCTGAAGAGGTAGAAGATCAAAAAGACCGCGCCCCACATGAGCGCCTTGGTGACTTTTTGGCGTCCCCACTCGAAGAGCTCCCAGTACCGGAGCTGGTGCTCGGTTATTTGTCGCCGCAGCTCTTCTTCGCTGGGCCCATCACTGGTCGGTCTCCCCTTTGGCATGCCGGGACTATAGCCCCTGGCCCCTACCATGGAAAGTCGGGTTGCCCGCTGATTCCCGCTTCGCGAACTTAAAGACTAAGTCAGCTGCGCGAGGCGAAGTTTGAGGCGGCCGAGACGGAATAAGATCCCCGGCTGCTCTTCTCGCTGGCCCAATGATTTTTCGTAGGCCGAAGCGGCTCGACTTAGCTCGCCGAGCTTTTCATGGCAGCGTCCGATGATGTTGAGAATGCTGGAGGATTCGGCCGCACGGTCGACGACCGAAGCCAAAAACTCGATGGCACCGCGATAATCTTTGCGCATGTAGGCGGCGCGCCCCAAATACTGCTTGGGATAGTTGATGGCGGGGCTCTCGCGGTGAATCCTTTCGAGCAGCTCAACGCGGTCGTTGAGGCCCTTAGGGTCGTCCGTCAGCCGAATTCGGAGGCGCTCTCTCAGAAGCTCGTGGACGCGGCGTTTGGTTTTCTTGTCCCGGCCAAGGGAGCCGTAGTCGACCATCGCGTCGAGATCTTCGGCACGCACCGGCAAGTCTGAGTAAATCCGGCTCTCCACCATGCGCAACAGGGCGCGCTTGTAGCTGATGTCCGCCTTCATGGCTTTTTGCCAGGCATCTCGCGCCTTGGGCGCGTCGCCGAGGGCATCTTGCACCTCACCGTAGTGGTACCAAAGCTCGGCGCTACGCCGTGGAGTCAGCGACTTTCTTTGGCCGCCGACTTGGTTGAGGACTTCAGTGAGGATGTTGCGGGCCTCTTTGAAGCGACCCTGGGTGATCAAGCGACGGCAATCTTCGATGGCCAACGCCGCGACGCGATCAAAGGCGGCAGCGCTCATTTGTTTTCTCCCGAATCATCCTCGTCAAAGAGGAAATCGTCATTGTCGAGTTCTGGGAAGCCGGCTTCCGAGTTGTCAGTGGCTTTTGTTTCGGGCTCAGGTGGATCTTGCAAGGCCATGGGTGCTGTTCTTGAGATGGATCCGGCTGCAAGAGCTTTTGCCCCGGAATCTGCAGGTGTGTTGCGTGGCGCCAATTCTGGCCCGTGTTCGAGGATGTCGCCGACGTCGACCCAAGTCTGCGGGAAGAGTCGATCGGCTGCCTTCGGATCGCGGCGAGCCGCGATCGTTTGGCCTTCCGCGTCGGACAAAATGGTCGCCTCTTCGTCGGGACCCAAGGCTGGCCTCGCGGCAACGGCCGGATCGTCGGGACGGGTGTCGTCATCTAGCGCGTCGAAGGCCGCAAACAAGCGTCCCGTTTCGACGGCACCGGCTTGCTCGATCTGGGTGCGGATCATCTCTTCGCTGCGACCGCTTCGCGCGGCCTCGAGAATGCGGTCGATCTCTTCTGAGCCTGGCCCGAACACGCCCACCAATAAATCTACGTCGGGAAAACGCGCCGCTACTCCCGGGCTGTGGGCTGGGTCCATGGCGCTCAATGTGCCTTCTGGTGCGCAGGCGATCTCGGTGAGGTAGGCCTCACAACGGGCGCGCATACGAGGATCGCGTACGGACATCGCGAGCCATTTGCGCGAGTCGCGAAGATTTCCCTTCAACAAGTAGGCAACTCCCATCAGCAGCAGTTTTTCGTGCTCGGAGCCGAACCGGGAATTTTCCAAATGACGCAGCGCTTCGACGGGGTACAGCAGCGCGAGGTAAACGCGGCCAATCAGGGCATTCCACTCGTCTTCGTTTTCTTTGCGCGGCTCGATGCTCGTCAGCAATTTGAGGGCACGGCGGTAAAGGCTGACGCTGTCGTCAATTTCTTGGGCGTGATTGACCAAAGACCGCGCCATGAGCCATCGCGGCTCGGGGGCATCGGGCTTCATGATCAGCGACTTGCCGAACTCGTTGACGGCATCGCCAAAACGACCATCGTCATGGAGGATTCGCCCCCGCAACAAGTGGAGTTTGGTGAATCCCAGACTGTCGTCGGCGCCGGCGATTTCAAGATACTTGGCGGCCGATTCTCGGCTATCGAGACGGTAATAGGCGTGGGCGATGAGATAGGCGGATCGTTTGTCTCGTTCGCGGTCGTGGACCACCAACATTTGATCGAGCGCGAGCTGCCATTTGCGTTGGGCCATGTAGGCCTCACCGAGTACGCGGTGATACCTAAGATTGTCTGGCGAGCCTGCGACGGCACGAACGAGGAGTTCAATGGCCTCCTCGAGGAGTTCCGTATCGAACTCGGATTCTACGTTGACACTAAGCATTCTGTGGTCCTTTGGACGGCTACCATTGAATCATAGAGCGCCGTTGTCGATTCGATCAAAAGAAGACTCTCGATCAAAAAATCAGCCATCCTCTTTTGGCGTCGCATTTAAGCGCTCAAAGGTACCAAGAGGTACGACCAAACCCGGCGCCAGTCGGTAGTAAGGTCGCCGCCCAGTTCTCTCAACTATCATCGTCGGCGAGAACGCCGACAGCAAAGTGCGGGTTTTGTTGCACTGAAGATAGATGAAGACCCGGTGGATTGGGGGGCCGCCGGCTTGAGGTTCTAAGTAGTCAAGGCGGTGCCGAGTGACGCCTTTGGGGCCAGGATCCACACATTCTGGGCCTTTGATGACTTTGAGGGCTCCTCGGCTTGCAATGGCCTCGGCGAGGATGGTGGCCAGTTCCTCAAGTGGGCTCAGAGTCGATCGCGTCTCAAACTCGGTGACCGCAAGCCCCCAGCGACCTTGCTTGCCGCCCAGTCGAAGGATTCCATCCAGTGCGTCAAAAGTCGTTTCCGCGCAATAATTCAATCTGGCCCCCGGAGACTCAAAGACGAAATCCGCGGGTGCTTTGGCGCTCCGGTGTCGGTGTTTTGCGAAAAACGACGCGACATCCCCGCGGTCTTGGCCGTCAGCGATACTCGTGATGACCTGGAGAAAGGCAACGCCTTGAGGGTAGTGAATCAAGTCCACTCGGTGGTGGCTCACGGAATCGGGCTTCGAATCACTCTTTTTCGGGGAAACCGTCGCGACCTGGAATCGAATTCGCAGTGCGGGGAATCCGCGGTGCCAAAACCAGGCTTCGCTGCGGTTGCGAGACTTCTTGTCTTGTCCCATCAGGTCCGCCATAGCTCTCAAGCGGCGGCGGGGATTGGTACGGAAGTCCTTGCGCTTGCCAATGGGGATGAGCGAAATTTCAGCGCTCATTTCTCCAGGTCGATCGGCAACGAAACGCTGAAAGTTGAGGGCGGCAATGCCGTCGCGGACGAGTTCCACGTTCTCTCGGCGCAAGGGGCCGAGGCCGTCCGGAAACCTCGCCTCTAAGGGCGTGCTAGCGTTATTCAGGACCCTGGGGTCCAACTTCTTGCCCGAAACGGGCTTTTCGTCGCCTCCTTGGGCCCAAAGCGGGCCCACAGAGACGGTCAGCAAAAAAATGATACATCGAAAACGGGTTTTCATGGCAGATTCCTGGGCCAAACTCTTGTGGATTCTATGATGTGCCCCTGGCAACCGATAGAGAAACTATGAGCCCCATCACTCAGATCAACCAAGCTGGCACCCTCGCTGACGCCAAGAGGGTCTTTGATCAGGGAAATCCCTTGCTCGCGGTGGCCGACGACTCTGGCCAGTTCCAAGGCTTAATTGGTGACGCTGAGCTTCGTCGCGCGATGCGCGCAGGCTTGCCGATGGGAGCCTCGCTGCGAGATGTCATGGTACAGCCGGCGCAGGTTGCTGCCTGCGAGCTCGCTCCTGATGAGGCTCGCAAAGCTCTCGACAGCAGCGGCGAGGACTATTTGGTCCAAGTTGAGGAGGGGCGACTCGTTGCCTGCCAAGACCGAAAGGGGCTGTTTTCTGCGGTATCACAGGTGAGGCGCGCGATACTCATGGTCGGGGGAGAGGGGCAGCGATTGCGTCCGCTTACCGAGCAAACGCCGAAACCCTTATTGCCCATCGGGGGTCGACCGATCCTCGAACACATCGTCCGGCAGCTTGCGAAATACGGCGTCCAGGAAGTCAGCATGGCGCTCGGATACCGGGCGGAACAAATCGAGTCTTATTTCGCGGACGGCGCCGAGTTCGGACTCAAGATCCAATATCTCCGCGAAGAAAAACCGCTCGGAACGGCCGGGGCGATGGGCATGTTGGAGCGAGCTGAAGATGAGCCTTTGTTGGTCATGAACGGCGACGTCATGTCCGAACTTGATCTTGCCGCTTTCGCTTTGGCCCATCATCGTGCATCGAATGCCGTCACCGTTGCTACCCGCGCTTATCACCACGCAGTGCCTTACGGGGTCCTTCAACTCGTTGGCGACCGCGTGGCTTCGCTCCAAGAAAAACCGCTCGCGACTTGGTGGACCAACGCCGGCATCTACCTCATGCAGGGTGAGATCGTCGGGCGCATCCCCGCCAAGCGATACCTCGACATGACCATGCTCATCCAAGACTTGATCGCCAGTGGCGATCGCGTCGAGGCCTTCCCCATGTACGAGTACTGGTGCGACATCGGTCTGCCCGATGATTACCGCAAAGCCAACGAGCGCTGGTCCGAAGACAAGTAATGGCTTTAGAGCGTTGCGCCGTTACTTGCGTTCTCCTGAGCAAAAAGCAATCGCATCGTTGACGTCGTCCTTGGAGCCGATGATGAGCGGCGTCCTTTGGTGCAGAGCGCTGGGCATGATGTCGAGAATGCGTTGTTTGCCGTCGGTAGCCAAACCGCCCGCTTGTTCGGCGATGAAAGCCATGGGATTGGCTTCGTACAAGAGGCGGAGTTTTCCGCCCGGTGCTTTTTGAGTCGTCGGATAAAGAAAGACGCCGCCTTTTAGCAGGGTGCGGTGGAAGTCCGCGACGAAAGAACCAATGTAGCGCGAGGTGTAGCTGTGTTCTTTACCGCTCTTGACAGCCTTCAGGTAGGCCTGGATTTCGGCGGGAAAGGTTGGGAAGTTCGCTTCATTTACCGAATAAATGGCGCCGCGGTCGGGCATCTTTCGGTTTTCGGCGTGGAGAATGTAGGTGCCCGTTGTTGGGTCTAAAGTGAACAGATGAACGCCTTGACCGGTCGTGTAGCAAAAGACCGTCGCCGACCCGTAGATGACATAGCCCGCAGCTATTTGCTTGACCCCTGGCTGGAGGAGGTCCGTCATCGCGTCGCGCTCTCCGAAACCAGGTTCTTGCCGTTTTAGGATCGAAAAAATGGTGCCCACGGTGGCGTTCACATCGATGTTGCTTGAACCGTCAAGCGGATCAAAAAGGACGATGTAGCGGCCGTTAGCTCCCGCGTTGTGCAGCACCACTGGCTCTTCGTTTTCTTCGCTGGCGAGGATGCCGACATTGCCACGGTAGGCGAGGCATTTGATCAACAAGTCGTTGGCGAAGATGTCGAGTTTTTGGACTTCTTCGTCTTGGACGTTGACATCACCGGTCGCACCGAGGATGTCGACCAATCCCGCGCGCCGAACTTTTGCCGATATGAAGCGTGTCGCCTTGGCGATGCCGGACAACAAAAAGGTAAAATCACCCGTGGCGGTGGGGTGGTGGGCCTGCTGATCCATGATGTGCTCTTGCAGCGAAACCATGCTGGTTTCGGCGAAAGTGTTGGAGTAGGGCTGTTCCAAAGGGCAACTCCTCGGCGGCGGGGATCGGTAGAGCTTGGGATTATGTCACGAATTTGCTTGGCGACCCACCAACTAAGGGCTCGGTCAAGAATAAGTTCGCAGAGTTCGCACTCAGATTTGCGTCAGATTCGGTTCGGGCGATTGAGCGAGAACCGCAGCATACTTCCTGTATTCGAGGATTCTCGCGATTGAGCACGGACCGAAGATGGCGTGATGCTGAGCGGCGAGAATGTGAAGCTATTCTTGACTGAGCCCTAAAGGAACAGATCGTTTAGATCCTTCACTTCCTCGACTTGAAGGCGACTCTCGCTGCGGCGGACATGCTCGTCTCCTTGAGGCGGTAGAAGGAAGTTCATGCTGCCCTCCCAAAGAATCTGATTGTCGATGAGTACTAAGTTCGCATGTGAGTGCTTTTCGATGAGCACAATACCGGCATCGCGAAGAGAATCCTCAAGTAGCTCCGAAATACGGCCGGAGAAGAATCCAACCTGGCCCTCGCGGCGCACAAGGCCCAAAAAGGCGGCGGCGTGCTTGCGCCAGTGTTGGCCCTTGATCTCGCTGGCGACAACGATGATCTCTCGGGTCGCTCCGGCGAGGTCGTCGTGGAATTTCTCGAAGAAAGTCGACTCGTTGTAAAGACGGGTATCGAAGCTCATGCCCTGCGAAATTTGACGCAAGGCACGGATGATCGCGGGCTTCACCCGACCTTGCACCATACTGGAGATCTGCGTCGGGCTGAGGTCTGCGCGGCCTTGGATGAACTCCATGACGCGGTCGCGGATTTTGGGTGGCAAGACCCAAGCCGGCTCGACTTTCTCCCCCGCGCGGTGCCCCGCGATGAGATACTCGGCGATCTGTTCTTCGGTGACGCGCCACCCGGACATGACGCTTTCGAGGCGCTGACCGTCGCGGAACAACTCGAAGACGCGCGTCCATGAGGATCGCTCGCGTTTGCTTTCTTGATTCATGTGGCTCAGGCTCTAAGCGGTTACTTGCTGCGGAACACCAAGACGATGCCAAGGGGGTTCATCTTTTCGTCCAGATCAATGATGGCGATGCTTCCAACTGGCATTTTGAAAGCTTGATCCGCAATCGCTGGCATCGCGGCGCGGGCCCGTTCATGGTTGTCGGTGTCGGGTTCGACGCCCCAGTTGGTGAGGGTGCGAATACCTTTAGAGGTCTTCACATCCGGGTCAGCTGAGTATTGCAAGGCGAGGGTGTCGAACTCGGCGGACACATCATCGCTAGTCTCGAGGCTTGTCTTGAGCGATGCGGCGAGTGCTCGTGCTTCAAAACTAGTCGGCCTGGGTTCGACGAGTCCCAAACGACCGCCTTCGCAGGGCAAGACCAGTAACTTTAGGGTGACGCGATCGGGCTCATTGGGTCCGCGCGCCGGGGCCTTGAGCTTATCCTTCTTCCCCGTGGGCTGGGATGAACCTGCAGAACCATTCTGCATTTTTGGTTCGGCGTCGGATTCTTCTTTTTTGCCGCAAGAGGCACAAAGCGCGACGGCAAACAGCAGGGCCAAAAACACCAGGGATACAGGTTGGCGACAAGTGTTCATGCTAGATTTCCTCATCTCCAAAGACGATCCCGACCCCTCGCGCGGTAGCCACCAGATCGCCACCAAGGTCGACTTGCTTGGTGCCGCTGGCGGCTTCAACGAGCGAAACGCTCGACATTTCGTTCGCGTGGATGGCGACCATGCGATCCCAGTTTCCAGCTTCGACCAAGCTACAGGCGTGATTCCCCAGGCGCGTTGCCAAGATGCGGTCGTAAGCCGAGGGGATGCCGCCGCGGAGCAAATAGCCCAGCACGGTGTCGCGCGATTCGATTCCCGTCATCTCCGACAGCTCGGCGGCGACGCTGCGGCCGATACTGCGGAGGCGAAGGCTTTTGGAATCGGACGGCTCGCTACCTTTGGCGCGCGCTCCCTCCGAAACCACGATGATCGAAAAGTAGCGCCCCATGGCCTTGCGTTCTAGAATTTTGTTGGCAACCGCGCGCAGGTCAAAGGGTACCTCGGGGATTAGAATGGCGTCGGCCCCGCCCGCGACCCCGCAGTGAAGGGCAATGAACCCTGCGTTGCGACCCATGACCTCAACCACCATGATACGATCGTGGCTCTCAGCGGTGCTGTGTAAGCGGTCGACAGCCTGGGTCGCGAACTCGACGGCGCTGTTAAACCCAAAAGTGGTGTCAGTGCCGGTCAGGTCGTTGTCGATGGTCTTGGGGACACCCACGATCTTGACCCCCGTGCGCTGAGACAGCTCGTGGCAAATGGCCATCGTGCCGTCTCCGCCCAGAGCGATGAGGCCTTCACAGCCGAGTTCCTTAAGCCTGGTTGCGACGCGCTTTGAAAGGTCGATGGCGTTGCCATCCCTGCGACCGTACCTAAAGGGATTGCCGCGGTTGGTACTGCCGAGAATCGTGCCACCTTTGGTCAAGGCGCCGGCAATGCTGGCGCGGTCGAGTTCGCGCACCCGCATTTCGTCGCTGAGGAGGCCATCAAAGGAGTCTTCGATCCCGATGATCTTCCAACCCAGCTCAAGCTGCCCGCGCTTCACGACCGCACGGATGACGGCATTGAGGCCCGGGCAATCGCCACCCCCGGTGTTGATGGCCACGGTATGGCGGTGGCGGTGGCGGTGACGTTGCTGACCCATTGACTGTTCTCTCCCCCCGACTTTGGCAGTTCGCGTTGACGGCGCTGCTGCCCGGGAACAGAATGCCCTGGCCCGGGGTCACAGACAAGGTGCAAGAAGGTATGGATCAAGCTCCCAAGAATTTCGTGTTGGCCTCAGGATCTCAGATTCGCAAGGACTTGCTAAAGGCCGCTGGCTATGAGTTCACAGCGGTGGCGGCGACGCTCGATGAGGAAGCCTGCATAGAGTCCGACCCCGACCGCCGCGCGGCAATCTTGGCTCGTGACAAAGCCCTCGAGGTCGCCAGCCAATTCCCCGACGCTTTGGTGCTCGGGTCAGACCAAGTTTTTGCCTTCGAAGGCGAGGTCCGATCAAAACCTGAATCGGATGAGGCGCTGCGCGATCAATTACGCCTCATCAACGGAAAATCCCATCGTTTTCACTGTGGCCTGGCCTTGGTTCGGGGGCGGAAAGTCGTGCATGAAGAAGTCTGCCACGCTGAAGTACAGCTTTACGACCTGAGCGAAGAGGAGCTGCTCGCGTACGCCGCCACGAGAGAGGGAATCGGCTGCGCCGGAGGCTACCGACTTGAAGACCGCGGCATTCACATTCTGCGCGGGATCAAGGGCAGCCACTTTACTGTCCTCGGACTGCCCATGTTCGAGCTTGCCGCGGCATTGCGGCGCTTGGGCTGGGACAAACTGTTCTTTGCTTCTTCTGAGAGGTCTAGTCTGTGAACGATCGCCCGGCCAAACACACCGCACGACCCGTCATCCCCTTTGATCCCGAGAAGGCGCGGTCCGCCAATGACATCTTGACCGCTCTTGGTGATTGCAGCTTCCAAGGGCGGGCCCTGTCGATCGCCTTGGACGTTTTGGAGACGATGGCAACCCGTAAGCAATGCGGCGTGGTCTTGACCTTTGCGGGAGCGATGATTCCGGCCGGTATGGGTGAGATCGTATGCCGCCTTATGGAACGTGGCGTCATTCAGGCCATTGTCTCGACCGGCGCGAACATCAGCCACGACATGGTCAATGCGGCCAAGGGAGGGCACGGGCACTACCTCGGTGACCCCAATGCCGACGATGACGAGCTCTATCGGCACCGCATCAACCGCATCTACGACACCAATTTGCCGGAGGAAAACTACGGAGCTGGCGAAGAACTCTTGGACGAGATCTGGCGACCGATTCAAGCTGAGCACAGCAAAAAGGCTGTGCCCGGCGCCATGCTCTTGGCGCCTAGTGAGGTCTTTCGACTCACCGGGGCGGGGCTATCGGAACGCGGATATCGGTCGATGATGTCAGTGGCCTACGAGACGGAGACGCCGATCTTCTGCGGCGCGACCAGTGATTCTGAGTTTTGCCTGAATCTCGCCAAATTTCGGCATCGAGGTTGGCTCAACTTGGTCCTGGACGAGCAGCTCGACTTGTTTGAAATGGCGGAGTGGATCAAAAGCCACGCCGAGCGGGGCACTATTATCGTGGGCGGCGGCGTGCCAAGAAATTGGGCGCAACAAGTTTTCCCGCTCCTGGACATGATCGAGGACGAGATTTTTCCGGGCTATGACTTTGGCGTTCGGATTTGCACCGACAACGTCGTCTACGGCGGGATGTCGGGCTGCACGATGAGTGAGAGCAAATCCTGGGGGAAGTATGGCCCTGGTGCCTGTTTCGCCGAAGTCAGCTGCGATGCCACCATTGCCTTGCCGATCTTGTGCGTGGCTTTGTTCGAGCGCCTGCGCGGCGTTGAGAATAGTTCTCAATAGCTTTGTCTCAGGACAAATGCTTGAAGGCAGGGGCAAAAGCAGGCTAAGACTCCGCGCGCCGGGATCTTGCGAGAATTGAGCGAATGCTTTTGGCAGCTCTGGCGTAGAGCGTGGTGGCGAGAATGAAGTGTAGTTCTCGGCTTTGCTTGCCGTTTTGAACGATCAAAAAGTTTCGAATGAGTGGACGACCTTGCGAGACGATTCAGATCGACTCAAAGGCCTTCCGGGCGCCAGGGGTTTCGCAATGAAATGGTTCGAATCCGGAGCGGGGAGCTTCGGACCGGGTTTTCGACTCGTCGCGTGGTTTGGGGTTGCCGTCTTTGCCATGACGGTTTCCTGCAAGACTCCCGAGGAGCACCTCGCCGAGGCCGACAAGGAAAGTTATGCCATCATTGGCGAGGCTCGCAAAGTGGCCGGGCAGGCGGCAGATCCCGCTTTCACGATCGACTCGATGGGACCGCGGCTTCGTGATGGCCTGTTGTTCCCAAGGCCAGACGACAGCCAGCCCGGCCCCGCCGAACGCCTGGCGCGGGGAGGCAAGTCGGTCAAAGTTGACCTTGAAACAGCCCTGTTGATCGCCACCCGAAACAGCCGCGAGTTTCAAGACGAAAAAGAACGGCTTTACGGCTCTGCTTTGTCGCTGACTGGCAACTGGAACAACTTCAGCTCTCAGTATTTTGGGACGGTGGAAGTCGGTGCCGACGCCAATGGCGACGGCTTAAATGACACCACGCCATCTTTGCAAGAAAACGGCTCTTTGGGATTCACCCGTCTCATCGAGAGTGGCGGTTCTTACTCATTGAACATCGGTGAGGATTTCACCCGGTTTTTGACCAACCCCGCCGGATCGGTCGCAGGGTCGCTCTTGAACTTCACTTTGTCGCTGCCAATTTTGCGCGGCGCCGGACGCGAAATCGCCTACGAAAACGTCATTCAGTCCGAGCGCGACGTCGTCTACGCGGTCCGCGACTTCGAGCGCTTCAAGCGGACTTACGGGGTTCGCGTTGTTTCTAATTACTTGCAACTGCTGCGCTCGTGGCAACGCGTCGAGAACGAAAAAAGCAACTTGAAACGCCGTGAACTAACGGCGGTCGAAAACCGTGCCCTTGGCGAGGCCGGTCGTATCGCGATCACGGATGTGGAGCGAGTCAATCAGTCGGTGCTTTCGGCGGAGACGCGGCTTATCTCGGCTCAGCAGCAGTTTGAAAGTGCGCTCGATCAGTTCAAGTTGACGCTGGGGCTGCCGGTTGACGCGCGCCTCGAAATCGATCCCATCGACCTAAAACGCCTCCGCGAAGCGGGGACTGAGAACCTTCAGTTCTCGCAAGGGGATGCCACGAAATACGGGTTGAAGAACCGGCTTGATCTCGCCACCACCGATGCTCGGGTCCAAGATGCACGTCGGACCGTGGTTGTTGCCATCGATGCTTTGAGAGCAGGCCTCGATTTTCAGGCCACCGCGGGACTGCGTTCCAACGACTTTGCCGAAGAGACCTTCAAGATCGACCTTCTTGGCGATGGCAACTACAGCATCTCCGCCTTGCTCGACTTGCCCTTTGAGCGGGTGGATGAACGAAATGCCTACCGCAACAGCCTGATCAACTACGACCAATCTCGCCGAAATGCCGAAGAGTTCGAAGATCAAGTCAAGCTACAGGTTAGGGCCGCTCTTCGCAATTTGCGCCAGGCAGTGGAAGACAATCGCATCCAAGGCGCGGCGGTAAAAGTGGCTGAAACCAACGTGGATGCCGCGAATCTTTTGAAAGCTGCCGGCGAAGGGACGACTATCGACCTTGTTGACGCACAAAACGACCTGATTGACGCACAGAATGCCGTAACCGACGCGTTGATCGATTATCGCATCGCTCGCCTTGAGCTGATGCGAGACATGGGGGTCCTCACCATCGGGCCGCAAGGCATCGATGAAGAGACCACCCGACGGCTTTTGAAACTGGAGGAGTAAGCATGCTCCGTGCAACTTGGATCGCTTTGTTCTTGAGTGTGACCTTCCTCGCCTCTTGTGGCGATCAGGAGGAAAACTTTGAGTTTCAGACTCAAACCGTCAAACGCCAGGATCTGAGGATTTCGATTCGCCAAAAAGGCACGATCGAGGCCCGGAACCCCTTTAAGGTCCTGAACCCGATTCCCGGCAAGTCCGTCATTTTGGAATTGGTGCGCGAAGGTACGGCGGTCGAAGTCGGCGACCTGTTGTTCACCTTGGATGTGAACGATGCCGAGGAGAAGCTCTTGCAGCAAGAGATCTCGACCTCGAACGCCGAGCAGGCTCTGTTCAATGCTGAAAAGCAGCTTGAGATTCAAAAACAACAGAACGAAAGCGACGTCAAAAAGGCCGAGTTGACGGTGCTGTTCGCAGAGTTAGATCAAAAGCAATACCTTCGCGGTGATCTGCCGCGCGAAGAGGGCGAACGCTCAGCCGACATCACGTTGGCCGAAGAAGAGCTGAAGCGTGCCGCGGACACGGTGAAGTGGAGCCGCGAGCTTGCAGAGAAGGGTTATATCTCCAAGGACAAACTTGAAAGCGACGAACTGGCCGTCAAGCGCGGCAAGATCAACGTGACTCTGAGCGACAAGAAACTCGATGTACTGAAGGAGTACACCTCCAAAAAGCGCGTGGTGGAACTCGAATCCAATCTTGAGGAAGCCAAACGCGAAGTCTTGCGGGTTAGAGCGAAAGTAGCCGCCGAACTCGCCAAGAAAATCAATGAGGTCAAAGCGAAAACCGGCCAGCACAAGTTGGAGGTCATCAAGCTTGAGCGCCTGAAGAAACAAGTCAGCAACAACCGGGTGGTCGCCGAACGCGCTGGCATTGTGATCTACGGCCGCGAAGGTAGCCGCCGTGAAAGCAAGCCGGTTGAGCCCGGGTCGACCGTTCGCGAGGGCCAGACCATCGTCGAAATTCCCGACATGAGTCAAGTGCGGGTTGACGTGGATGTGCACGAGTCCTGGGTCGAGCAAGTCAAACTCAACATGCCCGTGATCATCGCAACAGACACCGGCGAGGTCATTCAGGGGGGGATCGAATCAATCGCCAGCGTGCCGGATTCACAATCTTGGTATCGCAACCCGGACCTGAAGGTCTACTCGACCAAGGTAACGATCGACAATCCCGGCATGCGACTTCGCCCCGGCATGAACTGCGCCGCCGAAATCATCATTGAGGATCTCATCAACGTGCTGGTCCTTCCAGTGCAGGCCGTCCACAGCAACGGGCCACAGAGTTTTTGCTACGTCAAGATTGACGGCGAACCGGTGCTGCGTGAAATCCAAATCGGCGCCCACAACGACGAACTCGTCAACGTCCTAGGTGGTGTCGGCGAAGGTGATGAGGTCTTTTTGGCCGTCCCGCCGGATTCCGAACGCATTCCACTCGCCAAGGCCGCGAAACCCCGCAAGGGCAAAGTGCATCAGTCCTCGAAGTCGAAGGGAAGCAACCCTCACGGAAAGCAGTCGAAGAAGGGGCGCCCCAAGATGACTCCCGAGCAACAAAAGCGCTGGGACTCCATGAGTGACGCCGACAAAAAAAAGATGCGCCAGGGCCGCGGACGTAAGCCGGGCGGTAGTGGCGGGCCCGGGCGCGGTACGGGAAGAGGCCAAGAGTAGTTCATGGCCATCGCGGAACTGACAGACATCTGCAAGACTTATCGCATGGGCGACAATGTCGTTGACGCCCTGAAGAACGTGTCGATCGGTTTCGAAAAGGGCGACTTTTGGGCGATCATGGGGCCCTCGGGGTCGGGCAAGTCGACGATGCTCAACCTCTTAGGTTGTTTGGACCGTCCGAGTTCCGGGGACTACATGCTCGGCGGCGAAGCTGTGGCTCGTATGAACGATCGCGACCTGTCGGCCGTGCGCGGCCGGATGTTGGGGTTCATCTTTCAAAGCTTCAACCTGATCCCTCAACTCACGGTCATCGAGAACATCGAAGTGCCGCTTTTTTACCAAAACATCGCTGCTTCGGAGGCTCGACGACGTGCGACTCTTCTCGCGGAGCGCGTGGGTCTGGCTGAACGTTTGGATCACCGTCCCACCGAGCTTTCGGGGGGGCAGCAGCAACGCGTCGCGATTGCGCGGGCCTTGGTTAACGAGCCAGTCTTGGTGTTGGCGGATGAACCGACCGGAAACCTCGACACTTCCACCGGCGCCGAAATCCTCACGATCTTGCACGAGATGCACGATCAGGGCACAACCGTCATCATGGTGACCCACGAAGACGAAGTGGCGGCCCACGCCCAAAAGATCCTGACGATGCGCGACGGCGAGATCGAAAGCATTAGGGACGGGCAAGGCCAGCGAGCCCTGAAAACACCATGATTCGATTCCTTCGTACCTTGAAATTGGCCTTGCGTAGCCTGGCCCTACACCCTTTGCGCAGTCTGTTGACGATCTTGGGGATTCTCTGCGGAGTGTTCGCGGTCATCGCGATGCTCGCCATTGGCGAAGGTGCGGCTTATGAAGCCCAGCAGCAGATTAAAGCTCTAGGCAGCACGAACATCATCTTGAAGAGCGTGCAACCCGTCGAGAACAAACAGGCGGGCGACGCCAACCAGCGCTCGGTGGAGTATGGCCTCAAGTACAACGATGCTGAACTCATCAAAAAGACCCTGCCCAACGTCGACATCATGGTGCAAGCGCGCGACTACCCCAAGGAGCTGCGCTATGAGACTCGCATCCTCAATGGTGTGGTGCGGGGGACGGTGCCTTGGTTTCCGAGCGTTGCCAAACTGAAAATGCTGGAAGGCCGGTTTTTCTCCTCGCTGCACGAACGCGAGCACTCCAATGTCTGCGTCTTGACGCCGGGCATCGCTCGAAAGCTCTTCCTCCACAAGTACCCGATAGGAAAGATCGTCAAGGTTGGCCTTGACCCCTTTACGGTCATTGGGGTCATCCAGACCAAAGTCGGATATAAGCGCGAGGGCAACGACGAGACCGACTCGAACTTCAACACGATCTACATCCCCTTGTCAGCGTCGCGGGTGTTCTTTGGCGAAGAGATCGTTGAGCGTACCTCGGGAACATCCAAACGGGAACGTGTCGAGCTTCACGAGATTCAGGTCCAGGTGCGCGACATCAAGGACGTCCGGCCGGTGGCGGCGAGTATTCGCCGCGTCCTGAAGCACAATCACGACAAAGAGGATTACCAGGTCTTAGTGCCCTTGGAATTGCTGCGCTCGGCTAAAGAACAGGCCAAGCTCTTTTCCATCATGTTGGGCGCCATCGCCGGTATTTCGCTGTTGGTCGGCGGCATCGGCATCATGAACATCATGTTGGCATCGGTGACAGAACGTACTCGTGAGATCGGCATCCGGCGCGCCCTCGGCGCCCAGCAGCGTCACATCGTCTTGCAGTTTTTGATCGAAACTGTGGTCTTGTCCTGCCTCGGAGGCGCTTTGGGCGTCATCGTCGGCACCTTGGCCCCCAAGCTCGTCACCTACGCTTTTGATCAAACCACGATCGTAAGAATTGAGTTTCTTCTCCTCAGTTTCGGTATCTCGGCTGCGGTAGGTATCATTTTCGGACTCTATCCTGCGATTCGAGCCGCAAAGATGGACCCCATCGAGGCTCTGCGCCACGAGTAGCCCCCGGTCCGGCTTACCGCCTTGTCTCATTCGAATCTCTAAGCTCGGGCCTGCTATCATGCGCCTGTGGGGTCGTTGGTGACCCCCTTGCCCATTGAGGTTGCGATGAACGATGTCGTGATGGCGGCCCTTGCCGGGTTCACCTTGGTTCTATTTTTCGTGTCGGCGTTCTTTTCAAGCTCGGAAACGGCGCTGATGGCGGTGAATCGTCTCCGCCTTCGGGCCCTCGCCGACGGTGGTGATGAGGTTGCGCGCCGCGTTCTTGCCTTGGTCGATAACACCGGCAGATTGTTGTCGGGGATCTTGTTGGGCAACAACTTCGCCAACGTCTTGTTGGCGTCCATATCAACGGTCTTGGCGACGCAGTTTCTGGGCGACATGGCACCGTTTTATGTGAGTCCCATCCTGACCGTATTGCTTCTCATCTTCGCTGAAATCCTGCCGAAGACTATCGCCGCGGAAAGGGCTCTAACCGTCGCGCGACTTTGTTCGCGTCCCCTGGCGATTTTCATGGCGCTTACTTCACCCCTCATCACGCTGACCACGAAAGTCGCCGAGTTCTTTTTGCGCCCACTGAATCGAAACAAATCCGGAGACGAGGCCCGCAGTGTCTCCTACGAAGACTTGTTGATGATCGCCGAGGTCGGGCGCGAAGAGGGCAGTTTCGGCAAGGTCACGCACCACATTCTTCACGGCGTCTACGAGTTTGCACAATCGGCCGTGCGCCAGGTTCTTGTGCCGCGTCACGAGATCGTCAGCATGCCCATCGCCGGTGGTTTAACCCAGTTCGAAGAGATCCTACGCAGCACCGGTCATTCGCGGGTTCCGGTTTGGGGAGAGAACGAAGAGGACCTCCTCGGCATCCTTCACGCCAAAGACCTATTGCTACAAGACGGCCGAGAAAGTGCCGCCGACAACTTGCGATCCATCGTGAGGCCCCCAACTTTCATTCCCGAATCCACCAAACTCGGCAAAGCCCTCGAGCACATCCAAGATTCCGGCAGCGAAATGGTCTTCGTGGTCGACGAGTACGGCGGGCTCGAAGGTCTCGTAACCCTCAAAGACATCCTCGAAGAACTCGTCGGCGAGATCCAAGACGAACACGACAAGACCAGTCGCCGCCGCGTCGACATCATTCGCCCCGGTACCTTCGTCGCCGATGCGCGTACCACTCTACGCTACATTCGTCGCAAGACCGGCCTCGACCTCGCCCATGATCATGATGGTGTGAGCACCCTTGGTGGCCTCATCGTCGCCGAAGGCAAAGAAGACCTAAGCCCCGGAACCAAACTCGAGATTGCCGGTAACTCCTTTACCGTCCTCACCATGAACGGCCGCTACCTCAAAAAAGTCCGCGTCGACACTTCGACCTAACTCCCGGCTTAATACCGCCGCGGGGTGAAGAGGTGCCGGCGGCGGAGTCCGATCAGACAATTGTTGAACTATCGAGACGATGCAGCGTCTGAGGGTGGGTAACGAGTTCTGACTGGATAGACATGACCATGGCGTACAAGACAGATCCTTTTGATTTGAACCGAGTTCGGGTCGCTTCACCTTGCAATGAGCCTTGGGACGCGATGAAGGGCGATGGGGCGGTACGGCACTGTGAACGCTGCGCGCTGAATGTCTTCAATCTTTCGGAGATGAACCAAGCTGAAGCGAGTGAGTTGGTTGCGAAGTCGGAAGGAAACATCTGCGTTCGCTTCTACCGCCGCGCAGACGGGACGATGCTGACCAAGGACTGCCCGGTGGGCCTGGCCGCGAGGACCGGACGCCGCATGCGTGCCCTCGCAGCCGGCCTTTTCGCTCTTCTTGGGTTCTTGCCCAGCTGTTCGGCTGATGCCGAAGCCCGCGTTGATCTGGAAGAGCATCAAACGGAGTCAACAGACGATCCAGGCACTCCCACTGGCCTTGAGCGCATCGAAGCGGAGCCGAAAGTCACGATGGGCAGGATGCGCGTCGAGGATAGTGGCAGATATCTTGTAGGCCTCATCGTTCTCGACCCTCCGGAAAGTCAGACGGAAGACGACCGTTAGACCCATTGAATTCCGATCTCGTCTGCTATTTAAGCTTCAATTCCTCACTGATTGCACTCTTTTTGAACAGTAGAACTCCGTCCGTCGTGGGTATCTCGCCAGTCCAAAAAAACTCGATCCGAATCTCTGAGACGTCGCCTTGAGCGACGCTGAAAATACTGGCCAAGTGTGGGCCCTCAATCAGCAATGGCGAGAAACCGTTGGCTTTGTCCCAATCAACGATGACAAGTACGCTCCGGCCCTGCCTGTCGAAGCCCGTTACTCGGAAACCAACGAGCGAACTCGCGATTGAAGCAGCCGTCAAAAGACAAAAATCGCCCGGCTCGATGCGCGCCCAACGATCCCAGGCATACCCGGTTTCTCGAGAGACGATTCTGTAACTCCCCAAGGAAGAATACCCGCAGCGTTCGCGCCCTGAATCGATTCCCTAATTGGCTCTGCTTGAGTTGCTGGCGCAAACGGCGATAGGGGCCTATGGCTACTCATGTCTTTCTCATTAGGAGAACATGAAAAGCAAGCGGCGAAAAAAACGAAAGCGATAGACGGGAGAAATACGTCTGAAGCCAAGTCGAGATCTCACTAATAAGGACGGAATGAAGGTCATTACGCAAACGGGTGAGTAGGTGCGGAGTGACGGTCACCAGCATCCACCAGTATTGGCCTGAGTTCTTTCAAAACTACACCACAATATTTCGTGGTGGCTTTCGAGAATGAGGCGCGGCATTCAAGATAACGCGCCCGATGGCGAAACTCCGGAGTTGATTCGGCTTGATTAAGCTGTCGGGAGGTGTGAGCCAAGGCTTCGGTGTCAGCGGCCGAATGTGAGCCCGGCTCTGGGGACCATCGACCGAAACTTAGTTGTCGGCGGCCGCCAACTCGGCTTCTTTGACGAGCTGCTCAACTAACCTTGCGATTTCTTTTCTTGGGCGACGAGCGACATGGAGGAAAAAAGGCCTAAGAGTGATGATGAAACTGTGCGCCCAACAACCTTGGTGTGATCTCGACGTTTTTCATGGATTGTTGGCGGGACGGATTTGATGTGGTGATACGGTGCCTGGCACAAAAAAGTGACGGCCGGATGCCGGGCACCGTATGGACAGATCGAATTATTCTTCGCTGGCGACAGGGCCGAAGTAGGTGGCCATGTAGTCGTTGAGGTCTCCTCCGAACTCGAAGCCGATCAACTCGGAGCCGCCGAGGGCGGGGAGTTGCGGCAAGGGCAGCGGAGGGAGGGCGTCGGAGAGACTGGGGAGGAGAAGGTCGATGAGGGCCGCGATGCCCGGTAAGACCGTTTCGAGATCGACGGCGGGAAGTGAGCCTCGGGCATAGGCTTCGAAGTCACCTTCACCGGTCGTCAGAGTGATTTCGTTCGTGACGAAGTTGAACTCGGGCGTGACGACGAGGGAACCGTAGAGGCCGAATTGCACGGCGGGCACTTCGTAGTTTTCCTTGAGTTGAACAAAGGCTTCGACCACGAGGTCGGGAAGCACCAATTTACTGTCATCGCCGAGGCTCAAAAAAGGCGCGGCGGCGATAGTGAAGACAAAGCGTACTTCGGCATCGGCAGGAAAACGGTCGAAACCTAAGCCCGGAAGGAAGGTCGCCATCGAGCCCGCGTTGAGAGGAATGGGCCGCAAGCCCGGGAAGACTTCCAAGGGGCCCGTGAATTCGAAGGAGATCTGCTCGGCGTTCTGGGCGTTGGCAAGTGCCAAGTTCACTAAGTCATCAGCGATGGCGAGCGCCGTTTGGTAGGGGTCGCCGCTGGTGGGGACGACGGGACCGAATGTGGGGAGTCCGTTGTCGGTCGCGAGGTAGTGAACGTCGGGGAGCGGGTTCGCCAAGGCGCTGGTGTTGATGCCCACGCCAAAGCCAAGAGTTAGCCCACCTAAGGTGTAGCCGATTCTGGATGCGACCGCGCTGAAGGTGACACCGGCGGCGTCGAAGGACTGGGGAATGGCATTCAAGACGGTGTCGACCAGGAGCGGAACGGCCGCGGCCAGGACTCCGCCAATGACGCCTTCCAAGGCCGGGATCACCGCGTTCAAAACCTGGGTCGAAAAAGCTGCCGGGATGACACCGGTTTCAAACGTCAAGGTGGCGCCGACGAGGTCGAGCGAGCTAGATTCGACGCTGCTTTCAAAGACACCGTTGCTGATGACGGTCGACAAGGCGACGGTCAAAGTGAGTTCAGGCACGGTCAAGGTGCCGATGTCGGTGTAGGGGCCGGTCAACAGGGTCTCACCGAAGATGTCGAAGGTGAGGACGAAGTTGCTGAAGGTGAGGCTCACCGCGAGCGCGTCGGACAGGGTTTCAATGTTGACGGTCACTCCCGGATCGATGGCGACTTCGGTCGGCAAGATCGATGCTGAGAACAGAGTCGCTCCGGGCGGGAAGGGAGCGGGGATGTCGACAACCGGGATGGGCTCAAGGCCGTCAAAGAACGGCTGGAGCAAAGCAGCAATGTCGAGTCCGGCGGCGGCCGTTCCGATGAGATCTTCGAGGGGATCAAAGGCCTCGTCGCGGAGATGGACGGCCAAGGCATCGGCAATGGTGTCATTGAGGCTGCGGCTTTCGCCGTTCACCATCGGCAAGAACTTCTGGGTCTTGACGCCGCGGGGCGAAACCGCCTGGAAGAAAAAAGGTGTCAGTTCGTCGCCCGCAGATTGACTGCCCGCGACCGTCCCGTCTTGGTCGGCATCGTTGTCCAGGCCCAAGAGCGAGTAGGCCGAGCCATTGGCTCCGCTGAAAGCACCGGAAGCGGCAACCTGAGCGGAGGCGTCAAAGGGCACTTCGGCAAGGCCACCAAGGTCGAGGTCATAGATGTGGACTTCGGCGACATCAAAAGACCCACCGGTTGTCCCTGGCGCCTGCAAGCACAGTTCGAGTTTGTAGGTGCCGGGAAGGTCGGCCCGCAAAGTCGGGAACAAGGTGTCAGCGCCCTCAAGCGTGGCTTGATGTCCCACCGGACCAAAGATGATCTCCCAGGAAAACTCAAAGCCCGCGGGGATCGGTCCGTCGGCAAGAGTGGCGGAGCCGTCCAGGACGACGGGTTGCCCCACAAAGCCGGCGTTGTCTTCGCCCGCTTCCGTTTTTCTGGTGAAGGTCATGCTGACGCCATTGCTCACCGTAAACCCGACCCCTATGTTCGTGGGGTCGATGACGATGGCGGCGCCGTAGAGGGTGACGCCCTCCAAAGCGGCGTTGAATGCGATCGGCATCGACGCCTCAAAAGTCCCGGATGCGGGGATGGGCACCATGTTGTGGGTGATCATCAACGTTGACCCGATCCCAAGGGGGATGACCTGGCGGTTGATGACCGTGGGGCCGGGATCAACATTGAAGGCCAAGATCATCGCTGCCAAGGGCGTGCCGGTCAATAAGACCTCGACGTCGCGGCCTTGTGCCGTCGAAGCGTGGACTTGGCGATTCACCAAAAGGGTTTGGGCTTGAGATGAAAGGGCGAGAGTGGCCAGAGCGATGAAGAGCGTCAAGATGTTGCGGGGCATGTTCTGGTCTTTTCCAGGGGCGAACTTTGGATTCGGCATTCAGGGGCGGAACGAGGCCGCCCGCTGCGGCAATCTTACTCTTTGAAATGGTGCCCAGCCAAGCCCGGAGCTTGGCGATCTGGGCAACTGCGACTACTCTGTCCGTCGGACGGCGGAAACGCCTTGCTCCCAGCACTTTGCGCAGTGAGAACTTTTGATGTCAGATTCACAACTCTTCCAACCGCCAGCCGAATTTCCCCAACGCGCTCATGTCTCCTCGACTGAGGACTACGACAAACGCTATGCGGAATCGATCTCAGATCCGGCAGGGTTTTGGCAAAAAGTCTCCGAACGACTGACCTGGCAAAAAAAGCCGACGCAGATCATGAACTGTGATCTTGGGCGTGGCGACATCTCTTGGTTCGAAGACGGTCAACTGAACGTCACCGTCAACTGCCTCGATCGACACGTCGAGGCCGGTCTTGGTGATCGAACGGCGATCATTTGGGAATCGGACGACCCTTCCGTTGATCTGAAGATCAGCTACACCGAACTGCTGAAGCGCGTTTGCCGTTGCGCCAATCTCTTAAAGCACCACGGCGTGAAGAAGGGCGATCGAGTCTGCATTTACCTGCCGATGATTCCCGAGCTTGCGGTCGTCATGCTCGCCTGCGCTCGAATCGGTGCGGTCCACAGCATTGTCTTCGGCGGGTTCAGCGCGACCTCGCTGCGCAACCGCATTGAAGATTCAAATTGCAAGATGGTCGTGACGGCTGATGAGGGCCTGCGCGGAGGAAAGATCATTCCGCTCAAGCAAACCACTGACCAGGCGATTGAGGGATTGGACTTTGTCGAGTGCGTGCTCGTCGTGAAACGCAGCGGCGGGGGACCTGGTCTAAGAGACGGCCGAGACTATGACTTTGCCAGCGAACTCTCCGCCGCGTCGATAGCCGATACTTGCCCTCCCGAGGTGATGAACGCCGAAGACCCCTTGTTCATTCTTTACACCTCCGGTTCCACCGGGAAACCCAAGGGTGTGCTGCACACCACGGCCGGATATCTCACCTACGTTTCCTACACTCACGAATTGATTTTTGATCATCGCGCTGGCGAAGACATCTACTGGTGCACCGCCGATATCGGATGGGTTACGGGCCATAGCTACATCATTTACGGCCCGCTGTGCAATGGGGCTACGACCTTGATGTTCGAAGGCATCCCGACTTTTCCAGATGTCGGCAGGTTTTGGGACGTCGTCGACAAGCACCAAGTCACCTTGTTCTACACCGCGCCGACCGCCATTCGAGCCTTGCAACGCTACGGTGACGACCCGGTGACGAGTCGGTCGCGATCGAGCCTGCGTCTGCTCGGCACCGTTGGCGAGCCGATCAACCCCGAGGCTTGGCTTTGGTACCACGAAGTGGTGGGGCAAGGTCGCTGTCCCATCGTTGACACCTGGTGGCAAACTGAGACCGGGGGAATCATGATCTCGCCCTTGCCCGGTGCCACTCCCACCAAACCGGGGTCTGCCACCAAGCCATTTTTCGGCGTTCAGTTGGCGCTTGTCAACGACCAAGGCGAGATCATCGAGGGCAATGGCGTGTCGGGGAACCTGTGCATCACCGAACCCTGGCCGGGAATGATGCGAACCATCTACGGCGATCATCAGCGCTTCATCGACACCTACTTTAAGGCTTACCCTGGCAAGTACTTCACCGGAGATGGCTGTCGCCGCGATGAAGACGGCTACTATTGGATTACGGGGCGCGTCGACGACGTTTTGAACGTTTCGGGGCACCGGCTGGGCACGGCCGAAGTCGAGGCCGCCCTTGGCCACCATCCCGCGGTGGCAGAATCGGCGGTGGTGGGTTATCCCCACGACATCAAGGGGCAGGGGATCTACGCCTTTGTCACGCTGAACGCCGATGTCGTCATCGAAGAAGGGCTCAAAAAAGAGCTAGTCAAGACCGTGCGCACCGTCATCGGGCCCATCGCCTCGCCGGATCAAATTCAGTTTTCAGACGGTCTCCCAAAGACTCGCAGCGGAAAGATCATGCGCCGCATCCTGCGTAATATCGCGAGCGGGGATGTCGAGGACCTCGGTGATACTTCGACCTTGGCCGATCCAAGCGTCGTTCCTACTTTGGTCAAGGGACGAGTTCTTTGATCTTGATTGCGGTGGAAGACGAGGTCGATGGGAAGAGGTAAGCGCGGAAAACGTGCCCGCCAAATGGCGGCGCCATGTGGTTTGGTTTTGCTCGACAAACCGGTGGGTGTCACCAGCCGCGGTGCGCTCATGGATGCCAACAAAAGGCTGGGGATTCGAGCCTCGGGGCACTGCGGGACACTCGACCCCCTGGCTTCGGGACTCATCGTGGTGTGCACCGGATTCGCCACCCGAGTGCAAGATCTCTTCATGGGTCACGAGAAAACCTATTTAGCGGATTTGACTTTTGGCTGGCGAAGCGTCACTTGCGATGCCGAAGGTCCGCTGTCGGAAGTCGCCGTGGAAGATTTCGAGCCTCCGACAAGGGATGAGCTCGAATCGCACCTCGATCCTCTTCGCGGCCGCATTCGCCAAAGGCCTCCAGCGTACTCGGCAATCCGCGTTGACGGGGAGCGCCTCTACAAAAAGGCCCGGCGCGGCGAAGTCGTCGAAGTTCCCGAGCGAGAAGTCGATGTGAAGTCTATCGAGGTGCTGAGCTATCATTGGCCGCGGGCCTTGATGAGGATTCGCTGTGGCCCCGGGACCTACATTCGGTCTTTGGCCCGCGACTTGGGTGAATCGCTCGGATGCGGAGCCTATCTCGCCGCTCTGCGGCGAACCCAAAGCGGAGCTTTCGAAGTTAGCGCGGCCTGCTCTCCGGATGCGGTCGAACGCAGTCATCTCATTTCGTTGGAAGACGCCGTTAGCTCGATGCCTTCAGTTCATCTCGATGACGACGACTTCGTTCGGCTCCTCGAAGGACGAGAGCTTGAAGATCCCCGCGGCACGACGGTTGTCGATGACACTTTGGCCTGGCATCGCGGGAAAGTCATGGCGCGCTTGCGGGGGATGGGCGGCGCTCGATACCGGATGAAACGGCTCATCGTCTCTGCTGACGACGCAGACGCGCCGCTTGATCACCTGGATTCAAAATCTGGGGCCGCAACGCCACCGCAAAGTCAAGGAGACAAAGAACGTGAGCGCTGACTCGGAAGCGATGATCGACGAAGCGCTCGAATGTTGGGATCGCCATCAGACGATCATGATGTTGTTATTGGAAGCCATGCCGCGCGGCGGGATGGCAGCCTTGCCCGAGGGCTCGCGCGGCCGCGATGTCGCGAGGCAATTCGCCCACATTTGCCGCGTTCGCCAGGGCTGGCTTATCTTCCACGAAACTGGAAAGCGACCCCAGCTGCCCAAAACCGATAAGGGCAAGCGCCCGACGAAGGCCCAAGTACGCAAGGAATTGCGCAACACGGGCAAAGAAGTACGCGCCCACTTAGAGGCCGTGTTTCGACGAGAGGCAGTGATCAGAATGTTCGGCAAGAGCGCCCTGCAGTGGATGAGTTACCTCATTTCTCATGAATCACACCACCGCGGATTGATCTTGCTCTCTTTGAAACAGTCGGACATGAAACTCGAAGACGACGTTGCGATCCAAGGCCTTTGGGGAACCTGGATTCACAAGGGTTAATCATCCTATTCAAAAGATCGAGATCCTAAGGCCCTGACCCACCGCGACTGACTTTGGAGCTATCCTCACTTTGTTTCTCACTGAAACTCAACTCATCCCCTATCTTTTGGATCGCGGTTTGATCGGCCGCAGCGACGTCGTGGTCAACGGCGTCTCGGTGTATAGCTTTTCTGGGGGCAGTGACCGCGACGAAGAGATCTTACGTTTAGATGTGGGCGGGCGAGAGGTGATTCGGGCGCAGCCGAAGTCCTCTTCTGGCGTGCCCGAAGAAAAGACCGCCAAGAAGCAGTGGAAGCTATCGCACGAAGATGAATCACTGGGTCTGCTGGTGTTCGTGCGAAAGGGCTTTGTCGCCGCCGAACCCGAAGTTGGGAGCCTCGAAGAGGATGGCGCGCGCGCCCACGACCAACTTATGTCGAACCTTCTGGCACTCATTGATTTCAGCTCGAAGGAACTCAGCCTCGGTAGTTTTAGGGTTCGAGACCGTAGTTGTCTATCCAAGCCAGTTCGTCGCGCGGCTCTTCTGGACGAGTTGACGGCTTTCCTTTACTCCCGAGCCTACTGCCGTCCCTTTGGCGCAGAACGCCAGCCGAGGGCTAAGGTCGACATCGAGGTGAGGCGACAATTCGCCTCGAAATTGGAGTCAGCTATCGATGGTCGTTCGCGGCTTGACGAGGGCTGGCGAGTCGAGACTGTCGGTGCGCAAGGCGAGCTGTTCGTTCGAAAACGCGATGCTTTCCTCGTCGCATGGCCCGGCGAGTACTTGACCTCTTTTCCGGCCGCGCGGCTGCCGCGAGTTGGCGAACGTGTGCGCATCGCGATGGACAAGGCCATTCGCAGCGAAGAGGGTTGGCTTTTTGCCCAAGGCATGACCGCTCCCGATCACTATCGCGATGCTCGCATGCTGCGAATCTACTTCGATTTGTCGCCAGAAGAAGCGCCCGACTATTTGACGGGATTGACGCAGACTCTCAACGCCTATCGCATTCCCTTTAAAGTCAAAGTGAGTCTTGACCCTCGGCGTTACGACCGGTCCGACTCCGGCGTGCTCTACTTTCCGTTTCGGGCGAATTCCCAGTTGCCCCAAATCCTCGATCAGGTCTCCGCCATGCAGCCCGGAGATGTCGAACGCCACACGCCTCCATTCGTCTGGCCCTACCGACGCGGCATTGGAATCGCCGATGGTCGGGGCGGCGGAGGTGGCGGCAGTCACGGCAAGCAGTGTTGCGCACTCTTGGCCGAGGCCATCTTGAGAACTTGGGCCGGCAAGGCGAAGTCCGTCGAACGTGCGGCCATGACGACGTTCGCCGAGGCGAATCGCGATTGGCGTAAGCCATGGCGCGCCTTCCCCGAACGTGCGGAAGCCTGGCCCTGGGGGAATCGCTCATGACGGTCGCCGGAGGATTTTTAGACGCGGCGATTGAGATCGGTCTGGGTCTGGTTCGCGATGCGATTTGGGACGACAACGTTTGCGTCTGGCTGGACTGGACGGGCGCCGAGAGCGCCACACGCTTCCAAAGCGTCGATGTATCGCTCTACGACGGTTTGGCGGGCATCGCTTGCTTCTTGGCCGAGCTCGCGCAGGCCAGTGAAGACCGCCGCATGGCGGAGACGGCAGCGGCAGCGTTTCGCGCACTCGTCTTGCGATCTCAACTGCCCGACGGCGGCCCGGGCAAAGGCCTTTTGCCCGGGCGGGCCGGACTGGGTTTCGCACTCTTCCTCGGCGGTCGCCTCTTGCAAGACCGCGCCCTGATGGACGCCGGCCTGAAGATCGCCGCCGAGTTTTCCGATCCCGATCCGACCACCGAAGGCATCGACCTCATCGAAGGCAGTGCGGGCCTTGGGCTCGCCATGCTGCACCTAAACCTGGCGACCGGCCGCGAAGCCTTCGCCGAAAGTGCGGCCTTGCGATCTGATCTCGTCACCAAGACCCTAAGAGAGTCAGGTACGGGACAAACCGGGCTTTCCCGGGGCGACGCCGGACTGATTTTGTTCTTGGCGCGGATGGCGGAGCGACTTCCCAACGATTCTTTTGCCGACGAAATCGGCAGGGCCTTGACCTTCGAATCAAAACACCGTCTGCCAAAAGAAGAGAACTGGCGCGACCTGAGGCCGGGTGCCGACGACAAAGATCGCGAAGCTCCCATGTGGACTTGGTGTCACGGCGCACCGGGCATCGCCTTGTCCAGGCTGGCCCTTTGGCCCCGTCGTCAAGAGTTTTCGGGAGTGCCCCAAGATCTCGAGTGGGCGCTAAGGGCAACACAACGAACCCTCAGCGAACGCCGGTTCATCGAAACGACATCGGAATCACTTTGCCACGGGCGGCTCGGCAACGCCTTAATCCTCAATCACGCCGGTGAGGTTTTAGATCGCGCCGATCTCGTAGCCAAAGCTCGCGCGGCCGCCGACGATGCCGCCCAGCTCATCCTAAGTGCAGCTGAATACCGCATGGGCTACGGCTCCGAGCGCATCAACCTCGGCTTGATGACCGGCAGCAGCGGCGCGGGCATGGCGTTTTTGTTTTTTGCCGGCCACCGCTCCGAATTCTTAAGCAGCCTTTTCCTCGGTTGCCCCGGTATCGTCATCTAACTCGGATATTCGCGGCTGGAGCGATCAGGACTTCAAAGGTCATCTATCGAGCTTGAGACCAAGTTCGTCAGCAATTTCCTGAAGGGCCTCCTTGATGGGTTGCCCCTTACCGGCGTGCATTTCTTCCATGCTGCCGTCGATCATAGCCAAGCTCTCAATCAGTTCGGCCTTGTCCGCCAGCGCGTCGAACATCTTGGGGCTGAGCAACACGCCATCGGTTTGCCCCTTAGTGGTGATGTATAGCGGTCGGCCGGTCTCGTTGACCTGAGCTAAATGGTCTCGCAGGTGTTGCCTGTGTTCCCTGAAGATCGTGATGTCCTTACTTCGAATCATGTGGCCAACCTCGATGGCTCTGTTCGTTAGTTCTTCACAGAATCGCATAATCTTGGCCTAAGAGCCATGGGCTGGGGTAGGGTCAGATCAAGGGTGTAGAGGTGTGGGGGAGCAGGAGCAGTAGGCGCGTGTCGCGCAGACGGGCCCGCTCGAAATACCACGGACTGTCAGGCAGAGATAGCCCGAAGAAGACGCAGACCCAAACTAATAGCTATGGGAGCAGTGAATTGACTAAGGGACGCATCAGGAAACTCGGGGTGATCTTGTTTGTCGCGTTCCTTGCGATCTGCGCCGTCGTGGTGTTCACGATGTTGGACGCTGAGTCGGATGACTCGATTGATGGCGACAATAGCCTCTCTACGCCAACACCAGTCGACCCGAAGAAAGAAGCCAGCCGCCTCTCGCAGGTCACAACAAACGAAATCATCGCCGACTTGAAGCCGAAAGTTCGCGGTCCGGCCGCGAGCCGACCCGCAGAACTACAGGAATCCAAATTCGCCAAAGTTACGATTCTCGACCAGTTCAAGAATGCGTTTGGGAATGGATTTGTCTACCTACCAGGCAAGAGAACTGCCCGACGATTTCGGCTGAATGCTGATGGCACTTGCAGGCTACCGGTGGGCGAGTCACCGACGGCGATAGTCGTGAAGCGGGAGGCGTCGCCGCCGATCTTGATTGAGAATGTTCGGGTTGAACGAGGCTGTCAAATAGAGGTACAGAGCGCCATTTGTTTTGTCGGACGCGTGACCACTGATGGGATGCCTCCAACTCGACGTACTCGCATCGTCCTGCTCCTTGAAAGCCCCTTGAAATGGCAGAAAATCAACCGCGAGTGGAATTTCTCAAGGCGGCAAGGGGATTCCTTAGTGACCATAGTCGAGACCGCAGACGAGCTTGGAAATATTGAAGTCAAGGGGCTCGCAGGAACTAACTACGAGGCCTGGGTAAATGGTTATTCTGGCTACTTTTCGGGCGAAGAGGGTAAGGGTGCGAAACACGTGTACGCGCAGACCGGTGTAGTATTTCGGATCGACTTAAGGGTTGCCCAAACGGTAGTCGGAGTCTTGCGATACGAAGACGATAGCTCGCCAGTAAAAAATGCAAATATCGAGATGTGCTGGGTACGTCGAGTCACGGATTCACACAAAGAGGCTTTTCTCGACAAGAAGAGATCCGACGCTGCAGGGCGATTTGTCATGACTGCGCCAACAGACTTCAACGACCCGATTCGCATTCTCTTGACAATAACGCATGAAAAGGGGCGATTTCAATTCGAGGTCCCCGTTGATCTGGTTGTTGAGAACGAAACGGACGTCGGCGAGATCATGATACCTTCATCCAAAGACGAATCTATCAAGATCGTAAACGTTGAGGGAGCTATTGTTGAAGGCGCAATCATGGCTGTAGACCAGACATCATTTTTGGGACCGAGTGGCTCTAATGGAGATCTGGCCTTTGAAGTTCCGGCGTACGGGAGGTGCGATCTTGAGATCGCGGCCGTTGGCTACGCTGCGGCGCGCATCTCGCGAATGGATGAAACCCGAAGTCTTCCTAGTCGTGTTCGACTTCACAAATGTGCATCGATCGAAGTCAAAGGTGGCTCAGAATTCTCGCTTGAGATTGAATCGAAGAACGGCCACCTCTTCGCGAGCCCTAAGGGCAGATATTCTGAACTGCATGCGCGTCTGTGGAGTTCACAAGCCTTTGCGTTTAGAACGACGGCCAAGAATGGCGTAGCAGCGTTCCATTCGACTGACGGTGTTGTGAGAATTGACGGGCTAAAATTTCCCAACGACGTCACTTTGACGCTTGTTCAATCGAATGCAGTCGGAAGCTCACCCATGCGTGAACTGAGCCTAATCGAGGGTTCTGTTGTTGAATTGTCCGTAGATGATTTTTCCGCGATAGCACCACGAAAGACCTTGCGGCTCAGGATAGTTGATGAATCGGGCAACGCGTTGCCTCAGGCTACGATGGTCGTCAGCCGAGGCGGCCAAATTGGTGACTTAGTTGTCAAATCAAATAACAAGGGAATTGTCGAACTCTCCGTTCAAGTGGGAGTTCAAATTGTCGCCACTGTCCAAGCAATTGGATATCAAAAAAGGAGGATTGAAATGAGAGCTGACTCTGTTGGTGAGGCGCCAACAGACATCACATTGCGAAGATCTAAAGGGAGATGAAAAATCACGACCAGGGTATCGCTATTGGCGCTACCCACACAAAGCCGGGTAGCCCCGTTGTTTTATGATTGCGGTCTTCAATTGAGGAGTAAGAAGAGAAACCCCTCTCTCAGATCGCGGGTTGAGTTCAGGCCTGGAGGGATCGGAAAGTGGTTGACTGGAAGAGGAGCCTCATTGTCGTTGTGGGCGGTCTTTTCATTTCGTGCGCGGGACCGGGTCGTCTTGATCAGGCCTTACCGCCAGAGCCGGCATGGGTGGCGGCATACTTGTCTGCGATCGTCGCAAGCGGCAGATAGGGACGCACCAGACTCAAGCGCTTCGTCGATAGCCCAACCATTAAGTCCCGCTCCTCGTGTCCGTATCGTCGGCCTCGTCCCCCAGGTAGTAGGCCTCCAAATTTTTTTTGAGTACGAGTAACGCCGCGGCCTCAGCAAGAGCACGATCTTTGCGACGCAGCTCGATCTTAAGCAAGCCATTTTCGCGAGCGTCCGGCGTCAACTCACTCATTTTCCGCCTCGCGCCCTCCAGGGCGACCAAGCCGGCTGTCATCAGCTTCTCTCGCCATTCTTTGAGCTGGTGACTATGGATGCCTTCACGACGGAGGAAGCTTCCGAGTTCATCATCGCCTATCTTCTCGGCCTCCATCACAAGGCGGACTTTGTCTTCCGGCGTTCGCCGTTTGCCCTTGGCTGTGCTTTTCTTGCTCATAGCACCAATAGTACCGGCATCGCGTAGCCAATGCGACAAGGTCCCTACGGACACTCCGACTTCCATTGCCAGACCATAAGCCGTGATGGACTCTGGACCTGCCATGCGCTGGACCATCCAAGACTTAAAACTGGGTGTATAGCTCGCCATTGCGGCTTCTCCACCGCCCCCACAACAAATGGTAATTTCGTTCCTCCATGGGGGAAGCCGCCTGCGGCGGCGAAGGAAGAGCCCAGCAAAGAGCTCCGCTCTTCACCGGAGCCCTCAGCCTTAGCTCAAGTGACAACTACTCTGACACCGGGCGCTACTCAGTACTCGGATTTTCCCGCGAGGCCGTATTTGGGATGGCGGACTTGTCAGAGCCATCCTAAGCCGACGAGGTTTTGTTTATTGATCGTCCGTGATGACGATGCAGCCGGGTTTCTTGGCGACAAAAGCCGCCGCGACGGAGCTGGTGATCTCGGGACACTCAAAGGCGACGACGGCCTTGAGGTTCGGGAGGGCTGAAAGTCGGTTGAGGGCCTTGACGTCCATGCCGGAGCCGGAGAAGTCCAAGTCTTCAAGGGCGGTGAGCTTGAGGATTGAGGCGAGGGCTGTCTGCGTGACGCCGGTGTTGGAGAGATTGAGAACCTTCAGGGACTTCAGTTTCTCGAGGTGCTTTAGACCTGCGTCGGTGACCTTTTTGCAGCCGCTGACTTGGAGTTCTTCAAGAGCTGATAGGCGCCCCAGGTTTCTGAGGTCTTGGTCTGAGATGGCCGTTGCGGTGAGGCTGATCTTGGTGAGACCCTTCATCCGGAGGAAGTACTTGGCGGTCTTGTGATTGACTGCCTTGCAGCCATTGAGGGATAGCTTCTTGAGGGATTTCAGGCCGCAGATTGACTTGAGGGCCTTCGCGTCGAGCTTGACGAAGTTGAGGCTAAGTTGCTCGAGCTTGGGCAGGCGAGAGAGGGAGCTGGCGAATTTTCCTTTGAGGGCGCCGTTGAAGCTGAGGTCTAGGGACGTGAGTCCTCGCAGACCGCTGAGCTTGGCGACTCCTTTGTCGCTTAGTTTTCCCAGGTTATTGAGAGCCAAGATCTTGAGGGATTTGATTTTGGCCACGGCGGCGACACCCTTGTCTCCAACTTCTTGGCAGTGTGAAAGCGAAAGCTCTTCTAGACATGGTGCCTTGGCGAGGGCTTTGAGCCCACGGTCGCCAATTGGGCATTGGTCGAGGAGGACTTTCTTCAAAGCTGGCATCTGGGCGAGCGACTTGAGTCCGGTGTTGTCGATTTTGGTGTTGCTCAAGTCTAGGCTGGTCAGCGTGAGAGATTTGGCGAAAACGCTTAGGCCAGAGCTAGTGATAAACTTGTTGTTCGAGAACGAAAGCCGCGCTAGCTTGGGCATGGTCGCTAAGCTGGCGAGGGCTTTGTCAGTAATTGGCGGACCGTAGTCCAAGGTGAGTTCTTCCAGCGTTTTTGACTTGGCCAAAGTTGCGATGGCGGCATCGTTGACGGATGCGTGGTAGGAAAGATCGAGTTCTCTTAAGGCTGGCGCTTGGGCGAAGGCCTCCATCAAGTCGCCGGCCGAGACTCTCGAGCAGCTGGCGAGGCCAAGTGACTCCAAGTTCTTGGACTTGGCGAGTTTCGCAATTCCGGCGGTCGTGATGCGAGGGCAGGAGCCTAGGCGGACGCGGCGAAGCTTGGCGAGGATGTCGAGAGCTCGGTCCGTAATTCGACCGTTGGATCGGCAATCGACATATTCTAGGTGCGTGAATCTATCCAAAGCCTTAAGGGCTTGGTCACCCAATCTGTCCGAGATCCGGATGGCCTGGGTCTCCAATGGAAGGCCGGCGATTTGGGCGGCCGACGCCACGAACTGAGGGTTTGGCCAAGAATCTTGGGCACAAAGCGTCGAGGGCGCGCTCATAAACATTAGTAGGCAAATGAGGCTCGCCGAAGAGAAGGTGACCCGGAAGGTCAGCATTTCATTGCGGGGGCGTTTAGTTGCGGGATCAGTCATGTGGGTTTCTCCCTGAACGTTCGGCGACCGCGCCCAAAGTTCAGCGCGCTGCACGGTGCAAAACGTTGTCGATAGCTATCCACAGCTTCCCGGTTCGACTTTGCGCCGCGCCCGGGAAGGCTTCCATTCTCGTCTCCAAAAATAGAGACGCTCACTTTCGCACATCGGTATAAAGAAAACGCACTATTTTGGGTGTGGCCTCGAAATCGGGCTTTGGCTGGGGGGGGGGGCCGCCGAAATGGCGGGTAATCGGCGGCCTAGCGCCGCTTGCGCCTCAATTCGAAGTGCAAAGTCCGGGTTTGGGCATCCCGCGAGACTTTGTCGAGTTGGGCATCCTCATAGCCTCGCGTGGAGGCCTTCAAGGTTATGAACGGGCTTTCCAACTCAGTGATGCGGAAGTCACCGTGGGCGTTCGTGGTTGCCAAGACTAAAGAGACGCCGGATGAGAGTTGTGAGAGTTGGACAGCTATTTTGACGCCGGATAGAGCTTGTCCCAGCTCATCGACGACCCGGCCGTGAATGGGGTGCTCAACATCTGAGGCACAATCAAAGTGATCGTGTCGTCAACAAGGTTACTCAAAACCTTTGGGTCGGTACTCGCCAAAACTCGTTCGAGATGGGTTGAGACTTGGAGGCGAAATTCGACTTCAGCATTGAGTCCGTCGAGAAAACAATTCGACTTGGGAATCTGAAATGAAGAGGTCTTGCGGGTTTCCGCGTCCCGCGAGAAGGGCCCGGGATTTGGATGGTCTTTTGCCACTTCGTCCAAACAAGGGCTTCTGCGAAAAGATCGAAACTCGACGGCAAACAACGGCGTCGCCCGGCTCGTCTCGGAGTTTGACTCGGAGGCTTCCGGCCGGCGTCAGCTTGACGCGAATCGTCTGCCCGGCGCGCCCGGAAACATCGACACGTTCTTGTTGACAATTCGGTGCCACCAACATGATTGTTCTGGCTTGCGGTGCGAGTTCGGCGATCTTGATGACCCCATCTTTAGTGTCCTTTTCGGTGAGCCAGGCGAAGCTGGCGCACCGAAAAGGACACCTTCATTGGGGCTTGCCGGGACCAATTTTCCAAAGCCTATCGTCAGCTTTGCCCGCGCAGATTCTCGGGACCCGAAATTTGTAGTGAGGCTTGAGTATCACTAGCCGTTCATGTGGGACAACCGTCGATTTGACGCCATCTACCGCTCAGCCAAGGGCCTGGTACTTCGCAGCTTTGGCGGTGCAGGGCGAAGATACTGGGCTGCGGCTTTGGCCGTACCCAGCCCAAGTTAGGAAGGCTGACATCGTCTCAAAAATGGGGAAGGGCAAGCTAACCCAAGTCCGCGAGTTCTAAGATGCAGTCGCGGATGTCCTGCATTTCGAAGCGTGGTTCGACGTCGGTAGCGCGTGAGCAGATGATGATGGGGCCGTCGGCGGGCTTGGTTTCGAGACGGCCGTGAGAGCCTTTTACGAATCGGGTTTCGAGGGGGATGACGTTCATGGTCATCCGAAACCCCAACTTCTTTTTTAGGATCTTGCCGGCGATGCGCAGAGGCAGGGCTTTGATCTCGGGGTCGGTGAAGAGCTCGACCGGGTCGTAGCCGGGTTTGGAGTGAATGTCGACGGTGCGGGCGTAGTCCGGAGCCTTGGCGTCGTCCAACCAAAAGTAGTAGCTAAACCATCGGTCGGAATCGGAGATGGCAACGAACTCGCCGGACCTTTGGTGATCGATACCAAAAAGGGATTGCTCGCGGCGATCCAAGACTCGCTCGACACCGTCGAGGTTCTCAAGAAGGCTTTTGACGGCGGCTTGGTCTTCGAGGTTTTTGACGTAGACGTGTGCGATCTGATGGTCGGCGACGGCAAAGGCGCGAGAAGCTCCGGCGTCGAGATCTTCGCCGCTAAGCTTGGGCGTGGTTGCCAAAAACCCGGCTTGGCGAAGAGCGCGGTTGATGTGGACCGCGTCTCTGACTTCGCTGATGCCGTACTCCGAGACGACCAATATCTCGCGACCACTTTCGCGTGCATAGTCGATGAGTTTGCCCGCACAGGCGTCGACCTCTTTGAGCGCGCGGTCAATGCGCGCGTCGCGCGGGCCAAAACGTTGTAAGTCGTAGTCCAAGTGGGGAAGGTAGCAAAGCGTGATCGTCGGGTCTTTGGCCTTCATCCCGTAGAGAGTTGCGTCGGTGATCCAGCGCGAAGACTTGATACCGGCTCGGGGGCCCCAGAAGTCAAAAAGCGGAAAAGTAGAGAGTTTGTCTTCGACTTCTTGCCGGAAATCGGCGGGAGCGCCGTAGATGCCCGGAAGTTTTCGGCCGTCGGCCATGTAGAGCGGGCGCGGCGTTAGGTACCAATCCACGTTGGCGTACATGTTGTACCACCAGAACATGTTCATGGTCGTGCAGTGTTTGTTGCGCTTGCGGGCGACGTCCCAGAGTTTTTCGCCCTTCACCAGATGGTTGGACTGCCGCCAAAGCCAAACCTGAGCGAGGTCGCGAAAATACCAACCGTTGCCCACGATGCCGTGGTCTTTGGGCGGAGCGCCCGTCAACATGGTCGATTGGGCGCTGCAAGTCAGAGCGGGAAGAACACCCTGCAAAGGGGCGGCAAAGCCTTGTTCGGCGAGGGCGCTGAGATGAGGGGTGTGAGGCCCGAGGTGTCGCGGCGAAAGCCCCACGACGTTGAGAACGAGAACTTTTTTCATGGCCGCGTCGAACCCCAGTCTCTTAGGTATTAGGCTTCTGCTTCGATTCCGCCTTCAGGCAAATCATCATTGACGGCGGGCCGGCCGCTATGCGGGTCTCGGACCAAGTCGCGCATGCGGGCGCGAATGATGTCGATGGCAATGCGATTTTCGCCGCCCCGCGGCACGATGATGTCCGCGAAGCGTTTGGTCGGTTCGACGAAACTGGCGTGCATCGGGCGCACGTCGTGTTCGTACTGTTCCAAGACATCGTCGAGGGCCCGGCCACGTTTTTGAATGTCGCGGCGCACGCGGCGCAACAGCCGAATGTCGTCCGGCGTGTCGACGTAGACCTTGATGTCAAAGAGCTCAAGGAGGCGTTCGAAGTAAAAGGCCAAGATTCCTTCGACGATAATGACGGGAGCTGACTTAGTCTTATGATTTTCGGGCCGACGATTGTGGTTGGCGTAGTCGTAACTAGGGACTGCAACCGACTCGCCCTTGAGGAGCAACTCGACGTGCTCTAAAAGCAATTCGATATCAAAGGCCGAAGGGTGATCGAAATTGACTTTCTTTCGCTCTTCGAAACTCAAATGGGTCAAGTCGCGATAGTAGGCGTCTTGTTCCAACAAGGTGACGCCGCACTCACCCATCTCTTCCATGAGACGTCGCGCAATGAGGGTCTCACCGGAGGCAGAGCCGCCAGCAATTCCGATTAGGATGGGGGAGGGCTTCGTCATGGCAGCGCAAGGTAGCCTGCAGCGCTTCGAATTGCAAACCTGGAGGTGTGGGCTAAACTGCCTTCTGACGTTGCTGCAATTACTTAGGAATTTTCGAAATGGACGCCGAATCTGGGCACTGTAGTGGCGCCAAGACCTCTGCGCCGCCGAATCCTCCGGTCGCAGCTAAGCTTAGCGAGTGGATGATGGCCTGCTTTGTGGCTGCCGCTTGCGTATTGCCTTTCGTTTTTCGGCGCCAAATGAGTTTCAAAAGCGACGACGCCTGGCTCATTGGCCAGGGCTACGAGAAACCCTTGCTTCAGGGCTTCGTCGATGCCTTCGCCAAGCCTTTTCTTGACACGGTCCTCGTCGATTTCTACCGGCCGCTCTACAGCTACCTTTACCTCGTTGAAGCCAAGATCTTCGGTGCGGAAGCGCAAGGCTACTACTTCGCCAACATCCTTTGGCATTTCTTGGCGATCGCCCTGGGGTTTTTGGTCATGCGGCGAGTGTTGCCGCGATCAGGGGCAGTGCTCGGTTCGCTCTGGTTTGGTTTGTCGCCTTGGTGCGTCAACAACGTAGCCTGGTTAGTCGGGGCCTGCACCTCGCTTTGTACCGTCTTCATCTTCGCTAGCGTGTTGGCATACTTTCGCTATCAAGACAGTCTTCGTCGGCGCGGTGACCGCGGCCCCGAAAGTCTGAAGACCTGGCCTTGGTGGGCTCTAGTTTGGGCGACCCTAGGCGTGTTCTTTCGCGAAACGGCATTGTTTGTCCCCGCCTTGATCGCGATGTTCGACATCTACGAACGGCGCTGGTCCCCAAAGACCCTTGCGAACTGGCTGTTTTTGGCGATGCCCTTTGGCATTTACTTAGTGTGCCGACAAGCCGTGCTCGGAACGCTCGGTGGCGGCTACGCCAAGCTCGTTGAACTTTGGGGCCCGACACCAAAGGCTCCGGGAATGACCGACCAAGCCCTTGAGATTTCGAAGTCGGCGCTTCGATTGTTGATTCCGGGTAGCGGCACTTTCACGGAAGATTGGGGTGTGCTTCGGATTGCGGGCCTGATCCTCGTTGTTGCCATCGTACTTTTTGGCTTGTTCGGCCGCCGGCGTACCGGGGGGCTTTGCTGGCTTTTCGGCATCTTTGTGGTGATTCACGCCGCACCCTTGCTCTACGTTGATCACGTCATTCAGGGCGGATCTTCGCAACGCTGGCACACCGTGCTGTGGGGCATTGGCGCCGGGCTGGCCGTTTGCGTGTACCGCTCACGTTGGCCGCTGCCCTTGGGAATAGCGTTGCTGATGTTGATCGCTTTCAACGCCCACAAGACTTGGACTTGGTTGGGAAACTACGAAGCGTCGGCCGCCATGACCGAAGAGATTCGGGCCCAGATCGACGCGGCGCCGACCGAATTGGTCTTTGTCTACAACATCATTCCCTACGACCAGCAAAGCCCGAACTTCGAAGCTGGCCTCGGTCAGTTGGCGCGCGAGCCATTCTCGAGCGCTAGAAAGCGCGTTTACCCTTTGATGTACGAACAGCGTTACCTCGAAGGAGATCGCCAAGCTCAAACCCCGATTGCGGCTCGGTTGTTGGCGGAGGGGAAACCCGTCACCGCGCTTTGGTGTGACTGGGAAGAGCGTCGAGTTGACGTGATTCCGGAGGCCTTCCTGAATGCCGCCTTGAGCAATCTCGCGGCTATGAAACGCTTGGATGTTTCGCATCCCGCACAGCCTGGCCTCGTCGAGCTGCAACCAGAGCAAGACCTCAGTTTGGAACTCGACACCAGGGGCTTGGCGCGTCTTGACATCCACCTGATCACCCCGGTGGCGGAAATGCTGTTTTCGCGCTTTCCCCAGACTCAGTACGCCAACGGTGGCTTTGAGGACAAAGGTACGCGCTATCGGGAAAACCTCGCTCCGATGTTGCGCGCGGCAAACTTCATGGCCGAGCAAGTCGATAACCGCGCATGGATTTGGGTGGTGGGCTACGACCGAACAGACCGCAGCACCGGGCCCATCGCAGTGTCGGACTTCATTGAATTCAAGATTCTTGCGGACTAGGTGCTAGCGTAACCCAGGACTTGGAGGACGTCCAAGGCCGCTTGGTAGCGGGAAAACGGCGGCATGACGTAGGCGCCGACCACATCGTTCTTGACGGATTCCAACATGTCTTGGGCGATGCGGATTCCCTCTTGGCGGCCGGCATCGCCAGAGCCAGCTTGGTGCATGCGCTTAAGGATTGGCTCGGGGATTTGCATGCCGGGAACTTCGTTGTGTAAAAACTCGGCGTTGCGCGGGCTGGCGAGAGGCAAGATTCCTACCAAGACCGGCACCTCGAAGCTCCGCGTGTCGTTGAGAAAACGCTCGAGGATTGCGGGGTCGTAGACCGGCTGCGTCATGATCATCTCTGCGCCGTTGGCGATCTTTTTTGCGAGCCGCTCGAGCTCGCGGTCGTAGTCAAGCGAGCCCGGTTCGGCGCCGCAAGACGAAAAGAACGCGGTCGTTTCATCGAAGGCCTTGCCCGTGGGGTCGAAGCCGCGATTGAGGGAGTCGACAAGTTTGAGCAGCTCCACCGAGTCGAGGTCAAAGACGGCCGTGGCCTTGGGGTAGTCGCCCATCTTGGGCGGGTCTCCGGTGATAATCACGAGGTTGCGAATGCCCATGACGTGGGCGCCGAGCAAGTCAGCTTGCAGACCCAAAAGGTTTCGATCGCGGCAGCAGACGTGCAAGATGAACTCCATGTCGAGTTCGCGTTGCACGGTCAGTCCTAAAGCCCAGTTGGCCATGCGGACTACGGCGCGAGGTCCATCCGCGATGTTAATGACGTCGACGCCCGCGTCGCGCAAGAGCTTCGCGCCGGCGACGGCCTTTGCGGTCGACAGTCCGGGGTGGGGGTTGACTTCGACACTGACGACAAAGTTGTCGGGTCCGGTGACGGCTTTGCGCGGACCTTTGGGGTCGATGCGTTCTTTCCAGACGCGGTGGACTTTGGCGCCAAGTTTTGACTTTTCTTCGAGCGGGATGGGATCGACCTGGTTGGGCGTCTCCATCTTGATTTCGATTCGAGTTTGGGAGCTTCGGCTGCTGCTGCGCCGGCCACCCATCATCTGGCAAGCATCGCGGATGCGCTCGATGTGTTCGGGACCGGTGCCGCAACAGCCGCCGACCAAGCGCACGCCGGCTTTGTAAAAGCGCTTCGCGAAGACTCCGAAATATTCCGGCGTCGACATGTAGATGGTGCGCTCGTCGAGGCGGCGGGGGAGACCGGCGTTGGGTTGGGCGCTGACCGGGGCACCGAGGCCGACCATTTCGACGGCGACGTCAAAAACGATTGCGGGGCCCTGGGCGCAATTGACGCCTACGACGTCGGCTCCCCATTCGATCAACTGACCCGCGACCGCCGGCGGTGGCGTGCCATCGCGGAGAGTTTTGGTTTCAAGAAAAGACATTTGGGCGACAACCGCCCCTTTGAAATGGGCGCGAACCGATTCCAAGGCCAAGCGCATCTCGTCCAAGTTGTAAAAAGTCTCGAGCACGATGAGGTCGACGCCGGATTCGACGAGGGCTGCAACCTGCTCATCAAAAGCCGCGCGGATTTCTTGCTGCTTATTGGCGGACAGCCAGGCCAGACCCTCTCCGGTCGGACCTACGGAGCCCGAGACGTAGCAATTGTCTTGAGCTGCCTCCCGGGCCAAGGCTACGCCCGCTCGGTTGATTTCGGTGGCTTCATCGGCGATTCCGTAGCGCGCCAACAAAAAGCGATTCGCGCTAAAGGTATTCGTCTCAAGGACGTCGGCGCCTGCGCTCGCGTAGTCTCGATGGCAAGCCAAAACGGATTCGGGCTTGCGGAGGTTCGCTTCATCGAAGCTGTGGTTGATGAAGTAGCCCGATTCGTAAAGGCGTGTACCCATGGCCCCATCGATCACCATGGGGCGCTCGGAGAGTTCTTCAAGAAAGGGCTTTGTGGGCATGGGGGCCTCAAATGGAAAGGGACTTGATGACGCCATGCTACGGCTCAGTTCCGACGGCCCCAAGCCGTACCAGCACAAGTCGTCACTGCAAAAGCTATGATGACGAAGCCGTGTGCTGCGGTTGGGGGAATGCCATGAGTTTATGCCGAGGAATTGGCCTGTCATTGATCGCTCTTTCTTTGGCCTTCGTGTCCTGCGCGACCCAGCGAAAAAAAGAAGAGAAGCCTGACTACAGCCGGGCCTTAGCTCCGGGCCAAAGTGCTTTGGAGCTAGTGACGGACTTGGCGGACTACCCCGATTTCCGCGAGATGTATCAGGATCGTAAAGGGGCCCTAGCCGCGATCGAGGAGAGCCTTAAGTTCTTCTCAAAACCTTCCAGCCAGCAGTGGTATCCCTTCGAGGACTTCACGCACGCCCGCGTCGTGGCGAGCTTGACAGGCCTGAAGGAGTTGCTGACCCGCACTCAATCTCCCCAGGAGTTCTCGGGATTCGCCATCAAGGATTTCGATGTTTACCGCTCTGTCGGTTGGGACGGCAGCGGCGATGTCTTGTTTACGGGTTACTGCCAGCCGATTTTTCAGGGATCGAGAACGGCTCAGGGCCCCTACCAGCATCCCATTTACGCGCTCCCCGACGATCTCGTGAAAGATGCCGATGGCAGGCCTCGAGGGCAGCGGGTAGGCGAACAGATCGTGAGCTACCCCAGCCGGGCGGAGATCGAGAACGGCGGGCTTTTGAAGGGCAAACGCCTTGAGTTGGTCTATCTGAAAAGCCCGCTCGAAGTGTTCATCGTGCACGTTCAGGGTTCGGCGAAGATCGAGCTGCCGCGGGGTGGCGAGCTTTACTTGGGCTACGCCGGGAAAACCGACCGCGAGTACACGAGTCTCGGCAAAGAACTCGTCAAAGACCAAAAGATCGACGAGGAAGAACTCTCTTTGACGGCGATCCGGCGCTATTTCGACGCTCATCCGGGGGAGATAGAGGGATACCTGCATCGCAACGAGAGCTTTGTATTCTTCGCCGAGTACCCGCCGGGCGGCCCCTTCGGCAGTCTGGGCGCTGCGGTCACGCCTTTTCACAGCATCGCCACCGACAAGGCCATTTTCCCGCGCGGAGCGCCCTGCGCGGTGTCGACCACCGCGCCTCGCATGGATCGCGCGGGCAAGATGAGTTTCGAGCCCTTTGTGTCTTTGGTTTGCGACCAAGACACCGGAGGCGCGATTCGATCCGCCGGTCGCTGCGACATTTTCATGGGCACCGGACCGAAGGCCGAAACCCTGGCGGGCTACACGAAGCACGAAGGGCGGCTTTTTTACCTGTTTTTGAAAGACCGAGCTGAGCCCTAGATCCAGCTTCGTTGTGGAGGATCGAGCTGAGCCCTGAATCTGGCTCAGTCGTTGGGAACGAGCTTAAAGCCTTCTAGTTCCTAGTCTTGGGCCAGGAAATGGGATTGCTACAATGCCGACCGCCACGGTCTGGTATGGGTTCGGAAGTACTTATTGCTTCGGGACTTCCGACAAACGCACCGCCGGCCATAACCCTCCGCTAATCCGATAAACGGCAGAGCGGGCGAACCAGACCCCCGCGATCGCGCACGATCGCGCTAACTCAAACGGATATCTAATTCATGGAACAAACCGCGACGATCAATCGCTTTCGCATCAATCACACCATTGACGCGCCAGGCGTCTCGCCTTTCGGACTCAGCTGGGATCGCGAAGAAAAGACTCTTTGGTGCTCTGATGACGAAGAAAAGCGCATCAGCAAGATCAATCCCGAAAACGGCAACGTGCTGCTGACGATTCCTTTCGATGGGGAAGTCGCGGGTTGCGCCTGGGACGGGAAGCACCTTTGGCAGGCTGACAACCGCACCAAGACCGTGTCCCAGATCGACCCGGAAAACGGCACGATCGTCATGGCCTTGGCTTGCGACCTCGGTGAAGGCAAGTTCGCGGGCATCTGCTACGACGGTCACGACCTGTGGATCACGGTCCATGGTGACTCGCAGCTTCGCCGCATCCGCGTCGAAGACGGCACCATCTTGAAGACCCACCCGGTCGAAAAGAACATCCTCGGCCTCGGGTACGATCACCGCCGTCTGTGGTACACCGACTCGGACAACCAATTGGTTCGTCTCGTCGATCCCAACACCGGTACTGAATTGATGTCCTACGAACTCGAAGGACGCCCGACCGGCATCGCTTTCACCGGAAAACGGGAGTTTTGGTTCGCTAACGCCGAAACCAAAAAGATTCACCACGTCACGCTCATGCCGCGTTCTTAAACCGAGAACGAACCCAAATAAGCCGCGCCAGCGTCCTTCGATGATGAAGAGCGCTGGCGCTGTTTTTTTTGAGGCGAGCGCGAGGTCGCGCCCGCCCACTTTGCCTCAGCTTCGTGAATTAGTAACGGCAACCGCTGCGGTATGAAGAACGGTAGCTGCGGCGGTAGTTCCTGTAGCCGCGTTGGTAACTACGACGGTAGCTGCGCTGGCCGTAGCCGCGTTGGTAACTGCGGCGGTAACTGCGATGGCCGTAGTGACGTTGGTAGCGATGGCTGCTTCGATGGTAACTTCGATGATAACGGTGGCCGCCGTCGTAGTAGCTATGGTCGCTTCCAATGCTGATGCCGAAGCCGCCGCCATCGCCGCCAAAGTGGACGTCCAAGTGTTGCGCACTAAGCGAGGGCGCAAGAGCCGCGAGGGCCAGTACCATCAAGGCGCCGCTAAAGATCAATTTGATGCTCATGGTGGTTTCTCCTAAGCGAAAAGACGGTTGACCGACCTTTTTGGGTGCGGCCTAAGCATCCTTACGCATCCCGCGCGCCACTCGCACTAAATCTGTTGTAAGTATCGGTAGCAAAGCAAGATAAGGCCTCGTTGCCCTGACGAGGCGAAAGCAAAAGTGCCCTGGATTGGAGACACTCTCAAGCTGAAGAGAGGACACGACAGGAAGCCGGAGTGACTTCTCGCGGCTTAGCGGGAGAGGGACCTTGGCCGGACTAAGTTCCCACCAAGGAGCCCACCTTAATTCCAGACGAGATCGCCAGCAGAATGACCATGATCATGGTGGCGACTATCTTCGCCACTTCATGATCTGGAATCGTTCGATCCTTCGCTGCGGTTAGCTAGTGCGCCCGCGGCCTCGTCCGCGGCCCCGGCGGCGACGCGATGCTGATCCCTGTGAACCTTCCGACCTAGAGATCTCATCGAGACCGTCTCGGTCGTCAGTGATCATGCCGGTAGGCTTTTTGAGTTGTTCTTCTTCCCATCGTTGATGGTCGTGGCGGCTGCGGCGTCCGCTGCGGTTACGTCCGCGCGAGCTGTCGTGATCTTCGCTGTTCTCTTTGCGTTCAGAATCGCGGGAACTCTGGGTGCCCTGATTCTGTTGGCGATCTCTGGACGGCCCTCGGTCCCTTTTTTGGTCGCGGTTGCGATCCTGGTCTCGATTTTGATCTCGATTTTGATCTCGATTTTGATCTCGATTTTGATCTCGATTTTGATCTCGATTTTGATCTCGATTGCGGCCACGGTCTTGGTCTTGGTCGCGTTGTTGATCACGATCTTGCCGTTGATCTCGATTGCGGCCTCGACCGCTACCTTCGTTGCTGCGACTGCGGCTCTCGTCGCGACTTCCTGTTTGATCCCGGTCGCCATCATTCGTGCGATCACGACCACGCCCGCGGCCACCACGGCTACGACCTCGACGGGAATCGCGGCTTTCTTCGGTGGGCGAATTGCTACCGGAAGTGCGCCTTGGTCTCTCGTCACTGTGGCCTCGCTCCTCGTTTGGCCGCGAGCCACGGCGCGAGCGGGGAGACTCTTCGTTGCGTTCGTCCTCAGATGAACGCGGGCGGCGTGGACGTTCTTGGCGACTCTCGTCCCGAGCCCCCTCTTGCCTGGGACCTTTATCTTGTCGCCCGCGCTCGCGGCCAGCACCGCGTGAACGTCGGGGCGAAGGTGAGCGTTCACCTTCACCAAAGTCGGGCCGATCATCTTGCTCGTCATCGAACTCATCGGCGTAGATGGCTTCGCTGCGCTGTCTGACCGGAGCCGGTGCGGCTACCTTCTTTGTGCCTTCCTTGGCCGCGGACTTTGGCGCGGGCCTGGCATCCGTCGCCCCAGCAGGATCGAGGCCGAACCCGAATGCCGTGTCTTGAGGATTTTCGGCGACCTGAGCTGCGCCGCCGTCGGCATCTTTTTCCGCCACCTTCTTCGTGTTGAACGCGGACTTCGAAACCGCACGACGCTTGGCTCCGCGTCCCGGTTCCTTGATCATCTCAATGTCCTGATCGATCTCATGAACCACGCGCTTGAAGGCTTGATAGTCCTGATCGCCAACCAAAGTCGTGACCATGCCATCTCGCCCCGCGCGTGCCGTGCGGCCGATGCGGTGGACGTAGTCTTCAACCTCGAAGGGCACATCGAAGTTGATGACGTGGCCGACATGGTCGATGTCGAGCCCACGGGCGGCGACATCCGTCGCCACTAAGATCTTCACCTCGAGATTGCGGAAGCGTTCGATGACCTTAAAGCGGGTCGACTGTTCGTAATCTCCAGAGATCGCGGCAACCGAAAAGTCGCGTCCCCATAGTTCGCGATCGAGCTGCCTCACCATGCGTTTGGTGTTGCAAAAAACGATGACGGACTCGTCGAGATCGCGGCATTCCTCGAGCAGTTTCTCAAGCACCGCGATCTTGTGGACGCTTTTGGTGCGGATGGCGCGCTGCTCGGCATTCGCGGCGGTAACGGTTCCCGAACTCGTCTCGACTTGGGCTGGATCGCGCAGAAGTCCGTGCGCGTGTTTCATGATTTCTTCGGGCGCGGTTGCGCTGAAGAGCGCGGTTTGGCGTTCGCGCGGCAGGCGTTTGACGATCCTTTTGATGTCGTCCAAAAAGCCCATGTCGAGCAATCGGTCGAACTCGTCAAGCACGAAGTACTCAACCCACTCGATCGGCAAAAAGCGATCTTCCAGCAGGTCGAGGAGGCGTCCGGGGGTACCGACCACGACCTGGCGGCCGGGGATGCGCATGCGCTGGGTTCGGATGTGGACGCCACCGGTGACGAGAGCGACTTTGACGCCCTTTTCTTTGCCCAGTTCTTCGAGATCCAGCGCAACTTGTTGCGCCAATTCTCGCGTAGGCAAGATGACGAGGGCTTGGATGCTGACCCGACCTGCTTCCACTTTTTCGATCAAAGGCAGGCCAAATGCGAGGGTCTTGCCGGAGCCAGTTTCGGCTTTTCCGACGATGTCCCGTCCTCTTAGGAGGAAGGGAAGGGCCTTTTCTTGAATGGGAGTGGCCGTAATGAAGCCTTGTCGCGCCAAACTAGCGCGCATCGGCTCGCTGAGCTCGAGCTCGTTGAATTCCATGTTGTTTTGGTGTTCCTATTCGGCATTGGATGCCGTTTTCCTCTGGGTACCTCTCCGCATTCAGAGCGGGTTGCGTACCGAGTTTGGGCCGCTGCACTGCCGGGGCGAACTCTCGCGATGATCGCGTATCAGCTCAGCCCTCGCCGGCCTTGGTGGCGGCGGCCGTCCGTGTTTGTCGTCGGGTTGACGTTCCGCACACGCGGATCGAACCCGTTCCCCGGTGTCAGATCGCTTCAGAAAATCGCCGTAAACTCGTATTCGGCAGTATCTTCGGGCCGAATTGGGCCTTCGGGACTCTGCGAAGAGCGAGCTTATTGTCGCGGACACCAGATCTTGTCCTTTGTCGGCCTCCCCAGGCCAAACAGACTAGAAATTTCTCCATCGAGAGGCCGCAGACCTCGGCGAGAGGCGAATCAAACACCCCAACCGTGACCATAGTCTACGCGAAATCCCTTTTCGATCAACGCTCGCCGGATCTCGCTGGAATGACCCCAGGTCATTTGAAGGTCAGGCCTTGTGGTCGATAGAATCCGCGTCCAGGGGGAGGTCGGTCGCCACATTCCGTCGTCGGCCACCTCTGGAGGGCCTTGCGCTCTCACTTGGATCACCACCACCGTTGCGGAGCCCTCATGAGCGTCTTGAAGAGCCAGATTCGCCCCGAAAGCGAGGAGTTCCGCGCTAACTTCGAATCGATGTCGGCGGCCGTTGCGGACCTTAGGGACCAGGTCACGGCGGTCCAAGGTGGCGGCTCGAAACGATCCCGAGAGCTCCACGAGTCGCGCGGAAAGCTCTTTGTACGCGATCGCATCGAGGCCTTGCTGGACCCCGATACTCCCTTTTTGGAATTGTCGACATTGGCGGCCCACGGGGTTTATGACTCTCCCGTACCTTCCGCGAGCTTGGTCACGGGAGTCGGTCGGATCAGCGGCATTGAGTGCATGATCGTGGCCAACGACGCGACGGTAAAAGGCGGCACTTACTTTCCGCTGACCGTCAAGAAACACATTCGAGCGCAAAATATCGCGCTCGAAAACCGCCTTCCCTGTGTCTACCTCGTGGACTCGGGGGGCGCGTTTTTGCCTCTCCAAGATGAAGTTTTCCCCGACCGTGAACACTTCGGCCGCATCTTCTTCAATCAAGCGCGGATGTCGGCCGCTAAGATCCCTCAGGTCGCCGTGGTCATGGGCTCTTGCACCGCCGGCGGGGCCTATGTGCCAGCCATGTCCGACGAGAGCGTCATCGTTCGCGGCAACGGCACGATTTTCTTGGCGGGCCCGCCCCTCGTCAAGGCCGCAACCGGCGAAGTTGTCAGCGCTGAAGAACTCGGCGGCGCTGAAGTCCACTGCAAGATTTCCGGCGTGACGGATCACCTCGCCGAGAATGACCATCACGCGCTTCAGATCGCCCGCGATATCGTGGCGAATCTCAACGTCAAAAAGCGGGTCGATCTCGCCCTCGAAACCCCGGAAGCCCCGATCTTTCCGGCCGAGGAAATCTACGGCGTGGTCTCCGCCGACACGCGCAAGCCCTACGACGTTCGCGAAGTGATCGCTCGCTTAGTCGACGGAAGTCGATTCCACGAGTTCAAACGCGAGTACGGCAATACTCTAGTCTGCGGCTTTGCTCATCTGATGGGCTATCCGGTAGGCATCATCGCCAACAACGGCGTACTGTTTTCGGAGTCCTCGCTGAAAGGGGCCCACTTCGTCCAGCTTTGTGGTCAACGTAAAATCCCGCTGGTGTTCTTGCAGAACATCACTGGTTTCATGGTCGGCAAACGCTACGAAAACGGCGGGATCGCCCGCGACGGCGCCAAGCTCGTTCAAGCCGTGGCGACGGTGGGCGTTCCCAAATTCACCGTCATCATCGGCGGTTCTTTCGGTGCCGGTAACTACGGCATGTGCGGCCGCGCCTACGACCCGCGCTTTTTGTTCATGTGGCCCAATGCGCGTATCTCCGTCATGGGCGGCGAACAGGCGGCTGGCGTCCTAACGACGGTCAAAAAAGATCAACTCGAGCGCCGCGGCGAAACCATGTCGGCGGCGGACGAAGAGGCTATGCGCGCTCCGATCTTGGAAAAGTACGAAACTGAAGGGCACCCCTACTACAGCACCGCCCGTCTTTGGGACGACGGTGTCATTGACCCCGCAGACACACGAACGGTTCTTGGGCTTTCCATTTCGGCCGCCCTCAATGCGCCGGTGGAAGACTCCCAATTCGCCGTGTTTCGCATGTAAGCCACCCAAGACAAGGGCAACAAAGGCAAGGAACAGACAATGGCCGGCAGTTATCAGACCATCGAGCTCATTCGCGACGACTTCGACATTTTGCATGTGACGCTACAGCGTCCCGAAGTTCGCAATGCCTTCAACGCCGAAGTTATCGACGAGCTACACCGCTGCTTCAACCAAGATGCCATGGAAGAGAGCTTGCGACTGGTCATCTTGCGTGGCGAGGGAAAGAGCTTCTCGGCGGGTGCCGATCTCAACTGGATGAAGGCCAGCGCCAAACTCAGTTTTGACGCCAACAAACAAAGCGCGCTTCAAATGGCGGCGATGTTTGCATCGATCGCCGAGTGTCCGGTACCAGTGTTGGCTTTGGTGCAGGGAGCGGCTCTCGGTGGGGGCGCGGGCCTTTTGGCGGCGGCGGACTTCGGCTTCGTGGCCGATGACGCCAAGATTGGGTTCACCGAAGTAAGACTAGGTATTATCCCATCGGTCATTTCACCCTTCGTGCTGCGCAAGGTCGGCGAAGTTCACGCCCGGCGTTACTTTTGTTCCGGCGAAATCTTCGACGGGACGGAGGCCGCACGCATCGGCTTGGCCCAAAAGTCAGTCCCCGTCGAACAACTCGAAGATGAGGCTTTGGCTTTCGCTAAGGAGTTCTTGCGTGCCGGTCCGATAGCTTCGCGTGAAGCAAAACGCCTCATCGCTGAAGTTTCTGGACTGGGAATTGAGGCCGCGGCCGACCAGACGGCAACTTGGATCGCCAAGATGCGCGGCTCTGAAGAGGGGCAAGAGGGAATGGCGGCATTTTTGGACAAGCGACTCGCGTCGTGGGTGCCACTGAATGACGAGCGAAAGGGCAAAAAGCCGTGAGGCGACGAATCAACAAGGTCTTGATCGCGAATCGCGGCGAGATTGCCGTGCGTATCGCTCGGACTCTTCGAGAGTTGGGAATTGCCATCGTGGCCGTCTACAGCGAAGCCGATGCGGAGGCCCTCCACCGCAGGGTCGCGGACGAGTCGCGGTGCATTGGGCCCGCGCCAGCGAATGAGAGTTACCTATCCATCGACAAGATCATCGAGGCGGCGCGCGCCACCGGCGCCGACGCGATTCATCCCGGCTACGGATTTTTGGCCGAGAATCCCAAGTTCGTCGGGGCTTGCGAAGAAGCGGGCTTAGTTTTCATTGGACCTTCGCAAGCCCCGATGTTTGAACTTGGTGACAAGGCTCGCGCTCGCAAGATTGCCGAAGCCGCGGGCGTGCTCACGGTACCGGGCTTGGCGGAAGTCGCTGACGACGACCTCGCCGCCGCCGGGACTAAGATCGGTTATCCGGTACTGCTGAAGCCTTCGGCCGGCGGCGGCGGCAAGGGCATGGTTGAGGTGCACGCGGCCGACGAGATGAAAGAGAAAAGCCAAGCCGCCCGCCGCATCGCGAAGGCGGCTTTTGATAACGACACGCTCATCGTCGAGAAACTCGTGCGGCCCGCCCGCCACATCGAGATTCAAGTCTTCGGCGACGGTCAAGGCGACGCGGTGGCTTTGGGTGAACGCGAGTGCAGCTTGCAGCGCCGCCACCAAAAAGTGATAGAGGAGTGTCCATCTCCCGTCGTCGACGAGGCGATTCGGGAGCGCATGGAAGCTTCGGCTTTGTCGCTCACAAAATCCCTCAAGTACGCCGGCGCCGGAACCGTCGAGTTCCTGCTGGGCCCCAAGGGCGAACACTATTTTCTCGAAATGAACACTCGTTTGCAGGTCGAGCATCCGGTGACCGAGATGGTCTACGGCGTCGACCTTGTGGCGGCCCAAATCGCGGTCGCCGAAGGAAACGGGATACCTCAGTCCCTTCGCGACGCCAAGCCCCGTGGCCACGCCATCGAAGCCCGCATCTACGCCGAAGATCCGGAGGCCGGATTCTTGCCGACGCCGGGCCCGGTCTTGGCAGTACACCGGCCGGAAGGCCCGGGTATTCGTTATGACGGCGCTCTTGAAGGTGAGGGTGAAGTGGGTGTCGACTACGACCCCATGATTGCGAAGCTCATCGCTTGGGGGCCCGATCGTGACTCGGCGCGCCGCCGCTTGTTGCGCGCCTTTGGCGATCTCGCTTTGCTCGGCATCACCACCAACTCAGGCTTTCTCGTTCGAGTCTTAGAGGATGAGCGATTTGCCAAGGCAAAGTTTGCGATTGATAGTCTTGAGGGTTGGATTGCCGAGGACGGTTTTTTCGACGACCCCAACGACAAAGCCTTGCTCTATGCGGCCGCAGCTTGTGCCTTTGGAAAGCGCGCAACGAGATCCGGTGAGGGCTCGGAGGCATCCATGAGTGCCGATGCCGACGTCTACTCGCCTTTTGATCGCGAAGGCCCCTGGCGGGCCTTACAGGGAAAAGCCGACTGATGAGTAAAAAGACTTTGCGACTGGCTCGGGTCAAAAGCGGTATCCATGACGACTTGCCTACCGAGCTGCGATTCGAAAGCCTCGTCGCTGATCATGCCTTGACGGTTGAATGGAACGATCTCGAACAAAGTCTCGAGAAATTGGTCGATTCCGCGGGAGAACTACTTCTGCGCAAGGACGGCCGCAGCACCCGAGTGTTTTGGCACCGTTTAGGCTCCAGCGTTTATTTAGCCACGGGCGGACGTCATTACCGCTTCGACCGAGTCGAGGCCAGCGCGGTCGAGGCCGCCGTCAACGACGCCAGTCATGCCGACATCAAGGCGCCGATGACCGGCAAGATCGTCAAGGTGGCAGTCTCGGTCGGCGATACCCTGAAAGAAGGCGACACCGTCTTGATCGTTGAGGCGATGAAGATGGAACACGAACTAAAAGCCCCCTTTGACGCCGTGGTTGAAACCCTCGATGGCGAAGAAGGAGCTCAAGTGGACTTAGGACAAATCTTGGCGCGCTTGGCGCGCGTCCAGACGGACTAAATTTGGCATCATCTAGGACCTGGCGGCATCAGCCGGGTTGAGTAAGGAGTACGCAATGAAGACCCCTTTGCGCGTGGCGATAACCGGCGGTGCCGGTCAAATCGGCTACAGCCTTTTGTTTCGAATCGCTTCCGGTGCCGTCTTTGGCGCGGACCAACCCGTCATCTTGCAACTGCTTGAGATCACGCCGGCCATGAAGGCGCTCGAAGGCGTCGTGATGGAGCTCGATGACTGCGCCTTCCCCTTGCTCGCAGGTGTCGAAACTTCCGATGACCCCAACGTGGCTTTCAAGGGTACTCATCGCGCGTTCTTGGTCGGCTCGAAGCCGCGTAGCAAGGGCATGGAACGCAAAGACCTCATTCTCGATAACGGCCCGATCTTCACGGGTCAGGGCAAGGCGCTCAACGATCACGCTGCGCGCGACGTCCGCGTCGTCGTGGTCGGCAACCCCTGCAACACCAACTGCTTGATTGCCATGCACCACGCGCCAGACTTGCCGAAGTCGGCGTTCACGGCGATGACGCGCCTCGACCACAACCGCGCCATGGCCCAGCTCGCCAACAAGGCGGGTAAGATGGTCAGCGAAGTTGCCGGCGTCACCATCTTCGGTAACCACTCCGCCACGCAGTATCCCGATTTCGAAAACGCCAGCGTTGCGGGTCAATCCGCCACCGACGCTTGCGGCGGGCGCTCTTGGCTCGAAGGTGATTTCATTAGCACCGTGCAAAAGCGCGGGGCGGCAATCATCAACGCCCGCGGCCTTTCTTCTGCCGCCAGCGCCGCCAACGCCGCCTTGGATCACATGCGCGATTGGGAGTTTGGCACCGACGGCGTCGCGGTCAGCATGGCGGTTGAAAGCGATGGCAGTTACGGCGTCCCCGAAGGCCTCATTTGCGGCTTCCCCGTCCGTTGCGACGGCAAGGGCGGCTACTCAATCGTCGGCGACCTCGAACTCTCAGAGTTTGCCCAAGGGAAGCTCATGATTTCGGTGGCCGAACTCAAAGAAGAAAAAGCCATCGTGAGTGATCTGCTCTAAGCGACACTCGCTTCCGATTCGCAAACAGTTACGGCCCTTGGCGCGCTCGCCAAGGGCCGTCTTGTGTTCGGGCGCCGTCGAGGGCTTGGCGGCGAAAGTCGTGCATCTGTCGTTCGCGATCAAGGGGTGGTCGAGGCCAGCGAATGCTATGATCTGCCTTCGATCGGAGAGTGATAGTGCCCCCAGTTAACTTAGCTTCCATGCGTCGCATGTTGCCCTGGTTGGCGTTCTCGGGCCTCATCTTTGTGCTTTGTCTCCATTGGTCTTGGATCGATGAGCCTTGGGATGCGAGTTTTGACGGCACAAACGGTGGCGCGTACTACGGATACGCCGCGCAGTTTTACGAGAACCGAGGGTTTTGGGCGACAGGCGGGCTTCCAACTTTGTTGTGGAGTGACACGGACCCGGACTTTCTGTGGCCGAACGTTCATCACACGCTTTTGCCTTACGCCATCACCTACGCTTCTTTTCACTTTTTCGGGACCGATGTTGGCGCCTTGCGATTGCCCTTCCTTGGCTTTCTCATCGCCTTGGTGGTCTTTTCCTTCTTGGCGATTCCCGCGGGTCGCTGGGGTCCTTGGCGTCGAGCTGGCGTCGTCTTGATCATTCCTAGCTTCCCAATAGTCATTCACTATCTGAACATGGTCGAACCCACGCCGATGTCGGCGGCGGCGATTGCCTGGGTCTTGTGGGCTTGGTTTCGGCATGACCGCAAGCCGAGGCTTAGCTCGGGCGTCCACCTTTTTTGCGCCTCGTTCCTTGCGGGAAGCCTGGGATGGTTTTCCTACGGGATTTTTCTCGGCGCCAGTTTCGAACTGTTGTTTGCATCGAATCGACGGCGCAGCTTGTTGCGTGTTGGCACCTTGGTGGGGCTGCCGCTTGGTCTTGCTTTACTGGCACAAATGGGCTGGCTGTTTTGGTTGAGCCATCACCTGGCGATGGATGCTAACTTGTCCTCAGCCTTTTTGAAGCTCTTTACGCGCGGCGATCCTCGGCCAGAGCTGTCGGTGTATCTGACCGGAGTGGGGACGTTTTTGTGGCGCGGATTCGGGGCTCTGCCTTTGTGCCTCATGCTCGTGGGATTGGCGGTGGCCCTGTGGCGCCTTTGGAAGCAAGGTCGCGAGGCCGTCTTTGAGCGTATCGCGTGTTTCGGGTTCATCTCTGGCATGTTTCCCAACGTCGCCTTTCCTGGTCACGCGGCGATGCATGACTTTTGGAGTCTGCCCGCCGTCGCGGGGATCTCATGCCTGGTCGTCATCGGGATCGATTTTTTGGCGGCAGGTCTTGCTCAGGCCTTATCGCGTTGGTCGTCGCAGGCGGCGGTGATCAAGGGGATGGTGGCGACGGCCGTCACTTTTTCGGTGGTCGCGACCGGAACGGTAGCGGGCATCGACTCGCACGCTAGTTACGCGACCGACGTTTTTCAAAGGCGCGGAGACGACATCAATGAGATCGTGGGCTCAAAAGACCTCCTACTGATGCCCGGCCCGCTCTCCGCCGACCGCTTCTACACCCACGCTCCGATTATTCCCGGCGTAAAAGACCGCGAGAGTTTCGACGGTGCTCGCAAAGAGATGGCGGCCCTAAGCCAGGGAATCGAGAATGTTTGGATTCTCTATCCCCGTAACTTGATCGACTCCGCCGCTTGGGTCCGTGACCTCCCGCGTCTTGAATGGCGCGTCATCAAGTGGGGGGGAACCAACGGAGTTTTGGTGAAACTTGATCCCATCGCCTGGCGTTAGCCAGGGACTTATCGTGAAAAACGCTTCTTGAGGTTTAGAAAAGGAGTCTCGAAGTAGCGGTAGCTGAGGCTGGCGGCGAGGAAGGCCAAGAGCGTCGTGATGGCGAAGCGAAGGAAAGAGGCCTGGGGGATTTGGGTGTCGGCGAGGCGAGAGATGCCGCTCATGAAAATTTGATGCGTTAGGTACATGCCGTAGCTGACCACGCCGATGCGGCTGAGTGCCGGAAAAGTGAGGATCGCGCGGGCGCTGTGGTCTTCGCGGATGATGGCGCTGCCGATGAAAAGAGCAAACGCGAGCGACAAGTAACCCCATTCTTCGTGATGGTAGTGGCCGTTGAGGAGCCACAGGCAAAGACCCAGGTAGACAAAGGGTGCCAAGGGGAAGGCGAGGACGGGGCGGATGATGGCGAAACTGCGACGGTGATGGAGTAACCAGGCGAGGCAAATCCCCGCGAGAATAGAGTCGGAGATCTTGCGGAAAAAAAGCGTCGGAAACCATAAACCGTCGAGGTTGCCAGCGGCGACCTCGCGATAGAGGAAGAGCTTAAGGCCCCAAATACCGAGGACGACGAAAATCGGGGCGCGCTTCGGGAGCAGAATCAAGATCCACGGCCACACCAAGTAGAACTGTTCTTCCGTTGCCAAAGACCAGGCGAAACCGAAGGTTCCGGTGGGGCACCAGTTGCTGAGATAAACAAAGTGGTAGGGGAGGTTGTCGTAAAAAAGTTGAGTGCGCGCGGGGTGACCGTCCAAGACGGTGACCATCGTGAAGTAGATGGCGAGGATGGCGTAGTACAGCGGGAAGATTCGAAGGGCTCGGCGCGTGAAAAAGGCTCGATAGTCAATGTGGCCGTTGCGGTCGCGTTCTCGCAACAAAAGCGTGGTGATGAGAAACCCGCTGATCGCAAAGAAAAGCCCCACGCCGTGGTGTCCGCGGCCAAAGACGTTGTGGGGCACGCCGTGGCCTGAATAGCCGTGCTGCCAAATGACGGCGAGGATTGCCAACGAACGCAGACCATCTAAGGACGCAAAGAACTTGGTCTCACGGAAGACCTGAAAAGGTGAGCTTGAATTCTCAGTCAACTGCGTTTCTCTTTGCTGCAAATAGCCGACTATTTTGGCATCGTGAACTGCCGATCTGAGCGGGCGCGGCACTCATGTTTGTGGCGAGGGTGAGGTCGAGCGTTCGCCCCCTTCGTCTTTTTGCCAAAGGTCGCCACCGGCATCGACATCGTAGTGCTCTCGAAAGTCATCGGGGATGGCCACCGAAGATTCAGCCCCGTCGCCAAAAGCCATGATCACCCGCGCGCGGCAAAAGACCTTAGCGGTTTCTAAGTCGCGCAGGGACTGTCGAAAAACGACGCTGGATCGACCCAGCTTGACGAGCCGAGTGCGGCAATGAAGAGTTTGACCCGCCCGGGCCGCAGCCAGAAAGTCGACATCGAGTTTGACCACCATGATCCAGGCCTGATCGTGCTCGGGATAAAACATGTAGTCTCGGCCTTCGGCGCGCAGAAAACGCTCTCGGGCGTCTTCAAACCAAGATAGGTAAGCACCGTTATTGACGTGCCGGTAGGCGTCGATCTCATAGGAGCGCACGGGCAAATCAAATTCGTCAGCAGAAGTCGGCATCAATCGCAATCCTTTCGGCGGTCCGGCTTCGATCCTGACTGTTCGCCCGAAGATCTCAAGCGACGCTGAGGCGGGGGTTGATTTAGGCGGATTTTGGATGAAAAAGGAACTCCGATGGCGAAGATTGAGGCAGTCTCATTTTTGGCTCATCGGCCCTCATCTGTCCCCAGTCTGGGCTACGGTCTTCTCTGCGCTTGAGGCCAAGATCCGGCCCCGTGTACAAAATGTATAAAGCGCTCAGTTGAATCTTGATCACCCCACCATTTGGTGTACGATCGCCGTCGCGACCCCGAGATACGGGGGGTCATGGCCCGAAATTGCGGCCCCAACCCGAGCCGGGAAGGGCCAAAGAGGGGGCCGAAAGCCGTGAGCAGGACCAAAACCTGGCCACCTGAAATCGGATCTTTCGGACCCTCCTGTTTTGGCCTTGGACGGCAACAAATTCGTTGTCCGGCGCTTTTCGGCGGCTCGAAAGAATTGGCAACTAGGGTGGGTGATCTGGACCAAGACACCGACCAAAGACGAGGGAGAACGGGGAAGATGGCGAAGGCGAGCGGGAAAGCCAAAAGCGGAGCTTTGGCGGATAGAGTGCAGGCCGGTGGTCGCGTGGGAAAAGGAGGCAAGTCCATGGCCAAATCGTCGAGTCGGCGGGGCAGCAAGTCTGGATTGACCTTTGAACGTCGCTTCAGTCAGCCCGGAGTCGATCCCTTTGACCAAGTCGAGTGGACCCAGCGTCGGAGCACCATCAAAAACCCGGATGGCTCCGTGGTCTTTAGTATGGATGACGTCGAGGTCCCGGTCGAATTCTCGCAGCTCGCCACCGACATCGTCGTTTCAAAGTACTTCCGTAAGGCGGGTGTTCCCAAAACCGGTCACGAAGTCAGCGTCCGTCAGGTCGTGCGTCGGGTCGCGCGCTCCATCCGCGCCTACGGGGAGCAAGTGGGTGGCTACTTCGTCAATAAATCCGAAGCCGACAGCTTCGAAGACGAGCTGACCTACCTCCTCGTCACCCAGCGCGGCGCTTTCAACTCTCCGGTTTGGTTCAACTGCGGACTTGAACGCCAGCATGGCATCAAGGGCAAAGCCGTCGGCAACTGGTATTGGGACGAGGCCCAGGGCGCGGTGGCTGAAACCAAGGACTCCTATTCCTACCCACAGATGTCGGCCTGTTTCATTCAAAGTATCGAAGACGATCTTTTAGACATCGCTGATGCCGTGAAGCGCGAGATGCGACTGTTTAAGTTCGGCTCCGGCACCGGGACCAACTTCTCCTCGATTCGAGGTGAAGGCGAACTATTGGCGGGCGGCGGGACGTCCTCTGGATTGATGTCCTTTTTAGAAGTGCTCGACAAGGCAGCGGGAGCCACCAAGTCCGGCGGCACCACGCGTCGCGCCGCCAAGATGGTGATCCTGGACATGGACCACCCGGAGATTTCGAACTTCATCACTTGGAAGTCCAAAGAGGAAGACAAAGTTCAGGCCCTCATCAACGCGGGTTATGACAGTGACTTCAACGGCGAAGCCTACCGCACCGTCTCGGGTCAAAACTCCAACAACTCGGTTCGGGTGACCGACGAGTTCATGGAACGTGTGCTCAACGACGGCGAGTGGGAAACCCGTTTTCGCACGACCAATGAAGTTGGCGAGACCTTCAAAGCTCGCGAACTGATGGACAAGGTCAGCCAGTCGGCGTGGCGCTGCGCTGATCCCGGAATGCAGTACGACTCAACGATCAATCGTTGGCACACCTGCAAGAACACGGGCCGGATCAACGCCTCGAATCCTTGCTCTGAATACATGTTCCTCGACGACACCGCTTGCAACTTGGCGTCGATCAACTTGCTCAAGTACCAAGGAGAAGACGGCACCTTCGACATCGCCGGCTTCCGGCAGGCCTGTCGCACCTTCTTCGTGGCCCAAGAAATCGTCATTGATTTCGCGTCCTATCCCACCAAACAGATCGCCGAAAACAGCCACGATTTTCGCCCCCTCGGCCTTGGCTACGCCAACCTCGGCGCATTGCTGATGGTTTCAGGTTTGCCCTACGATTCGGATAAGGGCCGCGCCGTCGCCGGAGCCATCACCGCCATCATGACCGGCACCGCCTACGCCACCTCCGCGGAATTAGCCGCCCAGGTCGGTCCTTTTGCGGGCTTTGAAGCGAATCGCGAGCCGATGCTCGAAGTGATGCGCATGCATCGCGACGCGGCGGCTGAGATCTCGGTGGACGATGCCGGTAGCGATTTGGTGGCGGCAGCCCGTGAAGACTGGGAGCGCGCTGTCGCTCTCGGTGAAAAACACGGCTACCGCAACGCGCAAGCCACCGTCCTCGCACCGACGGGAACCATCGGTTTGCTCATGGACTGTGATACGACCGGTGTCGAGCCTGACTTCGCCTTGGTGAAGTTCAAAAAGCTCGCTGGCGGCGGATACTTCAAGATCATGAACAACTCGATCATGCCCGCCTTGCGCAATCTTCAATACACCGAAGAGCAGATCAAAGACATCCGCGATCACATCATCGGAACCCAGCGCCTCGATAACGCCCCTCACATCAATTGGCGTTCTTTGAAGGCCAAAGGCCTTTGCGAAGCGGACCTCGACAAGATTGAGGAAGCCCTGCCCGGTGTCTTTGATCTGGGGTCGGCCATGTCGCCCTGGGTCATTGGCGAAGAGGCTTACACCAGGCTGAAGATCCCGAAGGACAAGTTCGAAGAGCCCGGGTTTTCGGTGTTGAACGAACTGGGTTTCAGCGACGAGCAGATCGCTGAAGTCAACCGGGTCGTCTGCGGGACGATGACCATTGAGGGCGCCCCGCACGTTCGTGATAGCGATCTTGCCGTGTTTGACTGCGCCAATCGTTGTGGTGCTACCGGCAAGCGCTTCATTCATCACATGGGCCACATCAAAATGATGGCGGCGACGCAGCCCTTTATCTCGGGCGCGATCTCCAAGACCATCAACATGCCCAACGAAGTTGATGTCGACGACGTGCGCCAGGCCTACATGGAGAGTTGGGGCTTGGGCTTGAAAGCCGTGGCTTTGTACCGCGACGGCAGTAAGTCCAGTCAGCCGCTTGCCGGCGGCAACGACACCAAGTCATCGGCCAGCGACTCTGACTTGAAACGTGAGTTCGAGACTTCGCAACAGCGCATTGCCGAGCTGGAGGCTGAGATCGCCAATCGCGACCATGGCCAAGCTCCGGTGGCACGTCGTCGTCGCCGCTTGCCCAAAAAGCGCCACGGGTTCACCTTAGAGGCGACCATTGGCGGGCAAAAAGTCTACCTTCGTACCGGCGAGTATGACGACGGCACCCTGGGCGAAATCTTCATCGATATGCACAAAGAAGGCGCCGCCTTCCGCAGCATGATGAACTGTTTTGCGATTTCGATCTCCTTGGGACTCCAGCATGGGGTGCCCTTGGACGAACTCGTCAACGTCTTTACCTTCACCCGGTTTGAGCCGCAGGGGCCCGTCAATCACCCGAACATCAAGTTCGCGACGAGTGTCATCGACTTCATATTCCGGGTACTCGGCTACGAGTATGAGGGCCGTCAGGACTTCATTCACGTCAAGCCCGCGGACGGGATGGAAGAACCGCTGGTCGAGGCGGATGCCGTAGCCAAAGAAGAGCGGTCGCACGTTGAATCTCAGGCCCGCCAACTCGGCGTGGATCTTGAGCGCAGAAAAGAGAGTCCGGCGAAGCCGGTTTCGCAAGGGCGCCTTGCCGATGCTTCGACCGGGGCGGTGGAAGACTACTTCCAAAGCATGATGGGTGATGCTCCTTTTTGCGATTCTTGCGGACACGTCACGGTGCGCAGCGGGGCTTGCTACAAATGCATGAACTGCGGTGCGTCGATGGGATGTTCCTAAGCCCTTAAACAAAAACTGAATTGAGTGCCGACGATGGGGTATCGGCCCCATGGTCGGCCCTTTTTTCGTTGCGGTGGATTTGTCAAACGATGGAAAACGTTCGTGGAGCACTTTCGGCTGCGTTTATTGAAACGCTGATCGAAAAGGGATGCGTGCCCTGCGACCAGGCGATTCAGCCTTCGCAGATCCAACCCGCGAGTTTGGATTTGACCCTTTCGGCCGAGGCCTACAAAATCCCCGGCTCTATCTTGCCGCTGCGGGGCGAACGAGTTCGCGATCTGTTGGATCGTTTCTACGCCCGGCCCGTTGATTTGAGCGAACCTCAGTTCCTCGACCGAGGACAGGTTTACCTCATTCGATTGAACGAGGGTTTGAACCTCCCGCCGTCCATCGGTGCCTACACCAACAACAAAAGCAGTACGGGTCGCATTGATCTGCAAACCCGAACGATCAGCGACGGCAATCCGCGTTACGAAAAACACCGGCGGGGCTACAAAGGACCCTTGTGGCTCGAAGTGATCTCAAAGTCCTTCGACATTCGTGTGCGGGCCGGCGTCTCGCTGAACCAGGCGATTTTTTACGGCGAACGCGAAATCTTGGGCGATGCCGCAATGAGAGAACTTATCGCCGAATCCCCACTCCTTTACGACAAGGCGAGCGTGCCGCTGTCGATGTCTGGCCATGAAATCGACCAGGGCATCCTCATGTCGATCGACCTCGACCAAGATGTCGTCGGCTACGTCGCCAGGCGGGCGCCCGAACCCCTCATTTTGGATGAGCCGCACCGCCACGATCCCAGCGATTTTTTCGAACCGATCTTGCGCCCCCGCAGCGAACGACTGATGTTGCTCAAAGGACAGTTCTACATCTTGTCAACGCTCGAGTACCTGCGCGTGCCGATGAGTTACGCCGTAGAAATGCTGCCCTACGAAACCACCGCGGGTGAGTTTCGCGCCCACTACGCGGGTTTCTTCGATCCGGGTTTCGGCTTCGGCACTTCCGGCGAAGAAAAGGGCACTCCGGCGGTCTTAGAAGTTCGCCCCTACGACGACGACCTCATCCTTCGACACGGTCAGCCCATCTGCAAGATGGTCTACGAACGCCTCTGCAGTCCCGCGCGAACGGCCTACGGAAGCGGGGGAGCCAACCACTACGCCCAACAACGCGGCCCCCGCCTCTCCAAGTACTTCAGCGAATAGCCTGGCAGCCCTGCCGGATTTGACGAACGCAGCCCTTTGGGATCATGTCAGAGGACAGCTGCGGGATTACTGGGTATTGGAGTTGTTCGTTGACACCGCAGTTGCCGCGGGTGTAGGCTCCTAGCCGATTCAAGCTAGGAGAGAAACATGATTGAGATCCAAAATCCGGTGCACCGTGCACCGTGCACCGTGCACCGTGCACCATAGTCATCTTATTCGCCAGCCTCGCGATTTTTAGCGGGGTCCTCCGGTCGCAAGCACCCGTCCCGCCGACCTGGGGCGGCGTCCCGCCACCAACAACCTACGTTACTTCGATCCACGGAAGTTGGGGGCCCGTCCTCGATTGGACCAGTTTTTTCAATGTCCCGCCACAAGGGCTCTATGACGCTGAACTTGGACATGCCGCGCTGATCACCTCGGGCTCGCATCGCGGAAAAATCGTGCTTTGGAATCTTGACGCCCCGGTTTCGACTGCCGTTCCTCCTGTGCAAAACCCGACCCTGGAAACCTATCTCTTCGACCCTAGCATTCCACAGGTCCTAACGGTGATGACTCAGACGCCGAATTTCGCGAGCGATATTTTCTGCTCAGGGATGTCAACCCTCTCCGACGGGAGGCTGTTGGTTTGTGGCGGGTTTCAGTTGATTAATGCTCCTTTAGCAGCACCCATCGAGTCCTATCTCTTTGAGCCCTTGCTGATTGATACGGGAATCGCATGGCAATTCCCCGCCATCACCGTAGATGAGAATGGCGGGGCCTTGGAACCTCGTTACTACCCAGGCCTGATTCCACTCACCGCAGACTTCAACGGCAAGCACCTGTTGATAGGTGGCCAAACATCAGTAGGAACACTTCCGGCGGTGCCTGAATTGAGGATCTTCAAAGAAGATACTTCGGAGTTCTCTGCCGGGGTTTTAGCGCCGCTGACCGGCCCGGCCGGATACACTTTTCATCCCGAGACCTATCCGCGGGGTTTTCAGATCAGCGATGGACGGGTCTTTTTGGCGGGCGACGTGAGCGGCAACGCGGCTGGCGATGTCCTCACCGCGTCCGGCGCCCAGTCGATCATGGCGGCCCCCAGGAATCAACTCACCACTTTTCCCGGCGACACCTTTTTTCTCAGCTTCGACAGCCAAACGGGTTTGCCCACCTCCGTCACCCTGGGGCCGAGACTCGATGAAGATGTCGCTCCCTCCTCATCATCACTCGTGCCTCCGCTTCCGGCGACCACCACTCCTCCCGTGCCCGCCACGCCCGTCGAGTACCGAGACCTAGGCTACGGTTCCTCAGTTCTTCTGCATTGTCTGCCAGCCAACGGCGGCCTCGACCGCATGTTGATCTTTGGTGGGTCGGAGGGGTGGTCCAAGGCTTCCGAGACCAGTTCGAATCAAGTTTTCTCCTACCCCCTCAAAGTCCATGACCGGGTCCAAGAAATTTCTTTCGCCGGTGGCGGGGGCAACTGGCACGACAAGACGCCGATGAACATCCGACGGGTGTTTCTCAACGCCACGGTCTTGCCAACTCGAGAAGTATTTTTGAGCGGAGGATCGGCGACAAACCCGATAACCTATGGCTTCCTACATGACAACATGCAATCGACGATCTTCGGGCAGGATGCCAACGGTTTTTGGCTGCCGGTGTTTCTGTCAGAACTTTACGACCCAGGTACCAGCGCGACTGCGAGCGGTTCGACGAGATATTTGGCCTTGCCCAGCCCCAACGCGCTTGTCGCGGACGAAACCATCAACCCCGCCACGAATCCAGTTGTGGACCCGAACTTCCCCTGGACCCCAAGGGTGTACCATCATCTTTCCATGCTGCTGCCTGATGGTAGCGTCTTGGTTTTTGGGGGAAATAATGCGACTGTCTCAGAGGTAGCGTTCGCGATCATATTGGCAAAATCGAACCACACGGGTGAAATCTACTACCCCCCGTACTACTTTGAGCCTCGCTCTGGTATCACGACAGCCCCGTCAAGCGCCTACTTTTCTTCGTCGTTCAGCCTCACCATCAAGGACCTACCGCCCAATCATGTTGTTGAGCACGTGGTGCTCATCAAGGCTGGCACCCTCACGCACCACTTCGATGCGAATCAACGTTATCTAGAGCTAAGCCATGACGTTGAAGGTTCCCCCAAGCCGGGATACCTCACTATCAAAGTGGAAGCCCCGCCCAAAAACTTGGGCCCCGCCGGTTCGTACTTGCTTTTCGTTATGACGACTGACGGAACGATTCGGGCCCCTTCCAATGGCGTTTTCATAGATTTGAAATAGGAAGCGATCACCATGAAGAACCTATCACAAGCTGTTGCGATTTTCGGACTGCTGTTGGTTGGGCTGTTGGGCAGTGTTCGAGCGCAAACGACCATTTGGAGTCACACGACGGCGGGTGTCTTTATCGATAATTTCGCCCCGATACCGGGTGATCTTGACGGGGATGGCATCAACGATGTCGCGTACTACGACGCCAGCAATAACCTCTACACCATCCTTTCCGCGGCGACTGGCACTACGATCGTCACGGTGACGATGCCACCTGGCGACATGCCGATATTTGGCACTGTCTCACCCCGCAGCCGGCGTTTTCTTCCGGTCGGTGATGTGGACGGCGACGGTGGTCAAGACGTTTGGCTGCGTACTCAGGCCGGATCGAGGATCGTCGATGCTTTGAGTGGACAACTCATCTGGAGCATGCCAGCCATCGTGGGAGTCGTGGAGCTGTTTCAGCCCGTGGCCCTCGGAGATATCGATTTCGACGGCTGCGACGACCTTTTGTTTCGCGTCCATTCAACGAACGGCGACGATTCCTTTTGGGCCTATTCCATCAACCTCGACTCCCAAATCTATGCGCTTCCTCCTTTGAGTCCCGCGCCTAGCCTAGACCTGGGCGACCGAGGGGCAGTTCGAATTGGTGACCTCGATGGTGATGGACTTTTGGAATTCGCTATCGCCGATCGTTTCATCGCAAACATGGGCAACGTGACCGTCTTTTCGGCCGCGACTGGGGCCCCGCTAACGGTGTTGAATGCGCCCACCGGTGTGGTGAGGTTGTCACTTGGATACGGAACTTACGGTTGTTCGATCGCAGCCGTCGGCGACCACGACGGCGATCAGATCCCGGACATTGGAGTCTTTGAAGCCACCGTGTTGAACACTCTTGGCGGGCTTGGCGAGTTTCGAATCCATTCTTTGCCCTCGGGCCAATTGATCTCACACTTTGAGTGGGCGTCCAATCTTACGACGCCGATCAACATTAGTGGTGTGGTTCCCCCCTTTTCGGGGCCCTACCGATGCGATACAGCGCGCGGCGTTTTTCAGGGCGTCGGAGACATCAATCGTGATGGAATTGACGATTTCTACATTGATCAGTCGCCAGGACTCAGCACGGTTCTAACAAGCGCGGATGGCACATTGATCTGCGGTGAGTCTGGGGATGCCATGAGATCACTCGTCGATCCTGCCGGGCCGGGAGCAGACGTGTGGATCGGTCTGGTCTCAGCAGTTGACACCAACGGCGACTCCCTAAAGGAAGTGCTGCTGGTGCAGTATGACTATCCGGACTTCATCGCACCGGGCGGACCGGCCGAACTCCAACTCATCGATCCCACCGTCAGGGGGACGACCACCTTCGGCGAAGCCTGCAACCTCAATCCCGCTTCCAGCCAAGTGCCGCGTATTGGCCTCGATGTGGATCGCGTACTCGGCGCGGTGGTAGTTGGCGACACCGTCACCGTGAATCTATCGGGCGTGCCCGTGGGACAACTAGCTTTCTTGGTGTTCGGAGCCTCCAACACGGCCTGGGGCAACTTAGCGTTACCGCTCGCCATCGGCGCTACCAGTGATTGCCAACTGTCGCTCTTGGTAAGTGCCGACCACATCACTCCACGCATCACCGAAGCTCGCGGCCCGCTTGAAGGTTGGGCGAGCGTCAACAGCGGCGTCATCCCCGTTTCTTTAGCCGGCTCGACGGTGTACGCTCAGTGGATCGTTGAGGACTTGTCCTTGTCCGGCCTCAGCCGGTTTTCAGCCAGCCAAGGCATGGCCTTGGAGTTGTAGTAGGTTCCATCGTTGCGGCGGCGGGACGGACATGCCACGATGTCGGATGAAAAAGGAAGTCAACAACGTGAAGAGTCTCCTGCAAGCTGCTGCGATTTTCGGACTGCTGTTGGTTGGGCTGTTGGGCAGTGTTCGGGCGCAAACGACCATTTGGAGTCACACGACGGCGGGTGTTTTTATCGACCACTTAGCCGCTATACCCGGTGATCTTGACGGGGATGGCATCAACGACATTGCCTATTACGACTCCAGTAACAATCTCTACACCATCCTTTCCGCGACGACCGGCACCACGATCGTCACCGTGACGATGCCGCCTGGCGATTTGCCGATATTTGGCCTGCGCGCGCCCAACAACCGACGTTTTCTCCCGGTCGGTGATGTCGATGGCGACGGCAATCAGGATGTTTGGCTACGAACTCAGGCTGGATCGCGAATTGTCGATGCATTGAGTGGACAACTCATCTGGAGCATGCCAGCCATCGTGGGAGTCGTGGAGCTATTTCACCCCGTGGCCCTCGGAGATATCGATTTCGACGGCTGTGACGACATTTTGTTTCGCGTCCAGTCTACGAATGGTGACGATTCCTTTTGGGCCTATTCCATCAACCTTGACTCCCAGATTTATGCGCTCCCTCCTTTGACTCCCATACTCGCGCCTATTTCAGACCTTGGCGACCGAGGGGCAGTTCGGATTGGCGACCTCGATGGTGACGGACTTTCGGAGTTTGCTATTGCCGATCTTTTCATTGCAAACATGGGCAACGTGACCGTCTTTTCGGCCGCGACGGGAGCCCCGCTAACGGTGCTGAATGCGCCCACCGGCGTGGTGAGGTTATCGAATGGATACGGCACCTATGGGTGTTCAATCGCGGCCGTGGGAGACCACGACGGAGACCAGATCCCCGACATCGGAGTTTTTGAAGCCACGGTGCTGAACACTCTTGGCGGGCGTGGTGAATTCCGAATCCACTCTTTGCCTTCGGGCCAACTGATCTCACAGTATGAATGGACTTCCAATCTTACGCTGCTGGTCAACATTAGTGGTGTAGTTCCCCCCTTTTCGGGGCCCTACGGTTGCATTTCAAGCTACGGCTTTTTCGAGGGTGTCGGAGATATCAACCGTGATGGAATCGGTGATTTTTACGCTGATCGAACGTTTATTCCCAGCACGACGTTTTCGAGTGCGTTTGGTCGGTTGATCAGCGGTGAAACTGGGAACAACATGAGGTTACTTGTCGACTTTGCCGGGGTGGGCATACAGGACGTATGGGTCGGTCTGGTTTCGGCTGTCGATACCACCGGCGACTCCCTAAAAGAAGTGCTGCTGGTGGAGTATGATTATCCAGACTTCGTCTCCCCAGGTTCACCGGCCGAACTTCGACTCATCGATCCCACCGTCAGGGGGACGAGCAGTTTCGGCGAAGCCTGCAACCTCAATCCCGCTTCCAGCCAAGTGCCGCGAATCGGCCTCGATGTGGATCGCGTACTCGGCGCGGTGGTAGGTAACTGTCCGGTGAACCCCATCTTTTTGTCGCGCTGACAGAGCACAAGATACCTCCTCTTTTGTTCCTGAGGAGTGATCGCAATGAAGAGCGTAGAAGTTGAGATGAGGGCGGCGTTGGCTGGCTTCGATCCGGAAGTCGAGTCCCTAAGATCATACGCCGGGAGGGTTGGAGTTGGATACTCGCGGCTGATCTACTGGCGCAATCGACTGTCAGTGAACCCGAAGACGCCAAAGCCAAGCTCTAAGGGCTCACTGTTTTTACCGGTGAAAGTAAAGGCCACCGATCTGTGTGGTGGCGGCGCGGGGTCAGTCTTCAAGATTGAGTTTGGCGGATCGCTTCAACTTAGCGTGCGCAACGGCTTCGATTCCAAGGAGCTTTCCCGCCTGCTTGGGGTCTTACGATGTAAGTGTCCGGTGTGATCTGAGAGTTGTGGAGCCAGAATCACGGCAAGGAGTCGAGTTGTTGATGATTGCTTAGGCTTCGCCGACCGCTGAGCGCGCTCCCGCCCAAGCCCATGGCGTCAAAGAG